>NZ_JAGEQS010000020.1:0-1150 GCF_017572235.1 Salmonella sp. 32010601201800023SM
CGCTGGCAACAAAGGATAAGGGTTGCGCTCGTTGCGGGACTTAACCCAACATTTCACAACACGAGCTGACGACAGCCATGCAGCACCTGTCTCACAGTTCCCGAAGGCACCAATCCATCTCTGGAAAGTTCTGTGGATGTCAAGACCAGGTAAGGTTCTTCGCGTTGCATCGAATTAAACCACATGCTCCACCGCTTGTGCGGGCCCCCGTCAATTCATTTGAGTTTTAACCTTGCGGCCGTACTCCCCAGGCGGTCTACTTAACGCGTTAGCTCCGGAAGCCACGCCTCAAGGGCACAACCTCCAAGTAGACATCGTTTACGGCGTGGACTACCAGGGTATCTAATCCTGTTTGCTCCCCACGCTTTCGCACCTGAGCGTCAGTCTTTGTCCAGGGGGCCGCCTTCGCCACCGGTATTCCTCCAGATCTCTACGCATTTCACCGCTACACCTGGAATTCTACCCCCCTCTACAAGACTCAAGCCTGCCAGTTTCGAATGCAGTTCCCAGGTTGAGCCCGGGGATTTCACATCCGACTTGACAGACCGCCTGCGTGCGCTTTACGCCCAGTAATTCCGATTAACGCTTGCACCCTCCGTATTACCGCGGCTGCTGGCACGGAGTTAGCCGGTGCTTCTTCTGCGGGTAACGTCAATTGCTGCGGTTATTAACCACAACACCTTCCTCCCCGCTGAAAGTACTTTACAACCCGAAGGCCTTCTTCATACACGCGGCATGGCTGCATCAGGCTTGCGCCCATTGTGCAATATTCCCCACTGCTGCCTCCCGTAGGAGTCTGGACCGTGTCTCAGTTCCAGTGTGGCTGGTCATCCTCTCAGACCAGCTAGGGATCGTCGCCTTGGTGAGCCGTTACCTCACCAACTAGCTAATCCCATCTGGGCACATCTGATGGCAAGAGGCCCGAAGGTCCCCCTCTTTGGTCTTGCGACGTTATGCGGTATTAGCCACCGTTTCCAGTAGTTATCCCCCTCCATCAGGCAGTTTCCCAGACATTACTCACCCGTCCGCCACTCGTCAGCGAAGCAGCAAGCTGCTTCCTGTTACCGTTCGACTTGCATGTGTTAGGCCTGCCGCCAGCGTTCAATCTGAGCCATGATCAAACTCTTCAATTTAAAAGTTTGATGCTCAA
>NZ_JAGEQS010000021.1:0-737 GCF_017572235.1 Salmonella sp. 32010601201800023SM
GCAAAAGAAGTAGGTAGCTTAACCTTCGGGAGGGCGCTTACCACTTTGTGATTCATGACTGGGGTGAAGTCGTAACAAGGTAACCGTAGGGGAACCTGCGGTTGGATCACCTCCTTACCTTAAAGAACTGTTCTTTGCAGTGCTCACACAGATTGTCTGATGAAAAACGAGCAGTAAAACCTCTACAGGCTTGTAGCTCAGGTGGTTAGAGCGCACCCCTGATAAGGGTGAGGTCGGTGGTTCAAGTCCACTCAGGCCTACCAAATTTTCCCTGAATACTGCGTTGTGAAATAACTCACATACTGATGTATGTCTCGTTATTCCACGCCTTGTCTCAGGAAAAATTATCGGTAAAGAGGTTCTGACTACACGATGGGGCTATAGCTCAGCTGGGAGAGCGCCTGCTTTGCACGCAGGAGGTCTGCGGTTCGATCCCGCATAGCTCCACCATCTCGTGAGTGTTTACGAAAAAATACTTCAGAGTGTACCTGAAAGGGTTCACTGCGAAGTTTTGCTCTTTAAAAATCTGGATCAAGCTGAAAATTGAAACACAGAACAACGAAAGTTGTTCGTGAGTCTCTCAAATTTTCGCGACACGAGAATGTTTTACGAAACATCTTCGGGTTGTGAGGTTAAGCGACTAAGCGTACACGGTGGATGCCCTGGCAGTCAGAGGCGATGAAGGGCGTGCTAATCTGCGATAAGCGCCGGTAAGGTGATATGAACCGTTATAACCG
>NZ_JAGEQS010000022.1:0-602 GCF_017572235.1 Salmonella sp. 32010601201800023SM
TTCAGCTGGCCTTCAAAGGCGTGATACTTTTTGCGCACCTCGCGGAAGTACGCGGCGATATTTTCCAGCTTCAGGATATCCAACCCGGTGTCGTGCTCAGTACCTGCCAACGTCGCCACCAGCGCTTCGGTGGCCGGGTGGCCGTAGGTGGCGCTCATGGAGGAAATCGCCGTGTCCACGCCGTCAACACCCGCCTCGATAGCCTTCAGCAGGGCCATCTCCGCCATCCCGGTGGTGGCATGGCAGTGCAGGTGCAGGCGCACGTCATAGCGTTTTTTGATTTCGCTGACCAGCTCATACGCCGCCATCGGTGTAAGAATGCCGGACATATCCTTGATGGCAATCGAGTCAACGCCGGTTTCCAGCAGCTGTTCGGTCAGGTCCAGCCAGGTCTGCAACGTGTGCGCCGGGCTGGTGGTGTACGAGAGCGTGCCCTGGGCGTGCGCGCCGTGGCTGCGCACCGCCTGTAATGCCGCCTTCATATTACGCGGGTCGTTCATGGCGTCGAAAACGCGGAACACATCCATGCCGTTTTTCACCGCCCGCTCAACGAAGCGCTCCACCACATCATCGGCGTAGTGGCGGTAGCCGAGCAGGTTCTG
>NZ_JAGEQS010000003.1:0-513436 GCF_017572235.1 Salmonella sp. 32010601201800023SM
GCGGCGCGGACGGCCCGACGGCGATTTATCTGTCGGGCAAGCTGGCGCCGGAGCTGCTGGGGGCCATCGCGGTGGCGGCGTACTCGTATATGGCGCTGGTGCCGTTAATCCAGCCGCCGATTATGAAAGCGCTGACCACGGAGACGGAGCGGAAAATCCGCATGGTGCAGCTGCGCACCGTCAGCAAGCGGGAAAAAATCCTCTTCCCGGTGGTGTTGCTCATGCTGGTGGCGCTGCTGCTGCCGGACGCCGCGCCGCTGCTGGGGATGTTCTGCTTTGGCAATCTGATGCGTGAAAGCGGCGTGGTGGAGCGTCTGAGCGACACGGTGCAGAACGGGCTGATTAATATCGTGACCATCTTCCTCGGGCTGTCGGTGGGCGCGAAGCTGGTGGCGGACAAGTTCCTGCAGCCGCAGACGCTGGGCATTCTGCTGCTGGGGGTGGTTGCCTTTGGTATCGGGACGGCGGCCGGGGTGCTGATGGCGAAGCTGCTGAACCTGTGCAGTAAGAACAAAATCAACCCGCTTATCGGTTCGGCGGGGGTGTCGGCAGTGCCGATGGCGGCACGCGTATCGAACAAAGTGGGGCTGGAATCAGACCCGCAGAACTTTCTGCTGATGCACGCGATGGGCCCGAACGTGGCGGGGGTTATCGGTTCGGCCATTGCGGCGGGCGTGATGCTGAAGTACGTGCTGGCGATGTAATAGTGGATGGGATACGCATGTCGTATCCCATTTTCATCCAAATTTTTTCTGAAAGAAAAGTAAGTATGAACTGGTTCAGGTTCCGGTGATGCCGAATGCAAGAAAATACCGTAATTAAATATTTAAATACCAATATGTTTATACGGGAAATTACACGCTGGTTTGCCAGACACTCGTTTCAAAACCGGATATTTCTACTGATCCTGTTTACATCCACCATCGTGATGCTGGCAATCACCTGGTATCTGACCGATATCACGAAAGAACGCCTGCATTATCAGGTGGGCCAACGTGCGCTTATTCAGGCAATGCAAATATCCGCTATGCCAGAATTAGTTGAAGCCGTAGAAGCGCATGATTTGTCACGCATCAAAGCGTTGATTGACCCAATGCGCTCGTTTTCGGATGCGACTTACATTACCGTTGGCAACGAAAAAGGTCAGCGACTGTATCACGTCAACCCGGATGAGATCGGCAAATATATGGAGGGCGGCGATAGCGACGACGCGCTGTATAATGCTAAAAGCTACGTATCGGTGCGCAAAGGTTCATTAGGCTCTTCCTTGCGTGGTAAATCCCCGATTCAGGACAGTACCGGTAAAGTCATCGGTATTGTTTCCGTCGGCTATACTCTGGAACAGTTGGAGAGCTGGCTTAACTTACAAATCAGCTCGTTGCTGTTCCCGATGGCGTTACTGCTGCTGGTACTGTTGTACTGCGCCCGCCGCTTCTCGCTGCATATTAAAAAGCAGATGCTTAACATGGAGCCGCAGCAGCTTTCACAACTATTAATTCAGCAAAGCGTGTTGTTTGAGTCGGTATTTGAAGGGTTGATCGCCATTGACTCCCATCACCGTATTACCGCCATTAACCAAACGGCTCGCCGCTTACTGAATCTGAGCCAACCGGAGTCTGAACTCATTGGCTATGCAATCCACCATGTCGTGTTGCCGGAGGCCTTCTTTTACGATGCGCCGCAAAAAAACAAAAAAGATGAGATCGTCACCTTTAACCAAATGAAAGTCATCGCCAGTCGCATGGCGGTCATTATTGACAACCAGCCTCAGGGCTGGGTTATTAGCTTTCGCAACAAAGACGATATCAATACACTCAGCCTGCAGTTAAGTCAGGTGCGGCAATACGCCGATAACCTGCGCGCCGTGCAGCATGAGCATCGCAACCTTATTTCCACCATTGCCGGACTGCTGTTCCTGAAGCGCTACGATAATGCGTTGGCGCTGATTCAGCAGCAGTCGGAAAGCCACCAGAAAGTACTCGATTTTATTTCCCATAATTTCCGCGACCACCACCTTGCGGGGCTATTAATCGGTAAATATTATCGGGCAAAAGAGCTGGGGCTGGAGCTGATTTTCGATCCTTCAAGCTTTGTTGAACACCTGCCGTCATCGCTCTCGCATAATGAATGGATTTCGATTGTTGGCAATTTATTGGACAACGCCTATAACGCCACCCTGCTCAATCGCGAAGGCTCGCGACAGATTGAGTGCCTGATCAACAGCGAAGGTAATGAAGTCATTATTGAAGTTGCCGATCAGGGATGTGGTATTGACGAAAATATCCGCCAGCATATTTTCGAGCGTGGAGTGACCACCCACAATAACGGCGATCACGGAATTGGATTATGGTTGGTGCACAGCTACGTCAAGCAGGCCAATGGCGACATTATCGTCGATAACAATAATCCTTTTGGCACCATTTTTACCCTCTATATCCCTTTTACCAGAGAAGAATAACATGGATAGCATTACGACACTCATCGTTGAAGACGAACCGATGCTAGCGGAAATCCTGGTGGACACCATCAAGATTTTTCCCCAGTTTTCAATCGTCGGCATCGCAGACAAACTGGAAAGTGCGAAGAAGCAAATACGCCTCTATCAACCACAGTTAATTCTATTGGATAATTTTTTACCCGATGGCAAAGGGATCGATTTAATTCGTCATACCATCAGCACCAACTACACGGGGCGAATTATTTTCATTACCGCCGACAATCATATGGA
Organism: Salmonella sp. 32010601201800023SM; assembly: GCF_017572235.1. NCBI lineage: Bacteria > Pseudomonadati > Pseudomonadota > Gammaproteobacteria > Enterobacterales > Enterobacteriaceae > Salmonella > Salmonella sp. 32010601201800023SM. Next base: position 2,729 of record NZ_JAGEQS010000003.1, read on the forward strand.
TACCATCAGCGATGCCTTACGCATGGGCGTATTCGATTATCTGATTAAGCCGGTACATTATCAGCGCCTGCAGCATACCCTGGAGCGGTTCACCCGTTACCGCAGTTCGTTACGTTCCAGTGAGCAGGCAAACCAGACGCACGTTGATGCCTTATTTAATATCCAGGCCAAAGAACAAACCGCAGAACCGAATAGCGGACTGCGGGGAATTGATGAAAACACCTTCAACCGGGTACGACAAATATTCGCCGACCCGCAGGCAGTACATACAGCAGACACTCTGGCGCAAATTCTGGGCAGCAGTAAAACCACTGCCCGACGCTATCTGGAACAAGGCGTGAAAAATAACTTTCTCGAAGCGGAGATCAGCTACGGGAAAGTGGGCAGGCCGGAGAGACTCTATCGCGGCAAAGTATGAGATTATGGCGCCAACATGTAATTACGGCGCATAGGCAAACACCTCAGCCACCCACTGACGAAAACCGTCCACATCCAGCGCCAGCGCCACCTGCGCGTTGGCGGGCTGCCCCAGACGCCCTTCAATATCAACGACCGTCGTGCCTGCGGTATATTCCCCCTGCGTTTCTACGGCCACAAAACAGGATTGCAGGGTAAAAAGCTCCGGACGCACCAGCCAGGCGATAGCGCAGAGATCGTGCATCCGGACGCCAGTGCGCATACTACCGCTGCGATAATGGTTGAACAGGCTGTGCAACATCTTACCGGTGCGATTCAGCGCGGGCAGTTTATTCAGAAAATCTGGCGAGAGCATTGCCTGATTCGTGACGTCCAGCCCACACATCACAATCTCCAGACCGCTGCGGAACACCAGCGCCGCGGCCTCCGGATCGACAGCAATGTTAAATTCAGCATTAGGCGTAAAATTGCCGCGCCCTGCGGAACCGCCCATCAACACCAGACGGCGAATGTTACACGCACACTCCGGATAGTGCATCAGTAGCAACGCAATATTGGTCAATGGCCCAATCGCCACTAATGTCATGGGCTCCGGGGCGTTCATCAGCACATCCCGGATAGCGATAAACGCAGGCTTCGCCAACGGTTGGCGCTGATGGTCGACAAAATCATAGCCTTCCATACCGGATTCGCCGTGGACGTATGCCGCATCGCGTAACGGACGCAGCAGCGGTGTCGCGGCCCCCTGGGCAAGTGGGATATCGCTGTTCCAGAAATGCAGAAGCTGCAACGCATTACGGGTCGTTTTTTCAACGGAAACATTGCCTGCGACGGTGGTTATTAGTTGCAGATCAAGCTGGGGGGCGAACAGCGCGGCGGCAATCGCAGCCGCGTCATCAATGCCCGGATCGGTATCAAGAATAATGTGTAGGGATGCTGTCATTAATGCTCTCCTGACCTATTGTTTTATATCTTCATACTCAGCGCGACTGATACAGGCATCAGGCACATCGTCATCCGTCACCAGACGCGGACTTAGCTTATCACCTTCGACAAACGGAACTAATGGGCAAAAACGCCCTGGCGATGCTTTGTTTTCCTGCCACTGAATCTCAAGCGATTCGGGCTCAGCGCCGGGTTTTTCTGCCTGAATCACGGTACGAACATTACCGGTTAGCCAAAAAGATTGACACGTCCCATCAAGGCTAAGAGGCGGCGTCAAATGACCATTTTTACGTACTAGCGGATAAATAATACGCCCATCAGCGTAGGAAGGTGTCATGTAGCAGTTATACATTTTGCCTTTACTTATCACAGGCTGAAAGTAGCTTTCACCGCGATCGATCAGTTCAATCGTTTTTCCTTTCCAGCGATACACATTGACGCCATGGCTGCAGCAACCGCCGCGCCAATAGCTGACAATCTGTTTATGTTCAGCATCGATCTCTGGTGAAGTGATTTCCTGATAAGACGCTGGCGCATCAACATAACGCTGTTTGGCGGGGTCATAGAGCCATGTTTGTACTGGAGCATCCGGCCCAGCAAGTAACTCTGTTACAATCGATAGATCCGGGTAGCCATCAAAATTGACATCCCCCCATTGAGGCATAAACGGGCTACAAGTGCCCACCGAGGCGGTATCTAAGGTCTGTATGAGTTTACCATCACGGTATAATTTTATCGCCGAAATGGCCGGCGTATTGCCGCAATCAATCTCTTTGGAAGGGTCGTAACCCCCTGCATCATTCGTGTTCGTGACCAGCACAATATCAGGGGAGTTTTTAGGTTTGTAATAGATAAGGGCAACAGGAAAATGTCGTTTTTTATCTGCGGACGTCCATTCGCCTTTAATCTCACTGCTGGAGATTTCCGCATTCCAGTAACCCGAAAGCGCCTTTACGCGTTCTTCAAGATGCACCTCTTTATCCTGGAGTGAGCCGCGTAGAACAATCACTGCCTTGTGCTGATTGCAAGGTTCATAGCAGTAATACCCATTAAGAGAGTTACCAAATCGCGTGATATTAACGTTTACCGGTTTCCCCGCGATAGTCCCGGTATAGTTTCGCTCCCAGGCAGGTAGCTCCAGCACCGTGGCGCTTGTTGCGTCCATCCAAAAGCCGATGGCGAGTAACGTTGGCAATCCATATTTTATTTTGCCCATTTCCCTTATCCCTGTAGGCATTACAACCAAAAAACCAGCAACGATTGTGCTGGTTTTTCAGATGAATAGCAAAAAGGTGGGGCATTAGCAACGGATGACGACTACGCCTTATTCTTCCTGTCGCACATTGAATATCAAAAGAAATTCTTAAGATCTGGTCAACGTAGCGTCATCAGGCAGATTTCTGAATTATGAAATCTTATTCGACCTCACGAACATCCACACGCAGCTCTTTCGGCACTTCAAAAACAATATTTTCTTCGCGCCCCTCAAGCGTGACGGCTTCGCCGCCGCCAAACTCGCGCAGACGCGCAATAACATTCTGCACCAGAATATCCGGCGCGGAAGCGCCAGCAGTGACGCCGACGCAGGCGGCTTCTTTCACCCACGCCTCCTGGATATCCGCCGCATCGTCGATAAGAAACGCGGTTCTTCCCATCCGTTGGGCCAGTTCCGCCAGCCGGTTAGAGTTAGAAGAGTTTTTCGAGCCGACCACCAGCACTACGTCAGCCTGCTCCGCAAGCGCCCGCACCGCTTCCTGACGATTAGTTGTGGCATAGCAAATATCGTCTTTGCGCGGGCCGACGATTTTCGGAAAACGTTTACGCAGCGCATCAATCACATCGGACGTATCGTCCACGGAAAGCGTGGTTTGCGTCATGAAGGAGAGCTTGCCTTCATTTTTGACATTCAGCGTCCAGACGTCCTCTGGCGACTCCACCAGGTACATCCCCCCTTCCGGGTTGCTGTACTGACCCATGGTGCCTTCCACTTCCGGGTGCCCGGCGTGGCCGATGAGAATAGATTCTTCACCGCGACGGCTGGCGCGCGCCACTTCCATATGGACTTTCGTCACCAGCGGGCAGGTGGCGTCAAAAACGGTAAGATCGCGGCTTTTCGCCTCGTTACGCACCGCCTGGGAAACCCCATGAGCGGAGAAAATCAGAATGGCGCCATCCGGCACTTCGCTAATTTGCTCTATAAAGATCGCCCCGCGCTTGCGCAGGCTGTCCACTACATAGCGGTTATGCACGACTTCGTGCCGAACGTAAATTGGCGCGCCGTAAATAGCGAGCGCATTTTCAACAATGCTGATAGCGCGGTCTACCCCGGCGCAAAAACCGCGTGGGTTGGCCAACAGGATCTGCATGTTTATGCCTCCAGCGCCGGATCGATTTCCAGCACTTCAATATCAAAGTGAACGGTATGCCCGGCCAGCGGATGGTTAAAATCAACGGTAATCGAGTCGCCGTTGATTTCGCGAATCACGCCAGGCATTTCGCTGCCATCCATTGCGGTAAAAAGCATAATCGCCCCAACTTCCGGTTCGCCCGCCGCCATAAACTCACGGCGCGAGAAATACTGGATCAAGTCCGGACTGGGGACGCCAAACGCGGCGTCAGGCTCCAGCGAAAACGCTTTCTTTTCCCCTTCTTTCAACCCCAGAAGCTGCTGCTCCAGACCTTCGGAAAGCGAGGTATCGCCAAGACGGAACAGGGCTGGCTTGCCGTTATTGCGGGTAGATTCCGCCGTTGAGCCATCATCCAGTTTCAGGGTGAAGTGAACGAGGATCGCGCTGTTGCTCTGTACGGATTTAGACATGCAAATTGCTCACGTGTTTTGCCCGGAGGCACAAAGGACGATAAAACCGTAGGCCGGATAAGGCGTTTTCACCGCCATCCGGCACCACGTTTGCCTGATGGCGCGGCGCTTATCAGACCTACAAAACCGGATAAGCGCCACCCGGTATTTACGCTTATGCCTGTTCTTTCGCTGTCGGCTTCGGCAAAAAGCCTTCCAGTACTATCAGCGCCGCGCCGATACAGATCGCGCTATCGGCAAGGTTGAACGTCGCGAAATGCCAGTTGCCGACGTAAAAATCGATCATATCGACAACAAAGCCGTGCCACAGGCGGTCGAACAGGTTACCCAGCGCGCCGCCGATGATTAACGCATAAGCGATGTTATTCAGCTTCTGCGTTGCTTTCGAGCGATACATCATCACCAAAAGAATTACGCAGATCCCTATCGCAATCCCGGCAAAGAACCAGCGCTGCCAGCCGCCGCTATCCGCCAGGAAGCTAAAAGCCGCGCCGTAGTTACGCGCATAATGCAGATTAAGCGACGGGAACAGCCCTACCGTATCCCCCAGAGCGAAATTCTGGAGGATCAGGTATTTGCTGCCCAAATCGATAATCAGCACGACTACTACCAGCCATAGCCAGCGTAGTCCTGTTGAACAGAGTGGTTTACTCATCAGGCAAATTTACGTTGTTCGCCATTACCGGCGATGTTGCTGACACAGCGTCCGCAGATATCTGCATGTTCCGCCACCTTGCCGACATCAGTAGTGTAGTGCCAGCAGCGCGGACACTTATCACCCTCGGCACGCGTTACCACTGCCTGAACTGTCGTATTACCAGCATTGTACTGAATATTTTCATCATCAATACCCCCCGCTTGCTCAGAAATCACGAACTGGGAAGTAATGAAGATAAATCTGACCTCTTCACCCAACAGTTTCAGCTTCTTGATCGTACCGTTAGCATCGTCAGCATATTTCAGCGTCACTTTTGCTTCCAGGTTCGATTTGATGCCATTGGCTTTCTGATTTTCCAGCTCTTTGTTGACCTGGTCCTTGATATAGCGGACATCGTCCCAGAATGCGTCATTAAATTCTTCATTCTCTTCCAGGCCAAACAACCCGTCGTACCATTCGCCGGTGAAGACATATTTTTCACGCTCGCCCGGCAGGTAGCCCCAGATTTCATCAGCCGTGAAGGACATGATCGGCGCCATCCAGCGAACCAGCGCCTCTGCGATATGATACAGCGCAGTCTGGCAGCTACGACGCGCGACGCTATCGGCCTTCGCGGTGTACTGGCGGTCTTTGATGATGTCGAGGTAGAACGAACCCATTTCAACGGAGCAGAAGCGCATCAGGCGCTGTACCACTTCATGGAAGTCGTAAGCTTCGTATGCCTTCAGAATCTCTTGCTGCGCCGTTTTCGCGCAGCCCACCGCCCACCTGTCCAGCACCACCATCTCTTCCGGTTTGACCATATCGGTGGCCGGATTGAAGCCATTGAGGTTCGCCAGCAGGAAGCGCGCGGTATTACGGATACGACGATAGCTGTCGGCAGCACGTTTCAGGATTTCGTCAGAGACCGCCATTTCGCCGGTATAGTCAGTAGACGCTACCCACAGACGCAGGATATCCGCGCCCAGTTTATTCATCACATCCTGCGGCGACACGGTGTTACCGATGGACTTGGACATCTTGCGCCCCTGACCATCGACGGTGAAGCCGTGAGTCAGTACCTGGCGGTATGGCGCTTTGCCTTTCATCGCCACGCTAATCATCAGGGAGGACATAAACCAGCCGCGATGCTGGTCAGACCCTTCCAGATACATATCGGCAGCATGACCGGCGAATTCCGGACGTGCGTCAACCACGGAATAACTGGTGGAACCGGAATCAAACCAAACGTCCAACGTATCCGGAACTTTCTCGTATTGATCAGCATCTTCGCCGAGGATCTCTTTCGGGTCGAGATCCCACCATGCCTGGATACCGTCAACTTCGACGCGTTTCGCCACCTCTTCCATCGCCGCCAGAGTACGCTCAATCGGCAGCAGCTCCTGCGTTTCTTTATGCACGAACAGCGACATCGGTACGCCCCAGGTACGCTGACGTGAGATACACCAGTCAGGACGGTTAGCGACCATTGATTCAATACGCGCCTGACCCCAGTCCGGGATCCACTGAACGCCTTTGATCTCTTTCAGCGACTGTTGACGAAGCCCTTCTTTATCCATGCTGACGAACCACTGCGGGGTCGCGCGGAAAATGATCGGCGTTTTGTGACGCCAACAGCACGGATAGCTGTGCTGCATTTTTTCGACATGCAGTAGCGCGCCTTTTTCTTTCAGCAGTTCAATAACGATATCGTTCGCTTTGAAGACGTTAACACCGTCAAGCGTTGGATATGTGCCTGGCAGGTAAGCGCCGTCCGGGCCAACCGGGTTAGCGGTTTCCAGGCCATACTTTTGGCCGATCACGTAGTCATCCGGGCCGTGACCAGGGGCGGTATGTACCGCGCCGGTACCGGCGTCCAGGGTGACGTGATCGCCGAGGATCGCCGGCACGTCAAAGCCCATAAACGGATGGGTAAAGCGCAACAGTTCCAGCTCCGCGCCTTTAACGGTGCCGAGAATGGTGTATTCAGCCGCGCCAATACGCTGCATGACGCTTTCAACCAGATCTTTCGCCAGAATCACCGCCTGGCCGTCAATCTGCACCAGCGCATAATCAAAGTCCGGCGCCAGGGAGATGGCGCGGTTAGCCGGTAGTGTCCACGGCGTGGTGGTCCAGATAACCAGCGACACAGGGCCGCTCACGCCCGGCAGACCGAACTTCGCTTTCACCGCATCCTGATCGACGGCGCGGAACGCCACGTCGATAGACGGTGAAGTTTTGTCGTAATATTCAACTTCCGCTTCCGCCAGCGCGGAACGGCAGTCAACGCACCAGTGCACCGGCTTAGCGCCTTTGTGCAGATGACCGTTTTTGATAATTCTGCCCAGCGCGCGGATGATGTTGGCTTCGGTTTTGAAGTCCATGGTCAGGTACGGATGCGACCAGTCGCCCAACACGCCCAGACGAATGAAGTCTTTACGCTGGCCGTCAACCTGAGTGGCGGCATATTCGCGACACTTAGCGCGGAATTCAGCGGCAGTAAATTTCTCGCCCGGCTTACCGAACTCCTGCTCGACTTTCAGCTCGATAGGCAGACCGTGACAGTCCCAGCCCGGCACGTAAGGCGAGTCAAATCCCGACAGTCCTTTGGACTTCACGATAATGTCTTTCAGAATCTTGTTAACTGAGTGACCAATATGAATGCTGCCATTCGCATATGGAGGGCCATCATGCAGAATGAAGGTTTTTTTGCCTTTTTTGGCCGCACGAATGATGCCGTACAGATCATCATCGGTCCAACGCGCCAGCATTCCCGGTTCACGCTTGGCGAGGTCGCCGCGCATCGGGAACCCTGTTTCCGGCAAATTCAGGGTCGATTTATAGTCACTCATCAGATTCTCGGTTCCGTATTTCGGTTTGATAAACACCGTCAGGGTTACACCTGCCCGGCTAGCCCAAAAAACTTGCGGGCCGTTAACTCATCGCGTGCGATTTGCGCTTTTAGCTCATCAAGCGACGCAAATCGCTGCTCATTACGTATCTTTTTACGCAGTATTACATCTATATGGCGACCGTAGAGGTCCATTACAACGTCCAGCAGATGCACTTCCAGTTGTTGACGCACGCCAGCCACCGTTGGACGAGTGCCAATGTTCGCTACGCCGGGTAACGGCTTATCGCCAAGCCCGGTGACTTCCACCGCATAGACCCCTTTGACCGGGGAGACCTGACGGCGCAGCGGTAAGTTCGCCGTCGGGAAGCCAATGGTACGCCCCAGCTCGTCGCCATGAACGACACGCCCGGAAATAGTAAAGGGATGTCCCAGCAGACTTTCGGCAAGCGCCAGGTTATCCTCCGCCAGCGCCTGTCTCACTGCGGTACTACTGATACGCACGCCGCCTTCACAAAAGGTTTGGGTGCTGGAAACCGCAAAACCATACTCCGCCCCCGCCTTCTGTAATAACAAGAAATCGCCCGCACGGCTAGCACCAAAGCGGAAATCATCGCCGACGGCAAGAAATTGCACGCCAAGTCGCTCCACCAGCAGTTCGCTGATAAACGTTTGCGCCGTCAAAGCGGCAAAGCGGCGATCGAATTTCACGCACAGCACATAGTCCACGCCGCACTGCGCAAGGTAATGCAGTTTTTCACGCAGGCGCGTCAGGCGAGCGGGCGCTTTATCCGTCGCGAACAGCTCCAGCGGCTGCGGTTCGAAAATCATGACCACCACCGGCAGACCGCGTCTGCGTCCTTCTTCCTGCAAACCCTGCAGTAGAGCGCGATGCCCCCGATGTACGCCGTCGAAATTACCAATGGTCAGCACACACCCATGCGGGGCCTGACTGAGATTATGTATGCCGCGTATCAGCTTCATGTCTGACTCAAAACAGTGAAAATCGCAAGAGTATACCTTGTACAGCGGTCAAGGTTAACCGACGATTGCCCTGATGAAACATAAAGAAGATGCTTTTCATCGCCATGCGGCAAACTCCGCCCCAAAACCCGCCGCTTAATGCAATTTTTCTCATGGAAAGGCTGTATTCACAGCACGCAAGCTGGTAGAATCCTGCGCCATCACTACGCAACGAGTGCTGCAATTTAAACGGCGCTTATTTGCACAAATCCATTGACAAAAGAAGGCTAAAAGGGCATATTCCTCGGCCTTTGAATTGTCCATATAGAACACATTTGGGAGTTGGACCTTGGCTAATATCAAATCAGCTAAGAAGCGCGCCGTTCAGTCTGAAAAGGCTCGTAAGCACAACGCAAGCCGTCGCTCTATGATGCGTACTTTCATCAAGAAAGTATACGCAGCTATCGAAGCTGGCGACAAAGCTGCTGCACTGAAAGCATTTAACGAAATGCAACCGATCGTGGACCGTCAGGCTGCTAAAGGTCTGATCCACAAAAACAAAGCTGCACGTCATAAAGCTAACCTGACTGCACAGATCAACAAACTGGCTTAATCGCCTGCTTGTTATCAGCTTTGTAGAAAAACCCGCGTAAAGCGGGTTTTTTTATGCCTGCTATCTGCCGTTTTGCTCGTCAACCGCTGGCGCTGACCTCACTCGTTCACGCTCTTCCTGAGCAGCCTATTTTTTCAGCTACCCCTCCCTTAGTCACATAATACTTGAAAGTTATTTTCTTTCACTGTTTTCCTTTTCTTATTTCATTACTGAAAAAACTGTGACCACCTTAGCAAATAAAAACATCGCTCATTCAAAAACTAATAAACGCAATCCTGATGTAAGATTTAATAATTGATTGATGCCGTCGGGTTAACTACTTTTCATGTACACCTTACTTACTCATTTTAATCTGAGGTTAAATTCAAAAACGACATAAAAATAATATTCAAAACTTGCTTAGAAAGTAGAGGTTGTTTTTCTGGGCGTATCGTACCAATATCGGAGTTATCATTATGAGTTCTGTCATTGAGGATACCCAGCCTTCCGGGTCAGCATCATTGTCTTTACTACAGCGTATTAGCTACGGCTCTTTGGATGTGGCGGGTAATCTGCTGTACTGCTTCGGTTCAACGTACATTTTATATTTCTACACAGACGTTGCGGGCATTAGCCTTGCCGTAGCAGGCGTTATCCTGCTGCTGGCGCGTATTATCGATGGCATAGATGCCCCCATATGGGGGATCATCATCGATAAAACGCGTTCACGCTACGGTAAATGTCGTCCCTGGTTTTTATGGTTACCGCTGCCTTTTGCGGTATTCAGCGCGCTGTCATTTTGGTCTCCTGATATCAGTATGACAGGAAAAGCCATCTATGCAGCAATATCTTATATGATTGCCAGCATTCTATTTACCGGACTTAATACACCACTCAGTGCAATATTACCCCTGATGACCTTATCTCCCAAGGAAAGACTGGTTTTAAATTCCTGGCGAATGACCGGTGGGCAAATTGGGGTTTTATTAATGAACGCGACCGCCTTGCCGTTAGTCGCTTTTTTAGGTAACGGTGATGATCACGCTGGTTTTATTTATACGGCAATTACGTTTGCCATTATATCCTGCGCGCTAACGCTCTTTGCGTTTAAAAACATTCGTGAAATGGATACGGATAAAATACAGCATGAACCTAAGTTGCCGATGAAAAAAAGTTTCGCGGCGATGAAAGGTAACTGGCCGTGGATCCTGATGGTGCTGGCTAATCTGATCTTCTGGATTGCCCTACAGCAGCGCAACACGACCATTGTCTATTATCTGACCTACAACCTCGACCGTAAAGATCTGGTACCGCTGATTAACAGCCTGGCGACGATTCAGATCCTGTTTATCATCGCTATCCCCTTCTTTAGCAAATACCTAGCTAAAACCTGGATATGGGTAGGCGGTCTGCTGGTCGCCACGTTTGGCGGCGTCATGATGTGGCTGGCAGCGGACAACATTACTTTCCTCATCGCCGCCTGGATACTCGGCAATATCGGCAGCGGTATCGCCTGCTCAATGCCGTTTGCCATGCTGGGCTTCGCCGTCGATTTCGGCGCCTGGAAGACCGGTATTAAGGCTACCGGCATTCTTATCGCCTTCGGCAGCACCTTCTGCATCAAGATGGGTAGTGGCCTCGGCACCGCTTTCGCCGCCTGGATCATGAACAGTTTTGGCTATGTCCCCAACCATGCCCAGAGTGCTGCGGGTCTGGAGGGCATTATCTGGGCCTTTATCTGGGCACCCGCCCTACTCTTCGCGCTCGCAGCGATCCCACTACTTTTCTTTCGCAAATACGAAGCGATGGAAGAGAAGATTCGCCACGATCTGGAAACCGTCAACTCATAACGTTCTTTACCTTCACCCTCGAATATGGGAGGCACCACCATGCCATTTATGCAACAAGACCCGCGTCGTCTGGTCTGGCAGCAAAACGATCGCTATTTATGGATTGAACCCTGGGGCGAGAACAGCCTGCGCGTACGCAGCGGCCGTCATCTGCCGGTAATGAGAAATGAAGACTGGGCATTGACTGAGCCAGTCGCAGAAAGTCAGTGCCACATTGATTATGAGCACCACCAGGCAACGCTGACCAACGGCAAAATTATCGCTATCGTCAATCAAAAAGGACAAGTTACCTTTTACCGCCATCCACACAAACCCCTGTTGCAGGAGTTCTGGCGCCTGCGGGGCGAAATTGGCGAGGATGAATCATCTCACGGCCAGTACGTTAGCGCACTCAACCTTGAGGGACGCGAGTTCCGCCCGATTCAGGGTGGGAAATATTCACTGAAAGCCCGCTTCGAAGCCACCGAAGGGGAAAAAATTTATGGCATGGGGCAGTATCAACAGGCCAACCTGGATCTCAAAGGATGCGTGCTTGAGCTGGCGCAACGTAACTCCCAAGCCTCAGTACCGTTTATGCTCTCCAGTCTGGGCTACGGATTTTTATGGAACAACCCGGCAGTCGGACGCGTAACCTTTGCCCAAAACGTTACCGAATGGGAAGCGCAGGTCAGCGAACAGCTGGACTACTGGATCACGGCTGGCGATACCCCGGCAGAAATTAGCCGGGCTTACGCGCTGGCTACCGGCACGCCGCCGATGATGCCGGACTACGCCATGGGCTTCTGGCAGTGCAAACTCCGTTATCGTACGCAGGAAGAGCTGCTGGAGGTCGCCCGCGAATATAAGCGCCGCAATCTGCCTATCTCAGTGATCGTTATCGACTTCTTTCACTGGCCGAATCAGGGTGACTGGATGTTCGATGCGCGCGACTGGCCCGATCCTGATGCCATGATTGCCGAGCTGAAATCGCTGGGAATTGAGCTGATGGTCTCCGTCTGGCCGACGGTGGATAACCGTACCGAAAGCTATCGGGAGATGCGTGAAAACGGCTGGCTGGTACAAACGGAACGTGGCTTGCCGATCAATATGGATTTCCTCGGCAATACCACTTACTTTGATGCGACTCATCCGGGCGCGCGCGACTACGTCTGGGGCAAAGCCAAACGCAACTATTACGATAAAGGCGTGAAGTTATTCTGGTTAGATGAAGCCGAACCTGAGTTCAGCGTTTACGACTACGACAACTATCGCTACCATGCCGGGCCGGTACTGGAAGTGGGCAATATCTACCCACGTATGTACGCTAAAACCTTTTTTGACGGCATGAAAGCCGATGGCGAAGACCAGGTTATCAACCTGCTACGCTGCGCCTGGGCCGGCAGTCAGAAGTACGGCGCTCTGGTCTGGTCAGGGGATATTCACTCCTCGTTTAGATCGCTGCGCAACCAGTTTGCCGCCGGACTCAATATGGGAATAGCAGGGATACCGTGGTGGACGACGGATATCGGCGGTTTCCATGGCGGTAATATTCACGACCCGAAATTCCATGAATTGCTAATTCGCTGGTTCCAGTGGGGCGTCTTTAGTCCGGTGATGCGTCTGCACGGCAACCGCGATCCGCAGATTTTACCCGCGCAACCGTACCGGGATGGCATTGCTCAATGCCCTACAGGTGCGCCGAACGAGGTCTGGAGCTACGGTGAGGAAGTATGCGAGGTACTGACAGGTTGCCTGGCGTTGCGAGAAAAACTCAAGCCCTATATCAAAGCGCTGATGGAGGAAACCCATAAGCACAATACGCCAGTGATGCGCCCCCTGTTCTTTGAATTCCCCGAACAGGAAACAAGTTGGACAATCACCGACCAGTATTGTTTTGGTCCTGACCTGCTGATCGCCCCCGTCATGCATGAAGGTATGCGCGAGCGTGATGTCTGGCTACCAGAAGGGGAAACATGGACGGATCTTGCGACCGGTGAAAGCTATTCAGGAGGGCAGACGCTGCATTACGCTACGCCACTGAACAGAATTCCGGTGTTTATCCGCGAAGGTGGGCAGTACCGTAGCCTGCTGAACTTGTAGAATGATTCCGGCTGCGGGTTAATACCGCAGCCGGAAGTATTACGGTAGGTACGTCTACTGTAGTTTAAACAATGCCGAGTAGTCCGCATTGCAAATACGCTGCACCGCCGGATGCTGGATCATTCTCTCGGCAAAAATCGCATGATATTCTTCCATGACATTCTCCACGCGCCCAATCTCTATTACCGACTCATCGGCATAAAAATCCAGCGAATAAAGGCTCGGCGCCACAAAAATCGCATCGTGCGTCGCGCCAAACGCCTTCATTAAGGCCGCGTCATCAAATTCGCCGAGGATCTCAACCTGCAACCCCTGCGAATTAAACCAGTTCAACAATTTACGCCCCAGCATCGAGCGCCGTCCCGGCACCAGCAAACGTCGCTCTTCCAGGCAGGCAGGGAACGCTTTTTCAGGAAGCGGATTCGTACACCAGAAACTGACGCTGCATTCGCCGATTTTGACTGAGAATAGCCCCTCCTGCTGCGTGGAATCTATCGGGCAGTCGGAGATAATCATATCCAGCTTGTGCTGGCTGAGCTGTTCGAGCAACATTTCGTGCGTCGACTCGAAGCAGCGCAGATGTATGGGTTCGTCTACCACCACCGCCGCATCCAGAACGCTGCTGACCAGACGCTTGGATAAAGCATCGGCGACGCCGACATCAAACAACAGGTTTGATTCTTTGCGGTAATTGACGATATCCAGCATCTCCTGGCTTAGCGTAAACATTTTGTCCGCATAGCGAAAAACCAGCTCGCCCAGTTCGCTGGGCTCAAGACCGCGTCCCTTACGTTTAAATAGCTTCCCCTGTAAACGCTCTTCCAGGGCTTTAATTTGACCAGTAATGGTTTGCGGCGTCAGAAAAAGCGCCTCTGCGGCACCCACGACAGAACCTTCTTTATAGACATGCCAGAAGTAATAAAGATGGTTGTAGTTAATATGAGACATGCTCATTCCTCTCCCTGTTCAATGTCGCAAGGGAGCGATACATCGCTCCCCCTTTCCTTCGTACTGGTTATGCCGGCGCGTTCAAACGCGCGCGCAACCAGCTATACCCCACCACTGCGGAGAGCAATGAACCAATCAAAATGCCCAATTTCGCCCAGTTAATAAGTTCCGGATCGACATTGCCAAATGCCAGGCTGGCGATAAAGATGGACATCGTAAAGCCAATGCCACACAAAATGCCGACCGCCATGATTTGCTGATAAGTGGTTCCCTGCGGCAGATGCGCCAGCTTGAAACGCAGCGCCAGCCAGCAAAACAGGCTAATCCCCAGCGGCTTACCAATCAGCAGACCGGCAATAATTCCCAACGGCAGCATGGAGGTCAGACCGTCAATCGTGACGCCCTGAAGAGAAACGCCAGCATTCGCAAAAGCGAAGAGCGGCAGGATCAGGTACGCGACCCACGGGTGCAGAACATGCTCCAGACGCTTCGCCGGCGAGCGACCGTGTTTTTCTTTCAGCGGAATAAAGAAACCGACAATGACGCCTGCCAGCGTCGCGTGAACGCCGGACTTCAGTACCGCCGTCCACAGCACTGCCCCGACCAGAATATATACCCCAGTCCGTCTGACGCCGCACAGGTTCAGCAGCGCCAGCACGGCAATCGCGAACGCCGCCACGCCCAGCGAGACGATAGAAAGATCGCTGGTATAAAACAGTGCGATAATAACGATGGCGCCGAGATCATCGATGATCGCCAGCGCCATCAGGAAAATTTTCAGCGCCAGCGGAACCCGGCTGCCCAACAGCGCCAACACGCCCAGCGCAAAGGCGATATCCGTCGCGGCAGGAATAGCCCAGCCCTCGCGAGTGACCGGATCGGAGTAGTTAAAGGCCAGATAGAGCAATGCCGGTACAATCATCCCGCCGATGGCGGCAATCACCGGAAAAGCGGCCTGGCGCAGACTGGCTAACGAGCCTTGCATCAGTTCGCGCTTAACTTCCAGGCCAATCAACAGGAAAAACACGGCCATCAGCGCATCGTTGATCCACAACAGCATGTTTTTGTTGATCTCAAGCGCCCCAACCCGTAGCTGAACCGGCGTCTCCAGAAAATCATGATACCATCCACTGGTCGCGCCCATATTGGCCATCAGCATAGCCAGCGCAGCGGCGATGATGAGAATGATGCCCCCAGAGGCATCGCTGCTAAAAAATCGGTGCAGATGTTTCACTTTTTATTCTCTCAATCAGGTGAATTCTTCGGATCTACTATCTTACCTCGCCTGACTCATCGTTAAAATTAGATTATATATGATGAATAGCTCGTTTTTTACGAAATGAAGTCCGACTTACGCCGGACTTTTTTAGTGCAGTCAGTCATTGATGATAGACCGCTACGCGTACAGATCCATTTTATACACCCGGAAACTGGTAATATCGTAGCGATAGCCTTCCCCGTTCGTTTCCGCGTTTTTGTAGTAACCTGACGTCATGGTCGCTTCAAAAAGCACGGTTTTCTCCGTAGGCGCAATCTCCTGTAAAATTAGCAGCCCCATCGCCTCGCTGCCCGCCTGCGGATCGATAATATCGCTCTCGCCAGGCTGGCAAGAGATGGCGCGGCCATTTTCATCAAACGTGCAGTCGGCAAAATGCACCACAATATTGCCATTCTGCTGGATCGCTTTCGCGCTAACGCAGCTACTGTAGCCACGCGCGCCCAGCTCCTTGCCGTATTCAAATGGCCGCATAACGGTCATCTCATTCATATTCACCACGAAATGGACAATGCGGCTGTAGTTATCCGGCGGTAACAGACTTTTGCTGTCATCACGCGAACGGTAGTTACCGTTATCAAACACCATAAACTCCACCATGCCCGGCGTATTATTGGCGATTTCAACGACGTTATGCTGGCCCCACGTCCAAAAGTCACGGTCGGCCGCGTCGATATCCTCCTGTTTGCTAAAGTCGTAAAGCGCCACACCCTCACTGTCGACCGGGGTTAAAAGATAAGGCTGATAAGCGTCGTCCCAGTCTTCATGCGTTGACAAAATAAAGCGTAGCGCTTGCGTTTGCAGATCGACGCCAAACACCGCGCTCTGATGACGCCCGGACGCAATTAACAACTGATTCGTCTCATTCACGTAACTCTGGTTTATATGCAGCCAGTCTTTAACCGTCGGGTCTTCTCCCGGCGCCGTACCTGAAGGACGGGAAACCCGCGTCGTATCCAGCACCTTCGCCATATCGTAGTAAGCCGTCTCCAGTCCGGTAGTCAGATCGACAACCGATACGCCGTCTTCATTAGTTTTCAAATCGTCGGGCCGACCCGAGGTATATTCAGAGGGCGCAACAATGGTATTGCTGTCCCACGGCCAGATAGAATGGTGAAATTGATTATCGAGATTATAGAATGTGTGAAGACGCCCCATCATGTCGAACTCATACATATCCAGATAGGTATTTTTCGCTTCTGAAGTAGTGAGGAAATGGCCATTATCAATTCGAACAAAATTATAAGACGGATAATCCTGAGTAACGTACCAGCGCACCAGACCATTCTGATCTAATGCGTAATTATAGCGATCGAAATGCGTAATAAAATAAAACCCTGGCGCCATCTTGTCCGCATCGGTAGCAGGTTGCGTCACGTTGATAATCGGAAAACCTAATACGACTTCCGCGGAATCTACCGGCGGTAGCGGCTGTGTGGTGAGCGTATAGACGGCAAGTGGCGTATCTGCCTGAGAAAAGACAATATGGTTTTCAGTCTCCGCTACCAGCCCCAGAACCGGTAACAGATTTGCGCCTGGCGTAAGGGTGTAAAGATGTTCTATCGGCATCGCCGTTTTTGCCGCATCCTGGACCGTGACCATGATCTCAGCCGGTTCCAGACTCCAGACGCCGGCATAGGCGCTTAAAGGCGCCGTGCCGTAAGGGTCTAACAACATGAGCGCATTTTCTACCGTATTCTCTTGCGTGACCTGCGCAAGGCAATTTTCATAAATAGCGGTATGGTTAAGCACCATTTCATTATTGATATCGATACCCTGATTAATCGCCGGACGCGGCGCAGGAAGGACAACAGATGTTGCAGTCAACGTATTCATGATAAATCTCCAGTGTATTAATCTCATCGCCCCTCATGGGACCACGAAAATTAATACTCTGGATTTTTATGCCGTCCGAATAAAACGCCGTAAAAACAGCTCATTACACCTTTTATTTTAGCAATTCATTTCACGTGAAGCGTTATATTCAAATTTTAGGTAATCCAGTACGGCAACAACATTGCCAGGAGACATCCGGTTAAGATGCGGCAGGAAGGGATGGTTGTGAACATAGCGAATAAACGCCGTCGCGCTATTTAACGTCGCATGGCGTAACAAACTCACCTTTTTATTTCCTGTGAGATTGCATACCGCCATCGCATAATCCCGTGTGGAAAATGTACGCCAGACGTTGTTGCGAATTCCGCCGCTCAAAAACAACCGCG
Organism: Salmonella sp. 32010601201800023SM; assembly: GCF_017572235.1. NCBI lineage: Bacteria > Pseudomonadati > Pseudomonadota > Gammaproteobacteria > Enterobacterales > Enterobacteriaceae > Salmonella > Salmonella sp. 32010601201800023SM. The sequence continues at coordinate 20,327 of NZ_JAGEQS010000003.1, forward strand.
GAGGGAGATCGCGTTTGGGCGGCGTAACGCCTCTTTCACGCACAAACGAAATATGGCAGCGCCCCTGACGAAGATAGCTAAAATTCGCCATCATACAGCCGCCCAGAATGAAGCATTCGTGATCGAGATAATGTTGGACATTCAGGGAACGCTCATCCGTCAACGCCTGAACCAACTCAAAATGTCGATAAGCAGGTAATACGGGTTTTACTAACATCCCCGGATCGTTTTTATATAAAACGGCGGGGCCGTAATCCACATCAAATAATACATTGCGGCGCATGGTCAGCGCCTCTTTTCGCTGCACCAGATGCGCCAGCGTGCCGGACGGAAGTCGTTCTTCGTAATCAGAATGATATTGATAATCCGCTTCCACCGGTTGGGCGGAGTAATTCGTTGAGATCGCGACGACCTTACCGCTCTCCTCTTCCGCCGTCACCAGCACGTATAAGCTGCTGTCGCCGCCGTTAAATTTCACACGAAACGCCCGCGTGCTCATAGCGATATCAAACGCGGGAAACACAAAATCGCGTTCCGCTTGATTAGCGCGACGGGACAGTTTTTGTAATTCGCGGCTAAAACCCGTGCTGTCTATCGCCAGCGCCGCGCGTATTTCAACTAGCGACGCTCCTTCGCCAATCAACGTGGCAAGGTTCTCTTGTCTGGCGTCGCTCCTGATAGCGGTATAGGAGATGAACGTTTTATTACACTGGCGGCAATACATACGCCGTTCACCTTTAGTGGAAAATCCATATTTTTTCAGCGACGTCCCGCCACAATGCGGACAGGACTTCACCAGACCTTTCCAAGGTTGATTCGCCGCCTGGCGAAAAAGATTAAGCGATCTGGCTGAGATAATGGGGAACAAAAAACCGCACGCTCGACAGAGAACATTTTTCCCTTGCGGTAGATAGTCTGGGCTCCCCAGAATCCCCAGATTTTTGCAGCCTGGCGTTTTGCAAGCATCGACATTAATGTGAGAAAACATATTCACTCCCTGCGAATACTACCTTCAAACAAATATTGACTTTATTTCTGCAGGTGAGATGCCTTTTTCATACAGGGTTCGCATGGCACTCATCGCCGTCGCGGTATGCGAGAAAAAAGCCTGATAACCTGCACACAGATAGTTATGATTGGTTGCGCCTGACGCAGAGGGTAAAAAACGATGTTTCGGACAGCCGCCATAGCAGGCGAACTTCCATTGACAGCGATGGCACTCCTGCGCCATTGAACGCTGTTTATCGCTGCCGAACTGGCGATTTTGTTCGCCCTGATTCATTTGACGCAGCGTCTTCTGGTGGATATTCCCCAGTTTAAATTGCGGATATACGAAGTGATCGCAGTTATAAACATCGCCGTTCATTTCCATCGCAAACGCGCTGCCGCAGGTGGGAGCAAAAACGCAAACCTGCGGCGGCAGGCCGCACCAGGCCGCCAGCGTCTGTTCAAATAGCTGGATGCCGATATCGCCGATATCCTCACGGATCCAGATATCAAATACCGCATTCAGAAACTGACCAAATTGCAGGCTATCGACCGACCACGGCGTCATCGCGATATGTTTATCCTGCGGCTGCGCCAGCCCATTTTCCCCACAGCGTTCAACTAAAGGGATAAATTGCATATAGCGGCTACCAATGCTTTTCAGGTAGCGATAGACCTGAACAGGATGATGCATATTGGTACGGTTAACCACCGTGAGGGTATTAAATTCTACGTCGTGCTGCGCCAGACAACGCACCGCATTTTCTACTTTTTCATGCGTCGGCTTTCCGGAGCGCGTCACTCGCCATTCATCGTGTAACGCGGCATCGCCATCAATAGAGACGCCAACCAGAAAATCATGCTCCCGGAAGAAGGTCGCCCAGTCATCGTTGATCAGGATGCCGTTGGTCTGGAAGGTATTGACGATGGTTTTGCCGCCACAATAGCGCTGCTGAAATTCAACGGCTTTACGATAAAACGGGATGCCCATTAATGTGGGTTCCCCGCCCTGCCACGCAAAAATGACCTCATCAATATCCTGTGCGGCAATCTGCTGCCTGATGAAGAGTTCGAGGGTCTCTTCCGACATTTTGTAATGGTTTTTTCGATCCGGATAGAGCTTTTCTTTCTCCAGATAAAAACAGTACTTACAGTCAAGGTTACACACCGATCCGGTTGGTTTAACCATGACCTGACAACTTTTCCCAAACATCATTACCTTCCCTGAAATAAAAGAACCTGATCCGGCACAGAGTGACCGGATCAGGTGGGCATCGCCCTAAGTGGCATACTTAATTTTTTATAATTATTCCATTAGCCCCAGGTGACAGGCGTCGGCTTATCGCCACGGGCTTTCATCAGCGAATCGTTATCAATATCCTTTTTATACTTCAGGAACTTACCGTAAAGCTGTTTCTCAATCTGCGGCTGTTTACCAATTTGATTGAGCGTCTCGAAACGATCGTTTTTCAGGTTATAGAGATATTTAGGTTTATTCTGGCGATCGATGATCATCTTCCAGTCGCCGTCGCGGATCGCCCACTCATCCGTCGGATCGTCCTGGAACGGCATATCGATACCGAAGATCAGCGGTTTCTGGCGTTTTAACGTCTTGTCCTTCAGGAGCGGAACTAAAGACTGACCGTCGTAGGTACGATCGGTCGGGAGTTTAAAGTCCATCATGTTGGCCAGCGTCGGCAACCAGTCAAGACCATATACCGGCGTGTCCGTTACCATCCCCTGTGGAATGTGCTTGCCGTATTTGATGATTGCCGGTACGCGAATGCCGCCTTCCCACAGGTTGTCTTTACGCCCGCGCAGACCGTCGGTTTCCCCGGCCAGGTTCAGCTCGTATACCTTACGCGCTTCGCGCGTGACAGGGCCGTTGTCGCTGGTAAAGATGACGATGGTGTTATCTTCCTCGCCCATCGCCTTAATTTTATCCAGCACTTTACCGACCTGCTCATCCATGTAGCTGATATTGGCGTAATATTCGCCGGTGCCGCGCCACGGTTTGTCTGCCCAGTCGCCGTAGAACAGATCCGGATGCTGCTTCTGGTAGTCGGTCATGTACTGCGAATACATATCAAGGTATTTTTTCGGCGACGCCAGCGGGCTATGGACTTCGGTAAAGGCGACATATAAGAAGAACGGATTATCGTCTTTCTTATTATCCAGCCAGTTCACCACTTCAGAACTGACAAATTCGCCGCTCATCTTATCTGCGCGGCCAATATGTTGGCCATTACGAATCCACCCCGTAGGATGCACCACGCCATAGCGCGGGCGCTCCTTGGCGTTGTCCAGCGTAGCATCGGTGACAAATCCCGCCGGATTAACCAACGTATAGTCAAAGCCCATGTCTTTCGCCTGCGGCTGATCGGTGCGATCGCCGCCCGCATTCAGGTGTAATTTCCCCATCATCGCCGTATCGTAGCCCTGCTGTTTTAGCAGATTGGCGATAGTCAGTTCATTACGCCCCAGCGCAACATCTTTGCCTTCCGGTATCCAGGAACGGATTCCGGTACGGAACGGCATACGACCGGTTAACAGGCCCGCGCGGGAAGGAGAACACAGAGGCGCTGGCGCATAATAGTCGGTAAACTTCACCCCCTCCTGCGCCAATTTGTCTATGTTAGGTGTTTTAACGATGCGGTGCCCGTAGGTGGCGAGATCGCCATACCCTAAATCATCCGCCAGAATAATGACCAAGTTAGGACGCTTTGCGGTTGCCGCTTGCGCGGTTGATAATACGCTTCCAGCGCATAGCGCCAACCCTATCATACTGGCAACGACTGTTCTTTTCATTTCAACTCCTTTGAGTTATCGCACGGTCTGATTACGATATATTTGCCGATAGACCCGGCTGCGGAATACAGCCTAAATTAATTGCACTATATATATTCGATTTGTCTTATATTTCTTCCATTAACATCGTTTTATCGTAGAAAATTATTCACACTCATTATAATATTAATGCCATAAATATATTTCGTGCTAAAGAAAACACGCCTGAAGCAGTCTATAAAAAAAGAAATCGCGAACGAGTGATGCAGATCTCAAATATGGCCCATATGTCAGAACCGCTATTGTGATGTCAATATATGTTGCTGTTTCAACGGTAACACCCTCATTTACTGGCAGTAAGTTGTCTTTGCGGGAAATTATTCCCATTCGAAGTTTCATTAATTTCATGCTATCCGGTGTGACTTTTACAACAGAGACATAAACTATAAATCAAATAGTTATCACGTAATAAACAACATTATCTGACACGAATATTTGACGATTATATGTCGCTGATATTTTTGAGACATCTATCACCTACGTATAAAAAGACACTCCTTAGAATTCGCTTCTTTACACAACATTTCACTGTGTTTTTACCTCATGGAGTTGAGCATGAAAAATAAGAAATATATTAATAGTCTACTCGCCGCATGTGTTCTTTTCTCTTGCTTTAATGGCCAGGCAGCGGAGTTGAAACGCGTATACGGTAAACTTAGCTTCGGATATGGCGACTGGAATAAAGGCTTTGTCAATGTCGATCGCGGCGAAGTGTGGAAAGCGGTAGCCGATTTCGGCGCCGTGTTTGACAGGGGCGAATTTGCATCATTTTATGAAATGAACGTGCTCAACCATCCGGTAGAAGGCCGTAACCATGTTACCCAATTTCTGGGACATTATAGGGTGGTAGAAGGCTCTAACTTTACCGCAATGATGAAACTCTATATGTCGATGGAGAATAAATTCGGTGATGAATTAAACATGATGTACGGGGTAGGTTATCTGGGTTTAACCAGCCCATCAGGCTTTATTAAGCCCTATTTCGCTGTTCATAACTTATCGAACGATTATACCTCTAAAAAGTATGGACAGGCGACAGGCTTTAACGGTTATGTTCTCGGTTGGGTCGCGGCTTATAACTTCGATATGTTTAATGAAAAGTTCGTCATTTCAAACTGGAACGAAGTTGAAATGGATCGTAATGATGCCTACGCCGAACAACAGGGTGGGACGACCGGCCTGAACGGCGCGGTGACGTTTACATGGAAATTTATGCCGCGATGGACCGCCTCCGTCTCTTACCGTTACTTCAATAATAAATTGGGGTATGACGGCTACGGCGACCGTATGAATTACCTGATCGGCTTCGAGTTTTAATAATTAATAAACTTGATGAATATTACTTAATTTCCCCGGTTTGTAGTCGTGAATGACACGACTACAGACATTGTTTTTCTTTAATGTAGCGTAAATGGATGGTTTATATGAACAAAAAGTTTTCGATATCCCTACTGTCGCTGTGCATTGGTTTGTCTTCAGCCATTTCCTTTTCAGCCGATGCGCGTGACATCACAATTTATTATACAAACGATTTACATGCCCATGTAACCCCAGAAATTATCCCCTATGTATCCAAGACACGTCCGGTAGGCGGCTTTGCGCCCATCTCGAAAATTGTCAAAGATGCAAAAGCGAAAGAGAAAGATGTCTTTTTCTTTGATGCTGGCGACTATTTCACCGGACCTTTTATCAGTACGCTGACCAAAGGCGAGGCTATTATTGATATTTTAAATACCATGCCTTACGACGCCGTCTCTGTCGGTAACCATGAATTTGACCATGGCCATGAGAATCTGGTTAAACAACTCAGCAAATTGCAATTCCCGGTATTGTTGGATAATGTTTTTTACAGCGGCACAGATACGCCATTAATTAAAGAACCGTATACCATCGTGGAAAAAGATGGATTCAAGATCGGCGTCATCGGTATGCACGGCGTTTCCGCATTCTATGAAGCGATTGCCGCAGGCGTGCGTGAAGGCGTTGACTGCCGCGATCCGATTCCTTATGTGAAAAAACAGCTGGAAGAGTTAAAAGGGAAAGTTGACCTGACCGTGCTGCTCGCCCACGAAGGCGTGCCGGGTATGCAGTCCAGCGCGGGCGAGGCTGATGTCGCACGTGCGCTGAAAACCGACGTTGATATGGCGAAATCGCTGGAAGGCTATGGACTTAACGTCCTGATTACCGGCCATGCGCATAAAGGTACGCCAGAACCGATTAAAGTGGGCGATACCCTTGTCGTTTCCACGGATGCGTACACCATCGAACTAGGTAAACTGGTGCTTGACTGGAACCCGGAAACCAAAAAAGTGGACAGCTACAATGGTAAGTTGATCACCATGTATGCGGATACTTATAAGCCAGATCCGGTCACACAGGCCAAAATTGACGAATGGGATAACAAGGTTAAGAAAATTACCGATGAGGTGGTCGCGCACTCTCCGGAAGTGCTGACCCGTTCTTACGGTGAATCCGCGCCAACCGGCAACTTAATCACCGATGCCCTGATGGCTACCGTTCCTGGCGCCGACGCTTCCTTCTATAATGCTGGCGGCATCCGTACCGAATTGCCTAAAGGTAATATCACCTATGGTGATGTACTGAGTATGTATCCGTTCACCAACGATGTCATGAGCATGGAAATCAGCGGTAAGGACCTGAAATCCATCATGTCACACGCTGCCGATCTGAAAAACGGTATGCTGCACGTATCTAAAACCGTCCAGTTTAAATATGACAGCACCAAACCACTGGGCCAGCGTATTGTTGAATTTGATATCAAAGGCAAACCGGTAGAAGACAATAAACTCTATACCGTCGCGCTGGACTCCTTTATCGGTAAAGGTGGTGGCGGATTTACCTTCACTAAAGGTAAAAATATCAAATATATAGGGATACAAACCGCACCGGCGTTGGTTAACTATATGAAGCAGGTTAACAATATTCAACCTGACCACACCATGCGCGTGGATGATATTAGCAAATAAGCCATAATGTTATGCGGTCGATAACCGGCCGCATAACATACTTAGTTATGCAAACAGCGGCATTTTGTATACCCGAAATGCAGAAATATCATAACGATAATTCGTGCCATTCGTCTCTTCGTTCTTGAAATAGCCCGACGTCACCATCGCTTCGAATAAGACCTCTTTCGTCTCTTTATTGATTTCTTGTAATACCAGTCGACCTAACGCCTGTTGCCCTTCATCCGGATCGACAAGATCGCTGGAACCTGGTTGCGCGGTAATGGTATGTTCAAACTCATCAACCGTCGTCGCGCCGAAGTGAATAACCAGGTGACCATTAGTCAATAAATGCTTAGCGCTCACAAAACTGCTATAGCCCCGGTTCCCGACTTCCATTTTACCATACTCATACGGACGCGTTACGGTCATCGTATTTAGGTTTATTTTAAACTGCACCACCCGGCTGAAGTTATCGAGCGGCAACAGACTTTTCGCATCTTCGCGTGAACGATAGTTACCATTATCAAAGACCATAAACTCCAGGATACCAGGCTCATCATTTGGAATTTCAACAATATTATGCTGCCCCCAGGTCCAGAAATTCTTATCTGCCGCATCAATCCCTCCCGGCGAGGTAAGATCGTACAGCGGGACACCATCATCATCGACAGGGGTTAATAAGTATTGCTTGAATTCGTCAGACCAATCCTCATGGTTCGCCATAATAAAGCGCAGTTCGCCGGAATCCACATTTACGCCAAAAATCGCGCTCTGATGTCGACCGGAACAGATCAGCAAATTGTTGGGTTCATTAATATAGCTTTGGTTGATATGCAGCCAGTCATCCATTGATACATCCTGACCTGGCGCGCTTCCGGAAGGACGCGGCGATCTGGAATAATCCATCACATACAGCATATCGTAATAGGCGACTTCAAGTCCGGTAGATAAGTTAATAATAGAAACGCCATCTTTCCCGGTTGAGTAACCGTCTGGCCGTCCATTGCTATATTCTGAAGGCGCAATCGCCAGATTGTTCTCAATGGGAAGAATGGAGTGATGGAACTCATTGTCGAGAAGATAAACCGTATAAACCCGTCCCATAATGTCAAATTCATACATATTCAGACAATGGTTTATTCCCTGTGACGTCGCCAGGAAATGGCCGTTATCCATTCTGACAAAATTATAAGAAGGGATTTCCTGACTTACATACCACCGGACAATCCCGTTATGATCAAAAGCCAGATTATACCGATCAAAATAAGTGGAGAAATAAAGTCCTTCCTCCATCAGCGAGGCCTGCTGCGCAGGACAGGAGACGCTAATAATAGGGAAGCCGAGGCTCACGTTAGCCGAATCCGTGGGCGGTAATGCGTCTGTCATTACTGTATATTGCCCGACAATTTGCGAGGCAAGGCGTAGGGTAATCTGATTATTCACCGCGGATACCATCCCACACACAGGAATAAGGTTAGCGCCCGGATGTACATCATATTGATAACGCACTTCCTCTGTCGTCGCTTCGCTATCAACAACATTGATCTCAAGCGCGGCAGCTTCATCCATCCAAACCCCCAGATAGAGACTCAACGGGGCGGTCCCGTAGGGATTTACGGTGACAATGGCCTTGTCACAGGTATTAGATTGCGTGATCTCCGCTAATCGTTGTTCATATATGGCGTTATGGTTTAAAACCAGTGCGTTATTGGTATCGATTTTCTGGTTAATCGGCTCACGCGGTGCGGGCATGTTAACCATTGACGAACTTTTCTTATTCATACGTTTCTCCTGATTAATTGGGATATAGGCAACGAGCGGCTACAACATGCCAGCCCGTTGCTTAGCAAATAACCCTACGTCAACAAGAGAAATCGGTTTAATAATTTAAAATAAAACATCCATAAAATAACACCCAGACTAAAACTATTCTTTATCGTCCGAAGATTTTATTTCCCTGGCGCTACTATAAAAGCATAACAATTATGTAGCATTAATGCATTGTGACCAATAGCCTATACCTTTTTTATGGTTGGCATAGGCCTTGCGCCATAATTCAAATTATTTTATGTCAACAATAAATCAATCAAAGCATATCAATATACTGATAAAAATTAACACTACTATCATTTTATTTTTAGAGCGACTAAAAATAAAATTTTAGTTTTTCTAAAAAACCATCATTTTTGTGACACGATACGATTTTCTCTGGAAAAAAGACGCTATTACAATCACACCAGTTGATCCACAAATTTAATATGCATATTATTATCGCTACCCCAATTAAACCCATTAAATAACATCATGACTATTTATTTAATTAACAGCACGCACACTTACAATGATAAGACCAATGAGCTAAAAAACATAAAAACGGGAAAGATGATAAAAATTGCCGCAATGCGCATAAAGTGTCTGGAATATATGCTGAATCATGCACAACAAGAGATTATTTATAAAAAACAACTCACTAATGAACTTTGGGGGGAAAGAAGTCAATTTATCAGCGACGCCAACCTGACCCAGATTTTATATCTACTGCGGCGCGACCTTAAAGGCTTTGGCTTGAGCCAGTTTTTTTCCACGGTGCCTCGAACGGGTATTAAAGTAGATGCTAACATTATTATCAGCAATGAAAACAAAAGCTGCCTCCCCTCTTCTTTAAAAAAAGAAGGGGATAAATATATAGCATTATTTTTTGCTTTACTGACCATGGTCATAATGGTTATTTATTTAATACAGTAATTTGATATTAAACTGATCAATCGCATAAGGATGTGCTTCCTTCAACCAAAGCGTCAGGCTGTTTTTCCTGGCTAAAAAGAAAGGTCGACTGAAATGTTGATATCAGTTTTTTGGCATTTTTATAGTGGGTGCTATTTGTAGCCAGATAAGCATAAACGGGTAATGTACGAAAAATTATTTCATCAGGCATACGTAGTATTTTTATATTATAACGCCGCACATCTCTAAAATAAGTAGCAATCTTTCCTGGCAAAATCGCAACCATATCGCTTTTTTCAACAACACCGATAACGCCAAATAGTGAATCACTATAATAACCTATTTCCCTGCGCCCCGCATAAGGCGTACTGCTCTTGAATAAATCAATGCTATCAGCATTGAAAGAAGAGAACATATCTGAATGATAGACAGCATGTCTGGCAGCATAAAAATTATATAAAGACATTTTTTCAAGCCCAACCAATGGACTTTTTTCACCACAAACACAAACAAAATCAGATAAATTATCAATAAGAAAACTTTCGATCATCTCATTCTTAATTTCCAGAATTCCCATGATGATATCCGCATAGCCATGCGTCAGCATGGAGGCTGGCGAGTATTCCCCTGTTTTTTTAATCGCATAGTGTTTAATAATATATCGATTCATCAACACAGTATCCAGCAATGCCGGAAAATAGTAATTTTCAGTGATATCACTTCCCAGAACAATGAGTTCATTACTCTCCTGAGCATCTGTTTTATCGCACAGTGTGCTTTCTATAGATTCAATTGCCTGGCGAAATACCTGGTGGAGCGATTTACCTTTGCTGGACGGGACTAATCCTTTGCGGGTTCTGATAAATAACTCTTCGCCATAAAGATTTTGTAAACGAAGAAGAGCCTGAGAGATCGCCGCAGGCGTGACATCCAGTTTCCTCGCAGCCCTGGTTGCATTTCCTTCAGTAATAACCGTATCGAACACTTTGATCAGATTGTAGTCAATTTTTTTAGCATTTTTTATTGGCCGCATATAGGTTATCCTGGCTGGTATAATCTGGCACCATCATTTAAGGCGCAGATTAACCTTGCACCACACTTATTTCAATAAGTAAATCATTTCCTCTATCTGTTTGTTATTAAATTATAATTTTATTGATATCATTTCAGCCTGTGTAAAATAAGAACACATGATGCTATTTTATAAAAAACATCAAAAATATCTGGCACACTTTATAAAAAAGTAAAAAAGCATAATATTATCCCGTTTAATCATAAATGATTCTCTTATTTCTTTGCGGTTCTCTACGCTTATCCGTACTGATGTAAGGAGTACTTTACCGCCAGTGAACACACTGACAGTGTGAAACGTACCTTATGAATATCAAAACGGAGTGAATTCATGAGACAATATACTATTAATAACGAATTTATTTATAATGAGTCGTTAAGAGAAATAATATCATTACATGATAAAAAAGTGCTAAAGGTGACGCTAATGCGTGCGCGTTGTTTAAGCTATCTTTTTGAAAATGCCTACAAGAAACTGATTACGCGGGAGATGATTTCACACGCAGTTTGGGGAGAGCGAAGTCAATTTGTCAGCGATGCTAATTTGACGCAACTTCTTTATCTGCTGCGACGAGATTTACAACAAATCGGGCTTTTCGAACTGTTTGTTACGCTCCCCAGGCAGGGGATAAAAATCGATGAAAGATTTATCATTGACGCTGCTGACATACCGCCACAAGCTATTCAATATCATACTCACCGATGTAATAAAATTATATCCATTGGTATTCCCACTCTTTTTTTATTGATCGTGCTTTTCTTTTTAGCGCCGTTTATCTGAAGATAAAGTCTGTAGACCGTGTCCCGGGAAGGTGAGAACATTTTTCATAATATCCTCACACGACACTGACGGGACACCACCTGCGGTCTGCTACGCGGTTCAGTCATAGACAATGCGTAGCACTGTTAATTGCTTATCTTCATCCAAATAATCTCGTTTTACCGTTGCATGAGGAGACGATATCGGCGTGATAATATTCTCGACAATAATATAACGTTCAACTCCATCTTTATTATGGCATTGAATTTCTAAGGTTCCTACGTCATTCCAGCAGCCTGCCTCAACAACCGATCCCATAAAATGAATCTGAGCGGTCGGTTTCGCTGTCCCTTCATGAACGATAAAGGAAAGTAAAATCACCTGTATGACGCAACGCATAGACTTCATTTTACTTTCACTCCTGTGCGTTCTCCTCTGAGCGAATATCACCCCTTCGCTTTCTGAATCGCCATTTGCAACATATCCTGAGTCGTGCTTCCCGGGATCACGGTCACCCGTTTTACATCACCGTCTTGCGTCTGAGGCATGACGACAAAAGCAGGCGTGCCGCTAAAGTCCATATGCTGCGCCAGTGCCTGGTTAGTGAGGAGCGCATCATGTACTGCACCGCTGCTTTGCGCTTCTTTTACGGCGGCCAGCTGCGTCGGCGTTAGATAATGTTGCGCCAGGGTGTAGACATCGTGTTCCGTTAACGCGCCTTCCACCTTCCCTGTGGCATAAAGCGCATTATGCCAGTCGAGATATTTCGCCCCGCCCTGTGTAAGCCATACCTGTTCGCCGACTCTGGCCGCCAGTCCGGATACCGGCCAGCGGGAGGAAAAAATAGGAAACTCTTTGAAAATAAACCGGGTATCCGGGTTCGCCTTAATCAGGTTTTCGACCACAGGCGCCATTTTGCTGCACCACGAGCACTGGTAATCAAAGAACATCACCACCGCCGCTTTTGCCTCGTTGGGCCCAACGGAAGGACTGCTGCTACTGAGCAACTCAGCACGATACTGTAATGCCAGTTGAACATACGCCTGTTGTTGCGCAATCTGCTGACGCTGATGCAACGTCTCGCTGGCGGCGACCAAAAATTCCGGATGTTCGGCCAAATACGTTGCCACCACCTCTCCCACTTTATCCGGATGACTGACGATGTAGGCTTCCGCCGTCGGGCCAATTTGCGACGTCGGGGCAGAATCGGCGGCGATTGCCGAGGCGGATACGGCAACGCCTGCCAACGTCAACATCGCCAGTCGGGAAAGTTTTAACGCGTGATAATACATAATAAAAGTCTCGTTCGATAAGTTCGGAAAGCCTCCCGCTATCGGGAGACGCCTGAAAAAAAGTTAATGAATACGCGTCAGATCCACGGTTTGCGCTGGCATTACCCGCCCATAGTCATTAATACTTTGCCAGCGCACAGTGCAGCGAACCGTGTGCCGGCACCAGTCCGTTTGACGCGTTGCAAAGGGAGCCACGACCCCGGCGTTGTCCTGGGCGCGCTCGTTAGCGCGTAATAAAAAGAGCGTAACGTAATAGGGTGTCGGATTGCGTACCGTCGCGCCATCGGGGGTAAGCGACCAGATCAGATGCCGGTAGGCCTGCTGCGGATTGCCGGCGAGTCCCTCAGGGCGATAGAGCAATTTTAAAGCCGAACGAAACGCCATTTGTACACGGTTCGCTTCCGGTTTACCGGAGGGAATAGCGGCGATACTCAAGGTAAACAGACTTTCCCTGTCGGCGGGTAGCGGTCCACCGGTATAAACCACCCGCATTGAGTTTTCCTGGCGCGCTGAAAGCATAAATAATGGCGGCGTGACCACGAAGGGCATGATATTCCCTTCGTTTTTGGTTCCTGGCCAGCGGCCGCCTGGTAAAATATGCGTATCAATTAACCAGGACGCTTCTGAATGGTTACTTACCGGTACGCTTAATGCCGGGGCGCCCGCATGATAGATAAAGCGAGTACCGCCAATTACCACGCCAGCCTGCGCCCATGATATGGGAAGCAAGCACCAATATATCGCGCAGCGTAAAAAGAACTTATTCATAGGCAAGAATGAAGGTTGCGGAGGCATTGGCGTCCCCGGCCGTTACCGCGCCGCCATCGGCAAGATAACGCGCGTAAAATTGCAGATGCGCCGACGCCTGACCCGGACTGAGCGTCACCACATCACTCTCTTGCCCCAGTGGGATTAAAGTTTTATTTTGATCATAAAGCGCAATCCCAATGCCTGAAGCGTCGCTTTCCCCTGCGGTAAGCGCCAATAAATCCGTATTACGGCTGTCCGCCGCACCGCTAAAACTGACCGTTACGCCGCTGGCAGTGCTGCCGCAGTTTTGTAAATCGATAGCAAAAGGTTGCCATGCGGAACCGTCGCCTGCGCGATAAAACTGCCGTTGAGAAACCGCGCCCATCGCCACGTTAATATTTTCCGAGCCAGGAGAGAGCGAACACGTATTGTCCGTGATGGTTCCGGAAACATAGACCCGGCCATCGTGCGCCTGGACGCCGGATGCCGCCAGCAGCATCCCGATGCCGTACAGGATATCGTTACGCATAATTACGATGGCTCCTCATTCATACTGCATATCGAAATACATGACCGCCGTCGCGTTCCCGGACGTGACCGTAGGCCGGGTCGATTTATAGCGAATATAAAAAGACAGCGTGTTGCGTCCGGCTTTCAACGGATAGACCACCGAGTCGGCATTATTGATACTGATGGTATCCTGATCATCATTCAGAATTTCCACCCCAACCCCGCTTGCTAACATGTTTCCGCTTCCCATCCCGGTGTCGGTTATCGCCAGTAGCGCGGGATTGTCCGGATCGGGTTCGCCGGTAAACCAGATCTTCGCCCCGGCAATTCCTCGGGAACAATTTTTGAGGTTGATATTAAAGGGCTTAAATTTTGTCGTTGTTCCTGTCGAAGGAAAGTCGCCAACCGCAAACTGTCCTAAATCAATACTTTGACTGAGGCTGGAGATATCTATGTCGCAGGTTTGCGCCACAATAGTGCCGGTAAATTCGAGGTTATAAGCGAGGTCGTCAGCGCTGGCATTGATTTGTGGACACAGCATTAGTCCCATGGCAAAAAGAGCGCAGTGTGATCTGTTCATTTAGTCAAAGTCCACTCGCAGGCTGGCCAGTGCGGTAAACGCCCCTTCCGCTGGCGTTTCGCCTGTTGTACTCACCGGGTAGGCTTGCAATGTGATGTTAGCGCGTCCGGCGCTATCGGTGATAAAAGGCGCGACGCTCTGTACATCATTGGGGATAAGCGCGTTTCCTTCATCGGTTTCGACCACTACGCCGACATCGGCATTATCCGAAGCGATAGCCTGGGGAACGTGGCTATCCGGCGTAGCGATAAGACGCATTGTTAAATTGACCTGCGAATCCAGACCGCTGCACTTTACCGGTACGCTGAATTTTTTCGCTCGTACCCCCTCCGGCTTTTGGCCTGCATGGTTGAAATTGCCGCTGTATAATGCGCCGAAATTTACCAGAATCGTTTGTCCGGCGTTGATTTCACAGCTTTGCGGTACGGTCACCGTTCCACTATAAAGAATGCTGTACACGACATCTGTCAGCGGATCGCCTGCGGCGGTCATGACATAAACATTGAACATAGTCTTAGGACTAATATTCACCGTGCCGACGAACGGTTTAACAATTTTGAGCTGAAACTCCAGATTTGAGTCACGAACGTAAAACGGTTGACCCGCTTTCACATTTTCATCATATCCCATCAGAACGTTGTTCATTGGCGGATAGATATCGCCCGCCGAAGAATCCTCAATTCGCATTCCGCCTTCCAGGTAGTCCGGGTCCAGCTTTAAATATTTCCAGTTACCGCTCGTTTCTACGACCGGATATGGCGACACATAGGAGCGATAAGTCTGGCTATAGGTCGACGCGCCGGCGGGACACACCGCCTGTACATTAACTTCCTGGCTTTTTTCCAGTTGAACCGTCTTTCCCACCTGGTTTTGTTCTGCCGTCAGAGTGGTCGTTAAATCGTAATTAATACTGGAAGGCACGCCGTTAACGTTTTTACACACGTCTGCGAAGGCGTACTGCGATACGACACTTCCCGCCAGCAGAGCAAATAAAAGAGGTATTTTCATTTAATGACACTCCGCATGTTGTCGACTCAGAATCTGACGGGAGGAAGAGAGATGATAGGACGCGACACACTGTTGATCCGGCAGGTTCCCCCAGCGAACGTGCAGAACGCCTTGCGCTGACAACCCGGAAAGATAGACCTCCCCGGCCTCGTCAACAATCGCCTCCGCATGGCGATCATTCACCGTCACCGTTGCGCCAAAGGGTACAGGCTTACCGTTATGATTCAGCGTTACCAGGGCACGCGCGCCGACTCGCGCTTTAAAGCGGGCCAGAACCAGCGCGCCTTCGGTCGGCACAACGCGAGTCACCGCGTCATCAATATCGACATCATCCGCCATGGCGTTAACGTCCAGCGCCATACGGTTTTGGCGATATGTTGTCGCATACGGCACCACCGCATAGCCACGCGCGTCCGTATGAATACCCGGCTGGTCGACAACGCCGACGTTGGCTGCGCCCGGCGCGGCAATCAAAATATTGGTATTGCCCAGCGGCTGGCTTAGTGTCACTCCATGCGCGTGCGCTACCAGGCCGCCGCTCAGGCCATAATTCACCTGCTGGTAATCGCCGTTATCGCTAACGTTATAGCCAATGTTAGCGTTGCCTTTCGCGCCATCGTATTCCAGACTGGCGGCGCCGCTTTCGCCAATACCGTGATTCTGATAACCTTGCTGTATGTTGTAACTAAGATTGTTTTCGTCCAGCAGTGTGCCGCTAAGGCCCGCATTCTGCGTAACGTTATGCTGTTTGTCCGTACTGGTGCTAAAGGTAGCGTAAACATTGTGATGGCGCGTGACTTCATCATCGTGTTGCAGCCATTGACTTAGCGGCACCGAGATATTCAGGGCGAAAATTTGATCGCGCTCCGCATCGCCTGCGGATTTGTTATTGTTGTAAGAAACGCTCCATGCAATACCCGCCAGCGTATCGCTGTATCCCACCTGCAACAAAGAATCCTTTTCATCAGTGTGCCAGTAACTTTGCTGGCTGCCGGTAATAAAAAGCGATCCCAACCCGCCTAGCTGTTGATTGATATCGAGTTGTACTTTCCCCCTCCTGGTATAATAAAGGTTGTAATAATCCGCCCATTCCGGCCTGCTTTTATCGCTGTCAGTCCGACTGTCATCGTCATAGCCGCTCATCCGTTTCCACGTGGTATCATCCAGCGTATAAAAGCCCGAGGTTGAATAGCGATAGCCCATAAGCTGTAAATTGGTTCCTGACTGTGCAAGCGATTTGGCATACAGGAAACGCAGCGATTGCCCCTGGTAGGTGTTATTATCCGCCAGCGTACTGGTAGCCTGGGTGACATCCAGCGACACCGCGCCCCAGTCGCCCAGATTTGCGCCGCTGCCGATCGCCAGCGCGTGATAATGACTGGAAAGTTGTGTTCCGCCATACAGCGTAAAACCATGCGGTAACCCCCATATCAAGGTCGCCTGACTGAATTTCACCTTCTCTTTTTGACTACTATCGCTACGATACTCCGCCACCGTCGCCGCATACTTCAGCCGCCCTTCTCGTTGTAGAATCGGCACGGCGGAATAGGGCACGTTATAGCGATTAATAGAACCGTCGGACTCTTTGACTTCCACAGTCAAATCGCCGCTGGCGGCGGTAGGATAGAGATCATTAATAGTAAATGCCCCGGGCGGCACATAGCGCTGATTGATGATGTAGCCGTTTTGCCGAATGGTCACTTGCGCGTTGCTTCTGGCAATGCCGTGAATGGTCGGCGCGAAGCCCTTCATGCTGTCTGGCAACATATTGTCGTCAGACGCCAGTTGTAGTCCGCGAAAAGGAAGGCTGTCGAATAATGCGGAGGGGGTATAACTATCGCCTGCCGTCAGTTCTCCCTGCAAAAAGACCACATCACGTTCCAGATAAGTACTGATGTGCTGCCAGTCGCTGTCGCTATTCTGATCGCCGCTATTCGCGTTCCATGTGGAGTAGTCGCGTAACCGCCAGGCCCCCAGATTAAGGCCGCTATTCAATCCAAGAAAATAGCTGTTCTCCGCACTGCCGCCTGGGCTCCGATCCTGACTATTCGCGCCGGTAAAGGTGTAATTCAATAGCAACGCGTTAATACCTTCATCCCAGTATTGCGGTGGGATATAGCCTCTGGCGCTGGCAACCATCGCCGCCTGCGGGATGCTAATGTCGAGACGTTGCTGCGCAAAATCAAAGCGGGTCCGGGCGGCCGGTATCGCACTGGCGAGATCCGGGCAACTTCCCGCCGCCGCCTTCGCCAACAGTGGAAACGCCCCGGTGTTTACCCCCATATTTTTAAGCATTTCAGGCGTCAGGCAGGCGCGTAATCCGCTGTCATCGGTGGGCGCGCTTTTTCCCGTCGTTTTCACCGCCTGGAAGGCAATGTCTCTGGTCGCGAGAAACGTATTGTTCAGGTAAACGTCAACGCGATACATCCCCGCCGCCTGGGCATTACGGGAAAAGGTCGATAGGTCGGCCACCGCAGACGGGTCGTCAGACAGAAATGCCGGGTTGAAATAGTTTTCCGCCCACCCCGGCGCAGGCGCCAGTGCGATAGCCAACGCCAGCGGGGTTAATACGGGTTTAGTTACGCTGGAGTAATATCGCGTCATGAAAAGCTGATTACGCATAACATCATGAAGCTGGACAAACGCGTGCTGGCGTCGTTGCGCCAAAATCGTTTACCGTGCGCAAAGATACCTGGCCGGGCGTCGCCGGGAGAGTGATCGCGCCTTTCGGCGGTACCATAGTATTCGGCAGTTTTTTCCCCGCGCTGTACAGTTCAACCATCGAAACGTAGTACGGCGAAGGGTTAGTAATCGTTAGCTGGCCGCGCTCGTTACGGCAGCGAAGCGTCGACGGGGCATGAGCTGGCGCCTCCGCCAGATTTTTCGGGCGGATAAATAGCTTAATCACGCTTTGCGTCGCAATTTGCAGGGAGTTGCCGGTCAATTTATTTTTATCGACAGAGGGTATCGCTTTACTGTTTAAATAAAATACGCTTTCGCGATCGGTCGGTAATGACGGCCCGACATACATAATACGTAATATATTTTCTTTTTTAGGCTGGATCACAAAGAGAGGCGGCGTAATGATAAAATCCGTCGAGCGTGAACCATCGGCATTGGCGACCCATGACTGAATTAAAAAAACATTGCTGGCAGAAGAATTAATAATCGGCAAGGAGGTTTGCTTACTTCCCTGCGGATAAATCACCCTGGTCGCGCCCAGCGCAATGCCTCCCGCCTGCGCGGCAAACGACAGGCCGGCCGCCGACAGCAGTAGCAATAATCGAAGGAAAATCGGTACGTTTTTTTTCATCTGCGTAATATCCTGATGCCGTCGGTTTGTTACGCGCAGTGACGCGCGTAACGCCCCTTTCTCGCCTCCCAACAGACGAGAAAAAAATCCCGATAAGGAATCAGGAATAAACCATGCTAAATGTCGCCGTCGCGGTAACATTACCGGCAGTCGCCGTACCGGTAGCGATATAATCCACGCTAAGCGGAATAACGTTTTCGCCATCGTTCAAGGTAACAGTACTGGACGATTCACCGATATTCAGCGCCTGGCCATCTGGTCCATAAAGTTGTAATGCCACATTCGTCGCCGAACCTGCCCCAGCGGTATTCGCCAGCGACCCCGGCTGGTTTGCGTCCTGTTGGCCATTAAAAATCACCGCCGCATTCTGGCTGGTCTGAGTATCGCAGTCTTCCAGTTTGATGGTGAAATCTTCTTTTTGATTCGCCACCATACCGGCCTCGGTTAATTTACTGGCGCGAACCTGGCCTAATGTCACGGTCTGATCGACAGAGTCAGCGGAAACAGAACAGGCGGCGTCAACGACCTGTCCGACAAAATTTACCGTACCGCCAGTGACGGTTGTAGTATCCGCTTGCGCGGTGGACAACATTCCGCCAAAGGCAATGGCAGAGACCATTAATGCTAGTACAGGCTTTTTCATTCAAGCTCCTTTTAAATATAAAAATGAGGGTAATCAGATTTTTTAACGAAACGGCTGCTGATATTTCTTCACAGCAATATCACGACTTTTTCTTATGCGAAAAAAAGTGTCTTCTTGTTCTGATATAAATGTCAGAGGCAATAAAACAGCCACTCAACGTCGTGAGTTAATCTTTACGTTATAATGAGATAACGATGTTATTAATTATTAGCAAGCCAACGGCAAGTTGCAATCATCGACATTTGGTTTTATAGGACCAGGCATAACCTCTTGTTTTATATTAACTTTACACCGGTCGTTCGGCCTATCTCCTTTAGCCATATTGACTTTTTAAAAATAGCTTTCATAACAACCTTCAGTAAAACATTCTATTAACGATACCAGGCAAATTCAGTCGAGATATGTAAATATATCGTTGCGCATAGTACATTAATACGCCACTGGTAGTTTTCCGAGCGCCGTCAGCCGCCCATTATCAATATGGATATACCCGCCTTTTTTTAGTTCAGACAGAATCTTCATAGTCCGACTGCGCGATATCCCGGTACGCCGTTGAATAAAATTCAACACGATAATGCTTTCCCGGTAGGCCTGTGGATAAGCCCAGATTTCAGTCAGCAACGCCCGAACTTTCAGATAAGAATCGACGCCGACTAATTCACGATCGCGCGCGCTCATCACCATCAGACGGTAAGCCAGACAACGGGCCACGTCGTGCCACAAATCGCATTCATCGGCGATTTTTATAAAATCCGGCAGGCGAACAAATCTACCGGTACAAACCGTTTCTGCGAGCAAAAAGTGTTCCGGTCGCGCGGGGACATTATAGGTAGCGCCATAGCTGTCAACCATACCCACGACCGATGGCGCAAACGATGAAGATATATGGAGTCGTTTGTCATCATGACAGAAAGAAACAACGCCTGACTCCAGTAATACAATGTAGTGTTCATCATTTGCCTGTAAATAAAACTCATCGCCGATACCCAGCGTAAACGGTTGACCAAATGGCAACAAGGCCGAAAATAAGGCATCAATTGCCGCGTGAGGTTTAGCCTGCTGAGAAAAAAGAAAAGAGTGTAATGAATTCTCATTATTATCTTTAGCAAAAGCGTCGTTCATCATTTTTTTCATTAACGGTTGTCTACTCAATGTAGCGTCACAGTATAACCTCTCAAAAAGTACTTAAATTAATAATAAATAACATCGCTATGCAGTATTTCTGTATTCACAACGCACTAATACGCAATATTTTTAAGATTAAGACAATTCTTAATACAAAATGATTACAGAAAATTAATAACAAATTACGCATAAAGAATGAGAGGTCAGGGGGCGCAGGAAAAGAGATTCGAAAGAACGCGCCTTCGAATCTCAAACTAATAGTCCAGATTAATGCAAATAAGCAGTGATATTATCTGAAATAGCGAGGGGCAGCATAATACTCTACCATTTTATCCGCCAGCCAGCCGCCGTCTTCACCGTTAGAATGGATTGTCGTAATACTGATAGTAGAACCACCGCCCCATAAGATCGAAAAGACGTTAAAGTCCGGTAGGTTCAGCGCCTGCATCTGGCCCCAGTCATACCCTTTATCTTTACGTAAAAAGTCGCCGACGGTCGGGACGCCGTAAGTCGCGCTATTTAAGGCCGTATTGAGTAGCTGCAAAGAGAGCGTGTCAGGATCGCTGCCAATACGGGCGTCACCCATAAAAAAGGTTCCGCCGGATGCAAAGTGCGCAGCGCTGATTTTACTGACGCCCTCTTCTACTGTAGGCATATGGCCGCCTGGGATTTGCCACAGCATGGCGGGCGTCAGCAGCGCTTTCGTCACCTGTTTGACCATCGCCAGGTAATTAAGCCAGCATGTCGCATTCCAGCCATAGTGGGCAAGCGCATCAGGACTGAAACAGTCACGCTCAAATTTATCAAACGCAATAAAGTCCGGCGCATATTCTCCGCTATAAACGCCCAGTTCATGAATAAATCCGGCGATCGCCTGCCCTTCAGCTACCGGATCAGCGGTATCGCGCAGCACCCAGTCCGCCGTTCCTGTCGCCCAGACATTCGTCTGCCAGCCAAAAGCCACATCCGGGGCAAACTGACGAACAAGATAGTTCACCGCCTGAATATAGCCGTAGAGATCGTCGCTAAACGTCGGCAACGAAGGCGCGATAAAGCCAGCCATCGCCGGTAATGCTTGTATCGCCGCCGCCAGTTGGGCATTCACCGGCACACTGTTTTTTTGCCGTACTACGGTATAGCCATACGGTCCTTGCTGTAGCGCCCCGAGAAAATCCGGGTTAAGCACAAAGGTGGCCGGGACAGGATGCGTCTCATCTTTGTATGACTGCGCCGCCAGACACTGGGTAATAAAGTTACCAAAATGGTTACGTAGCTTTTGCGCATCCTGTAAATCCGCCAGCGCGCTACCGCCGCTGGCATTCGCGGTATAAATGACCATTACCGGCATGACGCTACGCCCGGCTTCTTTTTCTATCTGGCGCACCAGCGCAACGGTTTTATGGATCGGTAACGTCGCGTAATCCAGAAAACCATCCCCGTTCACGTCAACCTCCGCGGCCGGAACCGGATCGCCGCCGCCGTCAAAACCATCGTATTTAAACAACGCGCTAAACGGTATATCGCGATAAAGAGAAACCGTCTCTGGCGCGTTAACCGTCACGCCGCCATGAGCAAGGTAATCAGGCCAACCTTTTACCTGTAGCGTCACGCCGGGCAGAAACTCCAGCGCCACATGGTTGACCTTTTGCAACAACCGTAGCGGCCCGGCCTGTTCACAACGCCACGGCACGCTGTCGATGAAAATATCGTCCGTCTGAACATCATACAGCCCGGGCGCAAAGCGTAATGCCAACGTCTGCCGATCGCTGCCGCTCTCCAGCATTAATGAGTATTGATATTTACCGCTACTGAACAGATAACGCTGCGGCGCGACGCCATCTGGCAGACCCAGTATAGTGGCATCCACCGTCACGAAACTCGCCGTGTCGAGCGCCGACTGTTGGTAAGCGACAGCAACCTCGGCAATCTGCGCCGCAGCAGGGATAAATCCCGTAAGCTGTATGGGTGCCGCTATAAAGCGGTTATTAATCATCGCAGGCTGCAGATTGACCGTATAATGATGCCCCGCCAGTAGCCGGGTGATTAACTGCGGTTGGTTGGCGATCAGCGTGACGGTACGCTCATCCGCTTGCGTAGCATCGGCGATCTCAACGGTCAATTTCGCATTACCAAGCGCAGGGGCGTCAATCATCAGACGCGCGCTGGCATAACGGACAATCGGCAGACAGGATACCTGGACCTGCGCGGCGGCATCGCCGGATTGCAGCGTAACGGTAAAAGAGGACTCGACTGGCGCGATTTGCATCTCATCATTCGCCAGTACCGGTACGGTAAGCCGATACGTTCCTGCGCTAAGATCGCCTATTGTCAGAACCTCGCCCCACTCACCGACAAAGCGCCGGGTTTCGCCGGCAGGAAACAGCAGCTCAATCACCGGTTTGAGCGCCACGGTCTGCGTCATGGCAGGAAAATGAACGCAAACTTTTCCCTGACGGGCAGGATCATGGGCCAACGTCGCGTTCAAATCGCTGATGGCAACTGGCGTCTGCGTGGCGGCCAGATAGCACTGTAATTCGGCGGTATCCCCCGCCGCCAGCATCAGCGCGCCGTCATGATTAATGGTGATGGTATTCTTCTCGATGGGCCATCCCCCATCGCTGGCCAGCGTCACGGCCTGATTCCCCAACATTGTTCCCTGAAACGGACTGTAGGGATCGGGGTGCGCGCTGGCCGTAAAATTCAGTTGAAGCTGATTGAGATCTACCGCCTGGGCGTAGAGGTTGGTCAGCGTAAAGGTGACGCGTTGATACCAACTTGCGGTATTCAACTCGCTAACGTTAAGCGTAAGGCCGTGTTCCTGAAGATCATTGTCCTTTTCCGGCACATCGGGTTCGGCGAGTTGTTCGTCTGCGGCGGGTATCGCTGGCGTCTCCTGATCGGATGGGGTTTCAGACTCTGCGTCTTCGGATGACGATGACGCCAGCGTCAAGGTGATGGCGGACATTTTTACCGGCACCTGCGTCGCCGCGAGGCTGAAAGAGAGCGTCCCGCGTTCGCCCGGCTGAAGAAGTAATGCATCGCTGTTATTAATGATGATGTTGTTAGTTTCCAGCGTGCCATACGAACTCTCATTCAGCGTAAGCGGCAGGTTCCCTTTGAGCGTACCGCCGCTATTTCCCCATGGATCGATGTGCCCGGAAGCCGTGAATGATATTGCGGCATGGTTCATATCGACCGCATTACCGCTCTCATTGATGAAGGTTAAGGTGATTTTTTGATACCAGCTGTTGACGTCAAATGCGCTGGCGTGAATGGAAATGGTCATGGTCTACTCTTCCTCTGTCCCTGGTGGAGAAAAGCCCCGGTAAACCGGGGCTTGAATCATGAAGCCCAATACATCGGCTTAATACCGTGTATTAGTAAGCGCCAAGATCGGTCCATGCACCGCCGACACCGCAGTTCAGGTCAGGCTGGTTGCCCATAGACCACCATTTCACCTGATAGTTATGGCCTTTCCAGCTAACGATTTCGAAAGAACCCCAGTTTGCGCCATAAACGGTAGAAGCATCCCACTGCGCGTAAGGTGACGTTTTGTCATCTGCTGGCGTATCATCCTCAGCCGGTGTGGTATCTTCTTCCTCGTCCGGTACAGGAACGATAATCTCTTCTTCCTCTTCCGGTTCCGGTTGAACCTGAGATAGCGCAGGCACAGCCGTCAGAACAAAGCGCTGTTGAGAGGACGGTTCGTTGTAGCAGTCGCGTACAAACAGGGTGAACTGGAAGGCTGTTTTTTCGCTAACTTCCGGTACCACAACCTCAATGATTTCAGCCGTTTTGTCTGCCACAGTGATTTGAGAAGGCACGCCCCAGCTAAAGGACAGCTCATCGTTATCTTCATCAGAAGAACCTGCGCCAGACAGCTGTACCGTAGATCCGCCTACGACCAGCAGTTCAATCGCCGCTTTCGGCGCGTGGTTGACCTTCTGCGCGTCGTCGCTGTCGCTCTGCTCTTCATCTTTTTCTACATTGATACCTTCAAAGTAGAACGGTTCCATATCGATAACTTCAGATTCGATTTCATAACCCAGACCTTCACGCACGGCGTTAACCAGCACGCCGTTGTCCTGATCGATAGTCCAGGTAAACACGCCGCCCAGGCCCAGTTTCGCTGCATATTCGCCTTTTGCTTTGACAGTACGCGGCGTATCCAGGGATAAAAACAGTTTGGATTCCGGGCTATACAGGTAGTCAGCGTCAGCGACCTGGTCGGTGTAAACGTTGAAACCGTTACGGCCTTTCTGGTTTTCCAGATCCAGGTAGCTATAAATGACGTCATACCATTCACTGGTGCCGGATTCAAAGGAACCGGTAGTAGGGCCTGAACCTGGGTTGTAAGAACCTTTCAGCGGCGACAGGGATTCAATTTCTACCTGACGAGCGTTACGGGTATAGCCGGCATAACCGATGTTGATACGGTCAGCGGAGAAACCTTCCGCCAGCAGGTGATCAACGATGGTTTCGACAGCCCAGCCGCCCTCTTCCAGCGCTTTGCGGTTGGTGTGGTGGCCCAGAGTTTCCGCCCACGGCGTACCGAAGAAGTCATAGGTCATCAGGTTGATGCCATACAGGCCAGCAGCCATCAGATCTTTTACTTTCGCATAGTCAAAAATAGTAGTGACAGCAGAAGCGGCAATAGAGATCTTCACATTGCTCAGACCCGCGGAATCCAGCTGTTTACGCAGTTCGGCAATCAGCAGCGCGTAGTTAGCGCCATCTTCCGGACCAAACGGGTTGCCCGCCCCTTCATTGTTCGGGTATTCCCAGTCAATATCCACTTCGCTGAACATCGGGAACTGTTTGAACAGTTTCACCACGCCTTTGGCGAAGATTTTACGAGAAGAGTCAGAAGCGGCGGTTTCGTGGAACCCGTTACTCATGCTCCAGCCGCCGATACTCATGGAGAGCGCCAGCGTGTGACCTGCGGCTTTCGCTTTTGCCTGCATATCACGCAGCGCGCCCAGCAGACCCTTGGCGTTAGACTGAGTTACAGTCTTCGGATCCACATCCCAGCCGCTGACATCAAAGCCGAGGTTGATATAAGACTGGAAGTCGCCCCATGGGTCGAGGAAGGTCGGCTCATATTTCACTTTGCCGCACAGCGCTGCCGCTTCTGCTACGACATCGCGGTCTTCTGTATCAATTTTTCTGAAACCGGTGATGCCAACAAAGCCAAAAATCAGTTTGTCATAAGCCGTCGGTGAAACTTTGGTTAAATCATAACCACGGCCCGGTTGGGACATATTGCCTTGCAGACGGCTGTCATACTGTGACCAGTCGGTGTAATAACCGAATACCTTCGGTTTAGTCGTGGAATTTTTATATTTATTGTATACCGGTTTCGCAACACGAGCGGAAGTATAGCTTATTTTATCATCGCTTGTTGCAGGGTCAAAACCATTCGCTGCATGAGTAGTTTCAGTAATTGTATCGCCTTGAATCAGTTTGCTTGTAGCCATTTTCAAATTTCCTTTTACGTTTCAAAATTGTCGCAGCTCGTTCTGCGGGGTCCATAATCGTTACAGGCATAAAAAATAGCTAATCACAAAACATCATCTTTTTAGATGATATAAAAATCATAAAAATGAGGTTAACAACACCGTCTAACGAAGAGAAAACAACACCTCTCAGCGCCCGCTTACTCCGTTCTGGTGAGAACATAGTAAATATCATTTATCATGTAATTAAATATCATTTAATTACAATGAAATAATGTGATTACACTCGCTATAGACAATGACAATACAATAAAACCAGTGACATTTATTGGATTAAGACATTTCTCATACAATATAGTCACCACAGACAACCAGGATGTACATTTCTAAAGGAAGACGTTATGAAAACTTATATCATTAATAGCAATTGCATTTACAATGAAGGTAAATATGAACTGAGGACGGTCTCAAATTCACAGGTTATTAAAATGACTGCGATGAGAGCCAAATGTCTCAGTTTCATCATCGAGAATGCTCATCTGGAGATTATCGAGCGACAAAAAATAACCACTGCGTTATGGGGAAGTCGAAGCCATTATGTTAATGATGCAAATCTAACGCAGATTCTCTATTTAATCAGACGTGACCTTAAAGCGCTTGGTATTAACGATCTTTTTATTACCATTCCAAGACAAGGTCTCAAAGTGAATAGTGATATCGCCATTATCGCGACGGATAGCGAAACAAAGGGAAGAAAAAAACAGATTGTACGGCAAACCATCGCCGCCCTGACGACCGTATTTTCAGTAACGTTAGGTTCTCTCATGTATCTGCATATTCACTAAGCGAAGGAAAGGGAAGATGAATCCAATTATAGATGGAATTATTGCGCTTGAAGGCGGTTACGTATTTAACCCTAAAGATAAAGGCGGCGCCACCCATTGGGGCATTACCGAAGCCACGGCGCGAGCGCATGGCTATGCTGGCGATATGCGGGATCTGACCCACGCTGAAGCCTACGCGATTCTCGAAGAGGATTACTGGATAAAACCAGGTTTTGACGTCATCTCGACGCTATCGTGGCCAGTCTCCTTCGAGCTGTGCGATGCGGCAGTCAACATAGGCGCTTACCACCCCAGCGCGTGGCTGCAACGCTGGTTGAACGTCTTTAATCACGAAGGTAAACGCTACCCGGATATTCATGTGGATGGCAATATTGGCCCGCGGACGCTTGCCGCTCTCGAACATTATTTGGCCTGGCGAGGCCAGGAAGGGGAAGCCGTTTTGGTGAAAGCCCTCAATTGCAGTCAGGGCACGTACTACTTAAACGTTGCTGAGAAAAACCACAATAACGAACAATTTATTTATGGCTGGATCAAGAATAGAGTGACCTAGACCAGGCTGAAAAAAGACGCGTAAAAGGCTCACGGATGAGCCTGATACTGCAAATGATAATTAATCTGAATTATTACCTTCGATAATTTTTTTAATCCGCCGCCCAAGAATCTTTAAGATCGGACTCGCGAAAACACCGCCTAAGCCTGCCGCCAACAGAACAATGTTGAAACTGCATTCTTTTTCGATCGCAATCGCGCTTAACAAGAAACTGGTGAAGCAGGAAATCACGATCTGCGTTAAGCAATATTTAATACTTTCATGAGAACTATTATATTCTGTCTTATCTTTGCGTAAAAGATAGCTGACAAAGCCTCCCCACGCGCCAATCGAAATAATAGTGAGTAAGATCTCTAGCTCCAATAGCACAACTTCCGTTGTCGACACATGGTTGGGAATAGACATTTTAACACTCCGAAATCATTATAAATGAATAATTAACACAAGGAGTGTAAGCGCCCTGTCAGGAGGGTAAAAATCAAAGCACATCATTTAAAACCATATTAAATCAAAGCGTAAAAATGAGGTGTATTAACGACGGAAGGAGGAAAGCGTTTGTAACATACTTACCATCTCATTAATCGTCGATATATTTCTACTATTTTTATTCCAGGATGCATAAACCTGAACTGACTTCAAAGCCAGTTCGGGCGGAGGCTGAATAAATTTAATGTCATATTTACGATGATTTTTATAAAAAAGCGCTAATTTCAAAGGCATCAATGCAATCAATGAGGTTCGTTCGATCATGCTCATCAAACCGTTAAGCGAATCACTGCGATAGCCGACAATACGCCTGCCAGTATAGTAAAGCTCATCCTTAAATAACTCGCTATCATGATATATCACTGAAGCCCCCATCCCCGGCTGATATAACGCATGACGCGAAGAATAAAAATGATGTAGCGACAGTTGTGAGAGGGTACTCAGCATGTGTTTACTGCTGCAGATACAAACAAATGATTTAAAACTATCAATGATTTGATTCTCTATGCCGGACTCCAGCAAAGGTTCGGCACTAATCAACAGATCGCCTTGCGCAGTAAACAGAAGTTCGCTGATATGCTCCCGACTCATATTTCTGACGGAGAAATGATTTATCAAAATACGGTCAAATATATCGCTGTTATAGAGCTGAGAAAGATAATAGCTTTCAACAATATCACTGCCTAATAACGTTATCTGGAACGCTTCATCTTTTTTACTATTACAGAGAAAGGTGTCATCCACCAGTTTCATCACCTGACTGAAATTTTGGTGAATGTCGACAGCCTTAGCTGTGGGGATGAGCCCGCCTTTCCCTCTGCTAAACAGTTCTTCCGGGTAATAACTCTGCAGGCGCTTTAACGCCAGAGAAACGGCAGCCGGTGTAATGCCTAACTTTTTTGCCGCCATAGCCGCATTTCCTGACAAAATAACAGCGTCAAGAATTTTGATTAAATTATAATCAAAGCTCTTGTTGGCACCTTTCGATCCCATTCGCTGTCTGCCTCCGGAAACTAAAAAAAGCAATATAGATAATACTCAAGATAAATCAATTCACAGCATCTAAAAAAGCAATCATTAATGTCATCACATCACGTTTTTTTAAAGAATAAGCGTATACAAAACTGCTGATTAACATCAATTTGTTTATCAGTAAAAACAAAATATCAACAAATGAGAGGATACGATGCGTTTAACAGAAGCCTGGGCGCGTACAGGCAGAAAAAAGCCCGGATATACACCCGGGCTGAAGAAAAATACAACGGGAAAAAGATTAGCGAGTCAAATCGTCAAAGAATTTTTTCACGCCGTCAAAGAAGCTTTTTGAACGCGGGCTGTTTTTCTCTCCCGTCGGGCCGCCAAAACTTTCCTGAAGATCTTTTAGCAATTGCTTCTGTTTTTCGCTCAGACCGACCGGCGTTTCAACCACCACACGGCACAGCAAATCGCCCTGCGCGCCACCGCGTACGGACTTCACGCCTTTGCCGCGCATACGGAACAGCTTGCCCGTTTGTGTTTCGCTCGGTACTTTCAGCATCACACGACCATCTAACGTCGGCACTTCAATTTCACCGCCCAGCGCCGCCATCGCAAAGTTGATCGGCACTTCGCAATAAAGATTATTGCCTTCACGCTCGAAAATAGGGTGTTGTTTCACCTGGACCTGAACGTACAAGTCGCCTGCCGGTGCGCCATGCTCGCCCGCTTCGCCCTCGCCTGCCAGACGAATACGATCGCCGGTATCCACGCCCGCCGGGATTTTAACGGACAGAGTTTTACTCTTTTCAACACGCCCATGACCGTGACATTTATGGCACGGATCTTTGATCAGCGTACCGCGGCCCTGACAGTGTGGGCAGGTCTGCTGTACAGCAAAGAATCCCTGGCGCATCTGTACCTGACCAGAACCATGACAGGTCGGACAGGTTTGCGGTTGCGTACCAGCTTTCGCGCCGCTGCCGTGGCAAACGTCGCACTCCTCCAGCGTCGGAATACGGATCTCTTTGGTCACGCCACGCACCGCTTCTTCCAGGGTGAGATCCATGTTATAACGCAAATCAGCCCCACGCGCCGCACGTTGGCGACCACGCCCGCCGCCAAAGATATCGCCAAAAACGTCACCAAAGATATCACTGAAATCAGCGCCGCCATTAAAGCCGCCGCCAAATCCGCCGCCCATCCCGCCTTGTTCAAACGCGGCGTGACCATACTGATCGTAGGCTGCGCGTTTTTGCGCATCGGTCAGCACTTCGTAGGCTTCTTTAATCTCTTTAAACTTAGCTTCGGCCTCTTTATCACCCTGATTGCGGTCCGGATGATATTTCATGGCCAGGCGCTTATACGCCTTTTTGATTTCACGCTCTTCCGCTGTTTTGGAAACGCCTAAAATCTCGTAGTAATCTCTTTTCGCCATCTCTTTTTATCTGCCCTTAACATGCATACACGGGCGGAGAGGAAACCTCTTCGCCCGTGCCAGTAATTACCCGTTCAAAGGGCGATTATTTTTTATCTTTTACTTCTTCAAACTCAGCGTCGACAACGTCGTCATCTTTCGCATTGTTTGCAGAAGCGTCAGCGGAGCCAGCCTGCTGCTGCGCATGCTGCTGCTGAGCGATTTCCATCAGTTTCTGGGAAACCTGCGCCAGTTCCTGCATTTTCGCTTCGATAGCGGCTTTATCTTCGCCTTTCAGGGCAGTTTCCAGCGCGCTCAGCGCAGACTCGATAGCGGTTTTGTCATCAGCCGGCAGTTTATCGCCTGCTTCTTCAACCTGCTTACGGGTGCTGTGCAGCAGATGGTCGCCCTGGTTACGGGTCTGAACCAGCTCTTCGAACTTACGGTCGGATTCAGCGTTCGCTTCTGCATCGCGAACCATTTTCTGAATTTCTTCCTCGTTCAGACCAGAAGACGCCTTGATAGTGATCTTCTGCTCTTTACCGCTATTTTTGTCTTTCGCGGAGACGTGCAGGATACCGTCAGCATCGATATCGAAGGTGACTTCGATCTGCGGCATACCGCGCGGCGCCGGGTTGATGCCATCCAGGTTGAACTGACCCAGAGATTTGTTATCAGACGCACGTTTACGCTCACCCTGCAGCACATGGATGGTTACCGCAGACTGGTTGTCTTCCGCAGTAGAGAACACCTGGCTGTGCTTGGTCGGGATGGTGGTGTTTTTGGTGATAAGCGGAGTCATCACGCCACCCATCGTTTCGATACCCAGAGACAGCGGGGTAACGTCCAGCAGCAGTACGTCTTTCACATCACCGGTCAATACGCCGCCCTGTACCGCTGCGCCGATAGCCACAGCTTCGTCCGGGTTAACGTCTTTACGCGGCTCTTTACCAAAGAATTCAGCCACTTTTTTCTGCACCATTGGCATACGGGTCTGACCGCCGACGAGGATCACGTCGTTGATATCAGACACGGACAGGCCAGCGTCCTGCAGTGCGACTTTCAGCGGCTCGATAGAACGGTTCACCAGATCTTCAACCAAGCTTTCCAGTTTCGCACGAGTCACTTTGATGTTCATGTGTTTCGGACCGGTGGCATCTGCGGTAATGTACGGCAGGTTCACGTCGGTCTGCTGCGCAGAAGACAGCTCGATTTTGGCTTTTTCTGCGGCTTCTTTCAGGCGCTGCATTGCCAGCGGATCGTTACGCAGGTCAATGCCCTGATCTTTCTTAAACTCGTCAACGAGGTAGTTGATCAGGCGGGTATCGAAGTCTTCACCACCCAGGTGGGTATCACCGTTGGTTGCCAGAACTTCAAAGGTTTTTTCGCCATCAACTTCGTCGATTTCGATAATAGAGATATCGAAAGTACCACCACCGAGGTCGTAAACCGCGATAGTACGGTTGCCGACTTCTTTATCCAGACCGTAAGCCAGCGCTGCGGCAGTTGGTTCGTTGATGATACGTTTAACTTCCAGCCCCGCGATTCGACCAGCATCTTTGGTTGCCTGACGCTGCGCATCGTTAAAGTAAGCCGGTACGGTGATAACCGCTTCAGTTACCGGTTCGCCCAGATAATCTTCAGCCGTTTTCTTCATTTTCTTCAGCACTTCGGCAGAAATCTGCGGCGGCGCCATTTTCTGACCTTTCACATCAAGCCATGCGTCGCCGTTGTCGGCGCCGATGATTTTGTACGGCATGATAGAAACGTCACGTTGAACTTCTTCGTCCTGGAAGCGGCGGCCAATCAGGCGTTTAATCGCAAACAGGGTGTTTTGCGGGTTTGTCACTGCCTGACGTTTAGCCGGCTGACCAACCAGAGTTTCACCATCCTGGGTATAAGCAATGATAGAAGGCGTAGTGCGATCGCCCTCGGCGTTCTCCAGCACGCGTGCCTGCGTTCCATCCATAATCGCTACACAAGAGTTGGTAGTACCCAGGTCGATACCAATAATTTTACCCATCTAAACGTCTCCACTAAAAATTCGGTCATCATGTGGTTGTGAATCTGTAATAAGGGCGAAACGTGCGGTTTCAACTACCCTGAATCGTTTTTTTTCAGACTCACCACTGCGGTTGACTACAAGATGGGGTCGTAACCCACGTCATCAAGGGGGAGATGAAAAAATTTTTTAGTGACGAGAGGGCGCGATGGAAAACCAGACAGATAAATATTCATGAAATAAATTAAAAAACGAATATCATTCACAGAAAAATTGTAATAAAAAGAAAAGATTACAAAACTGAATCGTTGCCATGAGCAGAGTATGATAGACGGTAATTGCTTATTGAACCCGTCAAAGAGAAATTTCATGCGATCTGTGTTAACGATTTCCGCCAGCCTGCTTTTCGGCCTGGCGTTAAGTAGCGTCGCGCACGCGAACGACCATAAAATACTGGGTGTTATTGCCATGCCCAGAAATGAAACGAACGATCTCACGCTGAAAATTCCCGTCTGCCGCATCGTGAAGCGCATTCAACTCACGGCGGATCACGGCGACATCGAACTTAGCGGCGCATCCGTCTATTTTAAAACTGCGCGTAGCGCCAGCCAAAGCCTGAACGTCCCTTCCTCAATCAAAGAGGGCCAGACAACAGGCTGGATCAATATTAATAGCGATAACGACAACAAACGCTGCGTATCAAAGATTACCTTCTCAGGCCATACGGTAAATTCTTCCGATATGGCGAGACTTAAAGTCATTGGCGACGATTAATCGCTGTTATTTCTATTCCAAAAGCCAGACTGAAAATGAACGTCACCTATTTACACGACGAGGATTTAGACTTTCTTCAGCATTGTAGCGAAGAACAACTCGCCGATTTCGCCCGTTTGCTGACGCATAACGAAAAGGGCAAAGCTCGCTTGTCAAGCGTCCTTAGTCATAACGAACTGTTCAAAGCGATGGAAGGTCACCCGGAGCAACACCGCCGTAACTGGCAGCTCATTGCCGGCGAGTTTCAGCATTACGGCGGCGACAGTATCGCCAACAAATTGCGCGGACACGGAAAACAGTACCGCGCGATTCTGCTGGATGTCGCAAAACGGCTAAAACTCAAAGCAGATAAAAGCATGTCGACGTTTGAAATAGAACAGCAACTGCTGGAGCATTTTTTACGTCATACCTGGCAGAAGATGGACGCGGCGCATAAGCAGGAATTTCTGCAAGCCGTAGACGCCAAAGTTTCTGAACTGGAAGAACTGCTGCCGCTGCTCATGAAAGATCGCAGTCTGGCAAAAGGGGTCTCCCACCTGCTTTCCACCCAGCTTACCCGCATTTTGCGTACCCATGCCGCAATGAGCATCCTGGGCCACGGATTGCTGCGCGGCGCAGGTCTTGGCGGCCCGGTCGGCGCGGCGTTAAACGGCGTCAAAGCGATGAGCGGCAGCGCGTATCGCGTGACTATTCCGGCGGTGTTGCAAATAGCCTGCCTGCGACGAATGATGGCAGCCGTTCAGGCGTGAATGCCCTCACAGGGGGAAATATTTTCTTTTCCCCCTTATTAGATCATAGACAGTCCTCTTCCCCCTGATTATTATGCCGCGCCCCGAATACGGAACTCGTTATTCTGGGAAACTATTTCACCATTCAATTATGATGATTTTGAGGAATTATGGGCAACACTAAGTTGGCTAATCCGGCACCGCTGGGCCTGATGGGCTTCGGCATGACCACCATTCTGCTTAACCTGCACAATGCCGGTTTTTTCGCCCTGGACGGTATTATTCTGGCGATGGGGATTTTCTACGGCGGTATCGCGCAAATTTTTGCCGGTCTGCTGGAGTATAAAAAAGGCAATACCTTTGGTTTAACGGCCTTTACCTCTTACGGTTCGTTCTGGCTGACGCTGGTCGCTATCCTGCTGATGCCGAAAATGGGCCTGACGGATGCGCCTGACGCTCAGCTACTCGGCGCTTATTTGGGTCTGTGGGGCGTGTTCACGCTGTTTATGTTCTTCGGTACGCTGAAAGCCGCCCGCGCGCTGCAATTTGTTTTCCTGAGCCTGACCGTACTGTTCGCTCTGCTGGCGGTCGGCAATATCACCGGTAACGAAGCCATTATCCATATCGCAGGCTGGGTTGGTCTGGTTTGCGGCGCCAGCGCTATTTATCTGGCGATGGGTGAAGTGCTAAACGAGCAATTTGGCCGCACTATTCTGCCAATCGGCGAGGCGCACTAAATCTCTTTTATTCCTCCCGCACCGGGAGGAATAACCCTACTATCAGTATTTTCCGGTCAGGACGACATATTCTCACGTCTGGCGCTCTTCGGACGGAAAGCGGCAACCACTTCCGGCGCGGTTTCGACATACGGCCCGTCAAGCAGCTGTATGCAATACGGCACGCTCGCAAAAATGCCCGGCACGCTAACGCTGCCATCGTCCGCTTTTACGCCTTCCAGCGTTTCTTTGATCGATTTTGGCTGTCCAGGCAGATTAAGAATTAACGCCTGTTTACGGATAACGCCCACCTGGCGGGAAAGAATGGCGGTCGGCACAAAGCGCAGGCTGATCTGGCGCATCTGTTCGCCAAAACCAGGCATTTCACGGTCGGCGATGGCAAGGGTCGCGTCCGGCGTGACGTCGCGACGTGCCGGACCGGTACCGCCAGTGGTCAGCACCAGATGACAGCTCATCTCATCAACCAGTTCACATAAGGTCTGTTCGATGATCGCCTGTTCATCCGGGATCAGTCGCGTTTGCAGCTCAAAAGGGGTGGTAAGGGCAGATGCCAGCCACTCTTCAAGGGCCGGGATACCTTTATCCTGGTAAACGCCGCTGGAAGCACGGTCAGAAATGGAAACCAGGCCAATGCGTAAAGTATTCATGATTATTCCGTTTAAACAGTCTCGTTAAACAGAATGATACACTGCGAAAGGAAGGACAGACAGGTTTCAGAAGAGGTAGCGTGACCCATATCAGGGCCACGCGTTAATGATTACAGCAGATCGCCGATCATTTTTTCCAGTTTTTCCTGGTCTACCGCAAACTTACGGATACCATCCGCCAGTTTGTCAACCGCCATAGGGTCCTGGTGATGCTGCCACAGGAACTCGGCTTCGGTAATGCGTTCCGGACGCGCTTTGACTTCGCCGGAGAAAGAGAGCTTACGCTCAATCGCCCCTTCGCTTTCCGCCAGTTCTTTCAGCAATGCCGGCGCGATAGTCAGACGGTCGCAGCCCGCCAGCTCCAGAATTTCGCCTACGTTACGGAAGCTTGCGCCCATAACGACGGTTTCGTAACCATGCTGTTTGTAGTACTCGTAGATTTCCGTTACGGAAACCACGCCCGGATCTTCAGCTGGCGCATAGTCTTTCTTGTCGGTATTGGCTTTATACCAGTCAAGAATACGACCTACGAACGGCGAGATCAGGTAGACGCCCGCTTCGGCGCACGCACGCGCCTGCGCGAAGGAGAACAGCAGCGTCAGGTTACAGTTGATGCCTTCTTTTTCCAGCTGTTCGGCTGCGCGAATGCCCTGCCAGGTGGACGCCAGCTTGATCAGGATACGATCGTTGCTGATACCCGCATCATTGTAGAGTTTAATGATACGTTTTGCTTTGGCGATAGACGCTTCAGTGTCATAAGACAGACGCGCGTCAACTTCGGTAGAAATACGCCCCGGCACCAGCTTCAGGATTTCCAGGCCAATATTCACCGCCAGCTTATCGGTCGCGTCAACAACCTGCTGCGCGCGGTCGCTGCTCTGCTGCTTCGCCCAGGCGACAGCATCGTCAATCAGCTTACGATATTCCGGGATTTGCGCTGCGTTAAGGATGAGAGAAGGGTTAGTTGTAGCATCCTGCGGCTGGTACAGCTTCATTGCCGCGATATCTCCGGTATCAGCCACTACGGTGGTGAACTGACGAAGAGAGGTCAATTTGTCCGTCATGATAGAGTTTCTCTTTAAACAGCTTGTTAGGGGATGTAACCGGTCTACCCTGATGATAACACGACGCACTCACAGCGCAACCGCCTACATGCACCTGGCTGCCCTTGTGCACTGTTTGCGTATCTGCCGACGGTTGATGCGCAATTAAAGGATACCGCCGTATTTATGGTAAACTGCCGTTAATATTAGTCTGACAAGGTCATCTACATCATGGGTCACGCTTATACAGGATCATCAAAGCGTGACGGCATCAACAAGAGGGACGTTAATGCCTGAGTTTTTCAGTTTTATTAACGAAATACTCTGGGGCTCGGTAATGATTTACCTGCTGCTCGGCGCAGGATGTTGGTTTACCTGGCGTACCGGATTCATTCAATTTCGTTATATTCGCCAATTTAGCCGCAGTCTGAAAGGCAGCCTTAGCCCGCAGCCAGGCGGCCTGACGTCATTTCAGGCACTGTGTACCAGCCTCGCGGCGCGGATTGGCAGCGGTAATCTGGCCGGCGTGGCGCTGGCTATCGCCGCAGGCGGTCCCGGCGCGGTATTCTGGATGTGGGTCTCGGCCATCATTGGCATGGCGACCTCCTTCGCCGAGTGTTCGCTTGCCCAGCTTTATAAAGAACGTGACCCGACAGGCCAGTTCCGCGGCGGCCCGGCGTGGTATATGGCGCGCGGGCTGGGAATGCGCTGGATGGGCGTGATTTTCGCCCTCTTTCTGCTCGTCGCCTACGGGTTGATTTTTAATAGCGTGCAGGCGAATGCCGTCTCACGCGCGCTCCATTTCGCCTTCAACATTCCGCCGCTTATCTCCGGCATTGCTCTGGCGTTCTGTGCCCTGTTAATTATCATCCGCGGCATAAAAGGCGTCGCCCGCCTGATGCAATGGCTGATTCCCCTCATCGCGTTATTGTGGGTCGCCGGCAGCGTATTCATTTGCCTCTGGCATATTGAGCAAATGCCTGGCGTTATCGCCTCGATAGTCAAAAGCGCATTTGGCTGGCAGGAAGCCGCGGCAGGCGCAGCCGGATATACGCTCACCCAGGCTATTACCAGCGGTTTTCAGCGTGGGATGTTCTCTAATGAAGCGGGAATGGGGTCAACGCCTAATGCGGCCGCAGCGGCAACGTCGTATCCCCCTCACCCTGTCGCGCAGGGGATTGTGCAAATGATTGGCGTATTCAGCGACACCATTATCATCTGTACCGCCAGCGCGATGATTATCCTGCTGGCGGGGAATCACGCGTCCCATTCGTCAACAGAAGGCATTCAGCTTCTCCAACATGCAATGGTTTCGTTGACCGGTGAATGGGGCGCCAGTTTTGTCGCGCTTATCGTCATTCTGTTCGCGTTCAGTTCTATCGTCGCCAACTATATTTACGCCGAGAACAATCTGTTTTTTCTGCGGTTACATAACGCAAAGGCCATCTGGCTATTACGCCTTGCGACGCTTGGCATGGTCATCGCCGGTACGCTCATCAGTTTTCCGCTGATATGGCAGCTCGCTGACATGATCATGGCCTGTATGGCTATTACCAATCTGACGGCGATTTTGTTGCTCTCACCGGTGGTGTATACCCTCGCCGGCGATTATCTGCGACAACGGAAACTGGGCGTAAGACCGCAGTTCGATCCGCGGCGCTTCCCGGATATCGAACCACAACTGGCGCCAGATACCTGGGATGCGGCATCGCGCGATTAAGCCGACAATCGCAACCATCGGTCAACTCTGCGGCGTTTTTTTGCTAAAGTCGCAGAAAATTCCCTGCAAGGACTGGATATGCTGATTCTGATTTCACCTGCAAAAACGCTTGATTATCAAAGCCCGCTGGCCACGACCCGCTATACCCAGCCGGAGCTATTGGATCACAGCCAGCAGCTTATTCAACAGGCCCGCCAGCTTTCGGCGCCGCAAATTTCCAGGCTGATGGGAATTAGCGACAAACTGGCGGATCTCAACGCCACGCGTTTTCATGACTGGCAGCCTCATTTTACGCCGGATAATGCACGCCAGGCGATTCTGGCGTTCAAAGGCGATGTTTATACTGGCCTACAGGCGGAAACGTTCAACGACGCGGATTTTGATTTTGCTCAACAACATCTGCGTATGCTCTCTGGCTTGTATGGCGTATTGCGCCCGCTGGATTTAATGCAGCCTTATCGTCTGGAGATGGGGATTCGCCTGGAGAATCCGCGCGGCAAAGATCTTTATCAATTCTGGGGCGATATCATTACCGATAAGCTCAACGAAGCGATTGAAGCGCAGGGCGATCGGGTGGTAGTGAATCTGGCCTCCGAGGAATATTTTAAATCGGTGAAGCCGAAGAAACTGAATGCCGAACTGATTAAGCCCGTGTTCCTTGATGAGAAAAACGGCAAGTTTAAGGTGGTAAGCTTCTACGCCAAAAAAGCGCGCGGACTGATGAGCCGTTTTATTATTGAAAACCGCTTAACGAAGCCGGAACAGCTTACCGCGTTTGACCGTGAAGGGTATTTCTTTGATGAAGAAACCTCCACACAAGACGAGCTGGTCTTTAAACGCTACGAGCAGTAACGACATCGCCGGATGGCGGTTACGCCTTATCCGGCCTACAAATCGGCGCCACCCCATAGGCCCGGTAAGCGACAGCGCCACCGGGCGCAATGGTCACTGGCGGGTCATCATTAGCTTACGCAGGGCGGCAAAATCCGCAGGCAGATGATGTGAAAGCAGCGGCAGATCGGCGCGTTCGGCGAGCGCTTCAGGCAAGGCCAGCGTTTCTCCCAGAATGGACTCCACGCTTTCTTTAAACTTCGCCGGATGCGCCGTTCCGAGAAACAAGCCATACTCGCCAGGGTTTAACTGGTCGCGTAATGCCCGATACGCTACCGCCGCATGAGGTTCCGAGATATAACCTTTCGCTTTCAGCTCGCGCATCGTCTGTTGTGTCGTAGAATCATCCACCGCCGCATAGCCCAGCTCAGTCAGACGCCAGATTTTACGGCGGAATAGCTCCTCCACACGCGGCCAGTTATTCGGCTGGCTGACATCCATCGCATTCGACAGGGTCGCCTGCGTCGCTTTCGGCGCCCACTTCCCGTCATGCAGAAAACGCGGCACCGTGTCGTTGACGTTGGTGGCGGCGATAAAACGTTTCACCGGTAGGCCTAACGACTTCGCCAGCAGCCCTGCCGTCAAATCGCCAAAGTTGCCGCTGGGGACGGAGATCACCAGTTGGTTACGCGCCCCCTGCGGCAGTTGCGCCACGGCTTCAAAGTAGTAGCAAATTTGCGCCAACAGGCGGCTGATATTAATCGAATTAGCCGAATTCAGCCCCAGCGCCGTTTTCAGCTCTTCGTCATCAAATGCCTGTTTCACCAGCGCCTGGCAAGCGTCGAAATCGCCGTCGATCGCCACGGTTTCAATGTTGCCGCCCAGAGTACAGAACAGTTTTTCCTGCAACGGACTGATTTTACCGCGCGGGTAGAGAATGACGACCCGCACATTTTCCAGGCCATAGAACGCGTGAGCCACCGCCGCACCGGTATCGCCTGACGTTGCGGTCAGAATCGTCACCGGTTTGTCGCCGCTGATATGCGTCAGCATCTGCGCCATAAAACGCCCGCCGAAGTCTTTAAAGGCCAGCGTCGGACCATGGAACAGCTCCAGGCAGCCGACATCGCTTTCTACCTGCGCTACCGGCGCCGGGAACGCAAACGCCGCGCGGACGCGCTCTTCCAGAATTTGCTGCGGTATTTCATCGCCAATAAATGCCGAGAGGATCTTTGCGCTACGGCTGACAAAGTCCTGGTTGAGCATCTCATCAATTTCCGTCAGGCTAAACTCCGGCAGTTCGTGCGGAAAAAAAAGTCCCTGCTGTTTGCCCAGTCCTTGCGTGACGGCCTGCGCAAAGCTGACCTGCTCATTATGGTCTTTCAGATTATAGAGTTTCATTGATTATCCCACTACTCGTGCGCCCGCCGTATCCAGCCGGCAAATATGAACGAAGCCTTCCTGATTTTGCAGATAATGTTTGCTCAGCCAGTCCGCGACGCGCTGCGCCGTCTCCGGTTTATCGCATAGCGCAAACAACGTCGGCCCCGACCCGGAAATCCCGCTCGCCAGCGCGCCGATCTCCGACACCGCCTGCCGCGCCTGGCTAAAGCCCGGCAGTAAACGCGCGCGGTATGGTTCGGCAATAACATCTTTCATCAGCGCGGCGGCAAGCTGCGGCTGCCGCGAGTAACAGGCGTGAATAAAACCGGCCAGATGCCGTCCATGCGCAATGCAATCCTGACGGCGATACTGCGCAGGCAAAATGGCCCGTGCTTCTGCGGTAGAAACTTTAATGCCCGGATAAGCCAGTACCCATAGCCACTCATCAAAGCCCGGCACCTGCTGACTAATAATGCCGTTTTCTTCAATCATCAACTGCATACCGCCAAGAAAGCACGGCGCGACGTTATCGTAATGGATGCTGCCGGAGATACGGCCTTCCAGCTCGCCCATCAGCGCCAACAGACGCGTGTCGTTTAACGGTTTGCCGCAGTGCTCATTCATCGCGACCAGCGCAGCGACGACGGAACAGGCGCTGGACCCTAACCCGGAACCAATCGGCATATTTTTTTCCAACGTCATCGCCACCGGGATGGTTTTCCCCAATGCCTGGCAAAAACGTTCCCAGCACTGATAAACAATATTTTCACGCGGCTCCGGCGGCAGTTTATCGGCAAATCGCCCCAGGTTATGCAGACGGAAATGGTCCGCTGCTTCAACGGATACCACATCGCCCAGCAACGTGCCGTCAACGGGTGTGACGGCTGCGCCCAACACGTCGAAACCGACGCTCATGTTCGCGCTGGAAGCCGGGGCATACACTTTCACCATGTTAAACTCCTAACTTCCATGAGAGGGTCCGTAACAGATCGGCAAACACGCCCGCCGCCGTCACATCATTGCCTGCGCCGTAGCCGCGCAGCACCAACGGCAAGGGCTGATAATAGTGGCTGTAGAACGCCAGCGCGTTTTCACCGTTTTTCACTTTGAAGAGCGGATCGTTACCATCAACTTCGGCAATTTTCACGCGGCACACGCCATCCTCTTCGATATTGCCCACATAGCGCAATACCTTACCTTCATCACGAGCTTTCGCCACACGGGCGGCAAACGCGTCGTCAAGCTGCGGCAGATGCGCCATAAAGGCGGTCACATCGCCGGAGGCGTCAAACTCGTCCGGCAACACCGGTTCAATCACAATATCGGAAAGCTCCAGCTCGCGGCCCGTCTCGCGGGCGAGGATCAACAGTTTACGCGCCACATCCATACCGGAAAGATCGTCGCGCGGATCGGGTTCGGTATAGCCCATCTCGCGCGCCAGCGCGGTCGCCTGTGAGAGACTCATCCCCTCTTCCAGTTTACCGAAAATAAAAGAGAGCGACCCGGAAAGAATGCCGGAAAATTTTTGCAGTTCATCACCGGCATTCAGCAGGTTTTGCAGGTTTTCGATTACCGGCAAACCGGCGCCGACGTTGGTGTCATACAAGAATTTGCGCCGTGATTGCGCGGCGGCGAAACGTAGCTGATGGTAGTAGTCCATCGACGAGGTGTTCGCTTTCTTGTTTGGCGTCACCACATGGAACCCTTCACGCAGGAAGTCGGCATATTGGTCGGCCACCGCCTGACTGGAGGTACAATCAACAATCACCGGATTGAGTAGATGATATTCTTTCACCAGGCGAATTAAGCGTCCCAGATTGAACGGCGCGTTCGCTTGCGCCAGTTCCGCCTGCCAGTTGTCCAGATTCAGGCCATGCACATTGGTTAGCAACGCCTTTGAGTTCGCCACGCCGCACACGCGTAGATCGATGTGCTTGTTCTTCAGCCAGGTTTGCTGACGTTTAAGCTGTTCCAGTAGCGCGCCGCCGACGCCGCCGACGCCAATGACAAACACTTCAATCACCTGATCGGTATTGAACAGCATCTGGTGCGTTACCCGCACGCCGGTGGTGGCATCGTCGTTATTCACCACCACAGAAATGGAACGCTCAGAAGATCCCTGAGCGATCGCCACGATATTGATATTGGCCCGCGCCAGCGCGGCGAAGAATTTCGCTGAAATGCCGCGTAGCGTGCGCATACCGTCGCCGACAACAGAGATAATCGCCAACCGCTCAGTAACCGCCAGCGGCTCCAGCAGCCCCTCTTTCAGCTCCAGATAGAACTCATCCTGCATCGCACGGCGGGCACGCGCGCAGTCACTCTGCGGCACACAGAAGCTGATGCTGTACTCAGAGGAGGACTGGGTAATGAGCACCACCGAGATCCCGGCGCGAGACATGGCGGCGAAAACACGCGCCGCCATCCCAATCATCCCTTTCATTCCCGGGCCGGAGACGCTAAACATCGCCATGTTGTTAAGGTTAGAGATCCCTTTAACCGGCAGATTATCATCGTCGCTGGACGCGCCGATCAGCGTTCCTGGCGCCTGCGGATTACCGGTATTTTTAATCAGACAGGGGATCTGGAACTGGGCGATAGGCGTTATGGTGCGAGGGTGAAGGACTTTGGCGCCGAAGTAAGAGAGTTCCATCGCTTCCTGGTAGGACATCGATTTCAGCAGTCTGGCGTCCGGCACCTGGCGCGGGTCACAGGTATACACGCCATCGACGTCAGTCCAGATTTCACAGCAGTCAGCGCGTAAACAGGCGGCCAGCACGGCGGCGGAATAGTCGGAACCATTACGGCCCAGCACCACCAGTTCACCCTTTTCATTACCGGCGGTAAAGCCCGCCATCAGGATCATGTGATCGGCCGGGATCTGGCTGGCGGCGATACGGCGAGTCGATTCCGCGATATCGACGGTAGATTCAAGGTAATGGCCCACCGCCAGCAATTTTTCTACCGGATCGATCACCGTGACGCGATGTCCACGCGCCTCCAGAAGTCCCGCCATAATCGCGATCGACATTTTTTCGCCACGGCAAATCAGCGCGGCGTTGATGCTATCCGGGCACTGACCCAGCAGGCTGATACCATGCAAAACATGTTTGATCTGAGCGAATTCTTGTTCGACAACCATTTTCAACCGTGCAAGCGGGAATCCCGGCTGCGCGCTGGCAAGTCCTGCGAGCAGGTCAGAAAAAATACGTTCGGCATCGCTGATATTCGGCAAAGCATCCTGGCCGCCGATAGTTTTTTCAATCATCGCCACCAGATGGTTGGTAATTTTCGCGGGGGCGGAAAGTACGGTCGCTACCTGCCCTTGCCTGGCATTGCTTTCCAGAATATCGGCAACACGCAGAAAACGTTCTGCATTTGCCACTGATGTACCGCCGAACTTCAACACTCGCATGGTTGTTACCTCGTGATCTCTGGTCGAAAAAAAAAGCCCGCACTGTTCAGGTGCGGGCTTTTTTCTGTGTTTCCTGTACGCGTCAGCCCGCACCGTTACCTGTGGTAATGGTGATGGTGGTAATGGTGGTGGTGCTGATGCGGTTCATGGATGTTGTGTACTCTGTCATTTTTATTTGTCTGTCTTGTATTCCTATATTGGTTAAAGTATCTGACCGCCTAAGTCAATAAATTTTTAAATTGATCACATTCCGAAACTTGTTCATGTGCTGCTGGCGATATATTTATTTTCAACCAATTCCCCCTGTTATGATCTCTTGCAACCAGACGTAATCTCTTATTATTTTAAAAATTACAGCACGTTATTTTGTTAGTTTTTTTTCAATATCATGGACAAAACGGTGCAACATTACCGTATCTCGCTGTCCCAGCAGGCCGATTCGCTGTTGTAGCCAGTCGGTTAATTTGTGGTCATCGGCCGCCTCCAGAGTCGTTAACAGACGTAAAAGGCGCGCGCGTAACGCCTGTAACTGCGATTCATCAGCAATATCAACGGATTCAGTGGTCTGTTGCATTAAACCTGCTAATTGATAGCAATACACCATGACCGCCTGACCCAGATTGAGCGAAGGGTAATCCGCCGCCATCGGCACGCCGGTCAATACATCCGCCAGCGCCAGCTCGTCATTGGTCAGACCGGAATCCTCACGGCCAAAAACCAGCGCGGCATGACGCATCCAGCGTGATTTTTCCTGTAATAAGGGAACCAGTTCAGCGGGCGAAGCGTAGTAATGAAATTTTGCCCGGCTGCGGGCTGTCGTCGCGACGGTAAAATCCACATCGTGGAGCGCGTCGGCAAGGGTGTGGAAAACCTCAATATTATCAATAATATCTCCAGATCCATGTGCGACCCAACGGGTGGCGGGCTCCAGGTGCGCCTGGCTGTCGACAATACGCAGGTCAGTAAATCCCATGGTCTTCATAGCCCGGGCGGCTGCGCCGATATTTTCCGCTCTGGCGGGAGCGACAAGAACGATTGTTACACGCATTTCATTACTCTTTTTGACTAATTTACAGGAAATTAGCTGGCGTTTGTAAGCATATTACGCTTCGCAAATTTACAAAATTTTAACGGATATCACTGAAAAAGCATTTTTGATTTCGTAAAAGACGCTACACTATTGCGTATCTGTACTATTGCTGTTTATGTTAACAGAACATCGTTATCCTGCTGTTTATTTAGGATAATTTAATTTAAAATAGATCCTGTTCTTTGGATTCATCACATTTATTAGTTGGCTT
The DNA here is from genome assembly GCF_017572235.1 of Salmonella sp. 32010601201800023SM. Taxonomy (NCBI): domain Bacteria; kingdom Pseudomonadati; phylum Pseudomonadota; class Gammaproteobacteria; order Enterobacterales; family Enterobacteriaceae; genus Salmonella; species Salmonella sp. 32010601201800023SM. The sequence continues at coordinate 65,216 of NZ_JAGEQS010000003.1, forward strand.
ACGTAACTAGTTGGAATATTGCAAATTTGTGATGAAAGCTAGCATTTAGCTACGATGATTTCATCAAACTGTTAACGTGCTACAATTGAACTTGATATATGTCAACGAAGCGTAGTTTTATTAGGTGTCCGGTACGTCTTAGCCTGTTATGTTGCTGTTAAAATGGTTAGGATGACAGCCGTTTTTGACACTGTCGGGTCCAGAGGGAAAGTACCCACGACCAAGCTAATGATGTTGTTGACGTTGATGGAAAGTGCATCAAGAACGCAATTACGTACTTTAGTCATGTTACGCCGATCATGTTAATTTGCGACATGCATCAGGCAGGTCAGGGACTTTTGTACTTCCTGTTTCGATTTAGTTGGCAATTTAGGTAGCAAACATGCAGACCCCGCACATTCTTATCGTTGAAGACGAGTTGGTAACACGCAACACGTTGAAAAGTATTTTCGAAGCGGAAGGCTATGATGTATTCGAAGCGACAGATGGCGCGGAAATGCATCAGATCCTCTCTGAATATGACATCAACCTGGTGATCATGGATATCAATCTGCCAGGGAAAAACGGTCTCCTGTTAGCGCGTGAACTGCGTGAACAGGCTAACGTTGCGCTGATGTTCCTGACGGGCCGCGATAACGAAGTCGACAAAATTCTCGGCCTCGAAATCGGCGCGGATGATTACATCACCAAACCGTTTAACCCACGCGAATTGACCATCCGTGCCCGCAACCTGCTGTCCCGTACCATGAACCTGGGTACCGTCAGCGAAGAGCGTCGTAGCGTTGAAAGCTACAAGTTCAACGGTTGGGAACTGGATATCAACAGTCGTTCACTGATCGGCCCGGACGGCGAGCAGTATAAACTACCGCGCAGCGAGTTCCGCGCGATGCTTCACTTCTGCGAAAACCCTGGCAAAATTCAGTCGCGCGCAGAGCTGTTGAAGAAAATGACCGGCCGCGAGCTGAAGCCGCATGACCGTACTGTTGACGTTACCATTCGTCGTATTCGTAAGCATTTCGAATCCACGCCGGATACGCCGGAAATCATCGCCACCATTCACGGCGAAGGTTATCGCTTCTGCGGCGACCTGCAGGATTAATTCGGCCCAGGCGCCAAACCGTAAAAACAGCCGGTAAGTTATTCTTACTGGCTGTTTCTTATGTCCCCCTTCCGCTAAGCGGCCTCGCTTTCCCTCCTGACCTGCCGTTATGACGTACTCTTTTACATAAAAATTGTCGTATAGCGCTGTTTATCTCAGCTTGCGAAAGTTAAGGTAGTTTGTGTATTTACATTAAAGAGTAATACACGGGATTTGTTAGTCCCCAAAAAATAAGGGGATGCTCACAGGACGTGAGGTTTCAAAGGATGAAAAAATCACCATTATGCTGCTACCTGTTTTGTGCAGCGATGTCAGCTTCACCAGCCGCGCTGGCTGCTACCGCGCCGGTCTCCGCAGGCGTTATTCATTTCAAAGGCCAGATTGTCGAATATGGTTGTAATCTTGCGCCTCACGATCGCAATATCGAGGTATCATGTTTGCGGAATAATATCCCCCATTTACAGACAGTCGCCACACCGTCTGGAAACGCTATTTCGTTGATGAATGGAATCGCCACGGTACGGCACGTGTCGTTAAAAGATCATCCGGAGATTCAAAGCCTGATCGTCCAGTACCGCTAACCGCTTATGGCTCCCGCCGGGAGGAGTTCCGGCAGGCGGCGATTTCGCTCAGTAAAACGCCGCCTGCCTGCATTTTGTACTTTTCTCTCATTCGTATCCTACAACAGCGATGTTCATCGCTTCGCTATCCTGTACGCTCTACGCGCTCGTTAAGCACGGTACCTATGATAGCTGTCATAAAATGATTGCAAATAAAATCATCACATTTACTATGGTTAACCTTACAAACAGCGTTGTCGCTCATGCATTGATAAGGTGAATACATTGACTTAAATATTCTTGTTGGCTATTTTAATTTACTTAATTATAATTTTAAGTGAATATTAAATTTATGTTTACCTTTTAATAGTCAACCACTTTATCAGCCATAATAATGGGGAAGATATGAAGCAGTTAAACGGCGGGAATGTGTATCGTCCCACAGGGAAAGAAAAAAACCTGCAAGCCATTTTAAATATTCATCGGCACGTTATTCAAAACATCTCCCCTGTCACTATTACGGCCGGTAAAACACTGGATATCAAGATTGATAATCAATCCCACATCCTGTTAATCACTAAAGGCGCTATTAAAGTATGTCGGCGTATCGACAGCATTGTAATGGGCTGCGGTGTCTCACCAATGATTTTAGGCCTTGTAGATGCCTATGCTGACTTATACCAGTTAGAAGAGAATTCAGACGTCTTTTTTATCGCCGAAACCACCTGTGAATATTATCCTGTCCCAGTAAAAGATTTTGTGGAAATAGCCGATGAAAAGCATCTCTGGCGTGACATTTCGAACATCCTGATGTACCGCATTGCTTTCATGACTAACCGTGACAGAAACCTTATCGGGCAGGACGCCTATAGCCAGATAAAAGCGCTGTTACTTGAACTGTGGTCGTATCCTGAAAGCTCACGATTTGAGATCAACGCACAGAACTTCATACAGCAGAGAACCGGGCTTTCACGCAGCCGTATCATGCAGGTACTTTCAGAACTAAAAGCGGGGGACTATATAAAAATACTGCATGGAAGACTGTTAGAGCTTCGAAACCTGCCGGTTTCATTTTAAACGGACAAGCGTCGTATATTCTTAAAAATAAAGCAATATAGAGTTAAATAAATCCTCCAGGAAATAATAACTATTATCAAAAAAGAGATCTTGCTCTATAAATCTAGTCATCAACCATACTTCTTTAGTGGTATTTTATTAAACTTTGTTACCGGGTCCGAAACTGGACTGCCGTTCAATATTGCATCAGAATTTTTATTGAGTTCATAGTTGATATACGTAGAATAGCCGCCTGCTTATCTACAGAACAGAAAGAAGCGCATACAGAGTAAAATATAATATTTTATTTTATATAGCTATCTTTATTTTTCAGCGAATAGAATCAGGCAACAATTAATATGTTTAATAAGAAAATTATCATCCTGGCAATGTTAACTGCCGTAGCATCCACACCGGTATTTGCCCAGAATACGATTACGTTCAATGGCAAAATTTACGATCAGGCGTGTACGGTTCAGGTTAATGGCTCTACGGATACCACCATTGATTTAGGTAATTACAGCAAAGAACGCATCGCGGAAAAAGGCGCCACAACCGATTACGTGCCGTTTATCGTAAGCCTGGTTAGCTGCCCGGAAGCAGGGACTGGCGTACCAACCCAGGCCATGTTCCGCTTCCACGGCGCAACAGATGATTCCAACCCAACGTACTTCAAAAACGCGGACGAAGGATCGGAAACGGGCGCCGCGGGTGTCGGTATTTCTATTCAGAACGCTTCACATAGCGATGTAACAGATAACACGGATGATGCCGCAGTAAACCTGCCAACCGACGGCTCGACAGCAGACTTTACCTATTACGCCGCCATGGCAAACGATGGTTCCGCAACCGTAACCGGTGGAGATGTTAGCACTCAGGTTACGTATACCGTTTCGTATCAGTAAGGCATTCTCATCCTGATGTGGACAGGCAGGATGCCAGTCCATAGCGTAAAACATCTTTACAGAGTAAAAAATGAAACACATAAAGAAATCCGTGTTGGTCGTATTACTGACAAGCCATGTTGCCCATGCCAGCATTGTTGTTGGCGGAACCCGACTGGTTTTCGACGGCAATAATGATGAGTCGTCAATCAATGTAGAGAATAAAGACAGCAAAGCGAATCTTGTTCAGTCATGGTTATCGGTTGCCGATCCCCAGGTCACAAATAAGCAGGCGTTTATTATCACCCCGCCTCTTTTTCGCCTTGATGCCGGGCAAAAGAACAGCATTCGGGTTATTCGCTCTGGCGCCCCTCTACCTGCAGATCGGGAGTCTATGTACTGGCTCAATATTAAGGGTATTCCTTCTATTGATGATAATGCCTCCGCGAACCGCGTGGAAATCTCCATTAATACCCAAATAAAGCTTATTTATCGACCGCCAGCATTAACAAAATCAACGCCTGATAGCCAGAGCCAACAATTAAAATGGCAGACGGCAGGTGATGTTATTACCGTAAATAACCCCACTCCCTATTATATGAACTTTGCCAGTGTGACGCTTAACAGCCATGAAGTGAAATCAGCGACTTTCGTTCCGCCAAAATCATCAGCGTCATTTAAATTGAGTTCTACTGCCGCCCCTCATGGCACGGTAACGTGGCGATTAATCAGCGATTATGGGATGAGTTTAGAGCCGCATTCCGGTTCATTCTAGCCATTAACGACTTCATTTTACTTTTACCCTTTCAGGACTTTTACTGTGCAATTCTCCAGAGTAGAGCCCCGTTCTCAATTAGCGTTATCGTTTCTCTTTATATGCTGTTCCATAAAACCAGCGTTAGCGCATGATCATTTTAATCCATTATCGTTGGAAAATGATGAACCGGGCGTGGAGAATGTCGATCTATCGGTTTTCGAAAAGGGGGGGCAGGCAGAAGGCACCTATAATGTTGATATTTATATTAATAACACCAGTGTTGAAACAAAAAATATTGCCTTTAAAAATAAAAAATCAGCAGATAATAAGCTCTCCCTACAGCCATGTCTTAGCGTTGAACAACTCAAGCAGTGGGGCGTAAAAACAGAAAACTTCCCCGAGCTTAAAAATGACCCAAACGGGTGTACCGATCTTAGTCTGCTGGCTGGCGCTGTAGCAAAGTTTAATGTCATCGGTAACCGGCTGGATTTAGCGATCCCTCAAATCGCGTTGATCGCCGACCCGCGAGAATTCGTCCCTACCAGCGAATGGGATGAAGGCATTAATGCTTTTTTGCTGAACTACAGTTTTACCGGATCGCAGGATCACGATATTGATGAAAACCGGACGGAAAATAGCGAATACGCTAACCTGCGCCCTGGTATTAACATTGGCGCATGGCGTTTTCGTAACTACTCAACATGGAATCACGATAGCGATGGGCAAAATAGCTGGGATTCTGCCTACACCTATGTTTCTCGCGATATCGAATTTTTAAAAGGACAGCTGATCGCCGGGGAAAATAACACGCCCGCAGACGTCTTTGACAGTATTTCATTTAAGGGCGTACAGATCTCTTCTGATGACGATATGTTGCCGGACAGTATGAAAGGGTTCGCCCCGGTCATTCGCGGGGTGGCCAAAAGCAGCGCGCAGGTAACCGTTGAACAAAACGGTTATACCATCTACAAAACTAACGTTCCGGCGGGCCCATTCGCCATCAATGATCTTTATCCAACCGGCGGTTCGGGCGACCTGTACGTCACCATCAAAGAATCCGATGGTTCTGAACAGCATTTCATTGTGCCCTACGCCAGCGTTCCGGTATTACAGCGTGAAGGCCACCTGAAATACGACCTGACGGTAGGCCGCACGCGTTCATCAGATACGCATTCCGCGCAACAGAATTTCGCAGAACTGACGGCCTTATACGGATTAGCAGGCGGCATAACCGCCTATGGCGGAATAGAGAGTACGCTGAGCAATGATGTTTATCATGCGGCGCTCATCGGGACAGGCTTAAACCTTGGCGATCTGGGCGCATTGTCTTTAGACGTCACCAACTCATGGTCAAAAATTAAAGCAGGCGATGTGGTTAGCGATACGCTTACCGGACAATCCTGGCGTATTCGTTACAGCAAAGATATTCAGTCAACAGGCACCAATTTCACTGTCGCCGGCTACCGTTATTCGACCAAAGATTACTACGCTCTTGAGGATGTGCTGGATACCTATAGCGATAATAGTCACTATGATCATGTACGTAATCGCACCGACCTGTCGTTATCGCAAGACATTATCTACGGTTCCATTTCACTCACTTTATATAATGAAGATTACTGGAATGACACTCATACCACATCATTAGGTATTGGCTATAACAACACATGGCATAACGTAAGCTATGGCATTAACTATTCTTATACGCTGAACGCCGATAATTCTCAGGATGAAGACGACGATACGGAAGACAGTAATGACCAGCAAATTTCAATCAATATTAGTATTCCGTTAGATGCCTTTATGCCGTCAACGTATGCCACCTACAATATGAACTCCGCGAAAGACGGCGATACCACGCATACTGTCGGTTTAAACGGAACAGCGCTGGCACAGAAAAATCTCTCATGGAGCGTTCAGGAAGGTTATTCCTCTCAAGAGAAAGCCACCAGCGGTAATGTGAGCGCAACCTATAACGGGACGTATGCGGATATTAACGGCGGATATAGCTACGATAATCATATGCGTCGCCTGAATTATGGCGTTCAGGGCGGCGTACTGTTACATCGAAATGGCCTGACACTATCCCAGCCAATGGACGACACCATCATATTGGTTAAAGCCCCTGGCGCAGCGGGTGTCCCCGTGAATAACGAAACGGGCGTGGACACCGATTTTCGGGGTTATGCCGTCGTACCTTATGCTTCGCCTTACCATCGTAATGAAGTCTCTTTAGATACGACGGGCATTAGAAAAAATATTGAGCTCATTGATACCAGTAAAACGCTGGTGCCTACCCGTGGCGCGGTGGTCAGGGCTGAATATAAAACCAATATTGGTTACAAGGCATTGATGGTATTAACCCGCATAAACAATCTTCCTGTTCCTTTTGGCGCGACCGTCTCGTCTTTAACAAAACCAGACAATCACAGCAGTTTTGTTGGTGATGCGGGGCAAGCCTGGTTAACCGGACTGGAAAAACAAGGGCGGTTATTAGTGAAGTGGGGACCAACAGCAGCAGACCGGTGTCAGGTCTCTTATCGTATACCGAGCTCCCCCTCCGCTTCTGGCGTAGAAATCTTACACGAGCAATGCCAGTGATTCTGGTGGGATAAAAGATGAATATGAACAGATTTGCTGCATTAGCCGCCCTGTTAACGTTCACGGGTCTGGCATTATGGTCGCCATCGATCAGCGCGGCATACAATACCGCAGATGCCGTAGACATTAACGTTGCGGGATTAATTTATGCCGATCCGTGTACCGTGACGGTCCCCGACACGCTCTCTCTTGGACAATATGCCCGGGCGGATATCGCCGTGGCCGGCGGCAATACCGCCACCATTCCTTTCACCATAAAAATGACGAATTGCCCGGCAACGACCACAAAAGCCGCGATTTCATTTAACGGCGTACCTTATCCCGATCCAAATTATGCTTCTGCGATTTATGCAAACAGCGCGGCCAATCCGGCGCAGGATTTAGGATTACAGCTTTTTAACCTGGACGGTAAAAGTCTGGTCAATCTGGCCAACAACGTCACTTACACGGTGGATATCAACAGTAATACCCATGAAGCCAATTTGCCTGTCGCCGCAAGGATGTATACCCCGTATGGAAAAGTCACGGCAGGGGATTTCACGTCCGTTGTGACGATCACTATCGCATGGCAATAACATCTTTCTATTTCACCTGGTATAAAAGCAGGAATTTTTCATGAGAAGGTTATATCTGGCGCTTATTCTGCTGTTCGCGTATTCCGGTCATGGTTACGCCTCCTGTAAACGTTCCGGAAATGAAGGCGCGATCACTATCACCCCGCCGTCGCAGCTTGTGGTGGATAGCCACGCCTATACCGCAGGCGAGGTGTTGTGGCAATCGGGCTGGGTTTCCACCTCCGAAGTCACAATGGATGGCTGTAGTCGCGATTATAAGGTCGGTTTTTTATATGAACCCGGTAGCGCGCAGTCAAATACATCAGCGACAATCAATGCGAATGACGGGAACAACACGCCGGTATTTAGCACCGGGATTTCCGGCGTGGGCGTTGCGATTAAAACCCAAACGAATGCTGGCCCTTACGATAATGTCATGCCAATCGATAATACCTACCATAATGGCGATGGCAATAAAACACACCATGCGATGGCTCCCGCCTACAATGTTGAACTGGTCGCCTTAGGCGGTCCGATCACCTCCGGTACCGCGACATTCCAAAGCCCACTGGCGCGCGTATCTTTTCGCGATAGCGCAACGGAAGACTCCGGCGGCGATATCCTGACCCATCTGTATTTGGGGAATACGCAATTGATTATGAAAGCGATGGGATGTCGGGTAGAAACACCTGCCATCACCGTGGATTTAGGCAGCGTCAATTTAGGCAGTTTCGCTAACAGTCAAACCGCGGGCACAGGCGAGCAGGATATCTTATTGACCTGCGAACAAGGCACCGCTATCTCCGCATCGTTAAGCGCCCAGCCTGCCAGCGGAAATAACCCTGATAATTCAGTCATCCAGTTGAGCAATGCGAGCGCGCCAACCAGCGCAACCGGCGTTGGCGTACAGTTGGGTATTCAGGCGCCGGACGCCGGTTTCTTTACCGACAGTTTGCCAATCAATCAAAAAATTGATCTCTTTACTCACACGATTACCACCAATGCCGATGGCAGCCAGACGGTTAACGGCGGAACCATGAATATGTCGACCACCCTGAAAATTAGCGCGCGCTACTATAAAACCGCCGCCACGGTAACGGCTGGGCAAGCGAATGCCACGGCAACATTAAACCTGACCTATAACTAACGGCATCACATTTTCTGGCGCTGCGCGGGAAAACGTTAACGCGCGCGCCCGTTATATTTATTTCCACAAACGTAATTCGTCATCTTTTACTGGCGGTAATGACTTACGTTGCTGACAAGAGAGCGAATACCAGTCCAGATGGCGCGTCAGGAACATCACGCCGCCAAGCGCCAGTAGCAGAACGCCGGTACCCAGAAGCAACGAGCTATCTTCCGAACGCAGCAATCCCCACATCACGCCATCCAGCGCCAATAACGCTAACGTAAACAGTACGCTATTGCGCCATCCTTTCAGCACCGCCTGCAAATAAACGCTATTCATCAACGCGCCCACCAGGCTTGCGGCGATCCAGGCTGGCGTGAAACCGATATGTTCCGACAGTGCCAGCAACAGCAGGTAGAACATCACCAGCGATAACCCCACCAGCAGATACTGCATCGGGTGTAACCGCTGCCCCGTCAGGGTTTCGAAGACAAAGAAAGCCATAAACGTTAGCGTAATCAACAAAATGGCATATTTCGTCGCTCTGTCCGTCAGTTGATACTGATCGGCTGGCGTCGATACAGCGACGCTAAACGCCGGTAAGTTGTCCCAATCCACCTTTTGCGCATCAGCAAACTGTTCGCCGAGATTCGTGGCAAACCGGCTGGTTTGCCACTGGGCCTGAAATCCTGAACCGCTGATTTCGCGTTTACCGGGAAGAAAATCCCCCACAAAATTTGGGTGCGGCCAGTTACTGGTCAGGGTCATTTCACTGCTACGCCCGACGGGAACCAGTGAAAAGCTGCCGGTTCCGCTTAAATTTAACGACATCGCCAACGTCAGGTTGCGCGTCGCCCACTGACTGTCCGGCAGCGGGATATGAATGCCCTCTCTACTTTCCGGTAAGCCGGTCCCCGGTTCTACAGTGAGCATTTCACCATTCACCTGCGGCGCTTTTACTGCGCTGATACCGCGCGCATCGCCGACGCCCACGACGATAAAGGGCTTTCCAAGGGTAATGTTCGGTCTGTTCAGCTCATGCAGACGGGCCACATCAAACTCCGCCTTTATCGCCATATCGGTATGCCACACCTGCCCCTGATAAATACCTATTTTTCGCGCTTCAACGTTTTGATTGCCTTCGACCAATAGCGACTCCGGCAGCCAAAAATAGAGATAGCTGCGCTTATACTGGACCTCTTTCTCCTCTTCCAGCACGGTATAGAGCTCTGTCACCGGAATCGCCACCAGCGGGCCGACAACCTTTTGTGGGCCGCTGGTACTCTGACGAATAGCATTCTCCACATGGCTTCGATAATCAGCACGCTCCACGATGGTGTGCCGTACCATCATCAGGGGAATTAACAGCAGGATCATGGCGCCGCCTAACGTAATCATTTTCCACAACAGGGGGGATTTCAACATAGCGTTCTCCTTTGCAATGCCAGCAGTGTAAGAACGCGATGTGGGGAGAATTTGAAGTTATGTGAAGTGACGGTGAAGTGTCAACGAGGCCAGCACGCCGCCTTCGGGACGATTGCACAACGTCACCTCACCGTTGAGGAGCCGCGCCGCCTCGCTGACAAACGCCAGCCCAAGCCCGCTGCTTTTACGCCCGTTTTCACGGGGCAACGAATAGAATCGGTCGAAAATGCGCGGCAGCGCAAAATCAGGAATACCACAGCCGGAATCCGTCACCTGCAGGATCGCTTTCTCCCCCATCGGCTGAGCGCTTAATGTGATAACGCCATTTTCAGGCGTAAAGTCGATGGCATTGTCCAACACATTGCCCAGCGCCTGCGCCAGAAGCTCCGCGTCGGCGACGACAACCAGCGAGGAAGGCCGTAGAGTAAGCGTGATCTTTTTTGCCGCCAACTGAATACTGCGCGCCTCGCTAAGCTGCGTAAATAGCTCATCAACAGCAACCGGCGCGAGAGGGATATCCTGTCGGTTTTCCAGCCGCGCCTGGCGCAGCAGGGTTTCTACCAGCGCCTGCATTCGCGTATTTTGCGCCAGTATATTCTCTGTAAAGCGGGTAACCACATCCGCGGGCGGTCCTTCACGCAGAATCTCCGCCGCGCCGCGTATCGCCGCCAGTGGACTTTTCAGCTCATGAGTCAACGCATACACGTACTGCTCAATGTCATTCTTGCCTTCCAGCTTAATGCGCATACTCTCCAGCGCCTGCGCCAGTTTACGCAGCTCGCTGCTGCCTAATGCAGGTAACGCAAGCGGGCGGTTTTCGGTGACGGAATCCGCATAGCGCGTCAACCGGGCGATGGAGCGGTTAATCCACCAGACCATCCCCGCGCCAATCGCCAGCGCAATTCCCAGTAAAACGGCGCTGGCCCACAGAATGCGCCGTTCGCTGCGCTTAATCACCGGCGCCATTGCCGCATTCGGTTTACCGACAGACAGGACGCCGATAATCCGTCCATCGCTGATTATCGGCGCGGCTACGTACATCACGGTGCTATTGGGATCGGCAGCATCTTTTGCCGTGCTGCGGGCGCCATACTGTCCGCGCAGCGTAAGCCAGACGTCATTCCAGCGAGAATAATCCTGCCCCACCGCTTTGTTTTCCGAATCAAACAACACCTTCCCCTGCGCATCCGTCATGTAGACATGGTATTCATTGCGCACTTTGACGATCCCGCTGATATTGGCGCGAAACGGGCGATGTTGCAGCTGGGCGAATGCCTTCGCCAACTGGCCGCCAGTCGGGTTGCCGGAAAGGAGATCGTCGCGGGCCAGCGCCGCCAGCAGCGTTGCGGTGTCAATCAGCGTCCCTTCCGTCGCGCGGCGGACGCCCGGCTTTATCTCCTGAACGAAGATAGACAGCACAAACACGGCGGCGACGGCGACAATAAGAAAGTAGCCCAGCAGCAAACGCATTCCGATGCGCATCAGACGCTCCTCAGGCTGTATCCCATTCCACGATGCGTGTTAATTGGCGAGAGCTCCGGATTGATCGCGCGTAGTTTAGCGCGCAGGGTTTTGATGTGTGTATCGACCGTCCGATCGAAGGTCTCCTGGGCATCAGACCAGACAATATCCATCAATTGCTGACGCGAGTACACGCGTTCCGGCGACAGCAGCAGGGTTTTAAGGAGCAGAAACTCATAACGCGTCAGCGAGAGCGGCGTACCAAACCAGGCGATCTGCGCCGCCGGTTCATTGAGTTCAAAATGTCCGGTACGCACCACCGGCGACGGCGCAGCAAACTTTTTCACCCGGCGCAGCAGCGTGCGCACGCGGGCGCTCACTTCGCGCGGCGAGAACGGCTTGGCGACATAATCATCTGCGCCGATCTCCAGACCAAGCAATCGATCCACTTCATCGCTACGGGCAGTCAGGAAAAGAATCGGCAGCGCAGGATGGCGTTCCAGCAACTGCCGACACAGCTCAAAGCCGCTGATATCCGGTAGTCCCACATCGAGAATCACCGCATCCGGCCGTTGCTGACGCGCTTTTTCCAGCGCGGGCAGCCCGCGAGCGAATAGCTCAACGGTAAACCCTTCCAGTTGCAGGGTGTAGATGAGCGTATCGGCGATTCCCTGTTCATCCTCGACTAACCAGACCTGCGGTTGCTGCATACTCTTTCCCTGTTATTGTCGCCACGGCATGACCGGCACCGCGCTGATGGCGTTCTTCGGCGACCCGTCGACTACTTTGTCGGAGTAGGCCAGATACGCCAGCGTGTTGCGTTTCTCATCATAGAAACGCACGACCTGCAATGACTTAAATATCAATGAGGTGCGTTTTTTGAACACCACCTCTCCCTGCGCCTTGCCGTTCTTAATTTTGTCGCTCAGTTCAATAGGCCCGACCTGCTGGCAAGAGATGGCGGCGTCAGACGTATCTTCCGCCAGCCCTAATCCGCCTTTTATGCCGCCCGTTTTCGCCCGGCTAACATAGCACGTCACGTTTTTGACATCAGGATCGTCAAAAGCTTCCACCACGATTTTATGGTCAGGACCGAACATTTTAAATACCGTATCGACTGAACCAATTTGTTCCGCACGGGCGCTCTGCCCCAGCAGCAACAAAATTGAGAAAAGTACTAAGCTCTTGTATTTCATATTGTTACCATTCATAAAAGTTACGTTGCGTAATTATTAGACATTCTAAAATAAAATGGTTATAGATCACAGGATTAGAATAATTACCTGTCACGTTGCCTAAAAAAAGCATTTAAGCTCAAAAAAAACACTGAATGCTAAAAGAACAAAAAATGCTATTATCCTCTTACCTGATATCGGGTGCTCGTTGTTGAAAGGATGGGGATATTTTATGGATCAGGCTGGCATAATTCGCGACCTGTTAATCTGGCTGGAAGGTCATCTGGATCAGCCGCTGTCACTTGACAATGTGGCGGCAAAAGCAGGCTATTCCAAGTGGCACCTGCAGAGAATGTTTAAGGACGTGACGGGCCACGCCATTGGCGCTTACATCCGCGCCCGTCGTTTATCGAAATCAGCAGTGGCGCTGCGTTTGACCGCACGTCCAATTCTGGATATTGCTCTTCAGTACCGCTTCGATTCTCAGCAAACCTTTACGCGCGCCTTTAAGAAACAGTTTTCCCAGACGCCAGCGCTGTACCGTCGCTCCTCGGAATGGAGCGCCTTTGGCATTCGCCCGCCATTACGGCTGGGCGAGTTTACCGTGCCGGAACATCAGTTCGTTACGCTGGAAGATACGCCGCTCCTTGGCGTCACGCAGAGCTATTCCTGCTCGCTGGAACAGATTTCCGACTTCCGCCACGAAATGCGCGTGCAATTCTGGCATGATTTCCTCGGTCATTCGCCAACTATTCCGCCAGTGCTTTATGGGCTTAATGAAACGCGCCCCAGCATGGAGAAAGACGATGAGCAGGAAGTATTCTATACCACCGCACTGCCGCAAGAGCAGGCCGATGGCTATGTTCAGTCGGCGCATCCCGTGCTGTTGCAGGGCGGTGAATACGTCATGTTCACCTATGAAGGGTTAGGAACCGGCGTGCAGGATTTTATCCTGACCGTTTACGGCACCTGTATGCCAATGCTGAATCTGACCCGTCGTAAAGGGCAGGATATAGAGCGATACTACCCGTCAGAAGATACCAAAACCGGCGATCGCCCTATCAACCTGCGCTGCGAATTTCTGATCCCGATTCGTCGTTAACGCTGTAGCTCATCCAATGCAGGGGCGTCCAGATGCGAAACGTCCCCTGCGGTTTCTACCACCCACCCAGACGCCAGCCACTGGCTTTCCTGGTAATCGATGCGGGAAATAGAGCAGTTGCGCAAACGTAACCGGCGTTCCGCCCAGGCGGGTAGTCCCAGTATAGTACTGACCAGACAGCCCAACGCGATACCGTGACTGACCAATAAAGGTCGGCTGCCCTGCGGTAGCTCCAGACAGGACGCCAGCGCGGCATGAACGCGATCGCTCAACTCCTGCATCGATTCCCCACCGGGAATGCGGCCATCCTGCGTGCCGTTGACCAGCTGACGGCGCCAGCCCTCTTCTTCTTCCGTCAGCGAATCGATCTGGCGCTTTTCCAGCACGCCCATATCCAGCTCGCGCAGGCGGGAGTCAAAGGTGATATCACACCCGCACGCCTGGGCGATAATCTCCGCCGTGCGTTTTGTGCGGCCTAAATCGCTGCTGATGATATGGGTGATGCCGAGGCTGCGGGCGCGTTCTCCTACCTGCATGGCCTGCTGCTCGCCTTTTGCTGTCAGGGGACTGTCCGATTGACCCTGAATACGTCGCTCGGCGTTCCACTGCGTTTCACCGTGGCGAACAAGGTATACCTGTAACATGTTTTTTTTCCGTTATACTGCGATAAATTTTTAAAACTGAGCTTAATTATGCACCAGGTTATCTCTGCGACCACCAATCCTGCCAAAATTCAGGCAATTCTACAGGCATTTGAAGAGATTTTCGGCGAAGGATCGTGCCATATTACGCCCGTCGCCGTCGAGAGCGGCGTACCGGAGCAGCCCTTCGGAAGCGAGGAAACGCGTGCTGGCGCACGAAATCGCGTGGGTAATGCGCGACGCCTGCATCCACAAGCTGATTTCTGGGTAGCCATTGAAGCCGGAATTGACGATGACGCCACCTTCAGTTGGGTGGTGATTGATAACGGCGTTCAGCGCGGTGAAGCGCGATCGGCCACGCTGCCGCTGCCCGCCGTCATTCTCGACAGAGTCCGCCAGGGAGAAGCGCTTGGCCCGGTAATGTCGCAGTACACAGGTATTGATGAGATTGGTCGTAAAGAGGGCGCCATTGGCGTATTTACCGCCGGAAAATTAACGCGCTCCAGCGTTTACTACCAGGCGGTGATCCTGGCGCTCAGCCCGTTTCATAACGCGGTGTATCGATAATTATTTGCGCTATATTGTAAGCCTGATAAGCACAGCGCCATCAGGCATTTCGCGGCGATGTTGCCGGATGGCCGCTTCGCCTTATCCGGCCTACGAGCAAATCAGGCGTTTTTCAGCAGTACGTTCTCAAGCCAATGACGCAGTTCAACCGGCGCGGATTTCAGGCTGTTTGACCCGCGCGTGATGGTGGCGATGCCCGCCCCCAGCTCGGTTTTCAACTCGCGCTGGCTCATTTCGCCACGCAGCAACTCCTCAATAATGCGCACGCGCGTTCCCAGCGCTTCACGCTCGTCCGGCGTAAGCATCAGTTGTAATAAAGGCAGATGCAGATCCTCTGCATATGCCTGACGGAGTAACTCCACAAAACGAAGCCACTCCTGATTACGTTGTTCGGCGATAGCCGATGAATAAGGGGAATGCTGGGTCATGTTATACCGCCGTTTGTACTGTTACACGAGTACAAATGATAACATAACCCGTCTGCATTAATACCGTCGCTGCCACTCAGAGTCGCTCATTAAGGCCTCTTTCTGTCCCATAAAGTGGCGATAGTAAGCGTCATAGGCCAGAACGTTTTTCACGTAGCCGCGCGTTTCCGAAAAGGGAATGCTTTCGACAAACGCTACGGCATCGATACGCCCGGCGCTATTGCCAAGCCAGGTGCGCACGCGCCCCGGCCCGGCGTTATACGCCGCCGAGGCGAAAATACGGTTATTACCAAACTGCTGATAGACATACTGCAAATAGCTGGTGCCAATGTTGATGTTGGTCTCCGGCTCCAGCAGTTGGCCGGGGCCGCGGTAGTCCGGAATCGAAAACATTTTCACCGTATGGGTGGCCGTTCCCGGCATAATCTGCATTAAGCCGCTGGCCCCTACCGGCGATTTTACTTTCGGGTTCCAGGCGCTCTCCTGGCGGGCAATCGCCATGGCATAGCTTTGTGAGATATCTTTTCCGCGGGTATAGCGGGTAAAAAGATCGTTATACGCCAGCGGGAAACGCTCCTCCAGATGATCCCACAGTTTTCCGGCGATCGTCGCCTGTACGCTCAGATCCCACCAGTGCTGGTTAAACGCATAGCGCGCCAGCTGCGCCTGTTCAGATTTACTACGGCTTTTTACCAGATTCGCCCATTCGCTGCGCGCCGTGTTATCCAGGTTCCAGTACATCAGCTCCCGTACACGTGCCATCTCCGGCCCCTGCGTCAACGCGCTGTTTACGTTGGCGGGCGCTTTATCGATTTTAAGCGTGTACTCTTCGCCTAAACGCTGCGCCGCGACCATCGGATAAAAACCGCGCTTCTGCATTAAAGCATGAAGGATCTCTTTCGCTTCGGCGTCACGACCGCGTTCCAGCAATAAATCCGCCTGCCAGTAACGCCACTCGTCTTTCTCTTTCGCCTCCATTGGCAGTCGGGCAAGCCAGGTATTGAGACCGCGACGATCGCCCATCCCCAGCGCCATGCGCACGCGCCGTTCGATAAGCGACGTCGATTGCGAGCGCATAATCGCGTCATCGCGCCATTTCGCCTGCGCATCGGTCACATCGTTGCCCATCAGTCGCCAGGCAACGATATCGCGCAGCGCCTGCGTTTGTTCCTCATTAAGTTTCTGCGCCTGTACCAGCGAGGGGATCATCAGACGTGCATTTTCCGCGTCCTGGCGGGCGACGCTGGCAAACGCGACTTCCGCCATCTGGCGGGTAAAATCGGTGGCGCCGGTGGTGCGTGCGAAGGTCAACACGTTATTAGGGTCATTAGCCAGGGTAATGATCGCTGAGGCGATCGTTTGATATTCCGCCGGCATCTGTCCGGCCAGCACCGTAACCAGCCCCGTATTTCCGGCTTTCATCGCCAGCCGAATACGTTCCAGATACGCCAGCGGGTCTTGCTTGCCGGAGGCCCGCCAGACACTGAACAGTTTATCGCAGGCATTCGGCTGACTTTTGCCGGTCAGCCAAAGGTCTTTCGCGCCCTGCCAGGCCGCTTCCGTTTGCCCGGTACTCCATTTCGCGTAGTAATAGTTACATTGCGCTTCCGTGGTGCCGGGTTTCTCCGGGCTAAACGCCAGCAAGCCGCGCCAGTCTTCACGACGCGCCAGCTCATTGACGAAGCGTGATTGCAGCGTACGCGCAGGCGGAAGCGTAGGATTGGCGCGCACAAACTGCGTGACAGCAATCGCCGGTTGGTTCATCAAATCGTCGGTGATCTTACGGTATTCCAGATACGGGTAGAGCGGATAATCTTTCAGACCCGGCATCATCTGCTCTACCACATCCATCTGGCGGTTGTCCCAGGCCTGCTTAATCTGCGCATAGCGGTTACGCTGCTCTTCCAGTGAGTCGGCCCGCGCGAGGTGACAAAAGGTCAGCAGGCATACGCTGGCGGCGACGAGACGCCAGACAAATGGTTTGGCTCTATCCACAAGCACTTCCTCAATTGTTATCCAATGCAGCATCATGCCGCGTAATGAATTTATGCTAACCAGTCATAGCCATTTGCGCCACGTTACGGACACTTTTTTACTTTTATTGCGAGTGCGATCTGCTGGCTGGGCTTAGGCAGGGAAAAAGGCTACACTTCGCCTTTGACATCTATTCACCATCACGATAAACATAGAGGCGAAGTCCAACGTGGCTCAATTCGTTTATACCATGCATCGTGTCGGCAAAGTGGTTCCGCCGAAACGTCATATTCTGAAAAACATCTCGCTGAGCTTCTTCCCTGGCGCCAAAATCGGCGTGCTGGGCCTTAACGGCGCCGGTAAGTCTACCCTGCTGCGCATCATGGCGGGGCTCGATAAAGATATCGAGGGCGAAGCGCGCCCGCAGCCCGGCATTAAGATTGGCTACCTGCCGCAGGAACCTCAGCTAAACCCGGAACACACGGTACGCGAGTCGATTGAAGAGGCCGTTTCGGAAGTGGTTAACGCCCTCAAACGTCTGGATGAAGTGTACGCGCTGTATGCCGATCCGGATGCCGACTTCGACAAGCTGGCCGCAGAGCAGGGCCGACTTGAAGAGATTATCCAAGCGCACGACGGTCATAATCTGAACGTGCAGCTTGAGCGCGCTGCTGACGCTCTGCGTCTGCCGGACTGGGATGCCAAAGTCGAAAAACTGTCCGGCGGCGAGCGCCGTCGCGTGGCGCTGTGCCGTCTGTTGCTGGAAAAGCCGGACATGCTGCTGCTCGACGAACCCACCAACCACCTGGATGCCGAATCTGTTGCGTGGCTGGAACGTTTCCTGCACGACTTCGAAGGTACCGTCGTGGCGATTACCCACGACCGTTACTTCCTCGATAACGTCGCCGGCTGGATTCTGGAACTTGACCGCGGCGAAGGTATTCCGTGGGAAGGCAACTACTCCTCCTGGCTGGAGCAGAAAGATCAGCGTCTGGCGCAGGAAGCGTCTGCCGAAGCGGCGCGCCGTAAATCCATTGAGAAAGAGCTGGAGTGGGTGCGTCAGGGCGCGAAAGGCCGTCAGTCGAAAGGTAAGGCGCGTCTGGCTCGCTTTGAAGAACTGAACAGCGTTGAGTATCAGAAACGTAACGAAACCAACGAACTGTTTATTCCACCAGGACCGCGTCTGGGCGACAAAGTCATTGAAGTCAGCAACCTGCGTAAATCCTACGGCGACCGCGTACTGATCGACGACCTGAGCTTCTCGGTGCCGAAAGGCGCTATCGTCGGGATCATCGGGCCAAACGGCGCGGGTAAATCGACCCTGTTCCGCATGATGTCCGGTCAGGAGCAGCCCGATAGCGGCACCATTACGCTGGGTGAAACCGTCAAGCTGGCCTCGGTCGATCAGTTCCGCGACGCGATGGACAACAGCAAAACCGTCTGGGAAGAAGTGTCCGGCGGGCTGGATATCATGAAGATCGGCAACACTGAAATGCCAAGCCGCGCCTATGTAGGCCGCTTCAACTTCAAAGGCGTCGATCAGGGCAAACGCGTTGGCGAACTGTCCGGCGGTGAGCGCGGTCGTTTGCATCTGGCGAAGCTGCTGCAGGTGGGCGGCAACGTCCTGCTGCTCGACGAACCGACGAACGACCTGGATATCGAAACCCTGCGCGCGCTGGAAAACGCCCTGCTGGAGTTCCCTGGCTGCGCGATGGTTATCTCGCACGACCGTTGGTTCCTTGACCGTATCGCCACCCACATTCTGGATTATCAGGATGAAGGTAAGGTGGAATTCTTCGAAGGCAACTTTACCGAATACGAAGAGTACAAGAAACGCACGCTGGGCGCCGAGGCGCTGGAGCCGAAGCGTATCAAGTACAAGCGTATTGCCAAATAAATGTCTGAATGCCGGGTGGCGCTTGCGCTTACCCGGCCTACAAACCCAGCGATTCCAGTACGTTGTGAAACTGTAGGCCTGATAAGACGCGGTAAGCGTCGCATCAGGCATTGGTTCTTATCCCTGCTCGCCCATCATCTCTTTCACCAGTTCCACACAGCGCAAAAAGCGACCATCGTAATCAGCCTCTTTAACGTGAACGAACTCAATGTTGTTCTCTTTCAGCATCTCGACCAGCAGGTTCTGGAACGCTTTGCGATCCACTGAACTGCCCAGGCTTCGCAGTCCGTCAGCTACCCACGGCGTATTATTCTCCAGCAAAATCACCAGGTCGAAGCGATACTCGTCGATCAGCGCCTGGACAAAGGGATGCTCGCGTCCTTCGTATTTTTTGCAAAATGCCTGGGTGGTGACGAAATCGGTATCGATAAACGCCACTTTATTCGCATATTTCACTGCGAAATCAATATATTGCGCATGGCCCAGCGCAATTTTATCGTAGTCGGAATACTGTAACGCCATCTCATCGCCGCCCAGATGCGAAAAGACATAGTCGCGGCCATATTCCCAGGCGCTGGTGGTATTAAAAATATTGGCGAGCTTATTGACCAGCGTAGACTTGCCGCTTGATTCCCCGCCCAGAATCGCGACGGTACGCACGAAAAACGGCTTCACTTCGGTAGGAATATATTCCCAGTAACGAAACGGATTTTCGCGGATTTGCGCCCCACTGATATTCATAAACGTGCGTTCAGGATCGACCAGCACCGTCTCAATCCCTAAATGCTCAAGATACTGCGGCGCATCAGCCTCTTCGGAAGTGTAGATCCAGCTCGGCTGTATTCCCTTCTCTGCCATAAACGCTTTAATGCCGTTGCTCCAGACGTCCCAGCCATGCGGATAAGGCTCCATCCCCTCTTCATTAAAGGCGTGGATGCGAATATTTTTTTGGTATTTGAAGGTTTGCAGCAACCAGCGCAGGCGATCCGACACGGTGGGCTGCTGCGACATGGCGCTATCCTCAAACAGCCCGCGGTCGCGCGTATCGTCATATCCCATAATGATGTGCAACTCATCCACCTGGCTACAGGCGCGCTGGATCAAGTAGATGTGTCCGGTATGCAATGGATAAAATTTACCGAACACCACGCCAATGTTTTTCTGCCGGCGGGGAAACTCCAGCCCGAGAAAACGGTGTAGCGCCTCCAGTTTTTGCGCGCTGGGGCTTTTGATTTTGGCGTTAAGTAACTGACTCAGATACCCCTTGGTCATACCGCTGGCGTCAGCCACCTGTTGCAGAGTGCAACCTTGCTGCTTAATCGCGGTTTTGAGATAGTCGAACGATGACACAAGAGCCTCCTGCTGGAAAAATCGCATAACACTGCCTGATGGCGCTTCGCTTATCAGGCCTACAACATCAATCCGTATCAATCCGTAGGCCGGATAAGACGCATTGCGTCGCCATCCGGCAAATTATACAACATCACTACATACAGCGAATTATAAGTCGTCAAACACGCTTAACGCATCTGCGAGCTTTTTAACACCGAACACCTGCATTCCTTCCGGCGGCTTTTTCGGTACGTTGGCGGCAGGCACAATCGCCCGACGAAAACCGTGTTTCGCCGCCTCGGAAATACGCTCCTGCCCGCTCGGCACCGGACGAATCTCGCCTGCCAGCCCCACTTCGCCAAACACCACCAGATCCTGCGGCAACGGCCTGTCACGCAGGCTGGAGACCATCGCCAGCAGTAAAGCCAGATCCGCGCTGGTTTCGGTGACTTTCACGCCGCCGACCACGTTAACGAAGACGTCCTGATCCGACATTTGCAGACCGCCGTGTCGGTGTAGCACCGCCAGCAGGATTGCCAGACGGTTTTGTTCCAGACCGACCGCCACGCGTCTGGGGTTCGCCATCATCGAGTGATCGACCAGCGCCTGAATCTCCACCAGCAACGGTCGCGTGCCTTCCCAGACGACCATCACTGAACTGCCGGAAGTGACCTCATCGCCACGGCTTAAAAAGATGGCGGACGGATTGCTCACTTCGCGCAACCCCTGTTCGGTCATGGCGAAGACGCCCAGCTCATTGACTGCGCCAAAGCGGTTTTTGTGGCTGCGCAGCGTGCGGAAACGAGAATCGGCGTCGCCGTCGAGCAATACTGAGCAATCGATACAGTGTTCCAGCACTTTCGGCCCCGCCAGCGACCCGTCTTTGGTGACGTGGCCGACCATCACGATCGCCACGCCGCGCGTTTTGGCGAAGCGCGTCAGGTAGGCTGCCGTTTCGCGGACCTGGGCGACGCTGCCTGGCGACGACTGGATGTCCGCCATATGCATCACCTGTATGGAGTCGATCACCATCAGTTTCGGCTGTTCTTCTTCCGCTATCAGGCAGATCTGCTCGATGCTGGTTTCGGAGAGCATATTCAGATTCGCCGTCGGCAGGCCGAGACGGTGCGCACGCATCGCCACCTGCTGTAGCGACTCTTCGCCGGTGACGTACAGCGTTTTCATCTGCTCGGCGAGCTTGCACAGCGTTTGCAGCAGCAACGTTGATTTGCCCGCGCCGGGGTTACCGCCAATCAAAATGGCGCTGCCGGGTACCACCCCGCCGCCCAGCACGCGGTCAAACTCTTTAAAACCGGTAGAAAAGCGCGGCAGTTCCTCAAGACTGATGTCAGACAGTTTCTGCACTTTTGATACGCCCGCACTGCCGGCGTATCCGCTCAGACGTTCGTTACGCGCCACCGTCGGCGACGCGGCAAGGCGCACCTCGGTAATGGTGTTCCAGGCCTGGCAGGCGCTGCACTGCCCCTGCCAGCGTGGGTAATCGGCACCACATTCATTACAAACAAAGGCGCGTTTTGGAGCTTTTGCCACGTTTTACCTCTTTCGTTAACGCTGTTGCCGGATGGCGCTGACGCTTATCCGGCCTACGGTCGCCTTGCCATTGGGCAGGTTAATCATTTCTGGTTCATGCTGCCGGAGAGAATGCAAAACACGCCCATCAGGTCAGCGTGGCGGATCGTAATCTCCGTCTTTTCGTTTACTTTTGGCTTGGCATGGAAGGCAATACCTAACCCTGCCGCTTTGATCATTGGCAGATCGTTAGCGCCGTCACCAATCGCCACCGTCTGCGCCAGCGGGATGTCATGCTCTTGCGCCAGACGAAGCAAGGTATTGGCTTTATACTCAGCATCCACAATATCGCCGATAACGTGACCGGTAAATTTACCGTCCATGATCTCCAGCTCATTGGCGACCGCCGCCGTCAGGCGTAGCTGGTCACGCAGATAGTCGGCGAAGAAAGTGAAGCCGCCGGAGGCGATAGCGATTTTCCAGCCGAGCGCTTCCAGTTTTAGCACCAACTGCGTTAATCCTGGCATTAGCGGCAGATTCCCGCGCACCTGGCGCAAAATATCGGCATCCGCGCCTTTCAGCGTCGCCACGCGGCTGCGCAGACTGGCGGTAAAATCAAGCTCGCCGCGCATCGCGCGCTCCGTCACTTCAGCCACCTTTTCACCGGTACCGGCCAGCTTAGCGATTTCATCGATACACTCAATCTGGATCGCCGTGGAATCCATATCCATGACCAGCAGCCCCGGCGTGCGCAGATGCGGAATTTTACCCAGCGGCGCGACATCCAGCTGCGCCTCATGCGCCAGCCGCGTCGCACGCGGCGTCAGCGACCCCGCCAGACGAATGACCTGATAATCCTCCACGCACCAGGCGGCGACAATCACCATTGCGGCGCCCAGTTTGGTCTGATATTGAGTTAAACGCTGCTTATCCAGCCCGCGCCCATACAGCAGCCAACCGCTGCGGCCTGCATGGTAATCCAGAGGCATCACCTCGTCGCCGCTTAAAGAAAGAGGCAAACCAGGCCATAAAGAGACATCTTCAGGCAGATCGCACCAGGTAATGTTAGGCATTAAAGCTCCTGTAAATCGTTCAGGCCGGTAACCGCCCCGCGGAAAATAACGCATGAGGCTACCTTGTAACCATCGCTTCTGGCAACATTAAGCCTCAAATTTTCAGCAGGTGGAATATGGCTCGCGCAAAACTGAAATTTCGGCTGCATCGTGCAGTCATTGTATTGTTCTGTCTCACACTGCTCGTCGCGCTCATGCAGGGCGCGTCCTGGTTTAGTCAAAACCACCAGCGACAGCGCAATCCGCAGCTGGAAGAGCTGGCCCGCACGCTGGCGCGCCAGGTGACGCTCAACATCGCCCCGCTGATGCGCAGCGAAACACCGGATGAAAATCGCATCAACGCCGTGCTGCGTCAGCTCACGCAAGAGAGCCGTATTCTGGATGCCGGCGTCTATGATGAACAGGGCGATCTTATTACTCGCGCTGGCGAAAGCGTCAATGTGCGCGACAGGCTGGCGCTGGATGGCAAAAAAGCGGGCAGCTATTTTAACCAACAAATTGTCGAGCCTATCCAGGGGAAAAACGGCCCATTGGGCTACCTGCGTCTAACGCTGGATACCCACACGCTGGCCACCGAAGCAAAGCAGGTCGATAACACCACCAACATTCTACGCCTGATGCTGCTACTCTCGCTGGCGATAGGCGTGGTGCTGACGCGCACCTTGCTACAAGGTAAACGCACCCGCTGGCAGCAGTCGCCCTTCCTGCTAACGGCCAGCAAGCCTGTTCCGGAAGAGGAAGAGCGTGAGGAAAAAGAGTAAAATGACGGCTTAATAAAGGTAAGGAAAACCACCATGACAACATTACGCCTGCTTATTTCTGACTCTTACGATCCCTGGTTTAACCTGGCGGTCGAGGAGTGCATTTTCCGCCAGATGCCCGCCACCCAGCGCGTGCTGTTCCTGTGGCGCAACGCGGATACGGTGGTCATTGGACGCGCGCAAAACCCGTGGAAAGAGTGTAATACGCGGCGTATGGAAGAAGATAATGTCCGTCTGGCCCGCCGTAGCAGCGGCGGCGGCGCGGTATTCCATGACCTCGGTAATACCTGTTTTACCTTTATGGCCGGTAAACCGGAATACGATAAAACCATCTCCACCCATATTGTGCTCGCGGCGCTGAATTCGCTGGGCGTCATGGCCGATGCTTCGGGACGCAACGATCTGGTCGTAAAAACGCCGGACGGCGATCGCAAAGTCTCCGGTTCAGCCTATCGCGAAACCAAAGATCGCGGCTTCCATCACGGTACGCTGCTGTTGAACGCCGACCTCAGCCGTCTGGCGAACTATCTGAATCCCGATAAAAAGAAACTTGCGGCGAAAGGAATCACCTCCGTTCGCTCCCGCGTGGCCAATCTTACCGAGCTATTACCGGGTATCACCCATGAACAGGTCTGCCAGGCGGTCACGGAAGCCTTTTTCGCCCATTACGGCGAACGCGTCGACGCGGAAGTGATTTCACCGGATAAAACGCCGGATCTGCCGAATTTTGCCGAAACCTTTGCGCGCCAGAGCAGTTGGGAGTGGAATTTCGGCCAGGCACCGGCGTTCAGCCATCTACTGGACGAACGTTTCACCTGGGGCGGCGTCGAGCTGCATTTTGACGTCGAGAAAGGTGTGATTACCCGTGCGCAGGTGTTTACCGATAGCCTGAACCCGGCACCGCTGGAAGCGCTGGCCGAGCGGCTGCAAGGGTGTTTGTACCGCGCGGATAAACTACAGGAAACGTGTGAAGCGCTGCTGATTGATTTCCCGGAGCAGGAAAAAGAACTGCGGGAACTGTCGGCGTGGATTGCAGAAGCCGTGCGCTAAATGAATAATATCAGAGAGACGAATGTGTCTCTGATATTATTTAAACATAACAACATATTCTGAAAAATGAGTGAATAGCACAAATAGTTAAAACACACTCACTAACTACTATATTCTTTAAAATTAATATTATTTCCCCGCACTTCATAAACCCAGCGAATTATAAACCATTTATCATCACCAATGATGATTAAAGTTTTTCTTAACCAAGATTTAATTTTATTAAATTTACAACATATTATTATCTTCATAGAATCCCGCCCCGCGCATTACATGTCATTTGGAAATATACTTAATCGTTAGGGATTACTGATGAAAAAATTATTAATAGCGACCTCTGTCATAATAGGATTATCAACTTCAGCGCAAGCGGTTGAATCCACTGCTGTATTAAAACTGACTGGCGTTTTAACCAACGGCGCATGTATACCAGAGTTAAGTGATGGTGGCGTTGTAGATTTCGGTACTAAAGCCGTTAGCGATCTGCTGCCAACTCAGACGAATCAACTGGGATACAAAGATATAACACTCACGATTCAGTGCCTTGCACCGGCAAAAGTTGGCTGGGTCGCTACCGACAATCATGGCGATTCGGCGACAACGCTGACTATCGATAACGCAACATTTGGCGGTCAGAACAATAGAATACCAAACTATCAGCTAGGTCTGGGTACAACAGCAGATGGTATCAAGATTGGTGCATACGGCCTCTCCATAGACGCGAATAATTCGACCGCCGATGGAGTTAAGACGAAGATGGTAACGACAAATGATTCGAATCCTGGTGTCTGGGCTTTAGCAATGAACGAATACGTTGCGCTTACAAATACATTTCCAACCCCCAATACATATAGTGTCGGCGATGAAAATGGCCCCGTTGCTTTTACCACCGCAACATTTCCTATACGCGTAGCTGCCGCTATACAGGGAACGGACACACTGGCTATTACCGATAACACCACGCTTGATGGTCAGGCGACCTTTACACTCGTATATCTGTAACTCCAGCATTCACATGGAATATTCAACACCTCTTTAATGGAACTATAATGAAAAAAATTTTGCTTATTACTGCAATTGCAGCTTCCTTTGCTACAACCAGCGTGAATGCTGACACCACTGCCGTATTAAAAGTCACCGGTCAACTGGTTGTTGGTGGTTGTACCCCAGAACTCAGCGGCGGCGGCGTGGTTGATTACGGTACTATCCGCCTCGCCACACTTTCCGCAACCGATGTAAACCAACTGGGTACTAAAGATGTCTCTCTGAGTATCTCTTGTCCGTCTGCAACCAAAGCAGCATGGACTATTACCGATGACCGTGCGGACACCCACCCAGGCGCATCCGTTATCTCCATAGCCAATGGCGATATGACTAATAGTATAGTATCTGATACCACAATGTCCTACGGCGTTGGCAAAACAACCGAAGGTGTAAAAATCGGCGCGTTCTCTATTTATACCGATACCGCGAACGTTACCGCTGATGGTGTAAAATCTGACGCTATCTCAGGAACCGTTGATAGCCCAGTCTGGCAGAAGTCTTCCACCGGGATTATCAAAAACGGCAATATGGAAATGTTTACCGTTGCTACAAAAGGCACCACCGAACCGGTTCCGTATACCCTCGCCATTTTCCCGCTGAAAACCTCACTGGCTATTCAGGATACTGCAACGCTGGCCATTACTGATGATACTGATCTGGATGGTCAGGCAACCATCACGCTTAAATATCTCTGATCCAGACCGTGTAAAAAGGTTATTGATCTGTCTCCCTTATTATGGGGAGACAGATTAAAATTAAAGGACTAACTCTGATGCCAGCAGTGACTAAACTTCCATTATTATTACTCAGCGTCCCCTTTGTTTTTTCAACACTCTTTTCACAGGCTAACGCTGCCGGCATGGTACCGGAAACTACGCTACTGGTGATTGAAGAATCCACACACAGCGGCGTAATGAATGTTAAAAACACCGACAGCAATCCGGCTTTGTTATATACCACCGTCGTTGATTTACCTGACGACAATGGTGTGAAGCTGGATGTCACTCAACCGGTTGTTCGCGTTGAAGCAGGCCAGCAGCAGCAACTACGCTTTATTATGGAAAGCACGGAACCGCTCGCCGTCGAGCACTATAAGCGCGTCACGTTTGAAGGTATTCCTCCGAAATCTACCAATAAGGGAATGAAAATAGGTTTTAATCTACGCCAGGATTTGCCGGTATTAATTCGTCCTAAAAATCTACCGGTCGTTACTGATGCCTGGAAATTATTAACCTGGTCCAGAAACGGACAAACAATCAACGTCAAAAATCCGTCTCCCTACGTTGTACGTTTAGCCCAAAATATTACCTTCTTACCTTCCGGGGGCGAAGGCACGATTAAAAAAACCTATATTCTGCCCGGCGAAACATTGAACGTCAGTATAAAAACGCCCCTTGCTGCTGATACATCCGTACGTTTTTACCCTGCCAGCCGTTACGGCATTGAAGTCCCCAGCTTTACCTCACCGCTGGTGCCGTGATGAGAGCTAGCACGTGAAGTATTTAAAACTGCCGCTATACATCAAAACTGCGCTTTATTGCTCACTGGCGACCACGGCGTTTTCGGCTCTGGCGGAGGAGCTGAATTTTGACATGGGTATTCTCACCTCCAGAGGCATTAGCCCCAACGTGGCACAATATTTTTCCCGTGCGCCGCGTTTTCTACCAGGCAGCCACACCGTCATGGTAAAGATCAATGGCGTAAATAGAGGGTCGTTGGTCGCGCGTTTCGACACAGAAGGCCAGCTTTGCGTGGATGACGATTTCCTCAGCGCCAGCGGGCTCGTACCGCTTAATATCAGCGCCAAAGAAACCTGCCATAGCCTACAAGAAGATTATCCCTCAGCGATTATTACCCCACTGCCAAACAGTGAATCGCTGGAGCTTTTTGTTCCGGCACAGGCTCTGGATAATAACTTGCTATCGCTAAACAACGTGATTAAAGGCGGCACCGCCGGGTTATTTAACTATAACCTGTACGCCAGTCGCAGCGAGTCATCCGGTAGCGATAGCCGAAACTATGCCCAGGCAAACCTTGAAGCTGGCTTAAACTTCGCGGAATGGACGCTGCGCAGCCGCTACATGCTGACGAATAATGATGGAGAATACCGTACCGATAGTCTATATACCTATGCGGAGCACGTATTTCAGGCACAAAAAATGCGTGCGCAAGTTGGGCAGATCAACGTCAACTCCAGTCTATTCAGTGGCGCGCCGATCAACGGCGTACAGCTTATCCCTGAACAAGGGCTGGCACAGGATACACAAGGCGTAACCATTAACGGTATTGCCCGAACCCACCAGGCTCGCGTTGAAGTTCGTCAGTCCGGACAGATTATTTATACCGCACCAGTGAACGCTGGGGCATTTACCCTTGAAAATGTCCCCATCATACGCAGCAATACCGACCTTAACGTCAGCGTCGTTGAAACCGATGGCTCAACGACAACCTTCACGGTGCCGGCAGTATCCTTTAATTTACGCGAACTCACGCCCGCAGGCTTAACAATGTCCATAGGGCGCATACGTGATACCACCAGCGACTATTCGCTCCCCTGGATCTATAACATCAGCGATGGTTGGAAACTGAGTGAAAACTGGCTGGCGCAGGCGTCTGGCGTACTGGCACAAGACTATCAAGCGGCAGGAGGGATGCTGCAATGGCTTCCAACCAACAAATGGACGTTTTCCGGCTCAATGCTGAGCAGTAAAGCGTCCTTTGGCGAATCTCTGCAGGGTGCGAAAAGTGAACTACGCGCCAGCATGGCGCTGCCCGGGGAAATTAGACTTGACGTCAGTACCGCCCGCTACAGCGACGGATATCGTGAGTTAACGGATGCGCTCAATAAAGATGCTTCCGAATATCAAAGTAGCTCCAGTGCTAATATTGCCTGGAACCATAATCTGTTAGGTACCTTCTCTCTGGGTTATTACACTTATCAGGCTACGGATAATGACAACGACTCTCGCAGCATAATGGCTTCCTGGGGCAAAACGTTTAAATATGCCTCAATTACCGCTAACTGGCAGCACGCTGTTAATCAGGATGATGAGAATCATAACGACAGTAATGATGATGATATGTTTTACATCAACATCAGCATTCCACTCGGTGAGCAGCGCGTCGGCGCTTATATGCGTAATCAAGGTGATAAAACAACCTACGGGCTACAAAATAATGGTTCGCTGAGTAAAGATACCCATTACTATATTTCTGCGGATCGTGATGCAAAAAACCAGCAAAATAGCTTCAACGGTAATCTCAATAGCAATCTTCATTACACTCAACTCAGCGTGGGCGGCGGCACTGATGGCGATAATTACCGCAACTATAACGCAACCTTCAGCGGAGGCATCGCTGCACACGAACATGGCATAACGTTCTCGCCTTATACAATCAAAAATACCTTTGCTATCGCACGCCTGAGTGAACCAGAAAGCGGCATTGAAATCGCCACGCCACAGGGGCGAATCTGGACTGACCACTGGGGGCAAGCCGTCATTCCGGGGCTAACTGAATGGCGGAAATCCCGCGTAGAGGTTAATGCGAATACGCTACCAAAGAGTATGGAACTGGCAAACGGTATTAAGAATATTACCGTCGCGCACAGCGCTTTTCGGGTACTGGATTTCAACGTGCTGAATACACGCCGTGTGATGCTGGCAGTAAAGCGTCCGGATGGCTCATGGCTACCTAAAGGCACCAGCATTGTAGATGAAAAAAATAACTATTTGGTCAGCGCTGTCGACAGCGGACGCGTATTTATCACCGATGTTGGGGATAATCCTGCGTTATATGCCGCTGATGATGATATGAATCGTCTGTGTCGCATCCACTACACGCTGCAGAAAACCCAGGATAAAGAGGCATTTTATGAAACGGCAAAGGGAGTCTGTCAATGAAATCCAACAGCAAATGGTTGGGGATTGCTATATGTTGTATCTTCACCGCACTACTCCCCCCATCAGCCCGGGCCGACGATGACTGCCAAATAACGTTTTCTTCGCCAAACGTCAGCTTTGGCTGGCTTAAGCAAGATGATATCGTCAATTCTCAGCAAGGCTGGAATCAAATGTCTTCACAGGAGGTTCACGTTAGTGTGAGTTGCCCAGAAAGCCAGAACATTGCTCTTTTTGTGCAGGCCTCAGCGGGGGAAAAGGGACGATTTTATTTTGGAAATAACGGTGGTCTCGCCGTACGTGTTAGTCAGATGATAGTAGATGGTAAAAGTTATCCTATTGCCAGCACCCTTGATAGAGTGAGCTTTGCTCCCAATGACAGTGCCCTGGATAGTCTGTTGCTACATAATAACAACGGTATCATCGCGATGGATAATAACCAGCAGGTCAGTGGGAAAATGATGAACGTCACGCTGACATTAACACCTGTCTTGAACGATAATCAATTTACGCATGCTACCGATACGGTCATGCTAGAAAGCAATTTACAGTGGGAAGTGCTGACGAAATAAACGATGAAGGGGGCCTGCTCTGGCCCCCTTCACAATCTTACTCTTTATCGCCCAGCAGTACGGATTCCAGCGCGATTTTGATCATGTCGTTGAAGGTCGTCTGACGTTCAGCGGCAGTGGTCTGCTCGTGGGTACGGATATGGTCAGATACGGTGCAGATGGTCAGCGCTTTCGCGCCAAATTCAGCCGCAACGCCGTAGATACCCGCCGCTTCCATCTCTACGCCCAGTACGCCGTATTTTTCCATCACGTCGAACATTTCGCCGTCCGGAGAGTAGAACAGGTCAGCGGAAAACAGGTTGCCTACGCGCGCGTCAACGCCCAGCGCTTTTGCCGCATCAACTGCGTTACGCACCATGTCGAAGTCAGCGATAGCCGCGAAGTCATGATCTTTAAAACGGATACGGTTCACTTTGGAGTCGGTGCAGGCACCCATACCGATCACCACGTCGCGCAGTTTGACGTCCATGCGCACAGCGCCGCAGGAGCCGACGCGAATGATTTTCTTCACGCCGAAATCGGTGATCAGCTCTTTGGTGTAGATGGAGCAGGACGGGATACCCATACCGTGGCCCATCACGGAGATCTTACGGCCTTTGTAAGTCCCGGTGAAACCTAACATGCCGCGAACGTTGTTCACTTCGCGAACATTTTCGAGGAAAGTCTCAGCAATGTGCTTCGCGCGCAGCGGGTCGCCCGGCATCAATACGACGTCAGCGAAATCACCCATTTCTGCATTAATATGTGGAGTTGCCATCTTCAGTTCCCTTTAAATTTGTTGTTATTGCCTGATGGCGGCTACGCCTTATCAGGCCTACAAAACGTGTGTCAAAACAGTGAAATACCCTAAGTATTTCGCGTTGTAGGAAGGCGACGAATTCGTGAATCCCCGGGAGCATAGATTAACTATGTGACCGGGGTGAGCGAATGAAGTCAACGCATCTACAGCGCGAAAGACAACAGGTATCACAGCATGTTTTTACCGTAGTCCATCGGCGATGTGCCAAAGTAGGTCGCCAGCGTCTGGCCGATATCCGCGAAGGTTTCACGGTGACCTAAAGAGCCCGGTTTGACTTTCGGACCGTAGATCAGCACCGGAATGTGCTCACGGGTATGGTCAGTACCGGTCCAGCTCGGGTCACAGCCGTGGTCAGCGGTCAGGATCAGAATGTCATCTTCACCCACCAGCTCCATCAGCTCCGGCAGACGGCGGTCAAACAGCTCCAGACCTGCGGCGTAGCCCGCGATGTCGCGACGGTGGCCCCAGGAAGAGTCGAAGTCGACGAAGTTAGTGAAGACGATGGTTTTATCGCCCGCTTCTTTCATCTCTTTGAGGGTCGCGTCGAACAGCGCGTCCAGACCGGTCGCTTTCACTTTCTTAGTGATGCCGCAGTTGGCGTAGATGTCGGCAATCTTACCGACGGACACCACGTGGCCCTGTTTTTCATCGACCAGTTTCTGCAGCACAGTCGGCGCTGGCGGTTCTACGGCCAGGTCGTGACGGTTGCCGGTACGCTGGAAGTTACCGGCCTTGTCGCCGATAAACGGACGCGCGATCACGCGGCCAATGTTGTAGCCGCCTTCGGTCAGCTCTTCACGGGCGATTTCGCACAGCTCGTAGAGTTTATCCAGGCCAAAGGTCTCTTCGTGGCAGGCAATCTGGAACACGGAGTCAGCGGAGGTGTAGAAAATCGGCTTGCCAGTTTTCATGTGCTCTTCGCCGAGCTGGTCCAGAATGACCGTACCGGAAGAGTGGCAGTTACCGAGGTAGCCCGGCAGGTTGGCGCGTTTCACCAGCTTATCCAGCAGTTCCTGCGGGAAGCTGTTTTCGTGATCGCTGAAATAGCCCCAGTCGAACAGCACCGGCACGCCGGCGATTTCCCAGTGGCCTGACGGCGTATCTTTGCCGGAGGACAGTTCGTGCGCCCATGCGTATGCGCCAATAACGTCCGCGTTGCCGTCCATGCCGGCGGCAATTTTACCGGTAGAGCCTTCATGCGCTTTCACCAGCCCCAGACGAGTCAGGTTAGGCAGATTCAACGGGCCCTTACGGCCATTGTCAGCTTCGCCATTGGCGCAAGCTTCTGCGATGTGGCCCAGAGTGTCGGAACCTACGTCGCCAAAACGATCCGCGTCTTCAGTAGCGCCGATGCCGAATGAGTCCAGCACCATAATAAATGCACGTTTCATATCTTCTCCGTACTTAGTGCTTCAAAAATAATTGATCAGATCAGTATACAACTATTCAGTAATTCGACGATAGACCGAAGGTGTGCTTGCTGGCGCTTTATCGTCAAGGATAATTGCCGCTTTGACGGCCTTCGCCGCTTCCTGCCAACTGGCTTCGTCTTTGGCATGAATCACCGCCAGCGGGCGCTGCCCGTCGATGCTGTCGCCCAGACGGGCCATGTCGGTAAAGCCAACGCTGTAATCAATGGTGTCAGACGCCTGACGACGGCCGCCGCCCATCGAGACGACCGCCATCCCCAGCGCACGCGTATCCATTGCGCTGATAAACCCTTCAGTATCAGCATATACCGCTTTGCTCAACATGGCGGTCGGCAAGTATTTATCGTAGTTCTCAACGAAATCGCTTGGCCCTTTCTGCGCGGCCACCATACGACCAAAGACTTCTGCCGCTTTACCGTTATCCAGCACCGCCTGTAATTTCGCACGCGCTTCGGCGTCGTCTTTCGCCAGCTGGCCGGAGATCAGCATCTCCACGCATAGCGCCATAGTGACGTCAAACAAGCGCGGATTGCGGTATTCACCGGTCAGGAACTGCACGGCTTCACGCACTTCCACCGCGTTACCGGCGCTTGAAGCCAGCACCTGGTTCATATCGGTTAACAACGCCGTAGTGCGAACTCCCGCGCCATTTGCCACGCCGACAATCGCTTCAGCAAGGGCTTCAGAAAGTTCATAGGTTGGCATAAACGCGCCGCTGCCGACTTTTACGTCCATTACCAGCGCATCCAGCCCTTCGGCCAGTTTCTTGGCGAGGATGGAGCCGGTGATCAGCGGAATAGAGTCCACCGTCGCGGTAATATCGCGGGTGGCGTAAAAACGTTTGTCCGCCGGTGCAAGCGAGCTGGTTTGCCCAATAATCGCCACACCCACGTCTTGAATAATTTCGCGGAAACGGTTGTCGTCCGGGAAGATATCGAAGCCCGGGATCGCTTCCAGTTTGTCGAGCGTACCGCCGGTATGTCCGAGGCCGCGACCGGAGATCATCGGCACATAACCGCCGCAGGCCGCTACCATTGGCCCCAACATCAGAGACGTCACGTCCCCTACGCCGCCGGTCGAATGCTTATCGACAATCGGGCCATTGAGATTCAGGCTTTTCCAGTCAAGGACAGTACCGGAATCCCGCATCGCCATGGTCAGCGAAACACGCTCCGGCATGGTCATATCGTGGAAGAAGATGGTCATCGCCAGGGCGGCAATCTGCCCTTCAGAGATAGTATTGTCACGAATACCATTAATAAAGAAACGAATTTCTTCGTCACTCAACGCATGACCATCACGCTTTTTACGAATAATTTCTTGTGCGAGAAACACGGTACCCTCCTGAGGGAAAAGAGTAGAAGGCTTACATCGCCGGATGGCGGCTAACGCCTTATCCGGCCTACAGGCCTGGATTTGTAGGCCGGATAAGCGCAGCGCCATCCGGCAAATCAGAGCTTAGTAGCTGCTGGCGCTCTTACCGTCGCCGTGACCCAGCGCTTTCAGCAGGCTTGCCAGCAGGCTGGATGCGCCAAAGCGGTAGTGACGAGAATCTGCCCAGTCAGCGCCAAACAGTTCGTCTGCAATCGCGAGGAATTTCTGCGCGTCTTCCGCCGTACGTACGCCGCCCGCCGGTTTGAAGCCAACGGTTTTGGAAACGCCCATGTCGCGGATCACTTCCATCATGATGCGCGCGCTTTCCGGCGTAGCGTTTACCGGCACTTTACCGGTAGAGGTTTTGATGAAATCCGCACCGGCTTTAATGGAGATTTCAGAGGCTTTACGAATCAGCGCCTCTTCTTTCAGCTCGCCGGTTTCGATGATCACTTTCAGCAATACGTTCGCTGCGGCACAAGCGTCTTTACAGGCTTTTACCAGGTCAAAACCCACCTGCTCGTTACCGGCGATCAACGCGCGGTACGGGAATACCACGTCCACTTCGTCAGCGCCGTAGGCGATCGCCGCACGGGTTTCCGCCAGCGCAATATCGATGTCATCATTGCCATGCGGGAAGTTAGTCACCGTTGCAATGCGGATGTCCGGCGTACCTTGTTCTTTCAGAGTTTTACGCGCAATCGGGATAAAACGCGGGTAAATACAAATCGCCGCCGTATTCCCGACCGGAGTTTTTGCCTGATGACACAACGCGATCACTTTTTCATTGGTGTCGTCATCGTTCAGAGTGGTCAGATCCATCAGTTTGAGCGCACGCAGGCTGCTTGCTTTTAAATCAGTCATGACATTCTCCAACGGCATTGCCGTATAAAATTTCACCTTGCGAGTCTGTTAATATTCTAACATTCACTCGCGTTTACACTTCGATATACATCACAGTTAATGAAAACTACGTACAAATTTGCATTACTGTAATGAGATCTTAATCAAATTATCCCGCCGTCACCGCCTGTTCTTCGAGCGATAAGCGCATCAGGATCAAAGTCGGTTTGCCGCCATTTTCTACAATAGCGCATCGTCCCGGCATAAAGAGGAAACGAAGATGCCTGCCTCATGCGAAACTGCGCTCCAGCAGCGTTGCCAGCAAATTGTGACCAGCCCGGTGCTCACGCCTGAACAAAAACGCCATTTTCTGGCGCTGGAAGCTGAAAACGCCCTGCCTTATCCCCCCCTGCCGGAAGATGCCCGCCAGGCGCTGGATGAAGGTGTCATTTGCGATATGTTTGAGGGGCACGCCCCCTTCAAACCGCGCTACGTGTTGCCCGATTACGCCCGATTTCTGGCTAACGGTTCACAGTGGCTGGAACTGGAAGGCGCGAAAGATCTGGATGATGCGTTATCCCTACTCACCATTCTGTATCATCACGTTCCTTCCGTGACGTCCATGCCGGTTTATCTCGGCCAGCTTGATGCGTTGCTGCAACCGTATGTTAGAATTCTAACACAAGATGCGATCGATATTCGAATAAAACGTTTCTGGCGTTATCTCGACAGAACGCTGCCAGACGCCTTTATGCATGCCAATATTGGCCCTGCCGATACGCCTGTCACACGAGCGATTTTGCGCGCCGATGCCGAGCTAAAGCAGGTGGCGCCTAACCTGACGTTTATCTACGATGCGGAAATTACGCCGGACGATCTGCTGCTGGAGGTCGCCAAAAACATTTGCGAATGCAGTAAGCCACACATTTCCAACGGCCCTGTAAATGATAAAATTTTCACAAAAGGCCATTATGGCATCGTCAGTTGTTATAACTCGCTACCGCTTGGCGGCGGCGGCAGTACGCTGGTACGTCTCAACCTGAAAGCCGTGGCAGAACGCAGTACGTCTGTCGATGACTTCTTTTCACGCACGCTACCGCACTACTGCCGACAGCAGATCGCCATCATTAATTCACGATGTGAATTCCTCTATGAAAAGTCACATTTCTTTGAGAATAGCTTTCTTGTACAGGAAGGTTTGATCGATCCCGAACGTTTTGCGCCGATGTTCGGTATGTACGGGCTGGCGGAAGCCGTGAACCTGCTGTGCGAAAACGCGGGCCTGACCGCCCGTTACGGCAAGAATGAAACGGCGAACGAGCTGGGCTACCGTATTAGCGCCCAACTGGCGGATTTCGTCGAAAATACGCCAGTGAAGTATGGCTGGAAGCAACGGGCGCTGCTCCATGCCCAGTCTGGCATCAGTTCCGATATTGGCACTACGCCGGGCGCACGTTTGCCGTATGGCGATGAACCGGACCCTATCACCCATCTGCAAACCGTCGCGCCGCACCATGCCTTTTACCATGCCGGGATCAGCGACATTCTGACGCTGGACGAAACCATCAAGCGTAATCCGCAGGCGCTGGTTCAGCTTTGTCTTGGCGCGTTCAAAGCCGGGATGCGGGAATTTACTGCCAATGTCAGCGGCAACGATCTGGTGCGCGTCACCGGTTATATGGTGCGCCTGTCGGATCTGGCGAAATTTCGCGCCAAAGGCTCGCGCACGAATACCACCTGGCTGGGAGAAGAAGCCGCACGTAATACCCGCATCCTGGAACGACAGCCACGCGTAGTCAGCCATGAACAACAGATGCGCTTTAGTCAGTAAGATCATTGCGTTTTCCTGCGTCGATGGGCCAGGCAGCCGCCTGGCATTATTCTTACAGGGCTGCAATTTGCGCTGCAAGAATTGCCATAACCCGTGGACGATGGGACGCTGTAACGACTGCGGGGAATGCGTATCGCAGTGTCCGCATCACGCCCTCAGCGTTGATGGCGGGAAAGTGGTATGGCGGTCGGACGTCTGCGAGCAGTGCGATACCTGCCTGAAAATGTGCCCACAGCAGGCAACGCCAATGGCGCAGACCATGAGCGTTGACGATGTGCTGCGTCATATTCGTAAAGCATCGCTGTTTATTGAAGGTATTACCATCAGCGGCGGAGAGGCGACCACGCAATTACCGTTTATTGTGGCGCTATTTACGGCGATCAAAGCCGATCCGCAGTTACAACGGCTGACCTGTCTGGTGGACAGTAATGGTCAGTTAAGCGAGACCGGCTGGCAGAAACTACTGCCGGTTTGCGACGGCGTAATGCTCGATCTGAAAGCCTGGAAGAGCGAGTGTCATCACCGTCTGACCGGACGTGATAACACGCATATTAAGCACAGTATCCGCTTTCTTGCTGCGCAGGGAAAACTGGCGGAGCTGCGGTTGCTGGTTATCCCGAATCAGGTGGACTATGCGGCGCATATTGATTCACTGGCGGCGTTTATTACTTCGCTGGGCGAGGTTCCGGTGCGTTTGAATGCCTTTCATGCGCATGGCGTCTATGGCGAAGCGAAGGCCTGGCCAGGCGCGACGCCGCAAGAGGTGGAACGGCTGGCTGACGGATTGCGCGCGCGTGGGGTGGCGAAGCTGATTTTGCCGGCGCTATATTTGTAAGCGTCGCCTGCCGGACGGCGGCTGCGATGCCATCAGAGCCGAAACAAGGTAATGGTATTGCGATACAGCGTATCGGCTATCACCTCTGCGGGCTCCGGACGTAATTCGCAGAGCGCATCAAATACGCGCGCCGCCTGCTCCGGGCGGTTCGGCTGCCCCTGAAACCCCTTTAGCGGCATATCCGGCGCATCGGTCTCCAGCAACAGCGCGTCCAGCGGCAACCGCGCCATAACATCACGGGTTTTACTGGCGCGCGGGTAGGTGATGGTGCCGCCGACGCCGATTTTATAGCCCAGTCGTACAAAGCGTTCGGCCTGCTGCAGACTGCCGGCAAAACCATGCACCACACCGGTTCGCGGCAGATCCTGGCGCTTTAAGTGCATCGCCAGTTTGTCATGCGTGCGCCGCGAGTGCAGGATCACCGGCAGATCGTAGCGTTTTGCCAGTTGCAGTTGCGCGTCTAAAAATCGCTCTTGCCTGGCGAACTGCGGATCGTCGCGATAAAGATCGAGCCCGATCTCGCCTACCGCCACGACGTTCTGTTGTTGCGCCAGCGCTTGTTGCAGCTTATCAGGATCGTCATCGGCATGACGCTCAATCACAATGGGGTGTAATCCCAGCGCAGCATAAAGCGACGGGAAACGCGCCGCCAGCGCCAGCACGCGGGGAAAGTGAGCCGCCTCGGTCGCCGGCACGATGATTTTTTCAACGCCCGCCTCACAGGCACGCTGAATACTGGCGCGCTCATCGCCCGTAAAGGGCGGGAAATCAAAATGGCAATGCGTATCAATAAAGCGCCAGCTCACGCCAGATCCTCGTCGGTAAATGTGGTGTCGTTTGCCTGCGGCGCGCTAATAACCTCCGTCACATGCGTATCATTGGCCACCGGCGCCGGAGGCACGACCACCGTTTCCGGCACGGCAATCCGCGACGTATGGCGCAAGAGAGGCGGCGTTGCGGCGAGCAATTTACCAACGGTGGCAAGGAAATAACGCCCGCATAATTGCCCGGTTTTGTAATCCTCACGCAGCGCCGGGATACGGCTGCCCAGCGCCATGCTGTGCAGCGGTTTCGGCGGATAAATTTCAATGATCCGCAGCTTACCCGGCGGCTTTTCAATAAATTGTTGAATCGCGCTGTAGGACGTTTCATGATGCTGCACCAGGTTGACCAACGGCTGTAGACTGCTCTCCCCCAGCCAGCGCTCCATACGCTTAAACCACTGCGGCGTGTAATACATTTGCGAGGGTACGGTGCGGATCACCACAATGGTTTTCGCCCCCCGCTTTGCCGCCTCCTGAACCGGAATGGCGTCGCTAATGCCACCGTCCAGATAGTTGATGCCCTCTAACGTAACGCCGGTACGGTAGAAACCCGGTATGGCGCTGGAGGCGCGAATGATATCAAGCCAGTTTTGTTTTGTCGGCGAGAAATAGCCCGGCGTGTAATCATCCCCCCGGCAGGCGCACATATAAAAGGATTTTCCGCTGTCGAACAGGCGCGCTGCGGTATCCATCTGCAGCGGCATTCGGGCGGCGGTGGATTCCACCAGCCAGTCGAGGTCAATAAGGTTTCCTCCGCGTACAAATCGCAGCGGATCAAAAAATTCGCGCCTGGTGGTATAGCGCATAATGACTTTACGCCCGTAGCCGGGCTGGTTGCAGAGATACGCCGAGAGATTTTGCGCACCGGCTGATGTGCCGAAGTAGAGATGGAAAGGATTAAACTGCGCACGCATAAACTCATCCAGCACGCCTGCGGTAAAGATGCCCCGCTGCCCCCCGCCCTCACAGACCAGCGCCATACGGCCTGGCCGGAACGGTGTTAATGATAACGGCGCAATATTGCCGAGCGTAACCGGTATTCGCTGGCCCACCTCTGCCTTCCTGTTTTTCATTTTTTTCCAGGCTGACAAGGTAACGCAAAACGTTAACGGCTAAAACCGTAAAAGCCAGTCCGCTGGACTGGCTTGATAGCAATATATCTTTACAGATGCCTGCTAGGGTCGTTTACGGCCCATGAACAGGCTGACCAGGAAGAGCACGATCCCGACGACGAAGACGATTTTCGCCGCGCCGGCAGCCGTACCAGCCAGTCCACCAAAACCCAATGCGGCGGCAATTAACGCGATAACCAGAAATATAATGCCCCAACGAAACATAAGCCTCTCCTTTACCATAGTTAATGTCGACCGCTAAATATGAGCGCTCAGGCTACTCATTCGCGATATTTTTAGTGTGGTGCACATTACGCCTCCCGACAAACGTCGGGAGGACGAATTACGACGAATTACTGAACTTTCAGATCGTTTTTAACACTTTTTACGCCATCAACGGCTTTCGCGATGCTTTCAGCGCGGTCGCTTTGTTCCTGAGTTTCAACAGTACCGGAGAGCTGTACGACGCCATCGGTCGTTTCCACTTTTACTTTACGGGAAGGGACGAGATCGTCCGCCAGCAACTTGGCTTTGACTTCACTGGTCGTGGCCGTATCGCCGGCATAACCTTTCACGGAACCTTCTTTATTGTCGCGAACGTGAAGTTTGTCGCTAACGGAGGTCACGCCTTCTACGCCTTTCGCCACTTTCACGGCGGCTTCAGCCTGCGCCTGGCTTTCTACAAAGCCGCTCAGGGTGACGACTTTCTGATTGGTTTCGACAGAAATATCGGTGCTTTTAATATTGTCATGGTCTACCAGCGCAGCTTTTACTTTCGCAGTGATGGCGCTGTCATCCATGAAGTTACCGACTTTATTCATAGAGCTATCGACTTTTTGCCCTGCGGTTTCGGTTCCGCTTTGCGCCTTGTCCGTTGTTGCGTTTTCTGCAAAGGCAGAACCTGTCGCAACAGCAGAGGTCAACATTACGGCCAGCAGAGTTTTAGAAATCTTCAGTCTTGTCATAGTCATCGATTTTGTCCTGTATAGTTTGCTCGTAATTTGAGCTCAGGCAACACGAGGTTGCATTGCTGAATGCGGTGAAACTCACCGGTTTCTGAAGTCAATGACTGGCATCACATTCGTGAATTTGTAACGACGCGTCGCCTGCCACCCTTCCGTTTCAGTTATTAATATCGTGACTGAAACAAATCTCAGCTTTAAGCTCTCATATTCACGCATTGAACAGGCATTAAAGCCGACATTTATGTCATCACTTTGTTAAATATAGATCACAATTTTAAAATCGCTTGTCGGTGCGTATAAAAAACAGGCAGATCGGAGAAAAAACGCGGGATTTAAGAACATTCCGTAAGCGGTTAAAAAGGCAGGGAAAGTACGAAGGCGCGGCGGATGCCGCGCCCGGAAAGGGATCAGTGTTCGCGCGTTTTACGGAACTGAACGTCAGGGTAACGTTCCTGGGTCAGGTTCAGGTTAACCATCGTGGGGGCGATATAGGTGAGGTTGTCGCCGCCATCCAGCGCCAGTTGTGTTTCATTCTTACGCTTGAACTCTTCGAATTTCTTCGCATCGGCGCTTTCCACCCAGCGCGCCGTCGCCACGTTGACGGATTCATAAATCGCCTCAACGTTGTATTCGCTTTTCAGGCGCGCGACAACAACGTCAAACTGCAAAACGCCCACGGCGCCGACAATCAGATCGTTGTTGGAGATGGGACGGAATACCTGCACCGCCCCCTCTTCAGAAAGCTGCACCAGCCCTTTCAGTAGCTGCTTCTGCTTGAGCGGATCTTTCAGGCGAATACGACGGAACAGTTCCGGCGCAAAGTTCGGGATACCGGTAAACTTCATCATCTCGCCCTGGGTGAAGGTATCGCCGATCTGAATGGTGCCGTGGTTATGCAGACCCAAAATATCGCCCGGGTACGCTTCTTCAACGTGCGAACGGTCGCCCGCCATAAAAGTTAACGCGTCGGAAATCACCACATCTTTGCCGGTACGGACCTGGCGTAGCTTCATGCCCTTCTCATACTTACCGGAAACCACGCGCATAAACGCCACGCGGTCGCGGTGTTTCGGGTCCATATTGGCCTGAATTTTAAAGACAAAACCGGTGAACTTCTCTTCCGAGGCTTCCACTGTGCGGGTATCGGTTTGACGCGGCATCGGCGCGGGCGCCCACGCCACTAAACCATCCAGCATATGGTCAACGCCAAAGTTACCCAGCGCGGTACCGAAAAATACCGGGGTAATTTCCCCTGCCAGGAACAGCTCTTCATCAAACTCGTTAGACGCGCCCTGCACCAGTTCCAGCTCGTCGCGCAGCTGCTGCGCCAGATCTTCACCGACGGCAGCGTCCAGATCCGGGTTATTCAGCCCTTTAACGATGCGCACTTCCTGAATGGTGTGGCCCTTACCGGTCTGATACAGATAAGTTTCATCTTTATAAAGGTGATAAACGCCCTTAAACAGCTTGCCGCAGCCAATCGGCCAGGTGATCGGCGCGCAGCCGATTTTCAGCTCGTTCTCGACTTCATCCAGCAGCTCCATCGGGTCGCGGATGTCACGGTCGAGTTTGTTCATAAAGGTCAGGATTGGCGTATCGCGCAGACGGGTAACTTCCATCAGCTTACGAGTCCTGTCTTCAACACCTTTTGCGGCGTCGATCACCATCAGGCAACAGTCCACCGCCGTCAGAGTACGGTAGGTATCTTCGGAGAAGTCTTCGTGCCCCGGGGTATCCAGCAGATTCACCAGACAGTCGTGATACGGGAACTGCATCACCGAGGTGGTGATAGAGATACCACGCTGTTTTTCCATCTCCATCCAGTCAGATTTTGCATGTTGGCTGGAGCCACGGCCTTTTACCGTACCGGCGGTCTGAATCGCCTGTCCGAACAGCAACACTTTTTCGGTAATGGTGGTTTTACCGGCGTCCGGGTGAGAAATAATGGCAAAAGTGCGGCGTTTGGCCACCTCTTGCAAATAAGGAGACAACGTCATAGTCAAATCTTCTTGAGTAAGCGCGGCGTTTGACCACGCATGTTGAATACGAAAAATGCGGCTATTTTACCCATCAACCTGGGGGAGGCAATCAGTGTTTACACAGGAGCTGCTCCAGTTCGCTTAATGACGCCACAGTCCAGGTTGGATGGATACCCGCGGGCTGCTCGCGATGATGCGCGTTAAGCCAGCAGGTCGACAGTCCGGCGTTAATGCCGCCAAGAATATCGGATTCCGCGGTATCGCCAACCATTAATACGCGCGAGCGGTCAGGATTCCCTGCCTGCTCCAGGGCGTAGTTAAAGATTTTCGGATCGGGCTTCGCGACGCCAACCTGCTCGGAAATCACCAGCAGATCGAAATACTCGCGCAGCCCGGTGCGCTCCAGACGAGTTTGTTGTAGCGCGGTAAAACCATTAGTAATAATACCGATTTTAGCCTGCCCGCGAATCGCATTAAGTAGCGAAACGGCGCCCGGCAAAGGAGAACAGATCTCCGCCATCGCACTAATAAAAGCGTCATTCAGCAGCCCCGGCGCAACGTTTAGCCGTTCAGCCCAACTTTGAAAACGCGCGTGCTGCAATTGTAATGAGGTAATCGCGCCGTTCTGATAATCTACCCATAGCGGCTTATTCACGGCCTGGTAATCCTGGAAATCCTCAGCGGTAAAGGTGACGCTATAGTCAAGGAACAT
Source organism: Salmonella sp. 32010601201800023SM (assembly GCF_017572235.1). Classification (NCBI taxonomy): domain Bacteria; kingdom Pseudomonadati; phylum Pseudomonadota; class Gammaproteobacteria; order Enterobacterales; family Enterobacteriaceae; genus Salmonella; species Salmonella sp. 32010601201800023SM. Next base: position 108,491 of record NZ_JAGEQS010000003.1, read on the forward strand.
CCGCTGTAAGCCGGTGAAAGAATCAAACGTAAACAGCGTTTCATCGGCATCAAAGAAAATCCAGTCCCACTTCATCATTACACCTTGCCTCTTTTATTACATGCTTATCGGTAACGCCATGATGATGGCGTCCTCATGCCCTTGTGCCGTGGGATAGTAATTGCGGCGAATCGTCGCCTCGTTAAACCCCAGACTTTCATACAGCGCGATGGCGGCAGCGTTAGAGGCGCGTACCTCCAGCCATAGCGTTACAACACCGCGCGTTTCCAGTTCATCAATCAGATGCTCAAGCAGCATACGCCCCAGCCCCCGACGCTGAAAATCCGGATCGACGGCGATATTGAACAGCGTCGCTTCGTCCAGCACCACCTGTGTAATGGCAAACGCGGCCATTCTGTCATCAGCGGTCAGCTTAAGGTTGAGATACCGTTCGCCCTGGTTGCCGAAAAACGTTTTTTCGCTCCACGGAAACGCATGAGCGCGTTGCTCAATCTGCCAGGCTGCGGGGAGATCGGTCGTGCTGAGGATAGAAATCGTGTTCATGTTCGCAGATTTGTTGCCATAGTGCGGCGCGTGCCGCCGGGTTTGCCCGGAGTTCATTAAACGCCGGCGTCGTGACCTGAGCGCCTTCGAGTTGGAGCGGCGCGTCAGTTCCTAACCGCCAGCTATTACAACGGCTGCCCTGCGGCAGCATGGCGACGCGCTCAGGCGTCAGCGGTAAAACCTGATCGGGACTCACGGTCAACGCGCGTAAGATATCGCGCATTAGCGGCTCGTTCAGCGCAGGTAATTCCTCTGCAACCACGATCAGACGAACGTGCGCGGGAAGGGAAATCGCAATCTCGCCCTGTAGCGCGCCAGGACGTCGCAGCGCCCACTGCGTAATACCCAGTTGCTGTAACTGCCAGTCTCGTCGGGATGTCATAGCGAAACGCTCCTGTAATCAGGGGCGCAAATATAGCAAATCTGTCGAATCTCCGCCATCAAACTACTATAATCGCCGCCAGTCTGAATTAAGGAGCATTCCATGTCTGCTTTTACCCCGGCAAGTGAAGTCTTGCTGCGCCACAGTGATGATTTCGAACAAAGCCGTATTCTTTTTGCCGGAGATTTGCAGGATGACCTGCCCGCGCGCTTTGAATGCGCCGCCAGCCGCGCGTATACGCAACAGTTTCACCACTGGCAGGCGCTAAGCCGCCAGATGGGCGATAACGTCCGTTTTAGCCTGGTCGCGCAAGCCAGCGATGTCGCTGACTGCGATACGCTGATCTACTACTGGCCGAAAAATAAACCCGAAGCGCAGTTCCAGTTGATGAATATTTTGTCGCTGATGCCGTCGGGCAGCGATGTTTTCGTCGTGGGGGAAAACCGCAGCGGCGTGCGTAGCGCCGAACCGATGCTGGCGGACTATGCGCCGCTGAACAAAGTAGATAGCGCGCGACGTTGCGGCCTTTACCATGGTCGTCTGGAAAAGCAGCCGCAGTTTAGTCTTGAATCCTGGTGGGCCGAGTACAATATCGACGGGCTGACCATCAAAACGTTGCCGGGCGTATTCAGCCGCGACGGACTGGATGTCGGTAGCCAACTGCTGTTGTCTACGCTGACGCCGCACACCAAAGGTAAAGTGCTGGATGTCGGCTGCGGCGCTGGCGTGCTTTCCGCCGCGCTGGCCAGCCATTCGCCGAAAGTGCGCCTGACGCTGTGTGACGTCAGCGCGCCGGCGGTGGAAGCCAGCCGCGCCACGCTTGCCGCTAATGGTCTTGAAGGCGAGGTATTCGCCAGCAACGTCTTTTCGGAAGTCAAAGGACGTTTTGACATGATCATCTCCAACCCGCCGTTCCACGACGGAATGCAAACCAGCCTCGATGCGGCGCAAACGCTCATTCGAGGCGCAGTGCGCCATCTGAACAGCGGCGGAGAGTTACGCATCGTGGCGAACGCCTTTCTGCCCTATCCTAAGATTCTGGATGAGACTTTTGGCTTCCATGAAGTCATCGCGCAAACCGGGCGCTTTAAGGTTTATCGTACCGTGATGACCCGTCAGGCGAAGAAATAGTTGGCCTGATAAGCGCAGCGCCATCTGGTTACATGTGCCGGTGGCGACGCCAGGCGTCTTATCCAACCTACGTCTCGCGCCCATTTTTGCAGCAATCAATCTGTCCCATGCAATTAACTGTTGACGAATAGCTGAAAACCACTAGAATGCGCCTCCGTGGTAGTGATTCTTTTCAAGAATCGATGGTATGCGAAGGTGGCGGAATTGGTAGACGCGCTAGCTTCAGGTGTTAGTGTCCTTACGGACGTGGGGGTTCAAGTCCCCCCCCTCGCACCAAAACCACGTTGATATTGCTCGCACTGGGCGAAGGTGGCGGAATTGGTAGACGCGCTAGCTTCAGGTGTTAGTGTTCTTACGGACGTGGGGGTTCAAGTCCCCCCCCTCGCACCAACGAGGCGATATCAAAAAGTAAGATAACTGTGCGAAGGTGGCGGAATTGGTAGACGCGCTAGCTTCAGGTGTTAGTGTCCTTACGGACGTGGGGGTTCAAGTCCCCCCCCTCGCACCAATTATCTTATCCTTCCTTTGTCTCTTTATTTTCATCCCTGATTCCAGTTCATCATTGCCAACATCATGCCGCCAATAAGCGCTATACACGATGGCAGCAGTACAAAATGCCGTAATTGTTTGTGATACAACATCAGCGCAGACAGTAGCAATCCTGATACAATCAACAGCTTCAGCGCATCAGCTGACAGGCCGATAAACGCCAGTCCAACGATAATCACTCCAGGCAATAACACGCCCCATCCGCTGCCTAACGTCCGCTGCAACATGGTTTCACCTCTGGAATTGATAATAATAACCAATATCATATGATATATTTTCTCATTTGTCAGCCAGGGAGAAAGCTAAAGAGATGAGTTTTACTTAACGGTTGATGACACGTATTCAGTAAGGTGATAAATTGTCCGACTGTTAACGTAAAAACAACAACACCTCGCTTTAGGCGACCTTTTCTCATACGTTATTTTCATGTTGGCGCCCGATTCCGTGTATATCACCGATAAATAACGACAATTACCCATGACAACACCATCCTGGCGGTCGCTTCGTATTAAGAAGTATCAGTTTTCTTTACGTCTTTTCTTGTTTCTCAACGCCGTGTCGGCGCTATTTACTCTCGTTTTCCCCCTTTATCAGATCAATGTATTTTGCACGCCAATGATCGGGATAGTGGTCCTGAGCGTATTACTGTTGATATGGCATGGGAAATATGGACAAAAAAGAATTAATCTCCCCTTTATCTCCCTACTCTTTGGGGGAATATGGGCGGCGCATATTGCGCTAAAGTATCCGGCGTTAGGCCATTATGATTTCTCTTTTTTACTGATTTCCCTGCTTAGCGTTCTGTTTATCGGCTCGATAGCCTTTGCCGCGAATATCGTCGCGTTTACGCTCTATTCGCTACCGCCAGTCGCGGTCTGCCTGTGGCTGAACGGTAATGAACAAGGTTTGCGAATTCTCTATTTGCTGGCCCTGCCAATGGTGGGAATCGCTATTCAACATGTTATCCAGAAACGCTACGATAATTTTGCCCAACAGCTCATGTTTAAGCTGCTGGCCGAGCGGGAAACCCTCAATGGCCTGAGTATGCTTGATCCATTAACCGGCTTATATAACCGCCGTGGCCTGCAAAATCGGCTGGATACGTTACAGGCGCCGGGCAGCCATGAACACTACGTCCTGCTATTGGATATCGATCATTTCAAAGCGTATAACGATCACTACGGTCATATGATGGGCGATCAGGCGTTAATTCGCGTCTCAGCGGCAATTCGGGACGCCGTGCGATCGCGCGATGTCGTCTGCCGTTTTGGCGGGGAAGAATTTCTGGTGTTGCTGACCACCGCCGAACCACAGCAAGCCCGCGCTACCGCAGAACGTATCCGACAGGAAGTATACGATCTTAAAATCCCGCATATGTTTAACGAAAGCGTCGCCACCAATGTCACTGTCAGTATCGGCATTGCGCCCCTGACGGATCGCAATATCGGAGACGCTATCGAAAAAGCGGATAAAGCGCTCTACGAAGCCAAGCATCTTGGACGTAACCACATTCTGGTCAGCGACGACATGCGCGCCCTATGAATCCTGCTGACGTAATCGTGCTACGCCAACAGCGTTAACCATAAACCGCTTGCCATCGTTTATCGCTATCGATAGGATTAGCAATCATTATCATTTAGATTAACATCATTAAACTGCGCTATGGCCTACCGTTCCGCACCGATTGCTGACGATATTATCTGGCGAGCCGCTCCCCAGCCGGAAGACGCCTCGCTGGCGGACGCAGTACGCGAGACGATCGCCTCTACCCGTAAGCACCTGTTGGACTTCATCCGGCTGGATGAAACGCCGCCGCCAGCGGCGATGACTCTTGCCCAGTGGACGCGCCCCGCGACGTTTCGTTCATTGCTGGCCGCCTATTCCGATCACATCTATCGGCACACGCCAGGCCTGCCACGTGAAAATAAGCCGTTACTCTCCCTGTGGGCGCAATGGTATATCGGGCTGATGACGCCGCCGCTGATGCTGGCATTACTGACGCAAGCGCGCGCTATCAATGTCTCGGCAGAACATATTCACGTTGAATTTCATGAAACCGGGCGCGCCGCGTGTTTCTGGCTTGATGTGCATCAGGATAACCTGGCAACGGAGCGTTCCCCGGAAGAACGAATGGAAACGCTGGTAGTCTCCGCACTACAGCCGGTCATTCAGGCGCTGGAGGCGACTGGCGACATCAACGCGAAACTTATCTGGAGCAATACCGGTTATTTAATCAACTGGTATCTGACTGAGATGAAACCGCTGCTTGGCGAAGCCCTGCTGGCAACGCTACGCCAGCGCTGTTTTTTTGAAAAGCAGCTATCCGACGGTCAGGATAACCCGCTGTGGCGGACCATCGTAATGCGCGACGGTCTTCTGGTACGCAGAACCTGCTGCCAACGTTACCGCTTACCTGACGTACAGCAGTGCGGCGACTGCACGCTAAAGTAAACCGCTTTACGTTGCCTTCAGTTATCGTCACGGCTTACTGCTGCTGGCCTGTCACATTATTATATTTACAGCGGCGCTCTCCGTATGCCAAATTACGTTTTGCCATTTTTGGGTCTACCGTGGCTATTGGTAAGGTCTCAGGAGAGAAGAATGAGTCTGCAATCTGTACGGCAATTTCTGGCCGATCATGCTCCCGATATTGAAATTATCGAATTAAATCAAAGCACAGCGACTGTCGAGCTGGCAGCCAAAGCGCACAACGTAGAGCCAGGGCAGATAGCTAAGACACTCTCGCTTAAAGTAAAAGACACCATTATCCTGGTGGTCGCGAAAGGCGATGCCCGCCTGGATAATAAGAAGCTTAAAACCACTTTCGGCGCAAAAGCGCGTATGTTGAGCAGCGATGAAGTGGTCAATGCAACCGGACATCCTGTCGGCGGCGTATGTCCTTTCGGGCTGGAGCACCCGCTGCCCGTTTATTGCGACATCTCTCTGAAGGGGTATAACGAAGTATTGCCTGCCGCAGGCGCCACGCACAGCGCGGTACGCATCACGCCGGAAAGAATGGCAGAACTGACATCGGCGACCTGGGTAGACGTGTGCCAATAACGTGCCTGGCCCCCGGATTCCCCGAACAAGCACGGCGCATCCGGCGCGGGCTATACCCGATGCTGGAGCGCGGTAGCATCTCCGGCGCGCAGATATAACAGAATATCCGCCGCATCGAGTAACCCGGCATCAGAACTCACGCCCAGCTTGGACATCACATTAAACTTATGCGCCCGGATAGTCTTAATGTTACGTTCTAACTGGACGGCAATTTGCGGCATTGAGTAGCCGTTCGACATGAAACGCAGAATCTCCCGCTCGGTTGGACTAAGCATACAATTCTGGTGAAGCTCCCAAAGATTGTCTGTACGCTCCGTTGTCCGTCGGGCGCTATTAAGCGATGTAAATAAGGCATCCTGTAAAACATCCAACGGCGACGCTTTGCTGATGACCCCATCCAGCGGCAGCGGGGATAGCGCGCTGATTAAGCGGGCTTCAGCATCATCATCGGCAATCACCAGACGCCGCATATGGGGATAATTTATCGCCAATTCCGTCAGACTGGATAATCCTGTCCGGCGTTCAGTTCTTAACGCAGAAAGAGAAAAAATAACGGCAGAAAACGGCGTCTTTAGCGCAGCCTTATAAAACGTGGATGGTTTTGAAAAAATATGAAGCGTATGTCGGCAATCCGGCATTGCATCAAATAGCCCTTTAATACCAATGGTGCTCATCACGCATTTTTCTACGAGCGCAACATTTCTCTTGCTGATTCTGTTTTCCATTCCATGGTTTCTCCATATACCGAAGGTAGGTTCAATTCTCTGGCTCCCTGAGAACTGTTTATCCATGCATACATCTCTGCATTACTGTGTATTGATAAGCGTCGCATGGCGCTATTTTTTTGGGCGCTAATTGTTTTATTACTTTTTTTAAGTAACGCCGCAATTTGGTTAATGCCCCACCCTTTTCCTAAAAGGCGTAATACTTTTCGTTCAGACAGCGTAAGGACAATCGGCCTGTCGTGGGACTGCTGAATTTCAGACGGTACCTGAGGCGATAATAATGTTTTGCTTATTCTTTCTGAGCGAGCGTTTCCCGCATGGATAACGCTAATAAGATTCTCGATTGGCTCTTCGTCTGAAAGCAAGGTGCTGACGGGGCCCATCAGGAGATCAACCGCATGTGGATAGCAGGATTTAGGAACCAGAAATACCCAATGTATGTCGCGATATTGCGAGAGTAAGCTATAAAAATATTCGCAGATAGCGCGGGGAGAGGCATTGTTAACTGCTAAATCAGCAATAACTAAATTACTTCGGCGTAGCTGTAGCAGCGTTAGCTCTTCTATCGTACGACAATACGCCAGTTTATAATCGGGGAAATTACCTGTTATAGCCCCTTTAAGGCCTTCCTGTATAAGAGGGGTTTTACTGATAATAAGTCCATTTTTGCAGCATCCTGGCAGCATAATTCCTCCGCACCCACGCCGCCCCCTTTCATTGCCCCATTAATAAAAACACTATTAACAATGAGCGCAAAGAAATATAGGCCGAGTGGATTAATTATCCTTGTTTTATTTTTAAATATCTAACATTGATTGCGCTACAATCCACATAGCACAAAAACATGAAATCACTATCGCATAGTTACTCATAAAACCAGAAGCAAGACAATTAAATTAACTAAATTTGCACATTAGCAATTCTAACAAAAACGCATCATATTAATAAATTTAAAATATGAGTTCGCCCTTCATTCATATTGCTGAGTCCTAAAACAAAAGCCCAACAATACTGTCTACCATCCATAAAACCCATGTAATATCTGCGAATTACACTAAGTCATGCCTATTTTTACGCCTGCTGCTCATACCATTGTTGTTAAACGATCAATGCATATCGTTGATAAAATTCACCACATCATTGATTCAAAAATGAGCGGCCAGGCTGGCATAATGCCTCTATTCTGGAAACGGACATACGAGAACCGTCGCCCATAAGGATATCCTGCCTGTGACGAAGCGCACGTCTCAGGAAGCTTATGCGTTGCGTCTGGCGGCTGACGTTTTTATCAACAAGAAATTGATCTTAACCAACGCCATCATGCCTGCGCTTCGTGTTAAAAAGAAAGCCTCTGTCATAGTGGCGGCGCATAGAATGTCTTTTCGGACAGGACGAGTCATGCAAGAAGAGCAATCAATTCAACGAGCAGTAACACGGTTATGTATTCAATGCGGGCTGCTTTTATTGCAGCACGGGGCGGAAAGCGCACTGGTTGATGAGCTTTCCACCCGCCTCGGTTTGGCGCTCGGTATGGATAGCGTCGAAAGCGCGATCTCCTCTAACGCCATTGTCCTGACGACCATTAAAGACGGACAATGTCTGACATCGACACGTAAAAACCAGGATCGCGGCATTAATATGCACGTCGTCACGGAGGTTCAGCATATCGTTATCCTCGCGGAACATCGTCTGCTGGATTACAAAGGCGTGGAAAAACGCTTTAGCCAGCTCCGCCCGCTGCGTTATCCACGCTGGCTGGTGGCGTTTATGGTCGGTCTCTCCTGCTCCTGCTTTTGTAAGCTGAATAATGGCGGCTGGGATGGCGCGGTTATCACCTTTTTCGCCAGCATGATAGCCATGTATATCCGCCAGATGCTGGCGCAGCGGCATTTACATCCGCAGATCAATTTTTGCATCACCGCCTTTGTCGCTACCACGATCTCCGGGCTGATGCTCACCCTTCCCGCCTTTAGCCAGACGCCCACTATCGCCATGGCGGCGAGCGTACTGCTACTGGTGCCGGGCTTTCCGCTGATTAATTCCGTGGCAGATATGTTTAAAGGACATATTAATACCGGGCTGGCGCGCTGGGCTATCGCCAGCCTGTTGACACTGGCCACCTGTGTGGGCGTAGTGATGTCAATGACAGTATGGGGGCTACGAGGATGGGTATAATCGACTTTTTACTGGCGCTAATGCAGGACATGATCTTGTCTGCGATCCCCGCCGTCGGGTTTGCGATGGTCTTTAATGTTCCCCACCGGGCGCTTCCGTGGTGCGCGCTACTGGGGGCGCTGGGTCATGGCTCGCGTATGCTGATGATGAGCGCTGGCTTTAATATCGAATGGTCGACGTTTATGGCTTCGCTGCTGGTCGGCAGTATTGGTATTCAGTGGTCACGCTGGTATCTCGCTCACCCTAAAGTGTTTACCGTCGCGGCCGTGATCCCGATGTTTCCGGGGATTTCCGCCTATACCGCGATGATTTCCGCAGTAAAAATTAGCCATCTGGGCTATAGCGAACCGATGATGATCACGCTGCTGACCAATTTTCTGAAAGCCTCTTCCATTGTTGGCGCACTCTCAATTGGCCTCTCTGTACCGGGATTATGGCTGTACCGCAAACGCCCCCGCGTGTGATTGGTGGAACGCCTCCTGCTGTTCTTACAGGTCTGTGTGGTACTATAAAAACAGTCGCCCTTCTCGGTTGTTGTTCCATATTGAGAAACATTATGTCTTCCAGAATTTTAACGTCGGACGTCATCGGTATTGACGTCCTTTTACACGATCATCATGCTGTGCTGGCGAAGTCAACGGGCGGCGCAGTGGCGGTATTCGCTAATAATGCGCCTGCCTTTTATGCCGTGACGCCTGCACGCATGGCTGAACTGCTGGCGCTTGAAGAAAAGTTATCACGTCCGGGAAGCGATGTGGCGTTAGACGCGCAATTTTACGAAGAACCCGAAGCCGCCCCCGTTGCGATTCCCTGCGGAAAATTCGCCATGTATCCCGCCTGGCAACCGGATGCGGATTTTCAGCGTCAGGCTGCCCTTTGGGGCGTGGCGCTTCGGGAGCCGGTCACCGCAGAAGAGCTGGCGGCGTTTATCGCCTACTGGCAGGCGGAAGGTAAGGTTTTTCACCATATCCAGTGGCAGCAAAAGCTGGCGCGCAGCGTGCAAATCAGCCGTTCCAGCAATGGCGGAATGCCGCAGCGCGACATCAATAGCGTCAGCGAACCTGACAATCATATTCCACCAGGTTTTAGGGGGTAACGATGAAAAATGTTGGCGACCTGATGCAGCGTCTACAAAAAATGATGCCTGCGCATATTACGCCGGCGTTTAAAACGGGCGAAGAATTGCTGGCGTGGCAGAAAGAGCAAGGCGAGATCCGGGCGGCAGCGCTGGCGCGGGAAAACCGGGCGATGAAAATGCAGCGCACCTTTAACCGTTCCGGCATTCGACCGCTGCATCAGAACTGTTCGTTTGATAACTATCGGGTTGAGTGCGACGGACAAATGAACGCGTTAAGCAAAGCCCGACAGTACGTTGATGAATTTGACGGCAATATCGCCAGCTTTGTCTTTTCCGGCAAGCCGGGAACCGGTAAAAACCATCTCGCCGCGGCTATTTGTAACGAGCTGCTGCTGCGCGGAAAGTCGGTACTGATTATCACCGTAGCGGATATTATGTCAGCGATGAAAGACACGTTCAGCAATCGGGAAACCAGCGAAGAGCAGTTGCTTAACGATCTGAGTAACGTTGATCTGCTGGTGATCGACGAGATCGGCGTGCAGACCGAATCCCGCTATGAAAAAGTGATCATCAATCAAATTGTCGATCGTCGTTCCTCGTCAAAACGTCCCACCGGCATGTTGACGAACAGCAATATGGAAGAGATGACGAAAATGCTTGGCGAACGCGTCATGGACCGTATGCGTCTCGGCAACAGTTTATGGGTTAATTTTACCTGGGACAGTTACCGCAGCCGGGTGACAGGTAAAGAGTATTAAATTGCAACGTGCTCCAGGGCGATACTACGCCTGGCAGGCATAACACAGGTGATTACCATGAATACAGCGAAACATGTTCTGTGCTGCGCGGCGATCGCCAGCGTACTGATTTCCACCAGCGGTATTGCCGCCAGTCAGCTAAGCGCTCAGGGCGCGAACGCACAGCAGGGCGGGATGTCGCTTTCTGCGCTAACCGGTCTGCTCAGCAGAGGTGCCCAGTCGCTCAGCGCCGATAATATGAATAATGCCGCCGGTATTTTGCAGTACTGCGCCAAACAGAAACTGGCATCCGCTACCAACGTGGAAAACGTTAAAAATCAGATTCTGAACAAGTTGGGGTTGGATACCACACAGCAGGAGCAGGACACTAACTACCTGAACGGCCTGCAAGGGTTGCTCAAGACGAAGGACGGCCAGCAGTTGAACCTCAATAATATCGGCAGTACGCCGCTGGCGGAAAAGGTGAAAACCAAAGCTTGCGATCTGGTGTTGCAGCAAGGGCTGAATTTCCTCTCCTGACTGCGTTTTTCTGACCGTGCGCCACGCCGGGACGCCCTGATAAAAGCCGTGTTTTGGCCCTTTACCCGCCAACACGGCATTAACCCGATTTTTCTCTTCGTCTTTTCCTGTTATTAACCGCTATGGCAGGAAGTGATGCCGATCAAAAAACCAACTTTCTAAACTCATTCTAAATAACAGCGCCGTGTAAAGTTATTAGAATTGCAGCAATGTGACATCGCTATTACATTGTTAGAAATTTTTTCCTGCCAGCGATAAGCCTGGTTTATTGAGGATCGTCAGTTGTCCGAGTTGCTCTCTGTCGCTCTGTTTCTCGCCTCTGTGCTGATATATGCCTAGAAGGCGGGCCGTAACACCTGGTGGTTTGCCGCCACTCTCACGGTGCTGGGACTTTTTGTCATTCTGAATATTACCCTGTATGCCAGCGACTATTTTACCGGCGACGGGATCAACGACGCAGTGCTTTATACGCTCACGAATAGTCTGACGGGAGCGGGAGTCGGCAAATATATTCTGCCGGGAATCGGCATTGCCCTGGCGTTAGTGGCGGTATTCGGCGCGCTGGGATGGGTACTACGCCGCCGCCGTCACCATCCTCATCATGTCGGTTACAGCCTGCTGGCGTTACTGCTGGCGTTGGGTTCGGTCGACGCCAGCCCGGCGTTTCGCCAGATTACCGAACTGGTAAAATCACAAATGCGCGATGGCGATCCGGATTTTGCCGTTTATTATAAAGAACCAGCAAAAACCATTCCTAATCCGAAGCTCAATCTGGTCTATATCTACGGCGAGAGCCTGGAACGGACCTATTTTGATAATGACGCGTTCCCCAATCTCACGCCAGAGTTGGGCGCGCTGAAAAATGAGGGGCTGGATTTCAGCCATACCATGCAACTGCCGGGAACGGATTACACCATCGCCGGGATGGTGGCTTCCCAGTGTGGTATTCCGCTGTTTGCGCCGTTTGAGGGCAATGCCTCAGCGTCGGTTTCCAGCTTCTTCCCGCAAAATATTTGCCTCGGCGATATTCTGAAAAACTCCGGCTACCAGAACTATTTCGTGCAGGGCGCTAACCTGCGTTTTGCCGGGAAAGACGTGTTCCTGAAATCACACGGATTTGATCATCTGTACGGCGCTGAAGAGCTAAAAACGGTGGTGGCGGACCCGTCTTATCGTAACGACTGGGGCTTCTACGACGATACGGTGCTTGATGAGGCATGGAAGAAATTTGAAGCGCTTTCCCGCTCAGGCCAGCGCTTTTCGCTGTTTACTCTGACCGTAGATACCCATCACCCGGACGGTTTTATCTCGCGGACCTGCAACCGCAAACGCTACGATTACGACGGTAAGCCCAACCAGTCCTTTAGCGCCGTAAGTTGCAGCCAGGAAAACATCGCCGAGTTTATCAACAAAATCAAAGCGTCATCGTGGTTTAAAGATACCGTTATCGTCGTCTCTTCCGACCATCTGGCGATGAATAATACGGCCTGGAAATACCTGAATAAGCAAGATCGCAACAATCTGTTTTTCATTCTGCGCGGCGATAAACCACAGCAGGAGACTCTGGCGGTCAAACGCAACACGATGGACAACGGCGCAACGGTGCTGGATATTCTCGGCGGCGATAATTTTATCGGTCTGGGACGTAGCAGCCTTTCCGGGCAGTCGCTGTCGGAAGTGTTCCTGAATGTAAAAGAGAAAGTGCTGGCGATGAAGCCGGATATCATTCGCCTGTGGAATTTCCCGAAAGAGATAAAAGATTTTACCGTCGATCGGGACAAAAACATGATCGCGTTTTCCGGGAGCCACTTCCGCCTGCCGTTACTACTGCGCGTATCGGATAAGCGCGTCGAGCCGTTACCGGAAAGTGAATACTCCGCTCCGCTACGGTTCCAGTTGGCCGACTTCGCCCCGCGCGATAATTTCGTTTGGATCGATCGCTGCTACAAAATGGCGCAGCTATGGGCGCCGGCGCTGGCGCTCTCTACCGACTGGTGCGTCTCGCAGGGGCAGCTTGGCGGGCAGCAAACCGTACAGCATGTTGATAAAGCGCAGTGGCAGGGTAAGACGGCGTTTAAAGACACGATGATCGATATGGAGCGCTACAAAGGCAACGTCGATACCTTAAAGATTGTCGATAACGATATTCGTTATAAAGCCGATAGCTTTATCTTTAATGTGGCGGGCGCGCCGGAGGAGGTGAAGCAGTTTAGCGGCATTTCCCGGCCGGAGTCCTGGGGCCGCTGGTCAAATGCGCAGTTGGGCGATGAGGTTAAAATCGAATATAAAGCGCCGCTGCCGAAAAAGTTTGATCTGGTGATCACCGCCAAAGCCTTCGGCGACAACGCGAATCGGCCGATTCCGGTACGCGTAGGCAACGAAGAACAGACGCTGGTGCTGGGTCACGATGTGTCCACTATCACGCTGCATTTCAACAACCCGACGGACGCGAATACCTTAGTCATTGCGCCGCCCGCTCCCGTCTCCACCAACGAAGGTAATATTTTGGGCCATTCGCCGCGCAAATTGGGGATTGGCATGGTGGAGATCAAAGTGGTGAATGTTGAAAGTTAAAAGAGAAGGTCATATATGCCGGGTGGCGGCTGCGCCTTACCCGGCCTACACATCATCTTTATCCATAAACTGGCGCGTAGGCCTGATAAGCGAAGCGCCATCAGGCACTGTATATGCTACACGCCCCTTTCTGTTAATAATCGAACTGACGGTAGTAACGACGAATATCCAGACTGTGGCCGGTATATTTCTCAAAGTGCGCCGCCAGTCGGTCAACTAACAATGTCGAAACAACACACGGCGCCATGATCCAGCGGAACTCATCATCAATACCGTCCAGCGCATACGCTTTCGGATCAATCACCACCAGATTATCGGTAATTTTACTGGCAAAACGCTCAACGCGTTCATCCAGCGCGCGGCATTTCCCTTCCCCTTTCACCAGAATGAGCGGAACGTCTTTTTCCAGCAGCTCCAGAGCGCCGTGGAAAAATTCCGCAGAGCTGACGGGGCGCGTGCGCTTCCACTGCATCTCTTCCAGGATACACATGGAGAACAGATAGACCTCGCCCCACATCTCCGCGCCGCCGACCCACATCATATAATCGCTGTTATGATAACGGCTGGCGATAGCGTCCGCCTGCGGATCAAATTTTTGTTTCGCTTTCAGCAGATTCGCCGGCAGAATTTCCAGTTGGCTGGCGAAGCGATCGTAACTGGCGAATTCGTTATTGCGCGACAGCACGCGGAAAAACAGCCAGTACAGCAGCATATATTCATATTCCACGCCATTTTTGTGACGCATCGGAATATGCCATGTCGCCGCCTGCGCCAGCGGAGAGTCCGCATTTTTGGTAATAGCGACTACGCGTATTCCCTGCGCTTTACACCACTCGGCGATCGCCACCGATTCTTTGGTATCGCCGGATTTAGACAGCGTAATAACCACAGAGTCTTTATTCAGCCGCTTATTTCCTTTATGAATTAATTCTGCCGCCTGCTCAACATAAACCGGCAACGTTGTTAATTCTTTGGCAAATTCATTAATTGCCATCATTGGCGCCAATGAACCGCCAACAGAGGCGAAAAATAAAGAACTGAACCCGGCCTGATAAATCTCGTCAGCAACCTGTTCTGCCTTCTGGCGCGCAGCGATGATCTCACGAGCACTCGTCAGGTACTCGTCCTGATTAAAACCCAACATATTTTTCTCCTGATTGTTCAGATTTTACTTTTTAAAACGCGATCGAAATCGTCAAAAATGCGTACCGAAAGGTCGATGCCTTTCAGTGAGGCGATATGAAACGCCATGAGTTGTACCGGCACAATCAACAGCAATGGCGAGAAATGGTGATCAACCGCTACATCCAGCGCAAGCGTCTGGTCATCCTGCGCCGCCTTCGCCAGCGTGAGAGTAAAGGTTTTGGCGACCGCAGGCGTCATATACTCCCGTAGCGCCCTGGAGCGCGCGTCGGGCCGGTCCTCAAAGAAGAACATCACGTGTTCCGCATTGGCTTCCAGATACGGGCCATGCATATAGGCTTCCAGCTCAAACCCGCTTGAGGGAACACGCACCGTCTCGGTAAATTTAGTTTCCAACTCTTTTGCCACCCCAACCAGCGCGCCGTAGCCTGTCGCCACAAAACGCGTCCCGTTTCGTAAAACGGCCTGGTGCTGGTGAATAAACGCTTCCGTACGCACGATAACCAACGGCAGGGTTGCCGCGATGCGTTGAAGCTGCGCCACATACTCCTCGACCTGCGATTCCGTCAGTCGCTGCTGCTGACGGGCAACTAACAACGCGATAAGCAACAGATTCAGTACCGTCGCGCTAAATCCACGGGTAACAAAGCCGACGGACTCAATCCCGGTCAGAATATCCAGTGGATAATCACTGGCCTTGCCAAGAGGGCTTTGCGGATCGGCGGTCAGAGCGAATACCGGACGTCCCTGCGCCTGAACTTTACGCATCGCCTCCAGGGTAGAAGCGCTTTTCCCGCTCTGGGAAATAGCAATAACCATATCGGCTTGCGGATCGCTATTCTCATACTGGCTAAAGGTGTACGGCTCTTTAATATCGATAGAGATACCGCAGCGCTCAAAGAAATAACGGGCGCAAAAGGCGGCATTCAATGACGATCCGGTGGCTAATATCAGTATTCGTCGTAACGTTTTTTGGCTGGCGAACCGCGATACTTCTTCCAGCGACTGGCGATGGCAGCGAATAATATTCGCCAGGACGTCAGACTCTTCGTTAATATAGGTCAGCATGGTTGGTGACATTGTGTATCCCTCTTAAAATAACCCTATCCAGGAACCGAAAATTCCCACCAGCGCAATACCGCCAATGATGGTTAACGGTTTCACTTTTTTCCCTAACAGCCAGTACACAATGGCGAAGCTAATTAACGGCAGCAGACAAGGCATGATGTCGTTAATAATGTCCTGAACATGGGTTTTCGCTTCTCCCGTACCAAACGTAATGGGAATGGTGATATCAATCATGGAGGCCGTCATCGCGCCAACCACCATCAGACCGATAATCGAGGCGCCATAGGTTAGGCTTTCCATCATTCCGCTTTGCTGAATACGTTGCAGTACGCCGGTTCCCAGCACATAGCCCCAGCGGGTAAAGAACCAGCGGGCCAGAATATGCGGTACGTTAAACACCAGCAGAAATAAAATCGGCCCCAGAATATTGCCTTTCAGCGCCAGGCTGGTACCGATGCCAGTGGCGATAAGGCGCAATGTTCCCCAGAAAAAAGAGTCGCCAATACCCGCCAGCGGCCCCATTAACGACGCTTTGACGTTATCGATAGAACTGGCATCCATCTCTTTCTGCTGGCTATTTTTCTCCTCCATCGCCACGGTAATACCGAGGATCAACGTCACAATGTGCGGCGTGGTATTAAAGAAAGCCAGATGGCGTTTTAGCGCTTCGGAAAGATCTTCTTTTCGGCTATACAGTTTCTTTAATACCGGAATGAGCGTATAGACGAACGCCAGGTTCATTTGTCGTTCATAGTTCCAGGAAAACTCCATCTGGAATGACCGCCAGAAGACGCGGCGTAAATCACGCGCGGTGACCAGACCAGTGGTTTCCGCCTGCTGGCGGTCTTTATCAGAAATCATCTTCATCGTCATGAGACGCTCCTTGCGCAGGTGCCGGTTGCGAGGCCGCAAATTTCGGCATATTGACCATCACGACGGCGACGATCGCGCCGAGAATCGCAATACCCGTCACCGGAATTTTTAAATACGCCATTAAAACAAAACCGAGGAAAAAATAGGGGGCGACCTTTTTATTAATTAATAAGCGCGCCAGCATGGCAAAACCCAGCGCGGGAATAATACCGGTGGCAACGCTTAATCCATGTTTAATAAATTCTGGAATGGCATCCAGAAAACCTTTAACCATATTCACGCCCGCTAAATAAGAGACCGTGACGATAATCCCCAGCGTCAGCGACAGCCCAATGCCGGAGATTAAATGCATACGCTCAATGCCCCGGGTATCCCCCATCTCAGCGTAAGCATCGGCTTTATGACAGAGCAACGGAATAAACATTCCGTTATAGATATTTTTCACAATTAACGCCAGTGTCGCGATAGGCAAACCTAATAACAGCGCGGTTTCCGCCCCAGCGCCGGAATTAATCGCAAAGGCCACACCTAAAATACCGCCAGTGACCACATCCGGCGGCAGCGACGCGCCCACCGAAAAGGAACCGATAAACGCCAACTCCAGCGTCGCGCCCATCACAATTCCGGTTTCCATGTCGCCCAGCACCAGTCCGGTTAAAAGTCCGGTCACGATAGGTCTGGAAATCAGCGACGTCCCTAATGCATATTCAGACTGGGCGATAAACGCCACCAGTCCCAGTAAAAGCGCCTCTACCATAATATGTCCTCAGGAGGGTATCCGCTCAGGCAAAAAGTTGTTTACGATCGTTAGGCACCAGCCGAATTTCTATCTCTACTCCGTCAGCCGCCAGCTCCCGAAGTTGAGTCATTTCATCCGCTAACAGATTGATGGCTTTAGCAATATTCTGACTTCCTTCACGCACCTTCGTGCCGCCTAAATTAATACTTTTAATGTCGGGTAATTCGCGCGCCAGCCGGTACGCATCCGCCACGGATTCAACAACAATAAAAAGTTTATATTTATCGGTAACGCCGCTTTTTATCGCTTCAATTGAATCGGCAATATTTTTAATAACCAGCTTCACCGCGGGCGGCTTCGCCATTTTAATGGTGGTTTTACGCAGGTCATCATTAGGTACGCTGTCGTTGGCAATTAAAATACAGTCTGCGCCAACGTACTGCGTCCAGGAAAAGGCGACCTGTCCATGTAATAAACGATGATCCACCCGTAAAAAAACAATCATGACGCTTCCTCCCCTTAAAAATCTTTATCGCTTTGCATGGCGCTGGTGATAGTTTGATTGCAGTACTGAATATTTTCTTTTGAATCCGCTAACGCCGTCATTATGGTATGCGTGGTATTGCCATCGTTTTCCGACATAAAGAGATCGATAACCAGCGGCAGGTTAATCCCGGCCAGCAGATGAAAATTTTCCCGTGATAAATAACGGACAAATTCGTTATTCACGCTGCCGGCAAAAATATCGGTCAGCGCAATAATTTCATCTTCCGGCGGGATCCGGGCAATTAGCGTATCTACCTGCTGGCTTAAATCCACGCTCTCTTCAACGTAAGCGCACAGCGTCCAGACATTTGACCGTTTGCCTAAAATCAGCTCCACGGAGTTTAAAACTCCGCTGGCCAGCGTGCCGTGGCTGGCGAAAATATAATGTCTCTTCATCCTGACCTCTAAAACACATTCCACTGTGATAAAAGAGAGCAAGCGGCGTGCCAGAAAAAGTGGCGCGCCGAAAAAAGATGAGGGTTAACAGAGGGAAATCGTTAAAACTGTTGATCTTGCTCGATAAGTTCTGTTTCGAAGGTCAGGATATTATGAATATAGCCAAGCTCGGCGGTGGGGATTTTGACACTGTAGTTACTCTCAATGACACTAAACGCTTCCCGTAGCCGATTCAGTTCCTGTTCCGGACACTGTTGCCCACTCCAGGCAGTAATGCCCGCATGGCGGATCAGACGCTCAATCAGGCAACTAATATGCACATAGAGCGCCACCTTTCTTTCATTCGAGACGGTAACGCCCGCCAGATGCTCATAGCGCAGCAGAAACTGCTCAACGTGGTTGATGACTTTGCTGGTGTCGAGGATGGTGACGGATTCGATCACTCGTCGGAGCGAGAAGTTTTTCAGCAGCAGGTTGTTGATCTCCGCCACCTGCTCCGGCGTGGTCAGCGAACCAAACAGCCGCATCAGATAGTGATTCCCCTCGCCGGAGATCAGCGAGTCGAGCGAAATCCACGGCACGCTGGCGATGTGCGGGTCCAGCGTGCCGACTATCGCCAGTACGTCGTAGCGCATAAACACCGGCTCCTGGGTTTTATTGCTCGCCAGCATCGCATAATCGCAGGCGACGACGTCAATCTCCAGCGCCTGCGGAATACTGGCGCTCAGTAATGCGCAAAGATTCGTCGCCACACCGATACCGGTCGCGCAGGTGGTCAGTATGGCGCGCGGTTTGTTGCTTTTCGGCCAGTAGAGCTGATACTCGACCGGCACATCCCGGGCGATATCGCGGGCGATCTCTTCAATAAAATGCCCCTGTAAAATACGCTCCCCTACATACAGGGCCATGCTGGTCGAGACGTTGTTGATAATCGTCACCGGCGTGGAAAGCGCGCGATCAAAATGACGATGAATGGCCTTGAGCGATCCCATATCCACCAGAATCATCAGGCCGGAGGCGAGCGGATGCTCTTCCAGATAGCGCATCACCTGCTGCGCTATCGCCTCCGGCGTGACGTCCAGCGGCATATCGAACGATTCAAAAATCGTATTTTTCAATAACCGGTTGGCGACGTTGGCGATACTGCTGGCGGTGGCATAGCCATGCGCCAGAATCACCGCATGCGTCACCTGTTTTTGGTTGTTAGCCCCCTGTTTATGCAGCCAAAGCGCCAGCAGCAGCATATCAATGCGTCTCGGCTCCAGATCCAGCTTCTGGCCCAGCGTCTCCAGAATTTGTAAACAGAAGCTGTACAGCAGCGGATATTTCTGGGCGAGGAAGGCGTCCAGTTGGCGGATCTGCTCGCTGTTGAGACGAGAAGGCGCCAGTGCGGTACGATGGATTAAATAGTGGCTAAGCGCGTAAATACAGTTGCCGTTAAGCTGCATATTGAAACGCTTCTCCAGACGATAAAACTCTTCCCGCACCTGGCTTGTAATTAACAGCAACCTCTGGGAGTGCACATTATCGTCGCCGGTAAAAATCAGGCGATCGAAGAGGGTTTCAATTTCATCGCCCATTCTTTTTTGTACCGTCTCCCACTCCTCTTTCCCGCTACGTACCAGCTCGTACAGCGCCAGCACATGACACTGCGTATCATGGATCATGCCCTGCATCTCGTCGCGGGCGCGCAGCAGCCAGGTAAGGTTCGTGTCGGGCGAGATGCTCACCGGCGTGTCGTCCGCCAGCGGTTCATTCAGTGACGGCAATGCCGACAGCATGGCATCCGGCAGATCGTGCAGCGACACGGTAACGGTTTCCTGCCCAGGCTTTTTCGCCCATGCCGTCGCCACCGCATACTTCACCACATTTTTCAGCTCGCCGACGTTGCCGCGATAAACATATTGATTGAGGATCTGCAACAAACGCGGTTTGAGGATAAGCGTGGCCGAAAGTTTTTTCGCCTCCGTCCAGAAAAACAGTAAGATCAGCGCCTCTTTTTCCTGGCGGCTACGGTGCTGGAGATCCGGCAGGTTGACCTGAATCGGGATGCGTCGCAAAAATGTCGTCAGAAAGGTACTGTGTATCTCTTCGGTCGTCGCAAATACCAGACGTACCGAAACCGGATGCCCCTGCGCGGTGTCGCCTACCCGATAAATTTCACCACGATCGAGCCAGGTAAAGAGCTTCTCCTGCCCTTCGGCGCTCAGCCGGTGGACTTCATCCAGAAATAACATGCCGCCGTCAGCCGCCTCGAACGCGCCCGGTCTGTCGCTCTGCGCGCCGGTAAACGCGCCCTTCACATAGCCAAAAAGATTCGCCGCCAGCAGTTCGGGATTGCTCGCATACTGGGCGCAATTAAAACTGATAAATGGCGCATCCGGCGACAGAAGCGCCTGGGCGATGGCATATTCGTGCATGAGCTGCGCCAGATAACTTTTCCCGGTGCCGCTTTCGCCGGTCATCAGTAGCGGCAGTCCGCCGTCGGGATAAAACAGCGCGGTTTTCAGTTGCTCAATCGGGCGCTTCAGGCTTTCGTTATGACCAATCAACAGAGAAAAGTGATCGTCCGGCGCGCACTCCTGTTCCCCGTGCGCTAACAGCTCCGCGACGCTGGCGTATTCATTACGCGAAAGGGTAAAAAACTGTTGGCTAAATGCCTGCTTATGCAGGAAATAGACGGGACGGGTATTGATTTTGCAGAGCACGCCCTGCGCCACCAGTTGGTTCAGATAATGGCTGGCGGTATTGCGCTGCATATTAAAACGCTGCGCCAGATAGCGCGCGGTAAACACCTCACTGACATTTTCCGGATCAAAAAAATCCGTTTGGTTCATCAGGAAAGCAAGCAGGGCATCTTTGCGCATCGTATCCTCTCACGATTATCACATCAGCAATTATGATGCCGCGAAACAAGGCTCTCCTGCCGTGCGTTCTCTCGCTTTATTCATTTTTTGTGGATCACCGCACACCTTCACTCAACGTTGGATTAGCGCGCGATATCAGAAAAGAGAGGAGGAAGCGGCGCACGGTCTGGCGTATGAATCACGCTGCGCCATGCGCCTGATGCTGGTTTAAAATCGGCCTGCGCGGACTGCCAGGCCTGGTAAGCGCTACGCCATCAGGCAAAAGTGTGAACATCTCATCCGGCCTACGGTCGTCTGTAGGCCGACTGTTCACCACTACGCCCTTAAAATGTTTCCCAATTATCGCTGCCGTCGGCCACTGCGGCCTTTGGTGACGACACGGCTGCCGGGGTTTTTACCGCAGCCACTTCACGCGCACGCTGCTGTTGCTGTTGAATACGGAACACCGCGACGGCCTGGGTCAGACGGCTGGCTTGCTCTTCCAGCGCCGCAGCCGCGGCGGCGGACTCTTCCACCAGCGAGGCGTTCTGCTGCGTTACGCGATCCATCTCCGCTACCGCCAGGCCCACCTGGTCGATACCACGGCTTTGCTCGTCAGACGCCGAGGCAATCTCGCCCATGATATCGGTCACGCGGGTCACTGCATTGACGATCTCATCCATGGTTTCACCGGCGCTTTCGACCAGCGTCGACCCCACATCAACACGGCTCACGGAATCCTCAATCAGACTCTTGATCTCTCGTGCCGCCTGCGCGCTACGCTGGGCCAGATTACGGACTTCACCGGCTACCACCGCGAACCCGCGTCCCTGCTCGCCTGCGCGCGCCGCTTCTACCGCCGCATTCAGCGCCAGGATATTGGTCTGGAAAGCAATACCGTCGATTACGCTGATAATATCGGCGATTTTCTGCGAACTGGAGGCGATATCGCGCATTGTTTGTACGACGTTATCCACCACTTTGCCGCCTTTTTGCGCTGTTTCAGAGGCGCTCAATGCCAGGTGACTGGCCTGACGGGCGTTTTCGGCGTTCTGTTTCACGGTGGCGGTCAGTTGTTCCATACTGGCGGCGGTCTCTTCCAGAGACGCTGCCTGCTGCTCAGTACGGGAAGAGAGATCGTTGTTGCCCATCGCAATCTCGCTGGCACCGCTGTAAATGGCATTCGCGCCGTTACGTACATCGCCAACAGTACGCATCAGCTCACTTTGCATATGACGCAGGTTTTCAGCCAACTGCCCCATTTCGTTGGAGCCTTCCACGTCGATACGCTTCACCAGATCGCCGCTGGCGATATGACGAATGCTTTCAATCAGACGATTCATCGGGGCGATAAGCGACAGTTTGATGCCGAACCAGACGGCGATAATGACCACCAGAACGGCAATCAGCACACTGACCAGTACCCACATCGCCTGGTTGTAGGAACTGTTGTTATCCTCAACAGCAATATCGTACAGACGATCGTTTTGCTGCATATAGGCCATGTACTGTTTCTCAAAAGCGTCCTGATAGCTTTGAGTCGGTTGATCAAAAAACTCGTTAATCTTACCCGCGCCAAGAAGCTGAATAAGCTCCGCCAACGCGCCGTGGTAGATATCATAGGTTCGTTTGATCTCAAGGAAAGCCGCTTCACTCTGACGTGGATCGCGCGGTAACGCCTCATACTGCTCCCAGTTTTTTTCGGTCAGCTTCAGCGTATTGGTCGCCCCCTGCATCAGTTCAGCGACAGTTGCGCCGCTGCCAATATTGCTCTGGTCCATCATCCAGCGGATACCCGCGCGATTCAGGGTATTACGCGTTTGCAACAGCTCCACCCAGGTTGCATTCAGGGCAGACTGCTGCTGACGAATGGTTTGCAATACGGTGAAGTTTTCTTTGTCATTCTTCAGCGAGTTGAAGAACAGCCCGCCGGATGTCAGTTGTAAAAGGCCAAATAGCGCCAATACCAGCAGTAAGCTGGTAACAATTTTAATTCGCTTTAACATGTTTTCTCTTTCCGCTAGACAGATACAGAATTTTCGGCCTGGAAAGGGAAAACTTTATGGGATGCGCGCCATTAATATCACGATTAGCTCAGTGAAGTCGTTATGACGCCCCGCGCAACAAGGATCGTCCCATTTTATATCGTGATCTCAATCACATAAAATAGCCCACGCCCTCCTCCGCGAAACCGCTTACCGGTACGTCCGACCGCTTAAACCGCCATACAACCACTCACTGATTTACCTAACTTTACGCGCGCGATGATCTGGCAAGATCCTCTCAGCATAGCAGTCAATCTACCTCCTCAAACACGAACTCAATGTCCACCCAGCTTCGGCTGATAATTAAACTTACAACCAGGTTTTACTATGGATACGAAAAAGATATTCAAGCACATACCCTGGGTGATTCTCGGAATCATCGGTGCTTTCTGCCTCTCGGTCGTTGCCCTACGTCGGGGTGAACACGTGAGCGCCCTGTGGATCGTGGTCGCTTCCGTTTCCGTCTATCTGGTGGCTTACCGCTACTACAGCCTGTACATCGCCCAGAAGGTCATGAAACTCGACCCGACGCGCGCGACGCCGGCGGTTATCAATAACGACGGCCTGAACTACGTGCCGACTAACCGCTACGTGCTGTTTGGTCACCACTTCGCCGCCATCGCTGGCGCAGGTCCGCTGGTCGGGCCGGTATTGGCCGCGCAGATGGGCTATCTGCCGGGGACACTGTGGTTACTGGCGGGCGTGGTGCTCGCGGGCGCAGTGCAGGACTTTATGGTGCTGTTCATCTCTTCCCGCCGTAACGGCGCCTCTCTTGGCGAGATGATCAAAGAAGAGATGGGTACCGTTCCAGGCACCATCGCGCTGTTCGGCTGCTTCTTAATCATGATCATCATCCTCGCGGTGCTGGCATTAATCGTGGTTAAAGCGCTGGCCGAAAGCCCGTGGGGCGTCTTCACCGTCTGCTCAACGGTGCCGATTGCGCTGTTTATGGGCATCTACATGCGCTTCCTGCGTCCGGGACGCGTAGGCGAAGTCTCCGTTATTGGTATCGTGCTGCTGGTGGCGTCTATTTACTTCGGCGGCGTGATTGCCCACGACCCGTACTGGGGCCCGGCGCTGACCTTTAAAGACACCACCATTACCTTCGCGCTGATCGGCTACGCCTTTGTTTCCGCGCTGCTGCCGGTATGGCTGATCCTTGCCCCGCGCGACTATCTCGCTACCTTCCTGAAAATCGGCGTGATCGTCGGTCTGGCGCTGGGGATTGTGATCCTCAACCCGGAACTGAAAATGCCGGCATTGACGCAATATGTCGACGGTACTGGCCCGCTGTGGAAAGGCGCCCTGTTCCCGTTCCTGTTCATCACCATCGCCTGTGGCGCCGTCTCTGGCTTCCACGCGCTCATCTCTTCCGGCACCACACCGAAACTGCTGGCCTGTGAGACCGATGCGCGTTTTATCGGCTACGGCGCGATGCTGATGGAGTCCTTTGTTGCGGTGATGGCGCTGGTGGCGGCCTCGATCATTGAACCGGGTCTCTACTTCGCGATGAACACCCCGCCGGCAGGTCTGGGCATTACCATGCCAAACCTGCACGAGATGGGCGGCGAGAACGCGCCGCTGATTATGGCGCAGTTGAAAGACGTTACCGCACATGCAGCGGCGACCGTCAGCTCCTGGGGCTTTGTGATTTCCCCGGAACAAATCCTGCAAACTGCGAAAGATATCGGTGAACCGTCAGTATTGAACCGCGCAGGCGGCGCGCCAACGCTGGCAGTAGGTATCGCGCATGTGTTCCACAAAGTCCTGCCGATGGCGGATATGGGCTTCTGGTATCACTTCGGTATTCTGTTCGAAGCGCTGTTTATCCTGACCGCGCTGGATGCGGGTACCCGTTCCGGCCGCTTTATGTTGCAGGATTTGCTGGGTAACTTCGTCCCGTTCCTGAAAAAAACCGATTCTCTGGTCGCGGGTATCATCGGTACCGCAGGCTGCGTCGGTTTGTGGGGCTATCTGCTGTATCAGGGCGTGGTCGACCCACTGGGCGGCGTGAAGAGCCTGTGGCCGCTGTTCGGTATCTCTAACCAGATGCTGGCCGCCGTGGCGCTGGTGTTGAGCACCGTGGTACTGATCAAAATGCAGCGCACCAAGTACATCTGGGTGACGGTGATCCCGGCGGTATGGCTGCTGATCTGCACCACCTGGGCACTGGGCCTGAAACTGTTCAGCGCCAACCCACAGATGGAAGGTTTCTTCTACATGGCAAACCTGTATAAAGAGAAGATTGCCAACGGCACCAACCTGACCGAGCAGCAGATTGCCAACATGAACCATATCGTGGTGAACAACTACACTAACGCTGGTTTGAGTATTCTGTTCCTGGTGGTGGTGTACAGTATTATCTTCTACGGTTTCACCACCTGGATGAAGGTACGCAACAGCGATAAACGTACCGACAAAGAAACCCCGTATGTGCCCGTGCCGGAAGGCGGCGTGAAGATCTCTTCACACCACTAAAACTGATGCCGGGTAGCGCACAGCGATCCCGGCTAGTGTAGGCCGGATAAGGCGCAAGCCGCCATCCGGCTTTATTCATTAACAGGACGGCAGAATGTTTGATACTTTAGGTCAGGCAAAAAAATATCTCGGCCAGGCGGCAAAAATGTTGATTGGTATTCCGGACTACGACAACTATGTCGAGCACATGAAAACCAACCATCCCGACAAGCCGTACATGACCTATGAAGAGTTCTTCCGCGAACGTCAGCAAGCACGTTACGGCGGCGATGGCAAAGGCGGTATGCGCTGTTGTTAATGGAGAGACTATGACCCCGATTGCAGTTACCCTACTTACCGGTTTTCTTGGTGCCGGCAAAACCACCCTACTACGCCATATCCTCAACGAACAACATGGTTTTAAAATCGCCGTTATCGAAAACGAATTTGGCGAAGTCTCCGTTGACGATCAACTGATTGGCGATCGCGCCACACAGATCAAAACCCTGACCAACGGCTGCATCTGCTGTACCCGCTCCAACGAGCTGGAAGATGCGCTATTAGACCTGCTCGACAGCCGCGACCGCGGCGATATTGCTTTCGACCGCCTGGTGATTGAATGCACCGGCATGGCCGACCCCGGCCCGATTATTCAGACCTTTTTCTCCCATGACGTATTATGCGAACGCTACCTGTTAGACGGCGTGATTGCGCTGGTCGACGCGGTGCACGCTAACGAGCAGATGAATCAGTTCACCATAGCCCAGTCGCAGATAGGCTACGCCGACCGCATTCTGTTGACCAAAACCGACGTGGCAGGCGACAGCGAGAAACTGCGCGAGCGGCTGGCGCGTATCAACGCCCGCGCCCCGGTTTACACCGTGGTACACGGCGATATTGACCTGAGTCAGTTGTTTAATACCAGCGGCTTTATGCTGGAAGAGAACGTGCTGGCAAGCCAACCGCGTTTCCACTTTATTGCCGATAAACAGAACGATGTGTCGTCAATTGTGGTGGAACTGGATTACCCGGTGGATATCAGCGAGGTTTCGCGGGTGATGGAAAACCTGCTGCTGGAATCAGCGGATAAACTGCTGCGTTACAAAGGGATGCTGTGGATCGACGGCGAACCCAACCGCCTGCTGTTCCAGGGTGTGCAGCGCCTCTACAGCGCCGACTGGGACAGACCGTGGGGCGACGAAACGCCGCACAGCACGCTGGTATTTATCGGGATCCAGTTGCCGGAAGACGAGATCAGAGCGGCATTTGCGGGGTTAAGGAAGTAACCCGCATCAAGGCCATCACAGAATGATGGCCTTCAGAGCAGATATGGCACTCTCTATTCACCGTTAGCATATTATATCTTCCACCAGCGCACCACTACATAATGATAAATACAAACTACCTTAACCACGAGGGGATATTATACTCCGGCAAAGGCTCCACACTATAAGTATCTCTCCTGTCGCTCCCTTTTTTGCAGGTGATCTCATAGAAACCCCACTTATCATTTTTATCCGAATAAAACACAGTATATTTATCAGTATTAAAACCAAAATATTTTTCGTTTTTATTCTTCACTTCCAATTCACCGCACTTTGCTTCATTGCGCCATTCATGGTTGATGGTCTTTTTTAGCACAAAATAAGCGACATCACCAATCAACATAGGAACAAGCAGAAACAAAAACATAGACATAATAAAAGCACCTGTTAATGTAAAGATTCGATACCCTTTTGCTTTATCACCGTAACGCAGAAATAGCCCATAGCAAATAGGTTGTGATAACCACAGGAAAAACATAAGAAATGCGGTGGCTTTCCAACAATATTCTAACCATGGAGAAGAGGATAGCTCCAGATTACTGATTTGCCAGAAAATACTGGCAGAGTAACTACTAGTAAAAACAAAAACACCTGAAAATGCGGTAACCGCCAAGCCGATTACCTTAAAGGTTTTTACTGTATTATTTCTGGCAAAATCTAAAATAGTCAAAATACTACTAATGAGGATAGAGACTGAAAATAAAATAGCTAACCAATACGTTATGGTGTTGACAAACACATTAGCAGACAACAACAAAAGCAAAAAAATTGACCATGCAGTTAGCGATAGAATACCAGCAAACCGAGTCAATAAATGATCATTGTCTGTGCGTACAAAGAAACTGATATATTCCCTAATTCGATTTTCTTGAGTGCAAGAGAATATTAGAATAGATACAAAGAGAAATGCAACCAGGTAACTTTTTAAAGGAACTTTATAGGGGATTAAATAGATTGCGATCACGCCATAGACAATCACCGCAGAATCTAATTTTTTCTGTTTAAAATGTTTAAGAAAGGATCTCCAAATCTTAATAACTTCCATATTAAAACCTTATATGTTGGGTACAGAATTCACGAATTCATCTAAAACAGAGACTTAACACCAATAATGCACACAGAGTGTAATGATTTCATCTGATTTTGTGTGTAGAATTTGCGCATCGCTATTCGATGAGAATCCCCAATGGCTGACCTGAACCTGAGTACCCTGACGGAAGCAGACATCATCACCAAACGCGTTATGCCCGCCATCCTGAAAGCTGGCTGGGATAACACAACTCAAATCCGACAGGAAGTCAAACTCCGGGACGGTAAGGTCATCGTGCGCGGCAAAGTCGCGGCGCGTAGAACGGTGAAATCTGCCGATATCGTGCTGTACCACAAATTAAACATGCCGCTGGCGGTGATCGAAGCTAAAGCCAATAAACATGAAATCGGCAAAGGTATGCAGCAGGCGCTGGGTTATGCGCACCTGCTGGACGTTCCTTTCGTCTTCGCTACCAATGGCGATGGCTTTATCTTCCATGATAAAAC
Source organism: Salmonella sp. 32010601201800023SM (assembly GCF_017572235.1). NCBI lineage: Bacteria > Pseudomonadati > Pseudomonadota > Gammaproteobacteria > Enterobacterales > Enterobacteriaceae > Salmonella > Salmonella sp. 32010601201800023SM. Next base: position 136,959 of record NZ_JAGEQS010000003.1, read on the forward strand.
GGCAACCGGCGCGATTGAGCGAGAAATTACCCTCGACGAATTCCCAACGCCTGATGAATTGTGGCAAAAATACTGCCAGTGGAAAGGGTACACCGCCGCGCAAATGCCGATCGTCACCCAGGATTATTACAACGACGGCAGCGAAAAGCGGCTGCGCTACTACCAGCTTCAGGCCATCAACAAAACGCTGGAGGCTGTGTCTAACGGGCAAAACAGATTATTACTGGTCATGGCGACAGGAACCGGTAAAACGCTGACGGCGTTTCACATCATCTGGCGTTTATGGCGGTCAGGCGTTAAAAAACGCATCCTGTTCCTGGCAGACCGAAACGTCCTTGTTGACCAGACCCGACTTGATGACTTTCAGCCTTTCGGCTCCGCAATGACCAAAATCACCGGGCGCACTCTCGACCCCGCTTTCGAAATCCATCTTGCGCTCTATCAGGCGTTAACCGGCAATGAAGAGCATCAAAAAGCGTTTAAGCAGGTTTCGCCGGATTTCTTTGATCTGATTATCATCGACGAATGCCACCGAGGCAGCGCCTCTGAAGACAGCGCCTGGCGTGAAATTCTGGATTATTTCAGCTCCGCCACACAGATTGGTATGACCGCCACGCCGAAGGAAACTCACGAGGTCTCCAATAGCGACTACTTTGGCGATCCTATTTACACTTATTCGTTGAAAGAAGGGATCGAGGACGGATTCCTCGCTCCTTACAAAGTGGTTCGTGTCGATATTGATGTTGATTTACAAGGCTGGCGACCCGTGCGCGGCCAGAGCGACCTCAACGGTGAACTGATCGATGACAGAATCTATAACCAGAAAGATTTCGACCGCACGATGGTCATCGACGAGCGGACTGAACTGGTGGCGAAAACCATTACCGATTACCTCAAACGCACCAATCCGATGGATAAAACCATCGTGTTTTGCGAAGACATTCCGCATGCTGAACGTATGCGCCGGGCGCTGATCAACCTCAACCCGGAGATGGTAAAACGTAACGATAAATATGTGATGAAAATCACCGGGGATGACGAAGAAGGGAAAGGCCAGCTGCAGAATTTCAGCGACAAGAAAAAAGAATGGCCGGTGATTGTGACCACCTCAGAACTCATGACTACTGGCGTAAACGTTAAGACCTGCAAACTGATCGTGCTGGACCAAACCATCCGCTCAATGACTAAATTTAAACAGATCATTGGCCGGGGTACCCGCATCGAACAAGACTACGGCAAACTGTGGTTCACCATTCTTGATTTCAAAAAGGCCACTGAACTGTTTGCCGACGAGCGCTTTGACGGTATCCCGGAAAAAGTGATGGAAGCCACGCCAGATGACATTTCGGACCCGGACTCCGGCTTCAACGAAACGCTGGAGGAAGAAACGCCTGACGTCTTTGCCGACGAGGATATCAACGGGGCAGACGAAGATCCGGCCACCTACACCACCAGCACGATGGGCGGCTCCGGCCCGTTACCGGAAGAGGAAGACAACCGGGTCCGTAAATTTCACATTAACGGCGTCACCGTTGGTGTGGTCTCGCAACGCGTCCAGTATTACGACGCCGACGGCAGGCTGGTCACCGAATCCTTCAAAGATTACACCCGCAAAACCGTGCTCAAAGAGTGCGCCTCACTGGATGATTTTGTCCGGAAATGGCAAGATGCTGACCGCAAAGCGGCGGTGATCAAAGAGCTCGAATTACAGGGCATCCTTTGGGATGTTCTGGCGGAAGAGGTGGGCAAAGATCTTGACCCGTTCGACATGCTCTGTCATGTGGTGTATGGTCAGCCGCCGCTCACGCGCAAAGAGCGCGCAGACAATGTTCGCAAGCGTAATTATTTCACCAAATATTCCGATGCCGCGCAGACTGTACTCAGCAATTTGCTGGACAAATATGCCGATGCGGGCGTGGAAGAAATCGAGAATATTCAGGTGCTGAAGCTCAAACCGTTCGACCAGATGGGCACTCTGCAGGAGATCATCACCGACGGCTTTGGTGACAAAGGCACCTATATGCAGGCAGTGAGTGACCTGGAAAGCGAAATTTACCAGCTTCCTCCCCGCTCCGCCTGAACATCCTGATTACGCCACCTGCGGCCCGTCTGCCGCAGGTGGCTTTGTTTTTTTATAAAGGGACGACCCCATGTCAATCAGCTCGGCTATCAAATCATTACAAGACATCATGCGCAAAGATGCAGGCGTCGATGGCGACGCACAGCGTCTGGGTCAGCTCTCCTGGTTACTGTTCCTGAAGATCTTCGACGCCCAGGAACAGGCGCTGGAAATCGAGCAGGAAAAATACAGGCTGCCGATGCCGGAGCGCTACCTGTGGCGCAACTGGGCGGCCGATAACGAAGGGATCACCGGCGATAAACTGCTGGCGTTCGTCAACGACGACCTGTTTCCGACGCTAAAAGATCTGCCCGCGCAGATCGATATCAACCCGCGCGGCTATGTGGTTAAGCAGGCATTCAGCGATGCCTATAACTACATGAAAAACGGTACCCTGCTGCGTCAGGTGATCAACAAGCTGAACGAGATCGATTTTACCCGCGCCAGCGAACGTCATCTGTTCGGCGATATCTACGAACAGATCCTCCGGGATTTACAGGCCGCAGGCAACGCGGGTGAATTCTACACCCCACGCGCCGTGACCCGTTTTATGGTCGAGCGCGTCGATCCGAAACTCGGCGAATCGATTATGGATCCGGCCTGCGGCACCGGCGGCTTCCTCGCCTGCGCGTTTGATCATGTTAAAAATCATTATGCGCACACGGTCACCGACCACCAGATCCTGCAAAAACAGATCCACGGCGTGGAGAAGAAACAGCTACCGCATCTGCTTTGCACCACCAATATGCTGCTGCACGGTATCGAAGTGCCAGTACAGATCCGCCACGATAACACGCTGAACAAACCGCTCTCCTCCTGGGACGAGCAGATGGATGTGATTATCACCAACCCGCCGTTCGGCGGCACCGAAGAAGACGGCATCGAGAAGAACTTCCCTTCCGATATGCAGACCCGCGAAACGGCGGATCTGTTCCTGCAACTGATCATTGAAGTGCTGGCGAAAAACGGCCGCGCGGCGGTGGTGCTGCCGGACGGCACGCTGTTTGGCGAAGGCGTGAAAACCAAGATCAAAAAGCTGCTCACCGAGGAGTGCAACCTGCACACCATCGTGCGTCTGCCGAACGGCGTGTTTAACCCGTACACCGGGATCAAAACTAACCTGCTGTTCTTTACCAAAGGTCAGCCGACCAAAGAGATCTGGTTCTACGAGCACCCGTACCCGGCGGGCGTGAAGAACTACAGCAAAACCAAACCAATGAAGTTTGAAGAATTCCAGGCCGAGATCGACTGGTGGGGCAACGAGGCCGACGGCTTCGCCAGCCGCGTCGAGAACGAGCAGGCGTGGAAGGTCAGCATCGACGAGGTGATTGCCCGCAACTTCAATCTCGATATCAAAAACCCGCACCAGGCGGAAACCGTCAGCCACGACCCGGACGAACTGCTGGCGCAGTACGCTAAGCAGCAGGAAGCAATCCAGACCCTGCGCCACCAGCTGCGCGATATTCTCGGCACAGCGCTCTCCGGTAAGGAGGCCAACTGATGGCGGTGGAAAAACTGATTGTCGACCATATCGATACCTGGACCACGGCGCTGCAAACCCGCTCCACGGCGGGGCGCGGCAGTTCGGGTAAGATTGACCTGTACGGCATTAAGAAGCTGCGCGAGCTGATTCTGGAGCTGGCGGTGCGCGGCAAGCTGGTGCCGCAGGATCCGAACGATAAACCGGCGTCGGTGCTGCTGGAGCGTATTGCGACGGAAAAGGCCGAGCTGGTGAAGCAGGGGAAAATTAAGAAGCAGAAGCCGCTGCCGGAGATTAGCGAGGAAGAGAAACCGTTTGAGCTGCCGGCGGGGTGGGAGTGGGCAAGGTTGAATGAACTAGCCCCTATGGGAATAATCGATGGTGATTGGATCGAAAGTAAAGATCAAGATCCATCGGGAGCTTATAGATTAATTCAACTTGCTGATGTCGGTGTTGGTGATTTTAAGGATAAGTCAGATCGTTATATTAATACGAGTACATTTCATCGTTTAAATTGCCATCAGTTAATGGAGGGTGACATACTCATTGCCCGACTACCCAATCCTATTGGAAGAGCATGTATTTTTCCTAAACTATCTCAATCTGCAATAACAGTTGTAGATATTGCAACAATGAGGCCCTCTGGAAACTATTCAGCCGAATATATAATTTCCGCGATTAACAGTCTGACTTTTAGGCAACAAGTAGAATCCTTTGGTAAAGGGGCGACACGGTTCAGAATCGCGACAGGTCATCTAAAGACTTTATTATTGCCTATACCACCAGTCCAAGAACAATACTCAATATTTAAAAAAATTAAAGAACTCATGTCCCTCTGCGACCAACTGGAACAGTACTCCCTGACCAGCCTGGACGCCCATCAACAGCTGGTTGAAACCCTGCTAACCACGCTAACCGACAGCCAGAACGCCGATGAATTGGCCGAAAACTGGGCGCGTATCAGCGAGCATTTCGACACGTTGTTTACCACCGAAGTCAGCATTGACGCCTTAAAACAAACAATTCTACAACTGGCGGTAATGGGCAAACTGGTGCCGCAGGATCCGAACGACGAACCAGCCTCTGAACTGCTTAAACGTATTGCGCAGGAAAAAGCACAACTGGTGAAAGACGGGAAAATGAAAAAGCAAAAACCGTTGCCACCGATTAGTGATGAGGAAAAACCATTTGAACTGCCGAGTGGGTGGGAATGGTGCCTATTCGAAGACGTCGTTGATATTCAAAGTGGTATAACTAAAGGAAGAAATTTAGCCAACCGAAAGCTGATTTCAATCCCTTATCTACGTGTGGCTAACGTTCAGCGTGGTTATCTTGACCTTTCAGAAGTTAAAGAGATTGATATCCCTGAGGAAGAGAAGGATAAATATCATGTTATTAAAGGAGACCTTTTAATAACAGAAGGTGGTGACTGGGATACTGTTGGTAGAACAACTGTGTGGTGCCATGATTGGTATATAGCAAATCAAAACCATGTTTTCAAAGGAAGAATTATAGGACAAGACATTGATCCTTACTGGCTTGAGACATACATGAACAGTCCTTATGCAAGAGATTATTTTGCTAGTGCAAGCAAGCAAACAACCAACTTAGCATCTATTAATAAGACTCAGTTAAGAGGTTGCCCTGTAGCAATCCCTCCAAGTAGTGAAGCAGAAAAAATCATGCTCAAATTGAATGATTTTAATGAATTATGTGAAAAACTTAAATTACAAATTCAATCCGCCCAACAAACCCAGCTCCACCTGGCCGACGCTCTCACCGACGCCGCCATCAATTAACTCGCCCCCAGAAATCAATAAAGCGGCTAAATAGCCGCTTTATTCCCATCACCAGAAATAATCCATCCCCATATCCACGCCGTTATTTTCATTCATTTTCAGCTGGACTTTCCTTCTATTCCCTGATGATATATACAGGTATTTAGCGCGATGCCGTCGTGTTGGCGCACGGCGACATCGCTAACCACAACCCCTATTGGAATAGGAATAGAGATCATGACTACCCCGCATTCTATTGCAGAATTCACCGATCCAGAAGTCTCCCCAACAAATAACCGCGCCGCCACCGTCAGTTATGCGAGCCGCTACCCGGAATACACCCGTATTCCCGCCATTACCCTGAAAGGCCAGTGGCTGGAAGCCGCCGGTTTTACCACCGGCAGTAAAATGGATATTAAGGTGATGGAAGGCTGCATCGTACTGACCGTGAAACCACCAGAGCCTGAGCTGGTTGAGTCTTTACGGCAAGTAAGCAAGCTGTCAGTACGTAAACAAAAGCAAGTTCAAACGCTTATCCGCGTGATTTCTTCTAAATAGGCAGGAAACCCAGGTGCGATTTAATTCGTACCTGGGTTGCAGTATCAGACATCAATCTCGTCTGTTGCTGTCTCTAATTCAGCAACATCATCCTGACTAATATTTTTCCCCATTGCCTCTTCGATCAATTTCAGCAATTGTTTTTTTCGATCGGCAAAAAATGCCTCGAAACTATCCTGCCGTAACAGCGAAGGCTCAATAAAGTGGCTGCGTAGGATCGCATCCATCTCGGCATTCTCCAGACCTACCTGCGGATGCGTCTGGATCTGCGACAGATACTCAGCCGGAGATCTCCCACCAATCATTCGATTGGCCTTATAGGAGATTGATGTTTTATTAATGATAGAGTTATACACTGCTGGACTAATATTATTAGTTTCGCACCATATCTTTGGGAAAATATGGTGAATATCGAGTGCAATCTCACCATAATCTAACTTTTGGATCGTCGACTTCCAGAAAAAGTCTTGAGCACCATTGCGTAGGATCAACACGCTTAGCGCTTTATACGCGGCGCTCAATCGGGAGCGTAACGTCAATAAACGCCCGGGCTGGAATGATGCTTCATAAATGGTACGCGGTTCTTCACCGTCCCTCTCAATCCAGTTTAGTAACTCTTCCACATCGTTTGCGATACGTGTTTCTACCGCGCCGCCGTACAGTTCCCCCAGGACACCGCACCAGAACCAGCGCGCCAGTTTGTCATAAATTTTGGGCTCCAGCCAATTGCCTTGTAATTGCGATAATACTGCCGCCAGCGGCACAAGCTGCGTACGATAAGGAAGATCCCATGAGTGCATAAAACATTCATGATGGAGAAATTTAGCGGCAAGTAAGAAGCCTTTTTCCACATCGTCGGCCCAGCAATGATAATCTTCAAGAGAAAGCGCTAATACTGAAACTCGTTTAGCACTTACTGCAGTAACTGATTTCCCTGTCTTCCCTTCGGCCAGATCGGCACGCCGTTTTTTTAGCGTATTCAATATGCTGATAGCCTGTAAAAAGTCAGTCGGCTCTACGCCCTGTAGGATAGCTTCTTTATTCAGTACATTTCGGCGGCCAAATTTTTGACGCAAATTACTGCCAAACCAGTCATCCCGAAGATTAAACCCATCAGCCGCAAAACTGGCGGTCACCAGTTCAAATACGGATAGTGGAACACCACCGGTATTAACCTTTTCAAACACCAGGCAAACGGCCTCTTTGCTAGTTGATTTACCCAATTTAATAACAGGCAGCAAATAGTTCCTAAAGGCATTCAGAATTTTTTCACGGAACTGCATATAAGTGAAAAACTTTTCTTGTGAACACTTATATAAATGACTTTCCCATGCATCAGAGTTGATAATTTGGTTACAAGGGAAAAATAATGCTTCGCACTCTTTTTGCACGGTAGAAAAATCCATTTCAACCGTTTCTCCAAAGGAGTTAACAAAAGTTTTTATATCACGACCAAAATTCATCGTTACTTTTTTAGACTTTTCAACAGAAATAAAAGCTTCATCAAGCCTATTGTCCAGAGCGGCCTCAATATCAATATAATAAAAACGGTCTATCTGCTTTCCTTTCTCGTTAAAAGTCTTAACGGGCGTATCCAGCATCAGGACTTGAGTCAAGGACGTTAAACGTTGCTGGCCATCCAGAATCAACATCTCAGGCTCGGTTTTCTGCAATTCTACATTTTCAACTGGACGCACCTGGAAGCGAACTTCTCCCCCAGTCTCCAGCAGCATAACCGCACCAACGGGAAAAGAACGGGCAATACTGACCAGCAAAGACCGGACATGCTCATCATCCCATACCCACCCTCTCTGGAAATCTGGCAACTGTACCCGTCCATCAGTAATCTGCCCCAGGATATCTTTTAAAGCAATTTTCGTCGTGTCAAACGTACTCATTCTGGCGCTCCTGCCATTTTCTCTTTTCAAATTAATAAATTACCACAAATAACATATCCTCAGACTCAATTTTATGCTTTCTGATTCTACTCTGTGCAGTATCATACCCGGTAATATGAAATTCAGGAGGGATCCATGAGCGATATCCAGCTTTTCCGCCTCGGTGGCGGGAAAGTACAAGAACTGCCGGGCAAAGCCGCAGCCATTGAAAAAGATCTGCAAATGCTGATCGAATCCCATATGGAAACGTTCCTTGGCGTCCGCTTTCTCGAGACCGAATACCGCACGGGTAAAACCCATCGTGGGCGAATTGATTCCCTCGGCCTCGATGAAAATAACTGCCCGGTGATTATTGAATATAAGCGCCACAGCAATGAAAACGTCATTAACCAGGGGCTGTTTTATCTCGACTGGCTGCTCGATCATAAAGCGGAATTTCAGTTGCTGGTGATGGAAAAAATAAGTAAAACCGCGGCCAAAGCCATTGACTGGTCCGGCACACGGTTAATCTGTATTGCCGCCGATTTTAATAAATACGACGAACATGCCGTTCAGCAAATCAACCGCAATATCAACCTGATTCGCTACAAGCTTTTTGCCGACGACCTGTTAATGCTGGAACTGGTTAACGCCGTGGTCGAAAATAGCCCTCAGCACATCATCGCGAACGGTTCCGTCAGCAGCGGTAAACGCCATACCCGCACGCAGCGCGAACAGCTCTCTTTGGCCTCTCCCGCGCTGCTTTCATTATATGAACAGCTAAAAAACTATGTGCTCTCACTCAGTGATGAGGTTCAGTTTAAAGAGCTTAAGCTCTATGACGCCTTCCACCTCATTCGTAACTTTCTGTGCGTGGCCGTTTATCCCGTGACCGACCCACACCTACGCCTGTGGCTGAAAATTAATCCACAGCATATCCAGCTTGAAGAAGGATTTAGCCGGGACGTCACAAACATTGGCCACTGGGGAACCGGCGACGTCGAATTGATTGTGCGTAATGAACACGATCTGGATAAAGCTAAACTGCTGATCGAGAAAGCCTGGCAGGAAAATTAGCGTTCCAGGATATCCGCCTACTGGAGAGGTTAAGATAAGATTATCCAGCCTTTCCAGTTTTACTGACTCTTATCTGTTATTCCACATCCTTCCTTTCCAACCCAATATCCCTTAACTGCTCGTCACTCATTCGTCGCAGCGCCTGACAGGCCCGCTTACGCAGCCACCACCTTTTTAGCGCCCGTCTGAGCTGCACAAAGCCAATGAATGGTTGTCTGGGGCGGTTCTCGTAAAATTCCATACCGGCCTCCGCATAGAACAGAAAATGCGGGCATCATGAATGTCTGTACAAACAATATCGGGATAAAAAGCACGGTTAGTGCAACGTGGATAAATAAGGAGGGCGATTGAAGGTGTTTTGTTCGCTTATTTCGTTCTGATTTAAGATCCGCGTCCTTCGCTGCAAAAAGCCAGGCCCCTCCCGTTTTCAGAGGGGCAACAGGGATTAGCGGCGCACCACTACCAGCTTCTGGTTCACAAACTCCTTAATCCCCAGATCCGATAGCTCGCGTCCGAAGCCCGAACGCTTAACGCCGCCGAACGGCAGCTCCGCTGCGGTGTCGGTCAGCCAGTTGATATAAACCATCCCGGTTTCAATCCGGGAGGCCATGCGTTTAGCACGCTCAATATCCTGACTAAACACCGCACCGCCCAGGCCGTAGTGGGAATCGTTGGCGAGTTTTACCGCCTCGTCATCGTCTTTCACCACATACATCTGCGCCACCGGGCCGAAGAACTCTTCAAAGTACGCCGGGTTGTCACGCGTAATGTGGGTCAGAATGGTCGGCTCAAAGAAGTTGCCTTTGCTTTCCAGCGGCTTGCCGCCAATGTGCAGCGTCGCGCCATTTTTTACCGCTTCCTCGACCTGTCTGGTCAATGTTTCCAGCGCATCTTTCGACGACAGCGGCCCCAGTTCAGTAGAAGCGTCCATCTGATCCCCCACCTTCACCTTCCTGAACGCCTCGGTGAACTGGCTGAGGAATTGATCGGCGATTTTCTCATGCAGGATAAAGCGCTTCGCCGCCGTACATACCTGCCCCGCATTAGTGAGCCGTGCCTGCACGCCAATTTTCACCGCTTTCTCAAGATCGGCATCGTCCAGCACGACGAACACATCGTTCCCGCCCAGTTCCAGCGTCGATTTTTTAATGTGCTTCGCCGCCTGTGCCGCCACGGCGCTCCCCGCTTTTTCAGATCCGGTCAGCGCCGCGCCCTGCACGCGCGGGTCGGCGATGATATTCGCCACCTGATCGGAGGAAATAAACAGGTTGGTCCATGCGCCTTCCGGCGCGCCGGCTTCACGCACCAGATGGGCAAATGTCTCGGCGCAGTGCGGTACGATGCTGGCATGTTTCGCCAGCACCGGGTTACCAGCGGCCAGGTTCGGCGCCAGCACACGCATCAACTGATAGTACGGGAAGTTCCACGGCTCAACAGCCATGATGACGCCAATCGGATGATGTTCTACCCACGCGTCGCCAAACTCGGTTTTATAAGGCACCGGGGCAAGAAACTGCTTCGCGTTATCCGCATAATAGCGAGCGATCTGCGCACACAGTTTGACTTCGCCACGGCTCTGCTCGATGAGCTTGCCCATCTCCTGGCTGGCGATTTTTGCCAGTTCTTCAACACGGCTGTCGATCAAGTCAGCCAGCTTATGCAGTACCGGCAGACGTTGGTCAATCTCTCCTTTGGACCAGTCGGAGTGATAGAGCGCGTCAGCTTTTTGCAGCGCGGCTTCAATATCCGCGTCCGTGTGCGGGGGGTACTCTTTAATGAGCTGATTATTGGCAGGATTCACTGTCTGGTAAGCCATATCACATGTCTCCTTGTTATCGTCATTAAGGCAGCCGTAAATGCCGCTCAGAACAATAAGGGTAGTAGAGATGGCTGGCGCTATCGGTAAAGTTCGGTATATTCGTGAGGTTATCAGCGATAATTATAGAGCGCGTTGCCCGGCGGGCACCGGGCCTGCAACATTCAGACTGGAACCGCGTTAGTGGCTAACATCCTGAAGCTCTTCAGCCGTAAGGCCGGTGAACCGCTGGACAGTCTCGCGGTCAAGTCCGTCCGCCAGCATCTGTCTGGCGATACGCAATGCGGCAACATGCTGACCTTTTTCCAGCCCTTTTTCTAATCCTTCTGCTAATCCTTCCTCCAGACCGACCTGTCTTCCTTGCCGTTCCCCTTTTCTGCGATCCGCTGCGCGGATCCTCTCTATCAGCGTCATCAGTCTCTCCTTAGTGTGCGGGACATGCCCTACCACATCACGAATAAACGTGGTGAAACGAGGCGTATGTCCGTGCTGAATCATAAGATAATTAAACAGCGCTTTAAGCTGCCTGTCATTAGCGCAACCAGTAACTAACAGCGAAGCAATTCGTTCAACCAGTCCCAGCAGGTCGCGCTGGCGGATATGTTTTTGGATGAGCTCCAGCAGCGCAATGCGGCGGTGCTGCATAATGTCATCATCCGATACCACCGTAATGTCGACCAGCGGAAAGGCAGCGGCATAGAGTCTTCTTGCCACTTCCGGGTTCGCAAACTCATCCAGCCAGCACAGCGAAAAAGGATACGGGCTATCAACACCGTGATAAAACAGCATCGGCACCACCAGCGGAAGATGCTTATGCCCCGCATCCAGATGCTGTTGCATTGCCGCCATCGCATACCGCATCAGCCGAAACGCCATATGCGCATCCGGCGTGCTCTGATGTTCAATCACGACATAAATATAACCGTCGCCCTCGCGCGTTTTCAGCGACCAAAGCACATCGGAATAATAGGCTCGCAGATTTTTTTCAATAAAACTGCCGGGCTCCAGCTTTAGCGTCCGCAGGTCGCAAAGCTGGCGTAACGACACCGGCAGATGAATCTCCATAAAATCGCGGGCGGTTTCCGGGTGGCGCAAAAAGGTTTTAAACACCGCATCATGCGGTGTTGAGGTCGTCGATTTTTTCATGGCGCTCCGTCATCCCAAACCAGGATGCTGCGACTCTACCTCCTGAAAATTCCTTTCTCATCCGTACCTTTTCAGCATTGCGAGGCGCGACGGAAGATAAATCCTGTTATCTGTAATGCACATACATTTTCGGAACTGAACACGCAAAATACCAGCCTGCGCGCCCTGCCTTTATCTTTATTAACCAGACAAACTCTTTTGATTAACATCAAAATTTAATTACACTTAATGTGTATATTTTCCGTGCAACGTAAATTTCCCGAGGTGTGATGTGCTGATTGTTATCTGTAATCGCCACACGTTCTGACGAGATTCAGAACGCGTCTCTTCCTGTCTGTGTTTTCACCGGCAGCGTTTTTGATTACATGAAATTCAGTACATCCGCAGCCGCTGTTTCCATCGCCTGCCTGACGTCACGATGACGGTATTGAGTTTCGCTATCCCATCATGGGGTTCTCCGACATGGAGCGCATTTTTTATGCAACGGATTATTCAGTTTTTCTCCCAACGCGCCACAACGTTATTTTTCCCGATGGCGCTGATTTTGTACGATTTTGCCGCCTATCTGACGACGGATCTGATTCAGCCTGGCATCATTAACGTCGTGCGCGATTTTAATGCTGACGTCAGTCTTGCGCCGGCCTCGGTCAGTCTCTATCTGGCGGGCGGAATGGCGTTGCAATGGCTTCTGGGGCCGCTATCCGACAGGATTGGCCGCCGGCCAGTGCTGATTGCAGGGGCATTAATTTTTACTCTCGCCTGCGCGGCAACGCTGTTGACGACCTCAATGACGCAGTTTCTGGTTGCCCGTTTTGTGCAGGGCACCAGCATTTGCTTTATCGCAACGGTCGGCTACGTCACGGTACAGGAGGCCTTCGGTCAAACCAAAGCCATTAAGCTGATGGCGATTATTACCTCCATTGTGCTGGTCGCTCCGGTTATCGGCCCGCTCTCCGGCGCCGCGCTGATGCACTTCGTTCACTGGAAGGTACTGTTCGGTATTATTGCGGTGATGGGACTGTTGGCGTTGTGCGGCCTGCTGCTGGCGATGCCGGAAACGGTGCAACGCGGCGCGGTGCCGTTCAGCGCGGTGAGCGTACTGCGCGATTTTCGTAATGTGTTTCGCAACCCGATTTTTCTCACCGGGGCGGCTACGCTGTCGTTGAGCTACATCCCGATGATGAGCTGGGTGGCGGTGTCGCCGGTGATCCTGATCGATGCCGGCGGGATGAGTACTTCGCAATTCGCCTGGGCGCAGGTGCCCGTATTCGGCGCGGTGATCGTGGCCAATATGATCGTTGTGCGCCTGGTGAAAGATCCGACCCGACCGCGTTTTATCTGGCGCGCCGTACCAATCCAGTTAAGCGGGCTGGCAACATTGCTTCTCGGTAATCTTCTTCTGCCGCACGTCTGGCTTTGGTCTGTGCTGGGCACCAGCCTGTACGCGTTCGGCATTGGCATGATTTTCCCGACGCTGTTTCGCTTCACGCTTTTCTCCAACAACTTGCCAAAAGGGACGGTTTCAGCCTCGCTGAACATGGTGATTCTGACGGTGATGGCGGTGTCGGTCGAAGTTGGCCGCTGGCTGTGGTTTCACGGCGGGAGACTGCCGTTTCACCTGCTGGCAGCGGTGGCCGGGGTGATTGTGGTCTTCACTCTGGCGACACTATTACAGCGCGTGCGCCAGCATGAGGCGGCAGAACTGGCCGCTGAGAAGTAAATACTCTGCCGGATAGAGGCTTATCCGGCACAGGATAATCTGATGTTTTTTGCACGTTCCTGCCGTCTGGCTCTATCCTTAACCCTATGAATAAAATCGCCGAACTCAAACGCGCCAAACGCCTGGCGCTCTCACTGTTGCTGATAGCCGCCGCGACGTTTGTGACCACGCTTTTCCTGCCGCCCAGTTTTTGGGTGCTGGGCGTAAAAGCAATTGCCGAAGCGGCGATGGTTGGCGCGCTGGCGGACTGGTTTGCCGTGGTGGCGCTGTTTCGCCGCATTCCCATTCCGTTTATTTCACGACATACGGCGATTATTCCCCGTAATAAAGACCGAATCGGCGAAAATCTTGGGCAATTTGTGCAGGAGAAGTTCCTTGATACGCAGTCGCTGATCGCGCTAATCCGCCGCCATGAACCCGCGCTGCTTATCGGAAACTGGTTCAGCCAGCCGGACAACGCCAGCCGGGTCGGGCAGCATCTGCTGCAAATTATGAGCGGCTTTCTGGAACTAACCGATGACGCCCGTATTCAGCGGCTGCTCAAGCGAGCGGTGCATAAGGCGATTGATAAAGTGGACCTTTCCGGCACCAGCGCCCTGATGCTGGAAAGCATGACCAAAAACGATCGTCACCAGGTGTTACTCGATACGCTGATCGCCCAGCTTATCGCCCTGTTACAGCGTGACAGCTCCCGAACATTTATCGCCAGACAGATCATACGCTGGCTGGAGACCGAGCATCCGTTAAAAGCGAAGATTCTGCCGACCGAATGGCTGGGAGAACACAGCGCTGAACTGGTCTCCGACGCGGTGAATTCTCTGCTGGATGATATCAGTCACGACCGCGCGCATCAGATTCGTCATGCCTTCGATCGTGCGACGTATAAGCTGATCGATAAACTTAAACATGATCCGGAAATGGCTGCCCGGGCAGAAAACATTAAAAGTTACCTGAAGGAAGATGAGGCGTTTAACCGTTATCTCGGCGAAATCTGGGCGGATCTACGCCAGTGGTTAAAAACAGATATCAACGCCGAAGACTCAAAGGTGAAGCAGCGCATCGCTCATGCCGGACAATGGTTTGGCGAGACGCTGATCGCCGACGACGCATTACGCGCCTCGCTTAACGGTCATCTGGAACAGGCCGCGCACCGCGTCGCGCCGGAATTCGCCGCCTTCCTGACGCGCCACATCAGCGATACCGTAAAAGGCTGGGATGCGCGCGATATGTCGCAGCAGATTGAGCTTAATATCGGTAAAGATTTGCAGTTTATCCGCGTGAACGGCACGCTGGTCGGCGGCGCTATTGGTCTGGTGTTATATTTACTGTCGCAAATACCGGCACTGCTCAGTATCTAAGAAGGGGAAGGCGCAATTCTCGTTCAGATTAACTGCCAAACCCCGCACGTGGGAGGCATTAATTTAATGCCATTTCCCACCGATGCCCCTCTTCTCAATCCGTTATTCGCCTGCGCTTCACTTTCTTTTCTTGCAAATTTGAAACATTAATTTTACTTTTTATTATCATTTACAACAACAATCCGGCATTCCTGCCTTACTTTAGCAAAGAGAAAAACCATGGTTCATGCTCAGAGCGCTTCACCTCGCCATCCCATTTTTACGGCGCTTTTCGGTATGATGGTATTGACGCTGGGGATGGGAGTTGGCCGCTTTCTGTATACGCCCATGCTGCCGGTAATGCTGGCGGAAAAGCAGCTAACGTTTAACCAACTCTCCTGGATTGCCAGCGCCAATTATGCAGGGTACCTGGCGGGAAGCTTACTGTTTTCCTTTGGCCTTTTTCATCTCCCCTCTCGTCTACGCCCCATGCTGCTGGCTTCGGCGGTCGCCACCGGTATTCTTATTCTGGCCATGGCGATATTTACCCAACCCGCGGTCGTCATGTTGGTGCGCTTCCTGGCAGGCGTCGCGAGCGCGGGAATGATGATTTTTGGATCAATGATTGTGTTGCATCATACCCGCCATCCGTTTGTGATCGCCGCGCTCTTTTCCGGCGTCGGGGCCGGGATTGCACTGGGCAACGAATATGTCATTGGCGGTTTACATTATGCGCTTTCGGCCCATTCGCTATGGCTGGGGGCCGGGGCGCTCGCCGGTATATTGCTATTAATCGTGGCAATATTGATTCCCCCCCGCGCTCATGCGCTG
This sequence comes from Salmonella sp. 32010601201800023SM, assembly GCF_017572235.1. Lineage (NCBI taxonomy): Bacteria > Pseudomonadati > Pseudomonadota > Gammaproteobacteria > Enterobacterales > Enterobacteriaceae > Salmonella > Salmonella sp. 32010601201800023SM. The sequence goes on from NZ_JAGEQS010000003.1 coordinate 152,698, forward strand.
CCGCCTGCGCCCTTAGCAAGAATCGAAAATCAGCCTATGCCCTGGTGGCAACTGGCGCTGTTGTACGGTTTCGCCGGATTCGGCTACATCATTGTCGCTACCTATTTGCCGCTGATGGCGAAAAGCGCGGGCTCTCCGCTACTCACGGCGCACCTTTGGTCGTTGGTCGGCCTGGCGATCATTCCCGGCTGCTTCGGCTGGCTGTGGGCGGCAAAACATTGGGGCGTCCTGCCATGCCTGACCGCGAACCTGTTGATCCAGAGCGCCTGCGTGCTGCTGTCTCTCGCCAGCGACTCGTTGTTGCTGTTAATACTGAGCAGTATTGGTTTTGGCGCCACGTTTATGGGCACAACCTCGCTGGTGATGCCGCTTGCCCGACAACTCAGCGCGCCGGGCAATATTAATTTGTTAGGCCTGGTGACGCTAACGTATGGTATTGGGCAAATTCTCGGTCCGCTCGCCGCCAGTCTGTCAGGCAATGGCGCGTCGGCAATTATCAACGCCACGCTTTGCGGTGCCGCGGCGCTCTTTTTTGCCGCGCTGATCAGCGCCGCGCAGCAGATAAAACAAAAACGGTTTGTGATACGTGAATAAGCGGTAGAGTAAACCCGCGCTATCTGCACCGGGTTGTATCTTTAATGCTATTCGCGGCGCAATGCGGATCTGTTTTTAATAGCACATCCTCAACACGTTATTTCAAGGTAAAGATGCCACTAAAAACTATACTTATTCTATGGTTTTTAGTGTTATCAATCTGTCTATTATTTTATATACCCTTCCTACTTCAAGTGGCTTCTGTGTTGGCTACGGATTACCCGGCCCATCCATGGGCCTCGCCCTGACGGGCCGTTGCTCACTCCAGTTACATCGTTATCTATGCTCCCGGGGACTCACTCCCTTGCCGCCTTTAAGCAACTCGAATTATTTTGGGTATATATTCCATTATGATGATTATCGCTGCCTCTCAAATCATCACAATTATAAATAAATCACATCATGAAATTAATTCGATTATTCGTTTTTTATTACCTGCCCGTAGGATTCTTAGGGCGCAAGCTGACCTATCAGCGGCTACTGACCTGACCGTGACAATTCCTCTTAAGGCGTGAAAAATTACAGTAAAAAAGTAAAATTTAGGTTAAAAAATCCTATTTTTTAACAACGATAATTAAGTGGCGTGAAATTGACTAACGTCAAATTTATTTCTCCTTTTTTCCTGCTCCCAGCTCCGGCCTGCGTCAACACCTGTTTCTTTGCTTTTTTACCTCGCGTTATACCGTCCACGGTTCCCCGCGCCTCCGGCAGTAGCGAGGATGGTGATTTTTCGCGCTGCTATGCAAGAAACGCATAGCACGATACATACTTGCATTTTGTCCTTACCCTTATGGCTGATAAGGTCTTTCTGTTTCGGGCTTTTTGGCCTGTGGCTACAACCAACACATCATCAAAAAAATTCGGGGATCGCTATGGCGCAACAAGTGGACGGGGCGGCCATGCCGCTTGATACAGAAAAGGTCGGGATAAAGGGATACCTGGCGTTTTTTCTCACCATTATTTTCTTTTCCGGCGTATTTTCCGGAAGCGAAGGCTGGTGGCGCGTTTTTGATTTTACCGTACTCAACGGGTCATTCGGTCATGTGACCGGTACGCAGACCTTTCGTGGCGCGGGCGGAACGGGCGCGAAAGATGGCTTCCTTTTTGCGCTGGAGCTGGCACCGTCGGTTATCCTTTCTCTGGGTATCATCGCGATTACGGATGGACTGGGCGGTCTGCGGGCGGCGCAGCAATTGATGACGCCCATCCTGAAACCATTGCTTGGCATTCCCGGCATTTGCTCACTGGCGCTGATCGCCAACCTGCAAAATACCGACGCGGCGGCGGGTATGACCAAAGAACTGGCGCAGGAAGGCGAAATCACCGAACGCGATAAAGTGATTTTTGCCGCCTGGCAGACCAGCGGCAGCGCTATTATCACCAACTATTTCTCCTCCGGCGTTGCGGTATTCGCCTTTCTGGGAACGTCAGTCATCATTCCGCTGGTGGTCATTCTGCTATTCAAATTTATCGGCGCAAACCTTTTGCGCATCTGGATTAACATCGAAGAACGCCGTCACCCTGCGCAAGGAGCCCAATCATGACGACTCAGGTACGTAAGAATGTCATGGATATGTTTATCGATGGCGCACGCCGCGGTTTTACCATCGCTACGACCAACCTGTTACCCAATGTGGTCATGGCATTTGTCATTATTCAGGCGCTGAAAATTACCGGTCTGCTCGACTGGGTAGGCCATATCTGCCAGCCCGTGATGGCGTTGTGGGGGCTTCCCGGCGAAGCGGCTACGGTGCTTCTGGCTTCGCTGATGAGTATGGGCGGCGCCGTTGGCGTGGCGGCCAGTCTGGCTACCGCCGGCGCGCTAAGCGGCCACGATGTTACCGTACTACTGCCAGCCATTTACCTGATGGGAAACCCGGTACAGAATGTCGGCCGCTGTCTCGGTACTGCCGAAGTCAACGCCAAATATTACCCGCATATTATCGCAGTCTGCGCCATCAATGCGCTGCTGTCGATCTGGGTCATGCAGCTTATTGTTTAATAAGGAGTTATCATGCCTGATTTATCCGCCGCGGAGTTTACCTTATTACAGGGTGCGCACCTGTTTGCGCCAGAAGACCGGGGCATCTGCGATGTTCTGCTCGCGAATGGCAAAATTATTGCCGTCGGCGCTGACATCCCCAGCGATATCGTACCGGACTGTACGGTGATTAATCTTAGCGGCCGTATGCTGTGCCCGGGCTTTATCGACCAACACGTTCATCTGATCGGCGGCGGCGGCGAAGCGGGGCCGACGACGCGGACGCCGGAAGTCTCCCTGAGCCGCCTGACGGAAGCCGGGATAACAACGGTCGTCGGCCTGCTTGGCACCGACTCCGTCAGCCGTCATCCCGCGTCGCTGTTAGCCAAAACGCGAGCGCTAAATGAGGAGGGGATCACCGCCTGGATGCTCACGGGCGCTTATCACGTTCCGTCGCCGACCATTACTGGCTCGGTAGAAAAAGACGTCGCGCTGATCGATCGCGTCATTGGCGTGAAATGCGCAGTCTCCGACCACCGTTCCGCCGCGCCCAGCGGGAATCAACTCGCCAGCATGGCCGCCGAATCACGCGTTGGCGGCCTGCTGGGCGGCAAACCCGGTGTCAGCGTTTTTCATATGGGCAGCAGCAAAAAAGGGTTACAGCCGCTGTACGACATCCTGGAAAACAGCGACGTGCCGATCGGTAAACTGCTGCCTACCCACGTCAACCGTAGCGAATCGCTTTTCGAGCAGGCGCTGGCGTTTGCGCTTAAAGGCGGCGTGATCGACATTACCACCAGTATTCCGGATCCCGTCGCGCCGGCGGAGGGCATTGCCAGAGCGGTAAAAGCCGGCGTCCCGCTTTCCCGGGTGACGCTCAGTTCAGACGGTAACGGCAGCCAGCCGCTATTTGACGCTGCCGGAAATCTGACGGGCATCGGCGTCGCGGGCTTCGAAAGTTTGCTGGAGACGTTGCAGACGCTGGTTAATCACTACGGATTCAGCCTGACCGATGCTCTGCGTCCGCTGACGACCAGCGTAGCCGCCTTCCTCAGTCTGGACGGCAAAGGCGAAATCCGTCCCGGTAACGATGCGGATCTGCTCGTCTTTAGCGCAGATTTACGTATTGAGCAGGTGTATGCGCGCGGCAAACGCATGGTCAATGAGGGGAAAGCCTGCGTAAAAGGTACCTTTGAACCGGCGTAATTCCCGCTAGTTTCAGGCTGCCCCATCACGGCATTCTGAAAGAGGACGGGATAAGCGGTTGTCAGCCGCCCGAATGGACGTAGAATGCCCCTTCGGGCGGCTGACAGGATAACGGTAAATGGATGTAACTGGAGCAGGTTTGCACAATATTGAGACAAAATGGCTATATGATTTTCTGACGCTGGAAAAGTGCCGCAATTTCTCTCAGGCCGCCATTATCCGCAACGTATCGCAACCCGCTTTTAGCCGGCGGATTCGCGCTCTGGAACATGCCGTGGGCGTTGAACTGTTTAACCGACAGGTCTCGCCGCTACAGCTTTCCGAACAGGGTAAAATCTTTCACTCTCAGGTTCGCCACCTGTTACAGCAGCTGGAAAGTAATCTGACCGAACTGCGCGGCGGCAGCGATTATACGCTGCGTAAAATCAAGATTGCCGCCGCCCATTCGCTCTCCCTCGGCCTGTTGCCGACCATCGTTAAGCAGATGCCGACGCAGTTTACCTACGCCGTTGAGGCGATAGATGTCGACCAGGCGGTGGATATGTTACGTGAGGGGCAAAGCGATTTTATCTTTTCTTATCACGATGAAAACCTGCAACAAGCGCCGTTTGATAATATCCGTCTGTTTGAGTCGAGACTGTTTCCGGTTTGCGCCAACAATGGCCGGGGCGAGCCGCGCTATACGCTTGAGCAGCCGCACTTTCCCCTGCTTAATTACAGTCAAAACTCCTATATGGGCCGGCTGATAAATCGTACTCTGACTCGCCATGCTGAACTGAGTTTCAGTACATTTTTCGTCTCTTCGATGAGTGAATTGTTAAAACAGGTTGCGATGGACGGCTGCGGAATCGCCTGGTTGCCCGAGTATGCTATCCGTCAGGAGATTACCGACGGGCGCCTGATAGTGCTTGATGCCGACGAACTGGTTATTCCGATCCAGGCTTATGCTTATCGCATGAATACCCGCATGAGTCAGGTAGCCGAAACATTTTGGCGCGACCTGCGTGGGCTTCAGGCCGCGCTGTAAACACCTCAGGCGGTAAGGCGTTGTTCCCCGGTCAAAGAGGCGCGGGTGTCTGGCCAGGACTCATACCAACGAATCGCCGCGCGCACCAGCGACGCTGTGGAATCAATCATCGGGCACGCTATCGCGCGTTCATGTCCGGCCACAATAAGCGGAATTTCGGTACACCCCATAATAATTGCCTGAGCGCCACGGGCAATAAGGCTATCGATTTGCGGCAGCAGCAGCGCTTGCGCCGCAGTTTTATCGCCACGTTTAAGCGTATAAATAGCCTGCATTACCAACGCCTGCCCCGCTTCTTCTGGCTGAATTAACGTCAGCCCCCGCGCCAGCGCTTTCTTTTGATATAACCCGGTTGCCAGCGTCGCATTGGTCGCCAGCAGACCAACGTGCCGCGCCGATGGCGGAATATCCCCCATGGTAGCGTCCAGGATGCTGATCATTCGCGCTTTCGCGACGTTCTGTAAATCATCAAACCAATAATGCGCAGTGTTGCATGGGATAACGATACACTCCGCCCCGGCGTCTTCCAGCATATGCAGATAACGCTCCAGATAACGGTATGGCGAAGGCCCGCCGGATAACAGACATGCTGTACGATCGGGAATATCAGGGATAGAGCTGACAATGAGCGGGATGTGTTGTTGATCACAACTGGCATGTCGCAATTCAACAAATTTTTCCAACATATCCGCCGTTGCCGCAGGTCCCATCCCCCCCAGTATCCCAATGGTGTGTTTCATCGCTTTTCCCGCTTATTTACGTCAAGGTCAGAAACACACTATCAACTTGATGTGTATATAAAAAATGCCGTTTTATTAGCGGCTATGCGTAAAAATCATAACGGGTGTAAGGGCCATGCGTTATCGCCTTTTCAGGCAATCGATTGGTTACATGAGCGCTCATCAGCCTTCGCAAGCCGCTAAATGCCATTTCGCTATACAGCATCGCCCACTGCGAGTCCGCAAGCTTGTTTTGTTCTCATCGCCACAGCGCCTGTCGGTGAAGGGGCCGCCGTGTTTTGCTTTTCGACGCTAATGCGGGAATATCCCAGCGAATATGGCTATAAACCAAATCCACGGTCTCCGTGGCGCTGCCTTCGGCGTCGCCATGATTGCTCATGCGTGAAATTCGCACATTGGTGAGCGTATAAATAATAAATGGCAGCATTGCGCCCTTATCACGACGGCATAATGTCAGCACGCCTTCTTTCACCGTTTTCCCGTTACAATAGTGCTCATAGAGGCCTGGTGTAGCAAGATCGACTGGCTTTGTCAGCGTCAACCCTCCAATATAAGTCCCTCTCGCTTCGCCGGACTCCCGTTTCGTCGGGTTGTGGTTGTAAGCAATAAGTTTTATTTGGTTTTCAAAACCTTTGATCCGGCTTTCGCCTTCAATACCGTCCAGTTTTAAATAGATGGCGTCCATCCCCCCTCCGTGATTATCATGCGGCAAAGCAGGCTGACAAGGACGGAACGCCAACAATGAAAGAACGTTCCATTTTCCAGCCATTTCGTTGGTGTCTCTGTATACCAGATTAAATACCGACAATCTGCTATAACTGGATTCTTGCTAAATACCTTCTGCCATCAACAATCCATTTTACAATAGCGCTACTGACCTGAAATCTATTACGCCAGGCATTCAAGCATCGTTTCCTGAATAACCATAGCCGCTATAAGAACCATATCAAAAAAGAAATATCAATATCATTTCTTATTTTTATCCGAGAAATTACTTAATTCCACCGAATCGGAATATAGACAATTCTTATTCCTTTTCACATCAATGGGTTTTTAGACTTTTGTCATATCGAAAACAACCATTCCAATAGAACATATTTACTATGTGAATATATTTAATGTTTTTATCGCGCGCAGTGTTATCACAGTAATAAATGATTTGCATCAAAAATGCGCCTTTCAGCGCCACGTATTTTTGGGCAGCAAATTATAAAATCGCGTTTCAAAGTCAGTGACATGTTCTCTGTTCAGGCGATATGACTTTATGCCCGGACGACACGCCAGCCGCTTTACCCTTACGTTTAGTCGTGATACGTTAGATCACATGAACACGAAACGATCCAACGCTACGCAACGTCATCTCCGCTGGTGGCTGCCTTCCTGAAGGCGGCACGGATCACTATCCCTCTTTAAGTAGCCGCCGAAAGGCGGCTACTGTGTTTCGGGACGTCTTTCGGCTTTACAATAAGCATAAAGGAGTCCTTAATGAACACCCTTCCTATCATTCTGACTGGCGATCGCCCCACCGGCTCGCTGCACCTCGGCCATTATGTCGGTTCACTGCGCCAGCGCGTCGCGCTACAGCAGGATCACCAACAGTATGTCCTGATTGCCGACCTGCAGGGACTCACCGATAACGGCAGTAATCCGCAAAAAATCCGCGATAATATTCCGCAAGTGTTAGCTGACTATCTGGCCGTCGGCATCGATCCCGCACTGACGACGATCTGCCTGCAATCCGCGTTACCCGCCCTCGCCGAATTAACGGTGCTGTATATGAATATTGTTACCGTCGCCCGAGTGGAGCGTAATCCTACGGTAAAAAATGAGATTGCCCAAAAAGGCTTTACCCGTTCCCTGCCGGTCGGGTTCATGGCGTATCCCATTAGCCAGGCGGCAGATATCACCGCCTTTAAGGCCGAAATGGTACCGGTTGGCGACGACCAATTGCCCATGATTGAGCAAACGAATGAGATCGTTCATAAGATGAATAGTCTTTTCTCCTCGCCAGTATTGCGACCCTGTCAGGCGCTCCTGAGCGATACGGGTCGTCTGCCCGGCATTGACGGCAGCGCCAAGATGTCGAAATCGCTCGGCAATACCCTGCTTCTTTCCGCCAGCGAAGAGACCATCCACCGTGCGGTCAGCGCGATGTACACCGATCCCAATCATTTAAAAATTAGCGATCCGGGAAAAATAGAAGGTAACGTCGTCTTTACGTGGCTGGATGCGTTCCATCCGGATAAAGCCAAAGTCGCGGCGATGAAAGCACATTATCAACAAGGCGGATTAGGCGACCGTGTCTGTAAAAATGAGCTGGAGACCTGCCTGCAAGAACTGATCGCGCCCATACGCGAACGACGGGCAACCTTTATTGCAGATAAGGGAATGCTAATGGAATTGCTGAAAAAAGGTAGCGAGCGGGCCCATGAGGTCACTCAAAAGACGTTACAGGAAGTAAAACGTGGACTGGGCCTGCCCACGCTATTCCAGGTATAATCAGGCATCAACGTTGTCCAGCGGCCATGACTCAAACAGATAGCCATCAAAGTAGATGTCATCAACATTGGAAAACTCCAGCAGACGCTGCTTCACGTTTTCCAGGTGCTGCCACATCGCCAGCTTCGCTGCGCGGGCGTCTTTCTTAATTAACGCCGCGAGGATCTGCTTATGATCGACCAGCCACTCCTTACGGTAAAGCGTATCGCCCAGATGGCTATGAAGCTGGAGCCACATCGGATTATTTTCACGCCATTGCCAGGACTGACGGAAGAGCTCTACCAACATACTGTTATGGGTCGCTTCGGCAATGGCCAGATGAAACTGCATATCGCCGCTTTCTGAGCCGCCCGGCGCGCTGGAGGCGAGCTCTCGCTCTTCCAGTTGTAACGCCTGGCGCATTTTAATGATGTCTTCGCGGGTGGCTTGCAGAGCGGCAAATTCAGCGATATTGCTTTCCAGCAACTGACGCGCCTGTAACAGTTCAAACGGCCCGGCGTCATTACAGTGATTGACGTCAGCGCCTTCCATCTCGTTATTATCCGCGCTGTCGAGCACGTAGATCCCGGCGCCGCGGCGGACTTCAACCAGACCTTTAATTTCCAGCATGATCAGCGCTTCACGCACGACGGTACGCGTCACATTGAGCCTCTCAGCGATCTCTCTTTCCGGTGGCAAGCGCTCCCCGGGGCGGTACGGCGTCTGAACAATCAGATCCCGTATCATTGCGCCCACTTCCTGGTAAGGTCTTTGCTGAGAAGTGTTTGATTTCATATTGGTCGTGCCCGTCCGATGCGATTTCCCGGTATCAGACTATAGCATTTGTAAATAGGGATAGCACGCGTAGCACACCAAAAACGCGAAACTGGTCAACCAACAAAATAATAATGCGCCCCGTTTCGCTAGTGAGGCCAGATGAAAGGAAAGGCAATAGACAATACACGACTGATGTTCCACCTTTAGCCCTGATGCCTGAATATGAACAGCATATTGGTTTACCAATATAAAATTTATCAACCAAAAATCAGGCCATAAAATGTGTCTGTACATTGACAGGAACAATGCCTCTGACATAGCATGATCGGCGAAAATCCAGCCGCTCTCTTTGTATCAAAAACGCGTTATAATAAAAGACACCGTGTTTTTCGCCCCAGGCGTATCCGGGGGAAGCAACGCCTCCAGTTTGTCGAGCCGCCATCGCCGGGCAGCGATTATTCTGCATGAAATTTATGGTATTAACGCTCATATCCAACGCGCAGGCCATGAATGGATGACGCGTGGATTCGACATCTATATTCCCGCGCTATTTCCTCACCATACCCCCTTTCGCTATGAACAGCAGGAGGAGGCTTACCGTCACTTTTCAGCAAATGTCGGCTTTGATCCCGCCGTCGTTACCACATTACTCCACGATCTCAGAACGCAGTACGAGACGCTAATCGTCGTAGGGTATAGCGTCGGCGCAACGCTCGCATGGCTAAGTGCAGCCAGTGGGTTATGCGATGGCGTCATTTGCTATTACGGTTCCCGTATACGCCAGTACCTTCATCTTGCGCCTCTCTGTCCGACACTGGTTATTATCGCGCGTTATGAGCCGGCGTTTGATCCCCTCGCCATGCGACAGACGCTGGAAAAGCGCCCCCGGGTGCAGTGTAAAATGTACGATGCGCGGCACGGGTTCTGTGATGCTGATTGCGCCACCTTCGATGCCGCCTTATCTCATCAGGTAATGGACGATGTGAGCGCATTTATTCGCGACATCACCTGTGCAAACACATCGCCCGATTTTCAGCTTTAGTGGAGACTTTTTTCAACGAGCTGTTCCAGTTTTTTCAAAGTCTGTATGGCTGCGGCATCAAGACCATAACGTTGCAGCGTTTCAGCGGGATGATAACTGACCAACGTTCGCCCATCGGCTTGCTGGCTAATGAGCACCCGAAACGGTAAATCCAGTGCCAGTTCGGGATGCGCCAGCATGAGAGGCGTTCCGCCTTTAGGATTGCCAAAGACCAGAACCGTTGTCGGCGGCATTTTCAGGTTAACATTCTGTGCCGCTCTGGCATGGTCAAATTCCCCAAATAACACCAGACCGTGATCGGCGACAGCGTGCATCAACCGCGCTCGGGTCTGCAAATAGTCATAAGCGCTGTAGGTTTTAACCATGGTTATCGCTCCATCCTCCGTTGCAAAGCCAGGCCTTATTAAGATTAACATCAGGGTTACCGCCAATAAAAAAGGCTTTAAAATAGTGCTCATTCTTCTCTCTCCCTGACCCAATACCCATGAGTAAATGCGACACAGATGATATGCAGTTTAAAAATCAGTCATCGTACTGTACCCCTTATTATTGCACTGAACAGCTCATCACTAAAAAAACAGACGGCAGAACAAAAAATTCCGACGTCTGAACAAATTTAAATAACGATGATGCAGTCTGACTGAACGACAGCGCGATCGTTATTATGGCGCGACACTATCTTCTTCAGCCCGCTGGGTAAGAAAAAATATACTCCGCTCAGTAAGATAATAAATACTACAGGCCAACTCTTCAGAGATACGGAGCATCATTGCGTAGTGATGATGCGATTTTTCTGGCGCCATCGGCAGAAATATTTCTGACTCCAGCACGTTACTTAAAAAATGAAATTTATGTGCATATTCAGCAGATATAACGCCTCTCGCCATCAGATTAGCCATTAGTGTATTTAAACTATCTTGTTCATGATATGCGATACCTTTTCTCTCATGAATTCTGAGAAGAACGCTTCTGAAGACTGCATGACATTCCTTTACGACACAGGCAAAATCATTAAGCATCAGGCGATTATACGCTTCCATAAGATCATATTCAACAAAGCCATACTCTCCAGGGGAGTACAAATAATAACATATGTTTTTAAGCCGTTTTATTCTGCGCAACCTTACAATCCTACCATTTTCATATCGATATTTTAAACCATGCTCATGAAATATATTATTTAATTCACTAATCGCCTTATCCGGTTCTAACCCAAGCGTAACTTCATAGGTCCGAAGGTAGGTATCTATATAGTTAAAAGCAAGCTCAATGGTATCAATATGCTTTCTTTTATCATCTGTTTTTAATAACAGATTACTCATTTCATCCAGATATGACGTTGAATGCGCATATAAGGTGAATAAGCCATACTCTTTGCGCAACGTTTTACATATTCTTCGATAAACTTCGTCAGAATGACTATTATGATAGCAGTATAATGTCATATCATAAAAAGAGGAGCAATTCCCTAACGTATTAATAATCAATAAGATTATTTGCTCGCGTATTTCTAACGGAATATCTTCATATAACAGATCGCTATGCCTTAGTGAGTATGGTCTAAAGGTGTGCATTCCTCCCCCTGTAACCGCAACAGAAAAAATTACGCTATGAATAGCGCCACATTACTCTAATTCAGTGGTTCAGGTATTAATATCAGCTCAACAGTGAGCCATTTTTTCTTATTTTTTAATGGTGTTGCGTGAATATTTATTTACTCTACAGATAATTGTAACCCATCGCCCTTTGTCATTCTGCTGATCATCACTGGTGCGAAAATCTGGATTATCCATGGCATTCAGTCTTCACTGAATGCCACAGACAAGGGTTATTCAACTAAAGCTCACCTGTCCCTTAATCCTTCTTTCATTCCGTTGCGTCGTTGCCATACCAGCACACTTAAACGTAAGGTGAGCTTATTATTTTTATCGACGGGTCAGAACAATCCTTCGCCGGTCATACAGTGTTTCAACAGAGAGCTGCAAATCATATTTCGCATTCTTCAGTTTTCGCGATTTAAGCATTTTCATCGTGACGCCACTTATTTGCCCTGTTTCAATCCGTCTCTTGATTTCGGCTGCGCTTAGCAGGAGTTGCTTCTTCAAAATCGACAGCAGGCTGACCTGAAAAGAACGGGAAATCCTGACGCTAACACTGACCTGCTTGTGGGAGGCGATACTGACCAGCCACCGTTCCTGAATGTGAAAATCAGGCTGCCCCGATAATTCAGCATTGTTTCGCTTCAGGATCGCGTTGTCATAAGCAAAATATTGCACCGTGGCAGCATCATTCGCCATCAGCCGGCAATAAAGATCGCGGTTAATTTTGCTGACTGGCAGGCGCGAGAACAGGGAGATATTCCAGGTGTAATCGCAGTGTGTGCATTTATAGATACTCCAGACATCGAGTACCTTCTTTTGCGAATTAACCCGAAATGCCCCAGAAGGCGTGAAGTCCCGTTTTACGCTGCATGAAGGGCAACGTTTCGCTATGCGCTGATACCCCACAGGAGTGACAGTCCATATGACTTTCATAACGTACCTTTTTTAACCCATACAAAACCGGATCCGAACTCAGCGGACCATAAATGTTTGTGTATGAAAAATATTTAAGTGATATTTTTCAGCGGGTTAAAAAAAGATTTCCAACGCTACAACCCTGTCAACGGCCAAAAGATACGTCGAGACTATCAAAGCGGTCATTATCGGGTATATGAGTTTAATCAATATTCATTATGGTAATTGCGGGAGCTATTCATCTGATACGCTAAACGTCATGAGCCTCCCTTTGAGATCACACTTTTCACTCCCGGTTATTCACTTACAGAAATCAGGTGTTATCATTCACGACGTAAATACCTTTCAACTCAACCCGAGGCTTTGATGCTGGAGAATGTCATCATCTGATAATCAGTTACCCGACCTTTTCAGGCCGGACTGATTATCAATGCGCCGAAATCGAATGCGGACACTGCAGTGTGTTTGCACGTTTAGCCTATGATGATTAAACAGGTTCTTCAGTATGAATTTATCCCGTCAGGAACAACGTACCTTACACGTTCTCGCCAAAGGCGGACGCATTACGCACATCCGCGATGCGTCAGGCCGCGTCACCGCCGTTGAGTGCTATAGCCGCGAAGGGTTGTTGCTCGCCGATTGCACGCTCGCTGTATTCAAAAAACTCAAAACCAAAAAGCTGATCAAATCCGTTAACGGTCAGCCCTACCGCATTAATACAACCGGGCTGAACAGCGTTCGCGCCCAGCCTGATAATCGCTAAGGAGATGATGATGGATATCAGCGCCGTTATTTTTGCAACGCATCACATTCGGCTATTACCCGATGAAGGCAAAATCCCCTGGGACGAGCCAGCCTTCAGCCAACGCATGCTGGAAAATCATCTGTCGCAGGACCACGACTGGGCCAGCCGCCGGCTAACCGTGATTGAGCAACAGGTAACATGGATTACCCGTCAGTTACCCGCTGGCGCCCGCATTCTGGATCTCGGCTGTGGCCCCGGTTTTTATACCCGCCTGTTAGCGGAGCGTGGGTTTCACTGCACAGGCGTAGATTTCTCTCCGGCATCCATCACATGGGCTCGCCAGCAGGCGCAAGCCGCAAACCTGAATATTGACTACATTCAGCAGGATATTCGTACATACCACCCCACGGAACCTTTTGATTTCATTATGATGACGTTTGGGGAACTGAATGTCTTTAGCGCTGCTGATGCGCAAAGCCTCATCAGTCATTGCGCTCAGTGGTTGAAACCGGATGGCAAACTGCTTGTTGAAGTGCATACCTTCGATGAAGTTAAACGCCAGGGCATGGCGCAGCCAGGCTGGCAGCATTGTCCGCACGGCCTGTTTCTTGCCGAGCCTCATCTGCTGTTAACGGAAAATGCCTGGGATGAAGAGGCCCAAACCAGCTCAACGCAGTTCTGGGCGATAGCGGAAAACGGCTGTACCACCCGTTTCGGCAGTCAAATGAAGGCCTGGCGCGATGATGAATATATCAGCCTGCTTGGTGATGCTGGCTTCACTGTGTTGCAGCGCCCGGACAGTCACACCTGGCCGGTCGGCGAGACTTTTGCAGGCAAGCTGTTTGCGCTGCTGGCTGAAAAAGCCCCTCCCGCTGAGGGAATCGCCCTCAGTAAAAGGAATAACCCAATGGATATCCCACGTATTTTTACCATTAGCGAAAGCGAACACCGTATCCATAATCCGTTTACAGCGGAAAAGTACGCCACGCTGGGCCATGCGTTACGCATGAAACCAGGCACGCGGATTCTCGATCTCGGTAGCGGTTCGGGTGAGATGCTCTGCACCTGGGCTCGCGATTACGGTGTTACAGGTACTGGCATTGATATAAGCCCGCTCTTCACCACACAGGCAAAACAACGTGCAGAAGAGCTCGGCGTCAGTGAATACGTACATTTTATTCATAACGACGCGGCCGGTTATATCGACGAGGAAAAATATGACGTGGCGGCCTGCGTAGGCGCTACCTGGATTGCGGGCGATGTCGCGGGGACAATAGATCTGCTGGCCAAAAGCCTCAAACCTGGCGGGATCATTCTCATCGGTGAACCGTACTGGCGTCAGATCCCCGCAACGGAAGAGATCGCCCACGCCTGTGGCGTCTCATCCGTCGCCGATTTTCGTCCCCTGCCCGAGCTGGTCGCCTTTTTCGACCAACTCGGCTATGACGTAGTGGAAATGGTGCTGGCGGACCCGCAAGGCTGGGACAGATATGAAGCCGCGAAGTGGATGACCATGCGCCGCTGGCTGGAGGAAAACCCTGACGATGAGTTTGCGCAAGAGGTTCGAACAGAACTGACGGTAGCCCCCAAACGTCACGTCACCTGGACGCGAGAATACTTTGGCTGGGGCGTATTTGCGTTAATCGCGCGATAACGTAAAGCAGGAGGTATAGCCTACAAGAGGTATACCTCCATTTAAAAGTATTCAACAAATTAACACGGCTCAAGGCGGGAATATATCGTCTTAGAGACTATCCCACCAGGCGTTATTGGCGCAGCCAGTTTGGACACGGACAGCGCGCAAAAACCGGAGCGTACACGTAGTACGTGAGGATTTTGAGCACTGCCCAGGTCCAAAATGGCAAGTAAAATAGCCCTAATGGGATAGGCTCTTAATTTCGCCATTAAGTTTCTGCCACAATATGTCGCAAGACGTGCAAGCGTTCCACCTCACCTGATGAGCGAAACCACCATCAATAAGACGTTATTGCTGCGATTCAATTATTAAAAATAAAAAAGAACCGGAAGAAAATTAGAAAATGACTTATCCATCATATTAGCCATTGTTAAAATCAAAGTAATCCCCCGTAAAAGCTGGATATTTTTATTTCTCATAGACGAGAATTTATATATTATGATATAATGCGGCAGAAAAACATGCAGGTTATTAACCTGCCATTAATGTAAATAATTCTTTGAGGAGATGTTTCCAGTGGGACGTAAATGGGCAAATATTGTTGCTAAAAAAACGGCTAAAGACGGTGCAACGTCCAAAGTATATGCAAAATTTGGTGTAGAAATCTATGCTGCGGCTAAACAAGGTGAACCAGACCCGGAATCAAACTCAGCTTTAAAATTCGTTATTGAACGTGCGAAACAAGCACAGGTTCCAAAACATGTTATTGATAAAGCTATTGATAAAGCCAAAGGTGGCGGAGATGAAACGTTCGTGCAAGGGCGTTATGAAGGCTTTGGACCCAATGGTTCAATGGTTATCGCTGAAACGTTGACGTCTAATGTTAACCGTACGATTGCTAATATCCGCACAATTTTTAATAAAAAAGGCGGGAATATCGGAGCGGCAGGTGCTGTCAGCTATATGTTTGACAATACTGGAGTGATTGTATTTAAAGGAACAGACCCTGACCATATTTTTGAAATTTTGCTTGATGCTGAAGTTGATGTTCGTGATGTAACCGAAGAAGAGGGAAACATCGTTATTTATACTGAAGCTACAGACCTGCACAAAGGAATTGCAGCGCTAAAAGCAGCTGGAATTTCTGAATTTTCAACAACAGAATTAGAAATGATTGCTCAATCAGAAGTTGAACTTTCACCAGAAGATTTAGAAATCTTTGAAGGACTTGTTGATGCCCTTGAAGATGATGATGATGTGCAAAAAGTATATCATAACGTTGCAAACCTCTAATTATAAATTAAACAAATCTGTCTCTATGGCAGATTTGTTTAATTTATAAAGCTGTTATAAAAAAGTCTATCTGGCCAGATATATAGATCTTTAAATTTATGTGTCTTATCACGACCTGATCTGACACATAGCTTTGAAAGATTGAGAGTTACCGGTTTTGATATAGTGTCGAATCCTTATATAAAACATGAGGTAATTTTCATGTTTCATACGACGAATCCCGTCAGCAAGCTAAGCAAAAGCCAACAATATCGGGCTACTTACAATCTCCCTGTGCTCTTTAAGGCACCGCCCTTATAAATTCCGCTTGCGCTCATGATGGCTCATCTGGCGCTCTACGCGTCGCTTGACTACAGGTGTGACTCCACCAGCGCGCTACAGACCATAGTGCGAGAACCGTGGCCGATTACTTTGATGCCTTTGATGTGGAGCTATTTTTTACAGATAACGTATACCCCACTCAAAATACTCCCCCAGATCAATGCCCTCCTCTGAACACCTCCCTCTTGTGCCATTCCACAAACCGTTCACCCGGATAATTTTCTTTCATCTGCGGCAACGCGATCTCTTTCCCCGCAAAATCCCAGAACAGCCGCTGTACCACCCCGCCACCATTCACCGCGTCGGAAACCACCACACGCATATTTTCATCCAGGCCAATCGAACCACGGTCGAACGCTTTATGATGAATTGCGCACAACGCCAGGCCATTAGGCACTTCACAAGGACCATGATGCTGCTTCCATCTGATATGGGCTGCTTCAAGGGCTATAGGGGCGTTATCGTGGCGCATATTGAAGCCGCAGACCGCACATTGATAATTGTAAGCTCGTAGCACCGCCTGGCGGAACTTCGGATCGCGTTGACGCAGAGAGGTGCGAATATCAAAACCCATCTCGTCAGCGATGTCTTCCTGAATACTGGTCGGAAAATGCGCCTCAAGGATCTGCTGCGCCAGCGCGTCGATTAGCTTACGTTTTTTTGTTACCAGCGCGAAATTGACGGCATCAAACCCACCAGCGACATTATATTCAATGAGTTCGCGCTTGGGCGGCTGGCGGCTACCACTCGTTGAGCAGAATTCCGCGTTTTGCAATTCCCAGAAACCATCGCCCTTCAGACGCCAGAACGGCATATCCGGGCGCTGTTCACGGCGCTGTGGCCCATAGCGCTCCAACAAATCCAGCAATTGCTCATGAATTTCAGAACCATAATCAAACAGGCGATCGTGACCCTGCCGATAGTGCGAGAGGACATATAACAGCAATAACGGCTTATGCGGCGCTCGCTGTTCGCCTTTGCGCCAGATAGTAATATTTGATATCGCTTGCTTTAGGTTTTTGTCAGAGGTCATTACGTTGAAGAATCCATGAGCACATAGTTGCGATGATGCTCGCAACTATATGTACATTCAAGACATTATTGCAGACATACTTTTTGTCTGTCGGCTCTGTACTGACAGTTAGCATTCTGATAACAACGGAAAAAACACAGCGCTCAACCGAGAAAGGTAGGTAACTTCTGGATTTTAGACATAAAAAAGATCTCAGTTGAGGTTCATTTATATGCTTTTGGTGCGAAGGCCGGACTCGAAACATAACTTAACTAAATGAAAAATAAAAATTAAATTTAACAAACCATGACATATGCCCCCATTTGTGCCCCCAACCATTTTTTCACCCCCGCTTCACCCTAGCTAACTGATATGACTCATTAAATAAGTGTTAAAGCTTCTTTTCGGTTAGGATCCGTCACTCGGAACCTAACCGGGACAAGAGTGTCATAAAAAAGTTTTTTTGCATTTAACTGTTCACACTGTTCACCTCGGTTATTTATCATTTTATATCATGTGGTTAGGTAGTGATGAGTTGGTGAAGAGTGAACAGTCGACTCTTCACCTTTATGATTTTTGATCGTCTGGATGTGTCCGGTCAGGTGATGCGCGTGGGGATAAAAAGTTTTTTTGGGTTTTACTGTTCACTCTGTTCACCTCTGGTTTTTTATTAATAATTTCATAATGATACAGGGTGAATATACGGTGAAGGGTGAACAATGAATTGTTCACCCCATGGTGTTGGTCAGATATAAAAAGACCGGCTGTTGCCGGTCTGAGATAGGTTGAATCGCTGTAGGTTTGTTACATTTAGGCAACCAGTCGTCGTAGATTTATTCTTTCCGCAGCAGGTTTTTCCGAAATGCCTGTTTTGTAATCAGCTTTTCATAATTCATCCCGCACTCAACAAGGATCATGATTAGCAGTTAATGTATTGAAATGATGATAAATCCTATTATGATAGTCACTATCATACACATATTTATAAATATATTACAAAACTAGACTGCGATGAAGTTACAGATCGTTTCAATATGATGTTGCATTGACAATTGTTTAACCTGACCTAATCCAGGGTAATGTCTTCGCGCATGCAATGATTTGAACCCTCTTAGGCCTGATGTATTATCAAAAAATTTAGGAAAATTTTGATCGTGCAATACAAGTTTTTCTAAAGCTTGCTGGAATTTGCCTGATGGATTCGAAGGAGTTCCATCATCTACAGAAGAAAAATGTCTAACTGACATAGCGTCAAATTCATTACTATCTAGATAGCTCACATGAATAGTCACTACGTATGCAGGGCCGCCAGACTCAGCGTAATCTGAACCCGCAATATTAAAATCACCAAAACCAATTACTGAATTATGAACTCCGGAATACCTTACATGCAAGTCCGAAAAATATGAATTAGAAGGATAGTCAGCGTTCCTTTTTTTCTTTTTAAAGGGATCATCCATTAATACTATATTGGATAACTGCTGTAAAACAATATTAGGAGAACCTTCAGGTATAATGTTAATAGAAAACACTTTTAAACGAGAAACTAGCTCTTTGGTTACCCCACTCTCAACATAGGATGCTTTCTCACCATTTATAATACCATTCAATCTATCAAATTCTTGAATATCATCAATGTATTTAATACACGGCATGAATGATATTCCTTTAATATTATATAGACTGTTAATAAAATTATTTGTATTACCTTTTAATTCACCTATTTCAGAGTTAACAATTATAATTGGTATAATTTTGTTTTTATTCAATAACTTAACTGCAACTTCGAGCTGTTTGAGATTTTTTCGTACGGGTTCAATTATCGGTTTAAAAAGATCGTTAGGAACAATAGTTGATAACTCTTTTAATGCTATCAACTCGTACTGCTTACCTCTCAGTAAAGGGAAGTACATATATCATCCTTTTCAATGTAGCTTGATAGTATTTTTGTCAGCGATCTCTGACGAGTCTGAGTAATACTATAGCTAATTGCCGATGATTTTAGTGATCTAGGTAGCGTATTAATGAAGCTAATATCATTAGCCCTATGTTTTTTCAGCGAGTTACGAAAGTGTTTTCTTAGGGTATAAGAATCTGTGTTCTCAAATATTTCTAAGCAGAAAGAATATACATCCATGTTTGGTAGGTTAATTTTATCCCCTGATATTTCCTCTGCCATAAATTTATATTCTGCAATTCTCATTGAACCAATCATTAATTTTGGATTAATTTCAGAATTGATGGTTAACGCAGGTTTAATTTCTTCCAGCTTATTTTTATCTGTGAGTTCAATGATACCAACAGCTTCTGGAACGATTAGTTTTATTTTTTCGATGTGAGTTTTTGCTGCTACAACATAAACTTTATCGAATAAGCTTATGTATGAATCTAATTGTTCTGGCAATCTCTTTAGATTATCTAACTCCGTTTTTATTTCATAGCAAGTTGATAATCCATTTATTATTACACAATCAGCTTTATTTGTTCCAACTCGAAATTCAGAAAGCATTACAGCTTCATTTTTTTTATGTTTTTTCAAAAATACTTCGTTTGCTATAATATTTTTGAAAAAATATTCTGATTTATATTCATGTGATAATTTCTTAAATGCTATATCGAATATTTCGGATACTTTAACAGGAAAAAATTTAGGAGTTAAAACATTACCTATTAACTCATGGAGTAAGGAAAAATCGCCATCTGCAACAGCATTAATAGCCTGACTTGTAAATAGCTGTCCAATATTTTTATTATTGCTCATTTCAACACCAATCTCACTCACGCACCTTTAGCCAAAAACCAATAGTATTAGACACAAATAGTAGCGTGATTTCCTTGATTCTCTCAACATTATTAAAGAATTTACGATTTTAAGGGATGCACTTACCACTAAAATCATATTAAAAACAATAATATCAATGAGATAATATTAAATCAACCGAGAAAGAGTGAGCAGCACATTGTTCAGCTTTCGGCAATGGCCATAAAAGAAAAGACCGGCTGTTGCCGGTCTGAGTGAGGTTATGTTGCTGCGGGGTCGTCGCACTTCGGCAGCCAGTCGCCGTAGCTTTCCTCTTTCAGCGACAGATTGGTTTGTATCCCCTGCTTGGTGTGCCGCTTCTCATAATTCAGGCCGTACTCTTTCAGCATCATGGGCAGCCCCAGCCCGAACATTTTCAGGCTGAGCACGTTCCTGTACCCGTTAGCCTCCATATAGGCCAGATACGCGTGATAGAGATATTTACGATAATTACGCGGGATGATGCTGGCATTCCCCATAAACATCCCGTTGGTCTGCGGGAGCATTTCCAGATAACCGCAAAAATCAAACGTCGGATCAGCATCGCGCTTAATGCTGAGCGCCTCGTCGGAGTTCTGCTGCGACTGGAGCAGTGCGCGGGCGGTCATAGGGGCGCTGAATTTCTGCATAAGCTGGCGCACAATCACGGCCAGCTCGCGCGCAATTTTATCCCTGAGCTGCGGGTCGCGTTCCTCCGGGGCAATCTGTTCCGGGAAGTGAATAATCACCCGGCGACGTGACACACCGCCGCTGCGGTCGGTGAAGCGCATGGGATTATTGTTCACGGCCAGAATCACCGCCGGAATATGCGTGGAATAGGGGTTCTGGTATTTCGGGTCAACCGAGACCGCATCGCCGCCGGTGATGGCCTTAAGCCCTGCGCCGTCACCGCTCCATTTTTCCTGGTCAGGCAGACGAATAAGCGAGAAGCCAATCAGGGAGGCACGCTTGCGCGGGTCTTCCAGCGTGTCGATATCGGCTGACGTGGCGTTATCCTCTCCGGCGAGCAGGGTCGCGATTTCAGCCAGAATACTTTTTCCACTCCCGCCGGGACCGGTCACTTCGAGAAAGAGCTGCCAGTCGTAACGGTTCGCCAGCACCATAAACAGCGCAGCCAGTATCACATCGCGTTTTTGTGGATTTTTGCCAGCCGCACGGTCGAGCCAGCGCCAGAAGTTCGGCGCGTGAGTCTCCAGCGTTTCCCCGTCCACCGGCGGGGTGAAATCCACGTCGCACAACGTGCGCAGCCAGTGTGATTTACTGTGCGGGCTGAACAGGCCGCTTTGGGTATCGAGTACCCCGTTGCGAAAGCCAATCAGACGACGCGCCGGAGTATCCTGCTGCGGAATAATCAGTTTCAGGGTCTCCACCACCGAGGCAATTTTCCCCGATGAGAACGGGGCGCGCAGACGCTGGAATAAGTCAGCCACATTCCGTGAAAAAGTGGCGGCAGGGATATTTTTCCAGATGCCGTTTTCATAGCGGGACAGGAGCTGGCCGTTCGCATCCACCGCCAACGCTTCGCCGTAATGCTCATGCACCCGCAAGGCCTTGTCGCTGGCGCTCATGGCGGTAAATTCTGCCTCGCTCATGGTATCAAACGGACTTTGCGCCGGTGGCCGGATTGCGTCATATATCGCTTTCCGCGTGGCCTCCCCGCCGTGCTGCTTAAACGTATCATTCCAGTCACCGAACACCGGAGGCAGGGCAACAACGCCCTCACAGGCGTCTGCGGCCGCAGCGGCTTTGTTCTGGCCGTCGCCGTTAAGGTCACGGTCGGCGGCGAGCACAATCTGACAGGCCGGGTGTTTCTGACGGGCAAGACTCGCCAGAGAAAGGAGGTTCACGGACGAGAGCGCCACCATGACGGTTTCGCCGGTCAGGTGATGCACGGTGAGCGCTGTCGCATAGCCCTCCGCAATCCACAGGCGTTTTCCGGCCTGTTTTTTCCCTTCGATGATATGACATGCCCCTTTGACCTGACCGCCTTTCAGGGTGCGCTTGAGACCGTCAGCATTGATAAGCTGAAGGTTAACCAGTGTGCCGGTATCCTCATACAGCGGGACAACCACATCACCGGCGCGGAACGTCACGCCGCCGGTTTTATGCATGACGGTGAGCGTCAGACATTCCCGGTCGGGGAAACCCTTGCGGGTGAGGTAGGCATTGCCGGTGGCCGGTCGGGTTTTCTCCATGAGCCTGACGGCCAGCGCGGCCGCCGCTTTGCGGTCGGCCACAGTTTCAGCCTCTGCGGCCGCAATCACTTCCGGGGCAACCGGTAACAGATTGCCGGTCACGGCGTTCACCTTCCCGGCGGCCTCTGAGGGAGTCACGCCAAACACTTTTTCTACCAGCTTAAGTCCGTCACCCGCGCCGCACTGATTGCAGAACCACGTCCCGCGCCCCTCTTTATCGTCAAAGCGAAAGCGGTCGGAGCCGCCGCATACCGGACAGGCCTGATGGCGGTTTTTAATCACCTTCACACCCAGCGCAGGGAGAATGCGCGGCCAGTGGCCGCACGCCTGTTTTACGGTTTCTGTTACGTTCATTTTCATGGTTGTTTTCTCCCTCAGTGCAGTACTGGTGCGGTGATATGACGGGCGCAAAGCTCATCCATCACGGCCAGCCCGAGAAAGGACAGCGACGGGGCGGCTTTGAGTGGTCCGGCTTCCATTAAATCTTCCAGCAGGGCACAGGCAATCTGGCGGCCTTTTTCCTCGCCGTGCTGGCGCAGGTAGAAGCCCTCCAGCTCGGCGGCAATGGCGCTTTCCAGCGCGTCGAGGGTGAGGTGCGGGTAGCGGTGCTGGCGTTCGCACAGGGTCAGCCAGGCACAGGCCACGGCACGACGATACAGCGCGGCGCGTAATGCGGGCGGTAATGGCTTTTTCATACGTTACCCTCCCCGGTCAGCCACTGCTGATTGCAGCGTTCGACCACACCGTCGAGCTGGGCGGTCATGAGGTAAATCACGGAGGTGAGCTGTAAGTGCTGCGCCGGGTCACGACGAACGGTGGCGCAGTCCTGCACCTGCATCAGGTCGCCGACGAGCTGGCCGACGTTGCGCATATGCTCCAGACATTCGAGGTCACGGGCGGTAATAGTGGTGTGTCTCATGCGCGCACCTCCGCAATCGGCAGACGGCCAGCAAACGAGAGGACGTAATCGCGAACAAGAGAAAGGCGTGCGGTGTGTTCATCACCGGCAACGGTGCGGAGCATACAGATACGGGGTTTACGGTCTGCGCGAGGAACGGCGGCAAACACAAAGACGAATTGCGGGTGTGACGGGGTGAGGGTCGTAGCCATAGGGGCAACCTCCATTGAGTAGCGGTTATCGCCACCACCGGAGCTGCAAATCTCATGGGTGGTGGCCCGGACAGGGTTTGCAGTACCGGCCTCAATGGATACCGGCCAGCCCGAAGGCTGCCCCGCCCGAACCACCATTGTCTGAAAGGAGCCACGGTGTAAACACCACAGCCCGAAAAATGGGTGTGTCTGAGCTACGACGTAAAAAAAGACGCATGGCGCGTCTGGTGTCGCCATTGAGTTACACGGGCTGCAAATCCCGACTGCCGATTTTGCGACAGCGGGAAAACTATACCTGGAAACGGCGAAAAGAAGCAAGCCAGAAAAAGGGGCTGTATGCTGAGCGGCCATCATCATGCGTCATAGCCCCGGTTGCGTTCGGCAATGCGATCCGCCATCCATGCAGTGATTTCAGACTGCGCCCACGCCACGTTTTTTCCGCCGAGGGAGATTTGTTTCGGGAAGGCTTCCCGGCTGATGAGGTCGTAAATGGTCGAGCGGGACAGGCCGCACAGATGCATCACTTCGGGCAGACGGATAAAGCGTTCGTGAACGGTATCAGAAACCGGCATCAGCGGGGCGGCAGGGGCAGAAGACGGGGAAGAAAAAGCGGTGTGCATCGGGCTACCTCACAAAGTCCATACAGTGCCGGTCGTGTCCGTCCGGCTTCGGGTAGCTCTCTATTTTGTGAATATTTTCCCTCAGGGCAACAAGTCATTTTGTACTGCTCCACCACACAACAGAGCGTTTTTTATACAGTGGCAAACGTTGGCCGTTTTTTGGCAAACGTTGGCAAACCGGTGGCCCATTGCTGATTACTTTTGTTTATATATTTATTATTTTTAATCACTAAAAAGTCTAAGTGGCTGACTGGCTGAAAAAACTGAAGGGTGAACAGTGGTGAACAGACGGTGAACAGTCAGACCTTCAACTGTTCACCCTTTAACTTACTGTATTACTTATCTTTTTATTTAAGGTGAACAGTGGTGAATAGTTATAAGTAAAAAAACAAACGGTGAGTAAGGTTTTCCTGCGACCTTTCTCTGGCCAGCCGGTTTTTAAGGTCTGTTTGTGCCAGCACTCTGACAACGGCAATGAATCGTGTTGTTGTGCAGGAGGCGTCAGAATCATTTCAGGTTGAACACACGGAGAGCCTGAACATGAAACCCGAACTCATTATCAAAGCCATGCAGACCGTTATCAGTAAACAGGATGAAGGCGCGGAACAACGTATTGCCGGTGCGCTGGCCGCACTTAACGAAGCAAAAGACGCACACACGGCCAGCATGGGTAAACTCAGCGACATTGAGGCTTCCATTCAGCGTTGTGAGCAGGAACGACAGACCGCGCTCAGTGAAAGTGCACAGGCCGAACAGGACTGGCGCAGCCGCTTTCGAACTCTGCGCGGCAACCTTACTCCTGAACTGAAAGCTGAACACAGTAAACATATCGCCAGCCGCGAACTGGCTGATGAGTTCACCGGTCTGATTACCGAGCTGAAGAAAGACAAAGGCCTCGCCATGCTCGATGCATGCTCCTCCGGTACTGCTTATATCAGCGCCCATGAAAAAGCGTTCACCACTTACGCCAACAGCGAGTGGAAGAAGGCGCTGGCCGGTATCAGCCCCGCACTGTTACGTGCCTTTCTGTTGCGTATACGGTCGCTGGAAATGAGCGGAGAAACCTCGCCGCGTGCGACCGTGACCCGTGAGCTGGGTGATGCCCTGAATATGCAGTCAGCCCTGTATCATTTTGATATGGAGCAGGAGCCGGTCCTGTCCGTAACGGGTATGAATCGCCCGGTCATAACCGGGGTTGATATGGCGCTGTTAAGAAGCCCGGCCAGACGGATGAAGCTTGCCGCTGAACTGGCCGAAAAATCCCACGAACAGGCAGAGGGCTGAATCATGTTTCACTGTCCGTTCTGCAAAAAGACCGCGCACGTCCGTACCAGCCGTTATCTGTCGGAAAACGTCAAACAGCGTTATCACCAGTGTACCAATATCGAATGTTCGGCCACTTTCCGCACCATCGAGTCGGTTGACGGTGTGATACGTGCCGCACCGGAAAAAACCGACCCCGCACCGGTGACGCCACCGCCGCCGCGTAAAGTACAGGGCTGCTACAGCTCGCCGTTCCGGCATTAATCAGGAGAGAGACACGTGACCACTGTGACATTGCAGCAGGCCTTTGAGGCCTGTCAGACGAACAAAAACACCTGGCTGAAACGTAAAGCCGAACTGGCCGACCTTGAACTTGAATACCGTGAACAGCTCCTTGCCGGTGACGAACAAATCCCGTGCAGAATGCAGGATTTGCGCGACAATATCGACGTGAAAAAGTGGGAGATTAATCAGGCCGCCGGTCGCTATATCCGCTCACATGAGGAGGTACAGCACATCAGCATCCGCAACCGGCTCCATGACTTTATGCAGCAGCACGGCGCGGAGCTGGCCGCCACGCTGGCGCCTGAGCTGATGGGGTATCACGAACAAATTCCCGCAGTAAAACAGAGCGCCATGCAGCACTCGGTTGATTATCTGCGTGAAGCCCTGTCGGTGTGGCTGGCCGCAGGTGAAAAAATTAATTATTCCGCGCAGGACAGCGACATTTTAACGGCCATCGGATTCAGGCCTGATGCGGCTTCGCGGGATGATAATCGCCAGAAATTCACCCCGGCACAGAACCTGATTTACACCCGCCGACGTGCAGAACTGGCCGCACGGTAGCACGCAAAAAAATCCCCGAAAATTCCGCTATTTTTCCTGAAAAAAGCCATGCATCCATAAGGTGCATGGTTTTGCATGCAAATCCCCGTATTTTTTATCCCACGCAACACCAGTACCGGCGCGGTCTGTGCCGGTTCATGCAACTGCATGAAAACTGCCCTATAAAGCGGGCAGGCGTGGCGGGGAGAGCATTGCGCGCTAATAGCAATGATGCACATTTATTTTCGAGCCCTGAGTACATCGTAGATGTATGCAGATAAAACGATTATGGATCTGTGGCAAATGCATAGAGTAGGTTTGATGCTCTTACGGGGCATGCAGGTGAACAATACCAATACATAATATATTGAACCTACCCCAAAAAATGAGTAGGCATACTTGTTAAAAGTATATTTCTGATCAATGATATAAAAATCAACACTCTAGGCGAAAGAGAACATGAAGTTAAATTATTTCACTTACAGAATAACCGACAATAGAAATCAACAAGTTTATTTTGATAACATTTCAGATATTATCAAAAATTTTTGCCTGCATAGAAAAAATCTCTTTTTGAGAAAAGTAAAGGATTAAAAAGACTATACCTAGCCATGCCTACCTCATTTGATGGCATATACTATTTGACCACGCCAGCAATTACTACAGCATTTAAAGCTGTAGATAGAGCAACTGGTGTAGTAAATGATTTGGCGTCTGTGCTGGGTAAAGATAGTCTAGAGAAAGTTACTTACTTTTTTATTGACCCTAAACATTCAATAATCGGAGTAACCTAGGGTAAAGGTAATGCTGACATTGATGATTTGCAATTCTTTATTAACGAAATAATTAATCAAGATTTTCAATCGCATATTTACACCTTCGAGCTTTGCACATTAAAAATAGAAATTAAATCCACATCGGCTACGAAATTCAAACTCATCACTGAAGCGCGAGTGAAGTTAAATAATGATTCCGTTGGAGATGTAATAAATGGATTGTTTGGCAAGGAACCATCAGATAATATGGAAGTGCAAATTATCGTAAAAAGAAAAGATAGAAAAGAGAATGTAAAAGATTATATACAACCATTACTCTCAAGTTTATCCTCATCCAATGACAAAGAATATGCAGAAATTTATTTCAGAGCTAAGGCAGATGAGTTTCAATCAAATGTGAAAGAGTTCATTCTAGACCAGAATCAGAATATTTTTGATATAATAAACCCTCATCTCAAGGCAAAGATTGAAGAGCAAATACTTGAAAAAAGATACAAAAACCAAGTTGTGATAAGTGAATTGAGTACATATGCACAAAAATTTACTGGACGCATACATTCAGGTATTATTGATCCAGTGTGGAATAATCTAAAAACAGAAAGTTACCACAAAGCAAAAAGTTGAGGATGACGATGCTTACTAACCAAGCAATAGTAATAATTAATTTAGCCACGTGGGGTGTAAGCATTCTTATTGCTGTTGTTTTTTCTCTCATTGCGGTGTTTTGTGAAAACCAATACATAGAGATAAAACCTGAAGGTATAATTGGCATCGCTACATTATTAGGGACTTTCAGTTTCACAATGACTGGATTCATTGCTGCAATTGGCGCTTATATCATATCGGTGTCTGATAAGACTTCTTTTCTAAGGTGGCGACAGCAAGGATATATAAATATCTTCTACCATATATATGGGCAGAGCATTGTTTTTTTATTGGTAACATTTTTATTATGCATGGTGGCTATCATAATGCCATTTAATGTTGCATTAACAGTTTTGAAATGTGGTTTATACATTCTCATTCTTAATATTGTTCACATCATATTAATAACTGTAATTACACTCGGTCAAATGCAGAAAAAATAAGTTAGCTTTTGACCGGTATTTCTCACTTTTTAACTTTAAGCGTGTTTCCAAACTCATATGGCGTGACTTGAGAATGCTTACTTATATCTAAATAATCCGCCCACCATTGAACCATAAGACGCCTCTCATCTAGATGTTCAGAAGTATGAATATAAGCTGCACGTACATTATTACGCTCTGAATGGCTCAACTGTCGTTCTATAGCATCTTCACTCCATAATCCGGACTCACCCAATGCACCACGGGCCATCGTTCTAAACCCGTGCCCGCAAACTTCGGTTTTCGTGTCATAGCCCATCGCACGCAATGCGCTATTTACCGTGTTTTCGCTCATAACCTTAGTTGCGTCATGATCACCCGGAAAAAGCAGCTCTTTATCACCACTAATCTGCTTTAACTGGTTTAGCAAAATCATCGCCTGCCGACTAAGCGGAACGATATGCTCCTCTTTCATCTTCATGCCACGGTACGAGTAACGCACACCTTTAATTTCTTCTCGTTTTGCAGGTACTCGCCAGAGAGATTTATCGAAGTCGAACTCATCCCAACGCGCGAAACGTAACTCACTGGAACGCACAAAAGTTAGTAAGGAAAGCTCAACCGCGATCCGCGTCATTACACGGCCACGATATGCAGCAAGACGAGCAAGAAACTCAGGGAACCGGCTGGAGGGCAAAGCGGGGTAATGTCGCGCTTTGGTTGTCGATAGCGCACCGGCCATATCACTGGCTGGATTTGAGTCGATGTAATCGTTCTGTACTGCATAACGCATAATAGCCGTGACTCGCTGCTGAAGGCGCTGTGCAACGTCATGCTTACCACTGGCATCAACTTTTTTAATCGGGGCTAACAGGTGGCTAGTTTTGAGCTGACGGATGTCAGACGAACCAATATGAGGAAAGATATAAAGCTCAAGATAACGTAGAACGCGTGATCGGTGATCTTCACTCCAGCGCTTATTACTAGCATGCCATTCACGAGCGATAGTTTCGAAATAATATGCCCCCGAATTCTCGGCCTGAGCTTCTTTCTGTTCGGCTTTTGGATCAATGCCCTGCGCTAACAGCTTTTTAGCTTCATCGCGCTTTGCTCTTGCCTGAGCAAGCGTCACAGTAGGCCAAACACCAAAAGCGAGGCGATCCTCTTTTTTGTCTGAGGGGCGTCTGTATTTCATGCGCCAGTATTTAGAACCCTTGGCCGAAACCTCGAGATACAAACCGCCGCCATCGGCCATTTTATAGGTTTTGTCTTTTGGCTTTGCGGTCTCGACCTGTCTGGCGTTGAGCTTCATTTGGGGGCACATTTCTAATCGAAGTTAAGATGCCCCCAATTATGCCCCCAATGACATCCGGATTTCAACGGACAACCTCGGACGACTCAGGACGTAAAAATCGCTGTACGCATTGATTTTAAAGGGATAATTGGACTTTCTCGGATGGTCTTGGAAGTACTAATGGTGCCGAAGGCCGGACTCGAACCGGCACGTATTTCTACGGTTGATTTTGAATCAACTGCGTCTACCGATTTCGCCACTTCGGCACTGAAGAGGTATGCGGAAAACGTTGTGGATTATACCTGTCATACGCCGCCATGCAAGCACGAGCATACACCTGTATCGCTAAGTGCTGAAAATTTCAGCAACGTTGAGTATTAAATAGAATAATCAGGCTACTTCCCGCCTTCTTCAGCAGATTAACGCCGGGCGTCCCTTGCCTCCATGCTCTACACTTTTCAGTTCAACACCACATTAAGGGAAGCACAATGACGATAATAAAAAGCTATGCCGCCAAAGAGGCGGGCGGCGAACTCGAACTCTATGAATATGACGCGGGAGAACTCCAACCGGAAGATGTCGAGGTACGGGTCGACTACTGCGGGATCTGCCATTCCGATCTGTCAATGATCGACAATGAATGGGGGTTCTCTCAATACCCTCTGGTTGCCGGACATGAGGTCATCGGTCGGGTAGCCGCGCTCGGCAGCGCGGCACAGGATAAGGGGCTAAAAGTCGGCCAGCGCGTTGGAATCGGCTGGACGGCGCGCAGCTGCGGACACTGCGATGCCTGTATCAGCGGCAATCAAATTAACTGCCAGGAAGGCGCAGTGCCCACTATCCTCAATCGTGGCGGTTTTGCCGAGAAGCTTCGCGCAGGCTGGCAGTGGGTAATTCCTCTTCCGGAGAATATGGATATGGCGTCCGCAGGCCCGCTGTTATGTGGCGGCATTACGGTCTTTAAACCGCTACTGATGCACCATATTACTGCTACCAGCCGCGTTGGCGTCATCGGTATCGGCGGGCTTGGGCATATCGCCATAAAGCTGTTACACGCAATGGGCTGCGAAGTCACCGCGTTCAGCTCCAATCCATCGAAAGAGCAGGAGGTGCTGGCGATGGGGGCCAATAACGTGGTGAACAGCCGCGATCCGGAAGCGTTAAAAGCACTGGCGGGTCAGTTCGATCTCATTATTAACACGGTCAACGTCGATCTCGACTGGCAGCCCTACTTCGAAGCTCTGACGTATGGCGGTAACTTCCATACCGTTGGGGCCGTATTGAAGCCGCTGCCCGTACCGGCGTTTACATTAATTGCCGGCGATCGCAGTATCTCAGGCTCGGCAACCGGAACGCCATATGAACTTCGCAAACTGATGAAATTCGCCGGACGCAGTAAAGTCGCGCCCACCACGGAACTGTTCGCAATGTCACAAATCAACGAGGCTATCCAGCACGTTCGCGACGGCAAAGCCCGCTATCGTGTAGTGCTAAAAGCTGACTTCTGACCGCCTGACTCAGCGCTTTGACAATGATCAGGAAGCGCTGAGTGCCTGACGAAAAGCCTGTACAGCCAGTCGGCACTGCTCCGTCACGTGCTCGATGTCATGATTAACATCGATACGCGCAATATCATGTTCATCGGCACACGGTCGCTCCAGCGCGTCAAACTGACTTTGCAGCAGGTCTGGCGGCATAAAATGCCCGGCACGACGCTGCATTCGCTGCAGAATGGTAGCGTAATCGCCATCCAGCCACAGGAAATGTACGTTAGGGCTGCTCTTACGTAAAATATCGCGGTACTGTTTTTTTAATGACGAGCAGACAATAAATCCCGTCTCATTTTTTTTATAAAGACTGTATGAAGCGTCATTTAATCGTTCCAGCCAGGGTAAACGGTCTTCATCAGTTAACGGTATTCCCTGAGACATTTTATCAATGTTTTTCGCCGGATGGAGATCATCACCGTCAATAAACTTCGCAGAAAATAATGTTGCAATTTTGCTGCCTATTAAAGACTTACCACTACCTGAAACACCCATTAAAATATAGCTTTCCCCGGCCATTTAAATACCTCTGAGTCATATTCCACTCCACAATATTACGCCTCTACGTTCGACAATTTCACGTTTTTTAATTTCCATAGAGAAGAACTCTAAGGCACATCACGTTATGCGTAACATTGTAGTGTAACAATTTTCCAGCGTGACATAAGTCACAAATAGTGACAAATAAAACCGCTTAAATGCGTTCAGGGTAACTACCTGACCAGTGAGGAATTTATGGAAGTAAAAACTCAATCCTGCGTTGTTGCGGGTAAGCGTGCTGTTGCCGTTACGGAACAAAATATTGAATGGAATAATAAAGGAACACTCGTACAAATTACCCGTGGCGGCATTTGTGGGTCTGACTTACATTATTATCAGGAAGGCAAAGTCGGCAATTTTACAGTAAAAGCGCCAATGATTTTAGGTCATGAAGTGATTGGCAAAATCGTTCGTAGCGACTCAGATTTATTACGTGAAGGACAACCGGTAGCGATTAATCCATCGAAGCCTTGCGGTCATTGCAAATACTGTCTGCAGCATGAAGAAAACCACTGTACTGAAATGCGTTTCTTTGGCAGCGCCATGTATTTTCCGCATGTCGATGGCGGTTTTACCCGATTTAAAGCTGTCGATACCGCTCAGTGCATTCCCTGGCCGGAACAGGCGGACGAAAAAGCCATGGCCTTTGCCGAACCGCTGGCGGTTGCCATACATGCGGCTCATGAGGCGGGCGATCTGCAGGGCAAACGCGTCTTTATCTCCGGCGTTGGCCCTATCGGCTGCCTGATTGTTAGCGCGGTAAAAACGCTGGGCGCGGCGGAAGTGGTATGTGCCGATATCAGTACCCGTTCTCTCTCGCTGGCCCGGCAGATGGGCGCGGATACGCTGGTGAACCCACAGCATGATTCTCTCGATGACTGGAAAGCAGAAAAAGGGTATTTCGATATCAGTTTTGAAGTCTCTGGGCATCCTTCCTCTATCTCAACGTGTCTGGAAGTCACACGGGCCAAAGGCGTGATGGTGCAGGTTGGCATGGGCGGCGCAGTCCCCAACTTCCCGATGATGATGGTAATAAGCAAAGAGATCTCCCTGAAAGGCTCTTTCCGCTTTACTACCGAATTTAATACTGCGGTTTCTTGGCTTGCCAACCGCGTTATCAATCCGCTGCCGTTACTGAGCGCGGAATATCCATTTACCGACCTGGAAGCGGCGCTGCTCTTTGCCGGAGACAAAACACAGGCGGCAAAAGTTCAGCTCGTTTTCTGAGAAAGTAAAATAAGGGACACTATCATGAACGATCTTTTTTCACTGGCAGGTAAAAATATCCTTATCACCGGAGCCGCTCAGGGAATTGGTTATTTGCTGGCAACCGGTCTTGGTCGCTATGGCGCGCGCATTATTGTTAACGATATTACCCCGGAGCGTGCCGAAACAGCCGTGACGAAACTTCAGCAGGAAGGGATAAAGGCTATTGCCGCTCCCTTTAATGTCACCCATAAACAGGATATTGAAGCTGCGGTTGAACATATCGAAAAAGATATCGGCGTCATTGACGTCCTGATAAATAACGCCGGTATCCAGCGCCGTCATCCGTTTACTGAGTTTCCCGAGCAGGAGTGGAATGATGTCATCGCCGTAAATCAGACCGCGGTTTTTCTCGTCTCTCAGGCCGTTACGCGCCGTATGGTGGCGCGGCAGGCAGGAAAAGTGATCAACATCTGTTCGATGCAAAGCGAGCTGGGCCGCGACACGATTACGCCATACGCCGCGTCGAAGGGTGCCGTGAAGATGCTGACTCGCGGCATGTGCGTGGAGCTGGCGCGTCATAATATCCAGGTCAACGGTATTGCGCCGGGATACTTCAAAACGGAGATGACCAAAGCGCTGGTTGAAGATGAAGCCTTCACCTCCTGGCTATGCAAACGTACGCCTGCCGCACGCTGGGGCGATCCCCAGGAGCTTATTGGCGCAGCGGTGTTTCTCTCGTCAAAAGCCTCCGACTTTGTTAACGGACATCTGCTGTTTGTCGATGGCGGTATGCTGGTTGCCGTCTGACCAGGGAAATACGACGCAGCGCGTAAGCGCTGCTATTTTGGCGCTAATAAGAGAGACGAATATGCCATTAATAATTATTGCGGCAGGCGTTGCGCTGCTGTTGGTTTTAATGATTGGCTTTAAAGTTAACGGCTTTATCGCCCTTGTTCTGGTTGCCGCCGTGGTGGGATTTGCCGAAGGGATGGGCGCGCAAGACGTCCTGCACTCCATACAAAACGGAATTGGCGGTACTCTGGGCGGACTCGCCATGATCCTCGGTTTTGGCGCGATGCTGGGAAGATTAATTTCCGATACCGGCGCCGCGCAGCGCATTGCGACGACGCTCATTAATACGTTCGGCAAAAAACGCGTGCAATGGGCGCTGGTGATCACCGGGCTTATCGTCGGCCTGGCAATGTTTTTTGAAGTCGGATTCGTACTGCTGTTGCCGCTCGTTTTTACGATTGTGGCCTCATCGGGACTGCCCTTGCTGTATGTCGGGGTTCCAATGGTCGCCGCCTTATCCGTTACGCACTGCTTCCTGCCGCCGCATCCCGGCCCTACCGCTATTGCGACAATTTTTGAGGCAAATCTCGGTACGACCCTGCTGTATGGGTTAATCATTACCATACCGACCGTGATTGTTGCCGGCCCGCTGTTTTCAAAATTGCTGGCGCGCTTTGAGAAAGCGCCGCCTGAAGGATTATTTAATCCTCACCTATTCAGTGAAGAAGAGATGCCGTCATTCTGGAACAGTATTTTTGCCGCCGTGATCCCGGTCATTCTGATGGCCATCGCAGCGGTATGTGAAATCACGCTGCCAAAAACGAATGCCGTGCGGGTTTTCTTCGAATTTATCGGTAATCCAGCAGTGGCGTTGTTTATTGCCATTATCATCGCCATTTTTACGCTGGGCCGACGCAATGGACGTACGGTTGAGCAGGTGATGGATATCGTCGGCGAGTCCATTGGCGCTATTGCGATGATTGTTTTTATCATCGCGGGCGGCGGCGCGTTTAAGCAAGTGCTGGTGGATAGCGGCGTGGGCCAATATATCTCGCAATTAATGACCGGCACCTCGCTATCTCCGTTATTAATGTGCTGGACGGTAGCCGCCGTGCTGCGTATTGCGTTAGGTTCCGCGACCGTGGCCGCGATAACCACAGCGGGCGTCGTATTGCCGATTATTAACGTAACCCACGCCGATCCGGCGTTAATGGTACTGGCGACAGGCGCTGGAAGCGTTATTGCATCACATGTTAACGATCCCGGTTTTTGGCTATTTAAAGGGTATTTTAATCTTAGCGTCGGGGAAACCCTACGCACCTGGACCGTTATGGAAACATTGATTTCTGTCATGGGATTACTGGGCGTACTGGCGCTGAATGCGGTTCTGCATTAATTCATCATCCGCAGCCCAATTAACCATGGGGGCGACGTTCCCGCCCCCGGTACTGGAGAAAACATGAGGAATCACAGAATTTCTTTGCAGGATATCGCTACGCTTGCAGGCGTGACAAAAATGACGGTGAGCCGTTACATCCGCTCGCCGAAAAAAGTCGCCAGGGAAACCGGCGAGCGTATTGCGCAGATCATGGAGGAAATTAACTACATACCAAATCGCGCGCCAGCTATGCTGTTAAACGCGCAAAGTTACACTCTGGGCGTGCTGATCCCCTCTTTCCAGAACCAGTTGTTTGCCGACATTCTTGCCGGGATTGAATCCGTAACGTCGGGTCATAACTACCAAACTCTCATTGCGAATTACAATTACAATCGCGATTCGGAAGAAGAGTCCGTTATCAATTTATTGTCCTACAATATCGACGGCATTATTCTTTCAGAAAAATATCATACCCTCAGAACCGTCAAATTCCTGCGCTCAGCTACCCTTCCGATTGTAGAACTCATGGATATCCAGGGCGATCGCTTAGATATGGAGGTGGGGTTTGATAACCGTCAGGCCGCCTTTGATATGGTCAGCACCATGCTGGATAAACGCCAGCGGCGGAAAATTCTCTATCTGGGTTCAAAAGACGATATCCGTGATGAACAGCGTTATCACGGCTACTGCGATGCGATGACGCGCCGGGGGCTGGCGCCGTTGCGCATCAATCCCCGCGCTATCTCCTCTATCCATCTGGGGATACAGCTAATGCGTGATGCGCTTGCTGCGCACCCGGACGTGGATGGCGTCTTTTGTACTAACGACGATATCGCAATGGGCGCTCTACTGTGGTGCCGAGAGCGTCAACTGGCCGTACCGGAGCAGATCTCCATCGCCGGCTTCCACGGTCTGGAGATGGGCAGGCAAATGATACCGAGCCTCGCCAGCGTAATTACCCCTCGTTTTGAGATCGGGCGCAGAGCCGCGCAGATGTTGCTCAACAAAATTAAAAATAACGATCTCAACCATAATACGATTGATTTGGGTTATCAGATTTATCACGGCAGCACGTTATAAATTTTTTGATCTACTTTTTCCCGCAGCTTGCCTGAGCTTAACGGGTAGCCAAAAGCGCCACGCGTCAGGTTACGCGCTACATCATTCGAGGAATACCAGGCTGTCTGCCGGATGGCGGCGCTAACGCCTTATCCGGCCTACGGGTCCGGAGTAGGCCTGAAAAGCACAGCGCCATCAGGCCTACGATTACTGTGATTACGACTTACGCAGCATTAGCCACAGGCTAATCAGGAAGAAAGACGCGCTCGGCAGCAGCGCGCCGACAATCGGCGGAATGCCGTATACCAGCGTCAGCGGGCCAAAAATCTGGTCGAGGACGTAGAAGACGAAGCCGAAGCTAATCCCCGTCACCACGCGCACGCCCATCGGCACACTACGCAGCGGTCCAAAGATAAACGACAGCGCCATCAGCATCATCACCGCCACGGAGAGCGGCTGGAAGATTTTACTCCACATATTGAGCTGATAACGTCCGGCGTCCTGTCCGCTCGACTTCAGATATTTAACGTAGTTATGCAGACCGCTGATGGAAAGCGCATCCGGGTCCAGCGCCACCACGCCTAACTTATCCGGCGTCAGATTCGTTTTCCAGGTGCCGCTCACCGTCTGCGAACCGGTGATCTGTTTCGGGTTTTGCAGATCGGACTCATCCACCTGCGACAAACGCCAGACCTTATGCTCCGGGTCGAATTTTGCCGAAGCGGCGTAACGCACCGACTGCAAACGACGCTGATCGTTGAAAGCGTAAATACTAATGCCGGCCAGCTCCTCGTCGCCCTTCACTCGTTCAATATAGACAAAGTTATTCCCGTCTTTCGCCCACAGACCTTGCTGGGTGGAAAGCAGCGAACCGCCATACATCGCCTGCGCACGATAGTTACGCGCCATCTGCTCGCCCTGCGGGGCGACCCATTCGCCGATCGCCATGGTTAACAGCACCAGGGGGATAGCCGTTTTCATCACCGACAGCGCCACCTGCATACGGGTGAAACCCGATGCCTGCATCACCACCAGTTCGCTACGCTGCGCCAGCATCCCCAGTCCCAGCAGCGCGCCAAGCAGCGCCGCCATAGGAAAGAAGATCTGGATATCCTTAGGTACGCTGAGCAGGGTGTACATACCCGCGCCCAGCGCGTCGTAGTTACCCTGCCCCGCTTTTTTCAGCTGATCGACAAACTTGATGATCCCGGAGAGCGACACCAGCATGAACAACGTCATCATGATGGTGGTAAAAATGGTTTTACCGATATAGCGGTCAAGTACACCAAATGGCTGCATTATACCGCTCCTTTACGCAGAAAACGGGCACGCAGGCGGCGGACCGGCACCGTATCCCACAGGTTTAAACCAATCGCCAACGCCAGATAGATCAGGTTGACCGCCCACATCCAGATAACCGGGTCCAGTTTGCCTTTACCGCCATTCGATTTAATGGAGGTCTGGATCAGGAAGAACAGCAGATAAAGCAGCATGGCGGGCAACATAGACAAGACGCGCCCCTGACGTGGATTCACCACGCTGAGCGGCACGACCATCAGCGCCATCATAAATACGGTAAAGACTAACGTGATACGCCAGTGCAGCTCGGCGCGAGCGCGATCGTTGTCGGTATTCCACAGCGTGCGCATGTCCATCTGGTCGGTATCGTTCGGGTCCAGCGCCACGGCCTGATGGCCAATAATCGCCTGATAGTTCTGGAAGTCGGTGATGCGAAAATCGCGTAGCAACGCCGTCCCTTCAAAACGCGTCCCTTTGTTTAAGGTGACAACCTGGGAACCATCGCGCAACTGAGTAAGGTGTCCGGAATCGGCCACTACCACAGAAGGACGAGCATTGCCCTTAGGACGAATTTGCGCCAGGAAAACATCGTGGAAGTCGCTGCCGTCAACGCTTTCGATAAACAGCACCGAGCTGCCGTTGGTCGCCTGCTGGAATTGCCCCTGCGCCAACGCCGCCATACCGGGGTTCGCTTTCGCCTCCGCCAGCACTTCATCCTGGTGTTTTGACGACCAGGGGCCGGCCCACATCACGTTAACCGCCGCAAGGATACCGGTAAATAACGCCAGTACCATGGCGGCCTTTACCAGCACGGCTTTGCTCAACCCACAGGCGTGCATGACCGTAATTTCACTTTCGGTATACAGTTTGCCCAGCGTCATCAGCAGCCCCAGGAACAGGCTTAAAGGCAGGATGAGCTGCGCCATTTCCGGTACGCCCAGCCCCAGAAGCGAGAGCACCAGATTTGCGGGAATATCGCCGTCAACCGCCGCGCCGAGAATCCTCACTAACTTTTGACAAAAGAAGATCAAAAGTAAGATGAAGAGTATCGCCAGCTGGCTTTTGAGCGTCTCCCGCACCAGATATCTTATGATTATCACTTTAAATACGCCCGTAAAAACCCATTTTTTTGCTGGAATTTAGCTTGTTTCATGGCTTAAACGTCATTTATTCTCTTGAGTCGTCGAAATCATCGCTAAGATCATTATACTCAGCGGATTCACCTCTCAGAACTTGTTCTGACGTGCCAATGCCGTAATAACGTTAAGATTAACACGAAGTCACCGCAACAGCGGACATGAGTTACGAAAGCTTTCAATTTCTATACTCTAATGGATTTCGAGTTGCAGGCAGGCGGCAAGACTGTGAAGCCCCGGAGCTTACATCAGGTAAGCGACAGGGGCGAGCAGGCGCAGCCAACGCATCTGCAACTTGAAAGACGACGAGTATAGCTGTAGCCACCACTGTTGTCTTTAAGATTCAGGAGCATAGTGCATGGAGTTCAGTGTAAAAAGCGGTAGCCCGGAGAAACAGCGGAGTGCCTGCATTGTCGTGGGCGTCTTTGAACCGCGTCGCCTTTCTCCGATTGCAGAACAGCTCGACAAAATTAGCGACGGATACATCAGCGCATTGCTGCGTCGCGGCGAACTGGAAGGAAAACCGGGGCAGACTCTGTTGCTGCACCATGTTCCTAACGTTCTTTCCGAGCGAATCCTCCTCATTGGTTGCGGCAAAGAGCGCGAGCTTGATGAACGTCAGTATAAGCAGGTTATTCAGAAAACGATAAATACTCTGAATGATACTGGTTCGATGGAAGCCGTCTGTTTCCTGACCGAACTGCACGTCAAAGGCCGCAACAACTACTGGAAAGTGCGTCAGGCCGTCGAAACGGCCAAAGAGACGCTTTATAGCTTTGATCAACTCAAGACCAACAAGAGCGAGCCGCGCCGCCCGCTACGTAAGATGGTCTTTAATGTGCCGACCCGCCGTGAGCTCACCAGCGGCGAACGCGCCATTCAGCACGGTCTGGCCATCGCCGCCGGGATTAAGGCTGCGAAAGATCTCGGCAACATGCCGCCCAATATCTGTAACGCCGCCTACCTGGCGTCACAGGCGCGCCAGTTGGCCGACAGCTACAGCAAAAATGTCATCACCCGCGTGATCGGCGAACAGCAAATGCGCGAACTGGGTATGAACGCTTATCTGGCGGTCGGCCACGGTTCGCAGAATGAATCGCTGATGTCGGTGATTGAGTACAAGGGCAATCCGTCCGAAGACGCGCGTCCGATCGTGCTGGTGGGTAAGGGCCTGACCTTCGACTCCGGCGGCATCTCCATCAAGCCATCTGAAGGGATGGACGAGATGAAGTACGACATGTGCGGCGCGGCGGCGGTTTACGGCGTGATGCGTATGGTCGCCGAGCTTCAGCTTCCGATTAACGTTATCGGCGTACTGGCGGGCTGTGAAAACATGCCGGGCGGACGCGCGTATCGTCCGGGCGACGTACTGACCACCATGTCTGGTCAAACGGTTGAAGTGCTGAATACCGATGCCGAAGGCCGTCTGGTTTTGTGCGACGTGCTGACCTACGTTGAGCGCTTCGAACCGGAAGCCGTCATTGACGTCGCGACGCTAACTGGCGCCTGCGTGATTGCGCTGGGCCATCACATTACCGGTCTGATGTCGAACCACAACCCGCTGGCACATGAACTGATCGGCGCGTCCGAACAAGCGGGCGACCGCGCGTGGCGTCTGCCGCTGGGCGATGAGTTCCAGGAACAACTGGAGTCCAACTTTGCGGATATGGCGAACATTGGTGGTCGTCCTGGCGGCGCTATCACCGCGGGCTGCTTCCTGTCGCGCTTTACCCGTAAGTACAACTGGGCGCACCTGGATATCGCTGGTACCGCCTGGCGTTCCGGCAAAGCGAAAGGCGCGACGGGTCGTCCGGTAGCGCTGCTGTCGCAGTTCCTGCTCAATCGTGCGGGCTTTAACGGCGAAGAGTAAGTTTGAGATTACCCCGTAGGCCTGATAAGGCGCATTAGCGCCGCCATCAGGCGTTTTGCCGGATGGCGCCACGCTTATCCGGCCTACGGGGTGCATCATGGCAACGCATTTAAATCCACCACAAGAAGCCTCATATATGAAGAATGCGACGTTCTATCTTCTGGACAATGACACCACCGTCAACGGTTTAAGCGCCGTTGAACAACTGGTGTGTGAAATTGCCGCAGAACGTTGGCGCGCGGGCAAGCGCGTGCTGATCGCCTGCGAAGATGAGAAGCAGGCCATTCGGCTGGATGAAGCGCTGTGGGCAAGACCGGCGGAAAGTTTTGTCCCGCACAATCTGGCAGGCGAAGGCCCACGCGGCGGCGCGCCGGTTGAAATCGCCTGGCCGCAAAAACGCAACAGCAGCCCGCGCGATATTTTAATCAGCCTGCGTACAAGCTTTGCAGATTTTGCCACCGCTTTCACAGAAGTGGTAGACTTCGTCCCTTACGAAGAAACTTTGAAACAACTGGCGCGCGAACGCTACAAAGCCTACCGCGTGGCTGGTTTTAACCTGAATACGGCAACCTGGAAATAATGGAAAAGACATATAACCCCCAAGATATCGAACAGCCGCTTTACGAGCACTGGGAAAAGCAGGGCTATTTCAAGCCTAACGGCGACGAAAGCAAAGAGTCCTTCTGCATCATGATCCCGCCGCCGAACGTCACCGGCAGTTTGCATATGGGACATGCTTTCCAGCAAACCATCATGGATACCATGATCCGTTACCAGCGTATGCAGGGTAAAAACACCCTGTGGCAGGTCGGCACCGACCACGCCGGGATCGCGACCCAGATGGTGGTTGAGCGTAAGATTGCCGCTGAAGAAGGTAAAACCCGTCACGACTACGGCCGCGATGCGTTTATCGACAAAATCTGGCAGTGGAAAGCGGAATCCGGCGGCACCATTACCCGTCAGATGCGCCGTCTCGGCAACTCCGTTGACTGGGAGCGCGAGCGCTTCACCATGGACGAAGGTCTTTCCAATGCCGTGAAAGAAGTCTTTGTTCGCCTGTACAAAGAAGACCTGATTTACCGTGGCAAACGCCTGGTGAACTGGGACCCGAAGCTGCGCACCGCCATCTCTGACCTGGAAGTGGAAAACCGCGAGTCCAAAGGCTCCATGTGGCACATCCGCTATCCGCTTGCCGACGGCGCGAAAACCGCAGACGGTAAAAATTACCTGGTTGTCGCCACCACCCGTCCGGAAACCGTACTGGGCGATACCGGCGTGGCCGTGAACCCGGAAGATCCGCGTTATAAAGATTTGATTGGCAAATTCGTTATTCTGCCGCTGGTTAACCGCCGCATTCCGATTGTGGGCGACGAACACGCCGATATGGAAAAAGGCACCGGCTGCGTGAAGATCACCCCGGCGCACGACTTTAACGACTATGAAGTCGGGAAACGTCA
Organism: Salmonella sp. 32010601201800023SM; assembly: GCF_017572235.1. Taxonomy (NCBI): domain Bacteria; kingdom Pseudomonadati; phylum Pseudomonadota; class Gammaproteobacteria; order Enterobacterales; family Enterobacteriaceae; genus Salmonella; species Salmonella sp. 32010601201800023SM. The sequence continues at coordinate 194,303 of NZ_JAGEQS010000003.1, forward strand.
CGCCCTGCCGATGATCAACATCCTGACCTTTGATGGCGACATTCGCGAAAGCGCGGAAGTGTTCGATACCAAAGGTGAAGAGTCTGACGTTTATTCCAGCGAGATTCCGGCTGAGTTCCAGAAGCTGGAACGCTTTGCTGCCCGTAAAGCAGTCGTTGCTGCGGTTGACGCGCTCGGCCTGCTGGAAGAAATTAAACCGCACGATCTGACCGTCCCTTACGGCGACCGTGGCGGTGTAGTTATCGAACCGATGCTCACCGACCAGTGGTACGTGCGTGCCGACGTGCTGGCGAAACCAGCGGTTGAAGCCGTTGAAAACGGTAGCATCCAGTTCGTACCGAAGCAGTACGAAAACATGTACTTCTCCTGGATGCGCGATATTCAGGACTGGTGTATCTCCCGTCAGCTGTGGTGGGGTCACCGTATCCCGGCATGGTACGACAACGACGGCAACGTCTACGTTGGCCGTACCGAAGACGAAGTGCGTCAGGAAAATAACCTCGGCGCCGACGTTGCGCTGCGTCAGGACGAAGACGTTCTTGATACCTGGTTCTCCTCCGCGCTGTGGACTTTCTCTACCCTCGGCTGGCCGGAAAACACCGACGCGCTGCGTCAGTTCCACCCGACCAGCGTGATGGTTTCCGGCTTCGACATCATCTTCTTCTGGATTGCCCGCATGATCATGATGACCATGCACTTCATCAAAGATGAAAACGGCAAGCCGCAGGTGCCGTTCCATACCGTCTACATGACCGGTCTGATTCGCGACGACGAAGGCCAGAAGATGTCCAAATCCAAGGGTAACGTTATCGACCCGCTGGATATGGTGGACGGCATCTCCCTGCCGGAACTGCTGGAAAAACGCACCGGCAACATGATGCAGCCGCAGATGGCGGAGAAAATCCGCAAGCGTACCGAGAAGCAGTTCCCGAACGGCATTGAGCCGCACGGCACCGACGCTCTGCGCTTTACCCTGGCGGCGCTGGCCTCGACCGGCCGCGACATCAACTGGGATATGAAGCGTCTGGAAGGTTACCGTAACTTCTGTAACAAGCTGTGGAACGCCAGCCGCTTTGTGCTGATGAACACTGAAGAGCAGGATTGCGGCTTCAATGGCGGCGAAATGACGCTGTCGCTGGCGGACCGCTGGATCCTGGCGGAATTCAACCAGACCGTTAAAGCCTACCGCGACGCTCTGGACAGCTTCCGCTTCGATATCGCCGCGGGCATTCTGTACGAGTTCACCTGGAACCAGTTCTGCGACTGGTATCTGGAGCTGACCAAACCGGTGATGACCGGAGGTTCCGAGTCTGAACTGCGTGGCACCCGCCATACGCTGGTCACCGTACTGGAAGGTTTGCTGCGTCTGGCGCACCCGATCATTCCGTTCATCACCGAAACCATCTGGCAGCGCGTGAAGGTCATTTGCGGTATTACCGCCGACACCATCATGCTGCAGCCGTTCCCGGAATATAACGCCGCACAGGTGGATGAAGCCGCGTTGGCCGATACCGAGTGGCTGAAGCAGGCGATCGTCGCAGTACGTAACATTCGTGCGGAAATGAACATCGCCCCGGGCAAACCGCTGGAACTGCTGCTGCGCGGCTGTAGTGAAGAAGCCGTTCGTCGTGTTAACGACAACCGTAGCTTCCTGCAAACCCTGGCGCGTCTGGAAAGCATCACCGTGCTGCCAGCCGATGACAAAGGCCCGGTTTCCGTGACCAAAATCATCGACGGCGCCGAACTGCTGATCCCGATGGCAGGCCTCATCAACAAAGACGATGAGCTGGCGCGTCTGGCGAAAGAAGTGGCGAAAATCGAAGGCGAGATTGCCCGTATCGAAGGCAAACTGTCCAACGAAGGTTTCGTCGCCCGTGCGCCGGAAGCGGTGATTGCCAAAGAGCGTGAGAAGCTGGAAGGTTATGCAGAAGCCAAAGCGAAGCTGATTGAGCAGCAGGCAGTTATTAGCGCGCTGTAATCTGAAAGCCTGATGGCGCTTCGCTTACCAGGCCTACACGTTCGCTTATTGACATGGCGCGATCGGTAGGCCGGATAAGGCATTCACGCCGCCATCCGACAACATGAATTATGGGCCGACGTAAACGTCGGCCTTTTTACATCAGATAAACGGGAAGTAAGGCATGATGCCACGAGAAATCCACATTAGCGGGCTGTTTTCCAGCGGCTTCTCATCATTGGTTAACTCAAGCGAATCCAGATCGCCCTGGACCTGTGTATTCTGCGCCAGCCAGCTCACCAGCCAAATTTTCAACCACGGATAAGCCAGCCCTAAGGTCACGCCGGAAATCACAAACACCACCAGTAACCGCCACAGCATACCGTGTGCAGTGACAGAGGAATGAAAACGAATCGAATCGTTCGCCAGTGACAAATTGTTTAAAAACAGGTTGCGTAACGCCACATATAAGTAACTGGTTACCACAATAATCGCGAGAAAATAGAGGAAATAACATGCCATTATCTGGCCATAATATTGCAGAATAAGCGCCCCTCCTGCCTGCGCATTCCCCATCATACTCAAAAGAATCATGTCGGTGAACACCGGCGCGATTAGATAACCAATCACGACAGCAAAAGGGAAAAGGGTCAACATTGCCAACACGCACCCTCTGATGCACGTTTTAACATTAACCTGAATCGAGAAACGATGAATGCCAAAGTTTGCGCCATTACCAAACAAGGTCATCCATTTGCTGTAGGTAATACCGTTAATGACCCCTATCCCAATAATAGCCAGCAAACCGAGAAAAACGATACTGAACACTAAACCGCCGACGGCGATGGTTACCAGTGAGATAATATAAAGAACAATATAAAGCGCCACCATCAGGAGTACAGGAAGAGCGAACATGTACCACCAGGCGCGCCGCATGGAACACTGGAATCCAAAATGTACGCCATTAAGCGAAGTCATCATCGCCTGATACTGTAATCCTTTCACCGCCATAAAAGGAATAATCGCAATTAATAAGCCGAATAGCGTAAAACCGAGACCGGGATGACCGTGTTCAATAAGAGAGAGGCTAACAATATAAATAATAAAAACTAACAACACACTAATAAATAATGCGCCGCCCGTGGCTTTGTAAGCAAAAGGCTGATTGTTTAGCGTCATATTAGTATAAATATAACGTCGACATTTCACCATCGCCCACGGCGCATAGATTCCCAACGTGATACACGTCAACAAGAAATTCACAAGGCAAATAACAAAATACTTTCCGCCCTTGCCTGTAAACACCAACGTGTGATTATGGTTATCTTTACTACTGATAACGTTATTCATGAATCATATCCCTGAATTACAATCTATTAGAATTAATAATAAAAACCAGTAAATTGTTACTGATTTGACTACGATACTATTTTTGTTTAATTTTTCCGCCTTTTATTTTGTCTGATTTAGGATCTCCTTGCGCGTAACTCAAGACGGTGGTATTAAAGTAATCTATAAATAAATTTTAAAAATTGAGCCATATTATGAATAATGTCGCCTCGCCAACGCTCACGGTGCGCCGAATCACTACCGCCGACAATGCCGCTATTGCCCGTGTCATCCGTCAGGTTTCAGCGGAATACGGACTTACCGCCGATAAAGGTTATACCGTTGCCGACCCCAATCTGGATGAACTGTATCAGGTTTATAGCCAACCGGGCGCGGCCTACTGGGTGGTAGAGCAAAACGGTTGTGTGGTGGGCGGCGGTGGCGTGGCGCCGTTATCCTGTAGCGAACCAGACATTTGTGAACTGCAAAAAATGTATTTTTTACCGGTGATTCGTGGTCAGGGGCTGGCGAAAAAGCTGGCGCTGATGGCGCTGGATCATGCCCGTGAACAGGGTTTTAAACGCTGCTATCTGGAAACAACGGCTTTTTTACGCGAGGCGATTGCGCTATACGAACGTTTAGGATTTGAACATATTAGCGAACCGCTCGGCTGCACCGGACATGTCGATTGCGAAGTGAGGATGTTAAAGGATCTCTGAAAACCAGGCGTTTATTTATCCTCGCCAGGTATTATTTTTGCTGATATAAGTAATCCCGGAAACATCCTGTTATCCGGGAATCACTTATTATTCAAGGAAGTTATAAATGAAACGCCTATTATCAGCAATTGTTTTCCCCGCTATGTTTATTAGTATATCTAATGTATATGCATTAGATATACAGCCCGGCGAATGGAAAATGGAAAATATAGAAATGCGCACCATCAATCCAGATACAAAAGAAGTATTAATGGATGAAAAAAATTCGGGCATAGCGACGCTTATGTGTTATACCCCTAAAATGTCTGAAGATTCTAAAAAAATGGTGAAGGGTTTTTCTACCAGTGCAGGCGGTTGCACGACAACATTTGTAGAAAGTACGGATACCAAACTGATCAATGAGACTGTGTGTAATAATCCTGATGTCAAATCGCACTCTATTGTAGAAACGACGAAAATAAGCGATACAGAATTTGCGATGACCATGAAATCGGATGTCGATGCAGGAGGTAATAAAACAACCTCCATCAACAAAATTAAACAAACCTTTGTTGGCAAGACCTGCTCTGAAGCGTCAAAAGGCGTGAAACAGTAAGTATTTCAACACAAGAACCCGTAGTGATGATGCAAAAAGGGCATTGTTCACGGTAACCTTTCGGGAATATAACACTGAGTGAGTTCTTTTTGCCTGCCTCAGGGCAGGCTTTACTCAGGACAGAATATCATGAAAATGACTTTTCCTGCTCGCCAGCAGTTTGATGCCGGGCGGATGACCACGCAGGTGGCGACAGCGTAAAAGATAAAAACGCTAATCTTTAATTTTACCCTTTATCCGGCGGCTGGCACGCCGCTATGAAAACGAAACTCGCGGTCTGGCGACAAGATAAGGTCAGCTTCCACCTCGCCAAAATAGCGCACGCGCGCAGAAATGTCCTCGGCGGAAATCTGCTGCGCCAGCGCCAGGTAATCCTGATAATGCCGCGCTTCGGAGCGCAGAAGCGAGAGATAAAACGTCTGTAAATCCTCATCCAGCCAAGGCGCCAGAGCGGCAAAACGTTCGCAGGAGCGGGCTTCGATATACGCCCCGCAAATCAGCTTATCAATTAAGGTGAGCGGTTCGTGCGTGCGTACCGCTTTCAACATTCCTTTCGCGTAGCGGCTGGCGGTGATTTTCACATAAGGAATGTTTCTGGCCTGCATGACCTCGCGTACCTGCCAAAAATGGTGCAACTCCTCTTTAATCAATAACACCATACGGTCGATAAGCTGACGTCCCCAGGGGTCATCAGTTTGCGGCATGGCGCTTTTGCTAATCTGTTTATGCAGGGCAACAAAATCCGGCTCCGGCCCCTGACGAAACGCGAACGCCTCGTAAGGTTGCAGCCAGGCGAGCAGCGCGTCGGCGCCCGATTTATCGGCGACATATTTACGCACCAACAGCAACGCGGTTTGCGCAGCCTTCAGTTCGCAGATCAGGTGATCGGTAAGCAGAAGAGGAAGATTTTGCGGATCGCGGGCCTGGACAATCCACGCCTGCGGCGTCGGGCAATGCAGGAAATTAAGCACCGGAGAGAGTATTTGCGGGTAATTCATACGTAACCTGTAAAAAAATACGACAGCAGACGCTGCCGTACCGTCATACTATGCAGCTTTAGTGACGCACGCCGTCGTCATCTTCATCGACATAATCGTCGTCGTCACCCTCTTCGCCATTAGGGTCTTCGAAATAGGTTCCCCAGCCGTCGTATTCGACATCATATTTTTCCGCCAGGTTCATCAGTTGCTCAACCTGAGCGTCGATGAGTTCGGCGTTCAACGCGCACTCGCTGAGGATGTCGCAACAAATAACCGTATCGCCCTCTTCCACTTCCAGCTCTTCCGGCTCCGTCACTTCATAGCCGAGTTTAAAGGCTTCTACCGCGGCTTTTTCCAACGTTTCGAAATCGTCAGCGGAAAGGTGATGCTCGATAGTGTACAGCGCATCCGGATCGCTGCCATCCTCAAGTAACTCTTCAATAATTAACCGCGTTTCTTCACGCTGCTCTTCCAGTAATTCCGGGTTTGCCATAGCTCGTTCCTCATAGATGTCCTGCCGATACTCTTATTGTCACATACCGCCGACGTTGCCTCCACCTTATCGAGAAAAGTTTTATCAAACAGGGTTGCAAATGAATAATCATCCATATAAAGTGAATTTTAATTCAATGAGAGGCCTAAGCCATGTGAGGGAAGTATGTCTACGTTTTACCAAAAACCTTTTTTAAAGTTACTTGATTTCACCGCCAGCGAGCTCACTGCTCTGTTGCAGCTTGCCGCCAAACTGAAAGCCGATAAGAAAAACGGTAAAGAAGAACAAAAGCTGGTGGGTAAGAATATTGCGCTCATCTTCGAAAAAGACTCGACCCGGACACGATGCTCTTTCGAAGTTGCCGCATACGATCAGGGGGCGCGCGTGACGTACCTGGGTTCCAGCGGGAGCCAGATCGGCCATAAAGAGTCCATCAAAGATACTGCCCGCGTCCTGGGCCGGATGTTTGACGGTATTCAGTATCGAGGATATGGCCAGGAGATCGTCGAAACGCTGGCTGAATATTCCGGTGTGCCGGTATGGAACGGTTTAACCGATGAGTATCACCCAACGCAATTACTGGCGGATCTGCTCACCATGCAGGAACATCTGCCGGGTAAAGCCTTTAACGAGATGACGTTGGTCTATGCCGGAGACGCGCGTAATAACATGGGTAACTCCATGCTGGAAGCCGCCGCGTTAACAGGATTGGATCTCCGTCTGGTCGCGCCAAAAGCCTACTGGCCGCAAGCCGCGTTAGTGGCGGAGTGCAGCGCCATGGCGAAAAAGAACGGCGGCGCCATCACCCTGACCGAAGATATCGCCTCAGGCGTAAAAGGCGCGGATTTTATCTATACCGATGTTTGGGTCTCTATGGGCGAACCCAAAGAGAAATGGGCGGAGCGTATTGCCCTGCTGCGTGATTATCAGGTCAACAGCCAGATGATGGCGTTAACCGGCAATCCGCAGGTTAAGTTCCTGCATTGTCTGCCTGCGTTCCATGATGACGAAACCACGCTCGGCAAAAAAATGGCCGAAGAGTACGGTTTACATGGCGGGATGGAGGTGACCGACGAGGTTTTTGAGTCTGCGGCCAGCATTGTCTTTGATGAAGCGGAAAACCGCATGCATACCATCAAAGCAGTAATGGTAGCGACGCTGTCTAAATAATGTCGTGATGATGCCGGATGGCGGTTGGCCTACAAGATCGCAACGTGCAGGCGCCGCCATCCGGCACAAAATATTACGCCATCAGCATTTTCACAACCGCTTTACGTACCCGCGCCGGTTCTCCCACCGCGCACAGGGGCTTATGCACTTCGCCGGGATAAAACACCACAAAGTCGCCTTCGTTCAGGACGACGGTTTTCTCGTCGACGCTCGTCGGTAAAAATGCAATGTCTTTATCCGCCAGCCAGTCCGTGTGCGGCGTTCCCGCAGGCCGGGTACTGAATGCCATCCCTTCCTGACCTTGTAGCACAATCTGAATATCAAGATAACGGGCGTGATACTCTGCGCTGCGCGATTCGCCCGGCTCCGTCATATTTTCAGAAATCATATAAAACAGCCTGTCGCCGTCAATGTCATACTTACCTGGCGCGGTCGTTGCCGTGACATGCGCATTGACGTGCTCAATCGCCTGCCGTAACGCCGTCGGCAGCCAGGCCTCCAGATATTCAATATTGCCAATAATCATCGCATCCCCTTAGTTAAAACAGCGTTTTATATTTCTCTTTATACGAGAAAAATGGCTGCCATACTACCCTTACTCTCATCGATTTTGCGCCAGCGCATGTTTATCGCCAGCGGTGTTTCTATATTGTTAATAGTTCGCCCAACTTTATGCAGTACCTATGCATAAACCCCAGCGGCGCCAAATTGCCATCACTAACAACGCTTTGATATTAAAGGCGTTAACATAAAAACGTTTTAGCGATCACAATTCGCTCTCCCTGCATAAATGACTTCTCTATCCATAGTTATTTTTAAATTATTTAAATATCCCCGATAATAAAATCCCCCTCACGCATAGTTATGCAACCATTAAAAATAATCATTTTATTTTCAATGAGTTAAGATTTAAATATCATTCAATACAACAAACAAATAATTAACAATAAAAAAATAACAAACCATATAGCTGCGTAGTAATTCATTTAATGCCTTATTGTTTTTTGAATTTCTCTGACCCGGCTCATATATTAAGTAAGAAAAATAGCACTCCTTGATTGATGTGAATCTCATCACATTAACAACCCAAATAAAATTCAATCATTGCTCCCGAATTTAACTGAAACGCCGCGACTGCAAGCACGCTAAATATTTGCAGCCACTCCTTCTTTATTCTTGAAATTATGTAAAAGGTATAATGATGGAAAAGCATTTTGTCGGTTCTGAAATCGGTCAATTACGCAGCGTAATGTTGCATCGGCCCAATCTCAGCCTAAAAAGACTTACCCCTTCAAATTGTCAGGAATTACTTTTTGACGATGTATTATCCGTAGAGCGCGCTGGCGAAGAGCATGACATTTTTGCCAACACGCTGCGCCAGCAAGGGATAGAAGTGTTGCTGTTAACCGACCTGCTCACCCAAACGCTGGATGTGGCTGACGCTAAAGCCTGGCTACTGGATACGCAAATTTCCGATTATCGCCTTGGGCCCACCTTTGCCGCAGATATTCGCGCCTGGCTGGCGGATATGCCGCACCGTGAACTGGCTCGCCATTTAAGCGGCGGTTTAACTTACGGCGAAATTCCCGCCTCCATAAAAAATATGGTGGTCGATACTCACGATATTAATGACTTTATTATGAAGCCATTACCGAATCACCTATTTACCCGTGACACGTCCTGCTGGATATATAACGGCGTCTCAATTAACCCCATGGCGAAACCTGCACGCCAACGTGAAACGAGTAATTTACGTGCTATTTATCGCTGGCATCCTCAATTCGCAGGCGGTGATTTCATTAAATATTTCGGCGACGAGGACATTAATTACGACCACGCCACTTTAGAGGGCGGCGATGTGCTGGTGATTGGCCGCGGCGCGGTGTTGATCGGTATGTCTGAACGTACTACGCCGCAGGGCGTCGAGTTCCTGGCGCAGGCATTGTTTAAACATCGTCAGGCGGAACGCGTCATTGCCGTTGAACTGCCAAAACATCGCTCCTGTATGCACCTTGACACCGTCATGACCCACATTGATATCGACACCTTCTCCGTCTATCCGGAAGTCGTTCGCCCGGACGTTCAGTGCTGGACGCTGACGCCAGACGGACGCGGAGGTCTGAAACGAACCCAGGAGAGCACGCTGGTTCATGCTCTTGAAAAAGCGCTTGGCATCGATCAGGTGCGCTTAATCACCACTGGCGGCGACGCATTTGAAGCTGAGCGCGAACAGTGGAATGACGCCAATAACGTGCTCACCCTGCGTCCCGGCGTGGTGGTGGGCTATGAGCGCAACATCTGGACCAACGAAAAATACGACAAAGCCGGCATTACCGTCCTTCCCATTCCCGGCGATGAACTGGGTCGCGGGCGCGGGGGCGCACGCTGCATGAGCTGTCCACTGGAACGCGATGGTATTTAAAGGAGACGTTATGGAAAACAAACGCACACTGGTCGTCGCGCTGGGCGGCAATGCGCTGCTCAAACGCGGCGAACCGCTGGAGGCTGATATTCAGCGTAAAAATATCGAACTGGCGGCCAGAACCATCGCCCAGCTTACGCGGCAATGGCGCGTGGTGTTAGTGCACGGCAACGGCCCACAGGTAGGACTGCTGGCGCTACAAAATAGCGCCTACGCTAACGTTACACCCTACCCGCTCGATATTCTCGGTGCGGAAAGCCAGGGCATGATTGGCTACATGCTGCAACAGGCGCTGAAGAATCATCTGCCGGAGCGTGAAATCAGCGTCCTGCTCACCCAGGTCGAAGTCGATGCCAACGACCCGGCATTCCTCAATCCAACCAAATATATCGGCCCCATTTACGACGAAGCGCAAGCCCGTGCGTTACAGGCAGAAAAGGGCTGGGTATTCAAAGCCGACGGTAACGCCTTCCGCCGCGTTGTGCCCTCCCCGCAGCCGAAACGCATTGTGGAAAACGATGCCATCCGCGCGCTGATTAGCCGCGATCACCTGGTTATCTGTAACGGCGGCGGCGGCGTACCGGTCGTGGAAAAAGCCGATGGCTACCACGGTATCGAGGCGGTGATCGACAAAGATCTGTCCGCCGCCCTACTTGCCAGCCAAATTCACGCCGACGCGCTGCTCATTCTGACCGATGCCGACGCGGTGTATCTCGACTGGGGCAAGCCCACCCAGCGCCCGCTGGCGCAGGTTACGCCGGAACTGCTTCGTGAAATGCAGTTCGACGCCGGTTCGATGGGCCCGAAAGTGACCGCCTGCGCTGAGTTTGTCAGCCATTGCCGCGGCATTGCCGGAATCGGCTCGCTGGCGGATGGGCAAGCCATTCTCGCGGGCGAGAAAGGTACTTTGATTCGGTGTGAAACCGCCGACGTTGACGCATAAGGCTTTTTACCGGATGGCGGCTTCCGCCTTATTCGGCCTACAGAGCGCGCATAACCGTGGGCCGGATAAGCGCAGCGCCATCAGGCAATTCATTTTAACAAGGATATTGTAATGGTTATTTCACTGAAAAATCGTAACTTTTTGAAGCTGCTTGACTACACCCCGGCGGAAATCCAACACCTCATCGATCTGGCTATTGAGCTGAAAGCCGCAAAAAAAGCCGGATGCGAAAAGCAAACACTGATCGGCAAAAACATCGCGCTGATTTTTGAAAAAACCTCTACCCGCACCCGATGCGCGTTTGAAGTCGCCGCGTTCGACCAGGGCGCGCAGGTGACTTATCTCGGCCCAAGCGGCTCGCAGATCGGCCATAAAGAGTCCATGAAAGATACTGCTCGCGTCCTGGGGCGGATGTATGACGGCATCGAATATCGCGGTTTTGGTCAACACATTGTGGAAGAGCTGGGGGAATACGCGGGCGTTCCCGTCTGGAACGGCCTGACTGATGAATTTCACCCCACACAGATCCTGGCCGATCTAATGACCATGCTGGAACACGCGCCGGGTAAAACGCTGCCGGAACTGAGCTTCGCCTACCTGGGCGACGCGCGCAACAACATGGGCAACTCGCTGATGGTGGGCGCGGCGAAGATGGGCATGGATATCCGCCTGATAGCGCCAAAGTCCTTCTGGCCTGATGCCGCGCTGGTCGCGCAGTGCCGGGAAATCGCCAGCGTTACCGGCGCTCGTATTACCTTAACGGAGAGCGTTGAAGATGGCGTTCACGGTGTGGATTTCCTCTATACCGACGTCTGGGTCTCGATGGGAGAGCCCAAAGAAGCCTGGGCGGAGCGCGTCAGTCTGATGACGCCATATCAGGTCAACCAGCAGGTGGTAAACGCTACCGGTAATCCTGATGTGAAGTTTATGCACTGCCTGCCCGCCTTCCATAACGAGCACACCAAAGTGGGACGCGAAATCGAAATGGCTTACGGCCTGAAAGGACTGGAGGTCACGGAAGAGGTGTTCGAGGCCGCAGGCTCGATAGTCTTCGATGAAGCGGAAAACCGGATGCACACCATCAAAGCGGTCATGGTGGCGACGCTCGGCGACTAATCCCACAGGATATGCGCCCTCGCGGCGCATATCCGTGATATCAGGAGAGAACATCATGGGTAAATTTAAATTTCCCACCGCTTATACCATCCTGTTTATTCTTATTGCCCTGGTCGCGGTGATGACCTGGATTGTGCCGGCGGGAAAATACCAAATGGCGATGAACGCCACGCTGGGAAAAGAGGTGCCGGTGGCGGGAACGTATGCCCCTGTGGACGCGCATCCGCAAGGGATTACCGCTGTTTTACTGGCGCCGATTGACGGCCTCTATAACCACGAAACCTACACCGCCGGCGCCATTGACGTCGCGCTGTTTGTCTTGATTATCGGCGGCTTTCTGGGGGTGGTGAATAAAACGGGGGCGATTGATGCCGGTATTGAACGGGTAACAGCCAAACTCAACGGCAAAGATGAGTGGATGATCCCCATTCTGATGGCGCTGTTCGCCGCAGGCGGCACTATTTATGGCATGGCGGAGGAGTCGTTGCCCTTCTACACGCTGCTGGTACCGGTCATGATGGCGGCCCGCTTCGATCCGTTAGTGGCGGCGGCAACCGTACTGCTCGGCGCAGGGATAGGCACGCTCGGTTCGACCATTAACCCTTTCGCCACGGTCATTGCCGCCAACGCCGCCGGCATCCCTTTTACTCAGGGAATGCTGATGCGCGTACTGCTGTTAATTGTCGGCTACGTACTGTGCGTGTTTTGGGTAATGCGCTATGCGCGCAAAGTCCGCGCCCATCCTGAGCTTTCTATCGTGGCGGATAAAATGGCGGAAAACCGCGCCCATTTCCTTGGCAATCGCGCCAATACTCTGCTGGAGTTTACGGCTACCCGGAAATGGGTGCTGCTGATCTTCGCCGCCTCTTTCGCGGTGATGATTTACGGCGTGGCGGTTCTCGGCTGGTGGATGGCGGAAATCTCCGGCGTCTTTCTGGCGGCGGCGATTATCGTTGGCGTGATAACGCGGATGGGCGAGGAAGCGTTCACCAGTACCTTTATTGACGGCGCGCGGGATTTACTCGGCGTGGCGCTAATTATTGGTATCGCGCGCGGCATTGTGGTGGTCATGGATAACGGTATGATTACCCACACCATTTTGCACAGCGCGGAAAGTCTGGTTTCCGGCCTCTCTACCACTATTTTCATAAACGTAACCTACTGGCTGGAAGTATTGCTTTCCTTCCTGGTGCCCTCCTCTTCCGGTCTTGCCGTATTGACGATGCCCATTATGGCGCCGTTAGCGGATTTTGCCCACGTACAGCGGGATTTGGTCGTAACCGCCTACCAGTCGGCCTCCGGGATTGTGAACCTGGTTACGCCCACCTCCGCCGTGGTCATGGGCGGTCTGGCGATCGCGCGGGTTCCCTATGTTCGCTATCTGAAATGGGTCGCGCCGCTGTTACTGATCCTGACATTGCTGAATATGGCGGTACTGAGCATCGGAGCGATGATGTAACGAGCCAGATGGCGACGCGTCTTATCCGACAGGACTGATAAGCACAGCGCCATCAGGCACGCCGTCACCTTTTTTGATCGGCTTCTCATTTTCCTGCAAAACCGCCCGATTGATCCGCAATCAATGTGACAAATGTGATGAATTTCGCCAGTCCGTTGATATTAATAATAAAGATAAGGTGCATTTATGAAGGAATACGATGATTACTCCGCCAAAGAACAACAGCAACTGGCGGTTTGTCAGCGCCTGATTAGTGAAAAAAGTTACCTGTCCCAGGAGGAGATTCGCCGCGATTTACAAAATGAGGGATTTGAAGGTATCAGTCAGTCTACGGTTTCGCGCCTGCTCAAACTGCTGGGCGCAATAAAAATCAGAAATACGAAGGGACAAAAGATTTATTCCGTAAATCCCCAGCGGCGTCCTTCGCCGGATGCCGGACGTTCAATAGCCGAAATGGTCGTTAGCGTTGAACATAATAGCGAATTTATCCTTATCCATACGGCGGCAGGTTATGGTCGCGCCGTCGCGAGAATTCTGGATTACCACGCATTGCCGGAAATTCTCGGCGTCGTTGCCGGTAGCAGTATTGTCTGGGTCGCACCGCGGGTCGTTCAGCGCACGGCGCTGGTACACAAACAAATTAATTATTTGCTTAAAATGAATTTAAATTCATAAGAACCGTTTGCGACAAGTAAATCATGCATTAATTCGCTTGATCCCAAAACAGAGCTGAGTATAATCGCGGACAATTTGCCGGGAGGAAGCATGGTTCAGTGTGTACGACATTCTGTCTTACCGCGTCTGAAAAAAGACGCAGGCCTGCCGTTTTTCTTTCCGTTGAAAACCAATACCAAGCCCCTCAATTGAGGGGCTTTTTTTTGCCCAGGCGTCAGGAGATAAACATGGCTAACCCGCTATATCAAAAACATATCATTTCCATAAACGACCTCAGCCGCGACGATCTTAATCTGGTACTGGCGACGGCGGCGAAATTAAAAGCCAACCCGCAGCCGGAGCTTTTGAAACATAAAGTGATCGCCAGCTGCTTTTTCGAAGCCTCCACGCGTACCCGCCTGTCGTTTGAAACTTCAATGCATCGCCTGGGCGCCAGCGTAGTGGGCTTCTCCGACAGCGCCAACACGTCGCTGGGGAAAAAAGGAGAAACGTTAGCCGACACGATCTCAGTGATTAGCACTTACGTGGACGCGATTGTGATGCGCCATCCGCAAGAAGGCGCGGCACGTCTGGCGACGGAGTTTTCCGGTCAGGTGCCGGTGCTCAATGCGGGCGACGGTTCGAACCAGCATCCGACACAGACCCTGTTGGATCTGTTCACCATCCAGGAAACGCAGGGCCGTCTGGATAACTTGCATATCGCGATGGTCGGCGATCTGAAATATGGCCGCACCGTGCATTCGCTAACCCAGGCGCTGGCGAAATTTAGCGGCAACCGTTTTTATTTTATCGCGCCGGACGCGCTGGCGATGCCGCAGTACATTCTGGATATGCTTGATGAAAAAGGGATGGCCTGGAGCCTGCATGGGTCTATTGAAGAGGTCATGGCCGACGTCGACATCCTCTATATGACTCGCGTACAGAAAGAGCGTCTCGACCCGTCGGAGTACGCCAATGTGAAGGCGCAGTTTGTTCTGCGCGCCAGCGACCTGAACGGCGCGCGTGAAAATATGAAAGTGCTGCACCCGCTGCCGCGGATTGATGAAATCACCACGGATGTGGATAAAACGCCACACGCCTGGTACTTCCAACAGGCAGGCAACGGTATTTTCGCTCGCCAGGCGTTACTGGCGTTAGTACTGAATAGCGAACTGAGTCTGTAAGGGAGAAAAACGATGACACACGATAACAAACTGCAGGTTGAAGCCATTAAATGCGGCACCGTGATTGACCATATCCCTGCGCAGGTAGGCTTTAAACTGCTGAGTCTGTTTAAATTGACCGAGACCGATCAGCGAATCACTATCGGTCTGAATCTCCCGTCTGGTGAGATGGGGCGTAAAGACTTAATCAAAATAGAAAACACCTTTCTCACCGAAGAGCAGGTTAACCAACTTGCTCTGTACGCGCCGCAGGCCACCGTTAACCGCATCGACAACTACGACGTAGTCGGGAAATCACGCCCCAGCCTGCCAGAGCGTATTAATAATGTGCTGGTTTGCCCGAACAGCAACTGCATCAGCCACGCGGAACCGGTATCCTCCAGCTTTGCAGTGAAAAAACGCGCCAATGATATCGCCCTCAAATGCAAATACTGTGAAAAAGAGTTTTCGCATAATGTGGTGCTGGCCAACTAATGGGGGTTGGTTATGAGATCCCGGCTCCCTATAATGAGCGGGGACATTCTATTACCGCTGTAATTCAGGAGAAATCATGAGCAAAACTATTGCGACGGAAAATGCACCAGCAGCAATCGGCCCATACGTACAGGGCGTTGACCTGGGTAGCATGGTAATCACTTCCGGTCAGATTCCGGTCGATCCGAAAACCGGTGCCGTAGCGGAAGACGTATCCGCTCAGGCACGTCAGTCGCTGGAAAACGTTAAAGCTATCGTGGAAGCCGCTGGCCTGAAAGTAGGCGACATTGTGAAAACGACCGTATTCGTGAAAGACCTGAACGATTTCGCGACCGTCAACGCCACCTACGAAGCCTTCTTCACCGAGCACAACGCCACCTTCCCGGCGCGTTCCTGCGTGGAAGTTGCCCGTCTGCCGAAAGACGTGAAAATTGAGATTGAAGCGATCGCTGTTCGTCGCTAACGCTCGTTTATAGATAGTGGCCGGATGGCGCTATCGCTTATTCGGTCTGGTATGCCATCCAGGCCGATAATTCACAATACTTCGACGCTTACTGCCAGCCATAACGTCGGCTGTAAAACCCTTTCACCAACTGGGTTAACGTCATATATCCCGCCAGAATGGCAATCAGCCACGGGAAATAGCTTAACGGCAGCGCCTGCAACTGCAGGTAAGACGCCAGGGGCGAAAACGGCAACGAAACTCCCACCACCATCACCAACAATGTCATCGCCATCAGCGGCCAGGCGGCGCGACTTTGAATAAACGGCAGACGACGGGTACGGATCATATGCACAATCAGCGTTTGCGACAGTAATCCCACCACAAACCAGCCGGACTGGAACAAAGTTTGCGTTTCTGGCGTATTCGCATGAAATACCCACCACATCAGACAAAAGGTCAAAATGTCGAAAATCGAGCTGATCGGACCGAAAAAGACCATAAAGCGCCCCAAATCCGCCGGATTCCAGCGCTGCGGCTTTTGAATTTGTTCTTCATCGACATTATCAAACGGAATCGCCACCTGGGATACATCGTACAGCAGGTTTTGAATCAGCAAGTGCAGCGGCAGCATTGGCAGGAACGGCAAAAAGGCGCTCGCTACCAGCACGCTAAACACGTTACCGAAATTTGAGCTGGCCGTCATCTTGATATATTTCAACATATTAGAAAAAGTACGACGACCTTCAATGACGCCTTCTTCCAGCACCATCAGGCTCTTTTCCAGCAGGATAATATCGGCCGCCTCACGGGCGATGTCCACCGCGCCATCTACCGAGATACCAATATCCGCCGCCCGCAACGCCGGGGCATCGTTAATCCCGTCGCCCATAAAACCGACCACATGCCCCTCGCGTTTGAGCAAAGTGACGATGCGCTCTTTATGCATCGGCGTCAGACGCGCAAACAACGTCGTACGGGCGGCCAGCGCCGCCAGCGCGTCGTCGCTTAACCCTTCAATATCACTGCCAATAACGACATCGCCCGCATCCAGCCCAACTTCATGGCAAACTTTTGCCGCTACCAGCTCGCTGTCGCCGGTGAGAATTTTCACCGTAATTCCGCTCGCCTTCAGCGCTTTCAGCGCCGGCGCGGTGGTCTCTTTCGGCGGATCGAGAAAAGCGATATACCCTTCCAGAATGAGGTCAGACTCATCGATACGCTGGTAATCGCCCTCACGCGCAGGCAGGTATTTGGTCGCGACGGCGACCACGCGTAGCCCCTGACGGTTCAGCGTGTCGGTAACGCGTTTCACCCGGCGCAGCATATTGTCGTCCAGCGGCACAATATCGCCGTTGTGGCGCACCTGAGTACACACGTTCAGGATCTCCTGTAACGCGCCTTTGCAGACCAGTTGATGCACGTTCGAATCTTCGGCGACCACTACCGACATCCGGCGACGCTCAAAATCAAACGGGATCTCATCGATTTTCTGCCAGCGTCCGGAGAGCTGACGCGCAGCGGTTTCGTCTACTCCCTCCAGGACCGCCGTATCCAGTAAATTTTTTAGACCGGTCTGATAATGGCTGTTCAGCCAGGCGCAATGCAGTACATGCTCGCTGGGCTTACCAGAAATATCCGTATGATTCTCCAGCACAATTTTATCCTGCGTCAGTGTGCCGGTTTTATCGGTGCACAGAATATCCATCGCGCCGAAGTTCTGAATCGCATCAAGGTGCTTCACGATAACTTTCTGTTTCGAGAGCTTCACCGCCCCGCGCGCGAGGGTGGAGGTGACGATCATCGGCAACATTTCCGGGGTGAGCCCTACCGCGACCGAGAGCGCAAATAGCGCCGCTTCCCACCAGTCACCTTTCGTGTAACCATTAATAATCAGTACTACCGGCGCCATGACCAGCATAAAGCGGATCAGCAACATACTGACGCGGCTAATTCCTTTCTGGAAAGCGTTCTGCTCGTTATCTTGTTCCGACACGCGCCCCGCCAATTGACCAAACCAGGTGTCGGCGCCGGTCGCCATCACCACGGCCTGCGCCGTTCCGCTCACGACGTTCGTCCCCATAAAGCACAGCGTGTCGCACTCAAGCGGGTTATTTTGCCGGGGCTCACGCGTCGCGGCGACTTTCTCGACTGGCAGAGATTCGCCGGTCAGCGACGCCTGGGCGACAAACAGATCGCGCGCCTGGATAATCCGTAAATCCGCCGGGATCATATCCCCCGCCGCCAGCTTAATAATATCGCCGGGCACCAGTTGATCGATGGGTAATTCCAGCCAGGCATTTTCGCCATTTTCATTAATAACCCGCAGTACGGTAGCGGTATTGCTCACCATCGCTTTTAGCGCGTCCGCCGCTTTTGTCGAGCGCGCTTCCTGCACAAAATTCAGCAGCGTTGAGATACCGACCATCAGGGCGATAACGCCTGCGGCAAACAGATCCTCCGTGGCATAAGAAATGCCGCCAAGAATCGTGAGTAAGATGTTGAAAGGATTGCGATAACATACCCACAGATGCACCCACCACGGCGAGGGTTTCTGTGCCGGAAGGCGGTTTTCGCCATGCTTTTCACGCGCGCGCGTCACCTCGGCAGCGTTTAATCCCTCCGGGTGCGTATCAAAAACGCGCCAGAGAGTCTCCTGCTCCATTGCCGCGACTTTCAGACAGCGCTCGCTCAGCGAAGGCGGGATAGTCGCATTTACCGCGGTCTGCGCGCCGGGCAGCGGATCGCGGTGAACCAGACGATAAGGCAAATGACGATTAAGCCGGGCAAAAAGCTGGCGGGTAATGGTTTTTAGCATAGGTAATCCCTCCGCGCCGAAGTCAGGCGCAGAAAATTCTTCAGGCGCGGCAAAGCCTTGCCCGATGAGCAATGTTTAAATAAAAACAGGGACGTTATTGTGTCACTGTCTTACACACCGGTAAGACAGCAGAGGCAGGCTTACCGGAAAAGGAAAATTCTCCATCGCGGGAGAGGGGTGGGTTCAGGGTCCATGTCGCCTCCGGTAAGTAAATAATTTGCGCCGCGGATTATACGCATAAATCCATAAGTTTTGTGGCAATTATGGCGGTATCATACCGTTACGTAATTAAACCAACGATAAACCAGACTTTGCCCATTGCCCTTCGCTTGAGTAAAGTTACTCTTTTTATCACCATCAGCGTCACGCCACGGGAAAACAGGATGCAAAACCGGCTCACTATCAAAGACATCGCCCGCCTGAGCGGCGTAGGGAAATCAACCGTTTCCCGCGTGCTTAACAATGAAAGCGGCGTAAGCGAACGTACCCGCGAGCGTGTCGAAGCGGTGATGAATCAACACGGTTTCTCTCCGTCCCGCTCCGCCCGCGCGATGCGGGGACAAAGCGATAAAGTGGTCGCTATTATCGTCACTCGCCTTGATTCGTTGTCTGAAAACCTCGCGGTTCAGACCATGCTGCCTGCGTTTTATGAACAGGGCTACGACCCTATTATGATGGAAAGCCAGTTCTCGCCGACGCTGGTAATGGAACATCTGGGCATGCTCAGACGACGTAACATTGATGGCGTGGTGCTGTTTGGCTTTACCGGCATCACAGAAGAGTTGATCTCCCCCTGGAAAGCCTCGCTGGTGCTGCTGGCAAGAGATGCGCAAGGTTTTGCCTCCGTCTGTTACGACGACGAGGGCGCGATTCATATCCTTATGCAGCGGCTGTATGAGCAGGGACACCGCAACATTAGCTTTCTGGGCGTTCCCCATAGCGATATTACCACCGGCAAACGTCGGCATGACGCATACCTGGCGTTTTGCAAAAAACATAAACTTCATCCCGTCGCCGCCCTGCCCGGTCTTGCCATGAAGCAGGGCTATGAGCATACGGCAAGCGTCATCATGCCGGATACCACCGCGTTAGTCTGCGCCACCGATACGCTGGCGTTGGGCGCCAGTAAGTATTTACAGGAGCAACGTATTGAGACGCTGCAACTGGCAAGCGTCGGGAACACGCCGCTGATAAAATTCCTGCACCCGGAGATCGTCACTGTCGATCCTGGCTATGCTGAAGCCGGACGACAGGCGGCTTCGCAGCTGATCGAACAGATCAATGGCCGCTGCGATCCGCGCCGGATCGTCATTCCTTCTACCCTCGCCTGAGTGACTGATTAAACGAAATACCACGAGTAATTTGTGATCGTCGCTGCGTTTCGGGAACGTTCCCATTTTTAAACCAACGTTGAAGAGATACTCTTGCGCCAACCCATAACATACCTCCTCTGCCATGAGGCTTTACGATGAGCAAAGTAAAACAAGCCGATATCGACCGGCTGATTGACCTGGTCGGCGGGCGCGACAACATCGCCACGGTGAGCCACTGCATTACTCGCCTGCGCTTTGTGCTCCACCAGCCCACGAACGCCCGACCAAAAGAGATCGAACAATTGCCGATGGTTAAAGGCTGTTTCACCAACGCCGGGCAGTTTCAGGTGGTGATCGGCACCGAAGTCGGCGATTACTATAACGCGCTGCTGGAGACCACCGGCAAAGCGTATGCCGATAAAGAGCAGGCCAAAAAAGCCGCTCGCCAGAACATGAAGTGGCATGAGCAGTTAATTTCCCACTTTGCGGAGATCTTCTTTCCGCTACTACCGGCGTTGATTAGCGGCGGTTTGATCTTAGGCTTTCGTAACGTGATCGGCGATGTGCCGATGAGCAACGGCCAAACGCTGGCGCAGATGCATCCGGCGCTAAAAACGCTTTATGATTTTTTATGGTTGATCGGCGAAGCGATCTTTTTCTATCTGCCGGTGGGGATCTGCTGGTCGGCGGTGAAAAAAATGGGCGGCACGCCGATTCTTGGTATCGTGCTCGGCGTGACGCTGGTGTCGCCGCAGTTGATGAATGCGTATCTGCTGGGCCAGCAAACGCCGGACGTCTGGAACTTCGGCTTATTTAGCATTGAGAAAGTGGGCTACCAGGCGCAGGTTATCCCGGCGCTACTGACAGGACTGGCGCTTGGATTTATTGAAACGCGGTTGAAACGCATCGTGCCGGATTATCTCTACCTGGTCGTCGTCCCGGTGTGTTCGTTGATACTGGCCGTCTTTCTCGCCCACACCTTTATCGGCCCCTTTGGTCGTATGATCGGCGACGGCGTGGCCTTTGCGGTACGTTATCTGATGACCGGCAGTTTCGCCCCGATAGGCGCGGCGCTGTTCGGCTTCCTGTATGCCCCGTTGGTCATTACCGGCGTCCACCAGACAACGCTCGCTATCGATATGCAGATGATCCAGAGCATGGGCGGTACGCCAGTCTGGCCGCTGATTGCGCTGTCGAATATCGCGCAGGCCTCCGCCGTGGTGGGCATCATCATCTCCAGCCGTAAACACAATGAACGCGAGATCTCCGTTCCTGCCGCCATTTCCGCTTACCTTGGGGTAACCGAACCGGCGATGTACGGTATCAACCTGAAGTATCGTTTTCCGATGCTGTGCGCGATGATCGGCTCTGGTCTGGCGGGACTGCTCTGCGGTCTGAACGGCGTCATCGCCAACGGTATCGGCGTGGGCGGCCTGCCGGGCATCCTGTCTATACCGCCGCGCTACTGGCAGGTGTACGGCATGGCGATGGTTATCGCGATCGTGATCCCGGTGATTCTGACCACCTTTATCTATCAGCGTAAGCATCGTCAGGGCACATTACAAATTGTCTAATACTTCTTCGGGGCGCAGTTGCGTCCCAACGCACTTGCAGGAAACAACAATGACTATTCCCCTCTGGTGGCAAAACGGCGTTATTTATCAGATCTACCCGAAAAGTTTTCAGGACACGACCGGCAGCGGCACTGGCGATTTACGCGGCGTCACGCAGCGCCTTGACTATCTACAGCGACTCGGCGTAGATGCCATCTGGCTCACGCCGTTTTATATCTCGCCGCAGGTGGATAACGGTTATGACGTCGCAAATTATACGGCTATCGACCCGACCTACGGCACGCTGGATGATTTTGACGAGCTGGTCGCGCAGGCGAAAGCACGCGGTATTCGTATCATCCTGGATATGGTGTTTAACCATACTTCTACCCAGCACGCCTGGTTTCGCGAAGCGCTGAACAAAGAGAGTCCATACCGTCAGTTTTATATCTGGCGCGATGGCACGCCGGATGTCTGCCCGAATAACTGGCAATCCAAATTTGGCGGCAGCGCCTGGCGCTGGCATAGCCAGAGCGAACAATATTATTTACACCTTTTCGCGCCTGAACAGGCCGACCTGAACTGGGAAAATCCCGCCGTGCGCGCCGAGCTGAAAAAGGTCTGCGAATTCTGGGCCGATCGCGGCGTGGATGGCCTGCGTCTGGACGTGGTGAACCTGATCGCCAAAGATCAGGATTTTCCTGACGATCCGACGGGCGACGGACGCCGCTTTTATACCGACGGACCGCGCGCGCATACGTTTTTACGCGAAATGAACCGTGACGTTTTTACGCCGCGTAATCTGATGACGGTAGGCGAAATGTCCTCTACCACGCTGGAAAACTGCCAGCAATATGCCGCGCTTAGCGGCGACGAACTCTCGATGACCTTCAATTTTCATCATCTGAAGGTGGATTACCCCAATGGCGAAAAGTGGACGCTGGCAAAACCTGATTATGTGGCGCTGAAAGCGTTGTTCCGCCACTGGCAACAGGGGATGCATAACGTCGCCTGGAACGCGTTATTCTGGTGTAATCACGATCAGCCGCGCATCGTTTCCCGCTTTGGCGACGAGGGTGAATACCGGGTTCCAGCCGCGAAAATGCTGGCGATGGCGCTGCACGGTATGCAAGGGACGCCTTATATCTATCAGGGCGAAGAAATCGGCATGACCAACCCACACTTTACCCGCATCACCGATTATCGCGACGTGGAAAGCCATAACATGTTTGCCGCGCTACGCGCCGCCGGACGCGACCCCGACGAACTACTGGCTATCCTGGCCAGTAAATCCCGCGACAACAGCCGCACGCCGATGCAGTGGGACAACGGTAAAAACGCCGGTTTCACCCAGGGCGAGCCGTGGATAAGCCTGTGCGATAACTATACGGAGGTTAATGTCGCGGCGGCATTACGCGATGAAAACTCGGTGTTTTACACCTATCAAAAGCTGATTGCGCTACGTAAAACCCAGCCTGTACTGATCTGGGGCGATTATCAGGATCTCCTCCCGGATAGCCCATCAGTATGGTGTTATCGCCGCCAGTGGCAGGGGCAAACCCTGCTGGTTGTCGCCAATCTGAGCGACCAGTGCCAGGAGTGGCATCCGCCGCATATCAAAGGACAGTGGCAGGCGCTACTGCACAATTATGGCGAGGTCGCCAGCCAGCCAGCCGCGATGACGCTCCGCCCATTTGAAGCCATCTGGTGGTTACAACGCTAACGCGACGTCCTTATACGGATAAACGCCACAAACCTATTGACACGGGCTGTGGCGTTGCTCCAGGTTACTGTCTGTTTTTGTTGAATAATTAATCAGATTTTTCTTGCTATCTTTTACAAACGCTACAGCGCCCGCCATCTGTACGCTCTGATTTTTACCTTGTTCTACATCAATAAAATTGCAAACATCCTTGATGCAAATCACTACATATAGACTTTAAAATGCACGCCGACCCAATATGTTGTATTAATTGACTACAATTGCTACAACACCTGTTCACTCGACACAAGGTGAATTGTGGATAACCTGGGTCAGGATTGCGGGAAGTCGTTGGAAAAGAGATGAATAAACCTGTTATGGCTTCCCCGGCCTCTGTGGATAACCTGTTCTTACAAATATGGAGTGATCATGACACCGCATGTGATGAAACGAGATGGCTGTAAAGTGCCATTCAAATCAGAGCGCATTAAGGAAGCCATTCTACGTGCAGCTAAAGCAGCGGGAGTCGATGACGCAGATTACTGTGCCACCGTCGCAGAAGTCGTTAGCAGCCAAATGAACGCACGCAGTCAGGTGGATATTAACGAGATCCAAACTGCGGTTGAAAACCAACTGATGTCCGGCCCGTACAAACAGCTTGCCCGCGCCTACATCGAATACCGTCACGATCGCGACATTCAGCGTGAAAAGCGTGGTCGTCTGAACCAGGAAATTCGCGGCCTGGTAGAGCAAACTAACTCCGCGTTGCTCAATGAAAACGCCAACAAAGACAGTAAAGTCATTCCCACCCAGCGCGATTTGCTGGCCGGGATTGTCGCCAAACACTATGCCCGCCAGCACCTGTTGCCGCGTGACGTAGTACAAGCGCATGAGCGCGGCGATATCCACTATCACGATCTCGACTATTCGCCGTTCTTCCCGATGTTCAACTGTATGCTGATCGACCTGAAAGGCATGTTGACCCAGGGCTTTAAGATGGGTAACGCCGAGATCGAACCGCCAAAATCTATCTCTACCGCCACTGCCGTTACCGCGCAGATTATCGCGCAGGTCGCCAGCCATATTTATGGCGGCACCACCATTAACCGTATTGACGAAGTGCTGGCGCCGTTTGTCACCGAAAGCTACAACAAGCACCGCAAAACCGCCGATGAGTGGCAGATCCCGGATGCCGAAGGGTATGCGCGTTCTCGCACCGAAAAAGAGTGCTACGACGCCTTCCAGTCGCTGGAATACGAAGTTAACACGCTGCACACCGCTAACGGCCAGACGCCTTTCGTGACCTTTGGTTTTGGCCTCGGCACCAGTTGGGAGTCGCGTCTGATCCAGGCGTCTATTTTGCGTAACCGTATCGCCGGTCTGGGTAAAAATCGCAAAACCGCCGTGTTCCCGAAACTGGTCTTCGCTATCCGCGATGGTTTGAACCACAAGTTTGGCGATCCGAACTACGACATTAAACAACTGGCGCTGGAGTGCGCGAGCAAGCGCATGTATCCGGACATCCTCAACTACGATCAGGTGGTCAAAGTCACCGGTTCGTTCAAAACGCCAATGGGCTGCCGCAGCTTCCTCGGCGTGTGGGAGAACGAAAACGGCGAGCAGATCCACGACGGGCGTAACAACCTGGGCGTGATTAGCCTTAACCTGCCGCGCATCGCGCTGGAAGCAAAAGGCGACGAAACCGCATTCTGGAAACTGCTGGATGAACGTCTGGCGCTGGCGCGGAAGGCGCTGATGACCCGTATCGCCCGCCTTGAAGGCGTGAAAGCCCGCGTCGCGCCTATCCTGTATATGGAAGGCGCCTGCGGCGTGCGGCTGAAAGCGGACGACGACGTGTCTGAAATCTTTAAAAATGGTCGTGCGTCCATCTCTCTGGGCTACATTGGTATCCATGAAACCATTAACGCGCTGTTCGGCGGCGAACACCTGTACGACAGCGAGCAACTTCGCGCTAAAGGCATCGCGATTGTGGAGCGTCTGCGCCAGGCCGTGGATCAGTGGAAAGAAGAGACCGGCTACGGCTTTAGCCTGTACAGCACGCCAAGTGAAAACCTCTGTGACCGCTTCTGCCGTCTGGATACCGCCGAGTTCGGCGTGGTGCCGGGCGTAACCGATAAAGGTTACTACACCAACAGCTTCCACCTCGACGTGGAGAAGAAGGTCAACCCGTACGACAAAATCGATTTCGAAGCGCCGTATCCGCCGCTGGCGAACGGGGGTTTCATTTGCTACGGCGAATACCCGAACATTCAGCACAACCTGAAAGCGCTGGAAGATGTCTGGGATTACAGCTATCAGCATGTACCCTATTACGGCACCAACACGCCGATCGATGAATGCTACGAGTGCGGCTTTACCGGCGAGTTCGAATGTACCAGTAAAGGTTTCACCTGCCCGAAATGCGGCAACCACGATGCCGCGCGCGTCTCGGTCACCCGCCGCGTGTGCGGTTATTTAGGCAGCCCGGACGCGCGTCCGTTTAACGCCGGTAAGCAGGAAGAAGTGAAGCGCCGCGTGAAGCATTTAGGCAATGGGCAGATAGGTTAATCCTCCGTTTGCAATGCGTAAATGCCGGATGGCGGTGTAAACACCTTATCCGGCCTACAACCGCTGGCTATAGTTCCAATTTCATGAGTTTCCTCTAAGCAGTTGGTGTTGTAGCAAGGCGGCAAACGAACGAATCCCAGGGAGCTTACATAAGTAAGTGACCTGGGTAAGTGAGAGCGGCCAACGCCGCTACAGCGCCAAATGCAACGAGGAAACATGAACTTTCATCAATACTACCCCGTCGACATCGTTAACGGCCCCGGCACCCGCTGCACCCTGTTTGTGTCAGGGTGCGTGCATGAATGCCCTGGCTGCTACAACAAAAGCACCTGGCGGCTCAATTCCGGCCAGCCGTTTACCAAACAGATGGAAGATAAGATCATTGCCGATCTGAACGACACGCGCATTCACCGTCAGGGGATCTCGCTGTCGGGCGGCGATCCGCTGCATCCGCAAAACGTACCGGATATCCTGGCACTGGTACAACGCATCCACGCGGAGTGCCCGGGGAAAGATATCTGGGTGTGGACCGGCTACAAGCTCGATGAACTCAACGCCGCACAGATGCAGGTAGTCGATCTCATCAACGTGCTGGTCGATGGCAAATTTGTGCAGGATCTGAAAGACCCGGCGCTTATCTGGCGCGGTAGCAGCAACCAGGTAGTGCATCATTTGCGTTGATCGCTAAAGCCGTTTGTTTGCATCGTGATAGACGGCTGAATGTTCTCGCTTACCGACCGCGACAACAAACACAATCACAACGTCATCCCGAACCTGGTACACCAGACGATAACCGGACGATTTAAGCTTAATTTTATAGCAGTCAGGAAGACCGTTTAAACGGGCAGAGTCGATTCTGGGGTTCAATAGCACATCAGCCAACTTTTTCTTAAGCTGAGCCTTCACCGTATCGCCCAGCTTATGCCACTCTTTTAAGGCCCTCGGGTCGAATTCCAGTTCATAAGTCATCCAGACTAACCTTGATTCCCTTTTGCGGACTAGACAGCCTCTCCCGAACTGTCTGAATCAATGCATCTTCACTGTCGCTAAGAGTGACGGTTTTCACTGGCATGCGCCCCGTTTCCGCGACGTACTGGAACAGTAATCGCACGGCTTCCGTTGGAGTAATGTTCAGTTTTTCCAGCACGGCATAAGCCTCATTTTTGAGTTTGTCATCCAGACGGACGTTCAGCGTGGCCATTATGCCTCCAGGAGAATCGAATGTGTAATGCAGTTTAGCATTACATTCGCATTACATCGAATTCTGGATAACGCCTCTCAAAAACGACTCACACACTCCATCGCGACCGTTTTAAATTGCGTAAAATTCTGACATGCGCAGAGGCGCGTCATGGCGCGTTCGCGCAGGAAAGTGACGAAAATATCGTAGATGGCCATCGCCTCTTCATATTCACTTTTGCTGATGGCGAGTAAAAAAATAACGTGCGCCGTTTCGTCACCCCAGGCAATCCCCTGCGGCGCGAGCACCGTATAAACCACCGTTTTCTTCGCCAGCAGCCCCAGCGCGTGTGGCAAGGCAATCCCGTCGCCTAATAACGTACTGACGATAGCTTCACGTTCAATAACCGAATCGAGAAACGCCGCATCAACAAAGCCTTCCTCGTGCAACTGATCGCACAGCGTTTTAAACAGCGTCTGTTGATCTATTTCCCCCTCCACGATGCGAAAATGCGAGGCATCGAAATATTTATCCAGCATCCACGGACGGGTTCTGTCCACCAGCACCAGCTTACCGATCTGCTCCAATTGATAGTCGGTAGGAAAGGGGGCGATCATGATGACCGGCTTATCTTTTTCGCCGATCCGCGCTGTGGAAATCACAAAATCCTCCACAATACTGTCCCGCGCCTCATAGTCGCGTAGTGTCAGAGTGCGGGCAATCTCAATCTGCGGGTATTTCCGCGCCAGTACCGCTTCAATCATCCGCACCATCGCATTACCAGCATCGCACACCAGCAGTACCTGCGGCTGCCGCTGGTAGCCAATGTTGTAACTACGTTCCAGCCCAACGCCAATATGCAGCACCAGAAAACCGATTTCGTTTTCGCTAATGGTATACGGCGTGTATTTTCCCCAACTCGATATCGCCGCCAACGTCATATCCCACGCCATCGGATAGTGCTGCTTAATATTTTCCAGTAGTGGGTTGGGGATCATGATCTGGTAGCGCACGCGGGTGATCATCGTTTTGATGTGGGTCAGCAAGTCCGCGTGAAGCTGTTTATCATTCAACAGGTTATAGTTGTACTGGGTATTAATAAAATTGAGGATATAGCGCACCAGCGCCTCTTCATCATCGGCATTAATGGCGCTGGGGGCAATTTCCTGTACCTGGCGGGCGGCAATATGCACCTTCAGCCAGCTTACTTCCGGCTCCGACAGCGGCTTATCGGCCAGCTGTTGTAGTAGCTCCGCAATCTCATGCGCCGCATGGCGCACTTTTTCATCGACCTCCTCTGCCACGCATTCCGATAACGGATACCCCTCGCGAATACGCCGTACCGCCACCGCGCAGTACAAACGCAGAAACAGCTCGCTCTCATCGGTCAGGCGGATTTGACAATGAGAGAAAATATCCGGCAAAAGAGACTGCAGCCGTTGAGACACCTCGGTGTTCAGCGTGGTACTAACAATTAACGGATGGGAGGGCTCCTGCTGCGCCAGCGTCCATAAAAGGTCGGTCAGACAGGCGCGAATCGCCATCTCTCCGCCAAACAATTTCATGCCATGACGCGGACGCGTTTCCAGCGTCAGATGATAACGCAGCAAATGCTCGCGCACGTCCGCCATGTCGTTCTGCAGCGTCGCACGGCTGACAAACCATTCATCTGCCAAATCCTCCAGCTTCAGCGAGAAGGCGGAGGTTAAAAAACGCGCCAGCAAATAGTGTATCCGCTCCTGGCTGGTGCGCGGACCGCGCGCCAGGGCGGGAGATTGCTGCGTTTGCAGGGATTGATAACGTGCCGGATCATCAATTTTGAGCTGATACCCGTTGCCGCGGCTGAGAGTAAATTGCGCGCCATGCGGCGTCAGCAACATGTTCAGCGCGGCGATATCCGCCCGAACGGTACGCGTGGAGACCGACAACCGCTGCGCCAGCTCATCCTGCGGCAGCGTCTCGTTTTGCAGCATCGCAAATAGCTGCGCTAAACGTTGGTTGGGGAATCGCACGTCTCTCTCCTCATGATTAGCCGACACGCGACCGGACGATAGCGAGTAACTGACGCACATCGTCCGCACGGGTGTTGCCGCTCACCTTATCAATAATCGAACTATAAATGTGAGGAATGATTTTGCTTACACCTGCATCAAGGGCGATGTGCAGAATCTCGGCGAAGTTTTCCAGATCGATACCGCCCGTCGGTTCCAGCCAGAAATCATGGCGGGCGCAGGCGTCAGCCACCGCTTTATACTCGTCGCGACAGGTGAGTCCTCCCATCGGAAAGTATTTAACGGAGCTGCCGCCCATGTCTTTGAGTAGCGCAATCGCCGTTTCTATGGGTACGATGCCGTCCGGCGCGCGGCTGCTTAGCGGGCCGGTGGAAATTTTCACCAGTCCCGGCGTGCCGGTCGGCGAGACAAGACCGTTCACCACCGTCTCATTTTGCCCCAGCAGCGCCCGACTGGTCCCTACGCCGGTAAACACCTGGTTGACATGCTGCGGCTGTACCTGACGCGAGATTTCGCTCACCATCGCCGACTGGTTAGGATCGCCTGCCCCCAGTCCGACGGAGAGCGCATTGTCGATAAGCGCCGCATATTCACGCATATCCGCGACTGCGCTTACCACATCCGGATAGTTTTTGGAGAGCACGCCAACCAGCACATGACCTTCCGCCGCCGCGTAGATTTCCCGGGCGTTATCTTTCGAACCGGCCAGTACGTTCAGGCAAACGCGATCGCGGTAAAAGTTAGGGGTCAGTTTCATGCTTTTTTCTCCTGATTAATCACCTCGCCAATACGACGCGCCACAATCGCTAACTGCGCGCGATCGACGCTGCGGACATCCGCTTCAATAATCCCTTCGTTGGCTTTGTATCCGCGAAAGTAAATCGCGTACTCGCCCTGTTTGAGCGCCTCCACCAGGTCGCCTGTGGCGATGCCGGTAACGGCTTCATCAAACTTAATTTCCGTGCGCGCGATATCGCGTCCGGCGCTGTCCCACACTACGCGGGCGCTGACGCCGTTAAACGTGTTCAACGTGTCGATAAAGGGCGCCATTTTTTCTACCATCTCCGCGCCGCTCTCTTTTTGCGCCCGCAGGTAGAGTTCAATGGCGCAGGTCAGGCCAACAATTCCCTCCTTGCCCACCTTCATCGCCCGGCCAATGCCCGCTGACTGACGTTTTACCCACTCAACATACTGCGTTTTGCCAATCACCAGCCCGCTGGTCGGCCCTTCAATCGCTTTTGCGCCGCTATAGATAACGAGATCTGCGCCCACGCGGTAGTAGCACTGCAAATCTTCTTCCGCCGCCGCGTCCACAATCAGCGGCAGATTATGCGTGCGCGCCACCACCGCAGCCTGCTCCACGCTGAGCATACTTTTCTGTACGCAGTGGTGAGATTTGATATAGAGAATAGCCGCCGTGCGCGGCGTAATGGCCGCCGCCAATTGCGCGGCGGAACATTCGTTGGCGTAACCGGCTTCCACCAGTTTGCCGCCGCCCAGCGCCACCATCGTTCCCACCGGCGCGCCAAAGTTGACGTTGTGGCCCTTTGGCAGGACGATTTCGTTATTTTCAATCGGTGTAACGTGCAGGTTTTCCAGCAGCCAGTCGCTGTCCTGAACCAGGACCGCAGCAACCGACTGGGCAAGGCCCGCACTGGCGCAGGAGACTACCGTCGCCCCTTCCACCTCCAGCAATTTCGCAATGTACTCACCGGTTTTATTCACCAGATCTTTCATCTCGAAATACTGATTCATTCCGGCCATCGCCGCGTCTATCACTTCCGGGCGCGGCGTAGAGACGCCGAGCGCCGTCATACGTCCGGAGACGTTAATCACCTGTTTTAATTGATACTTCTCAAAAATCGAAGGCATGTTCCGCGCTCCCTTGTTCGGTCATATAGCCCTTGCCTGCGCGTATCGCGGCAAGCGGCGTCAGCAATTCTTCAGCCTGTAAGCTGTCGTTTTCCGCGTCTACCAACACGGTGGGCTGGCGTTTAAGCGTAAAGAGGGTCAGGTCGGCATCCAGACCAGGCTGAAGACGACCTTTGGTTTTCAGATTCAGGCTATCGGCGGCATTGGCCGTCACGCACGCAATGACCTGCGGCAGCGACATGCCGATGGTGAGGAATTTCGACATCACATTAGCCAGCGAATGCACCGGGCCATTGATGCGGTTACGGCAGTAGATATCGGAACTGATGGTATGCGGTAAAATCCCCAGGCTAATGGCGCGTTTCGCCACCGCAAAGCTCAGGCTGGCGGTGCCATGCCCGACGTCCAGACGCACGCCGCGCGCCAGCGCTCGTGTCACCGAGGCGCGCAGCTCGCCTTCCGGCGTCAGGATACGGTTCGGCTTACCGTTGTAACAGTGGGTAATGATATCGCCCGCCGTCAGACGCTCCGCGATTTCGTCCAGATCCGGTGGGTTATTGCCAATATGTACCATCAGTGGCAGGTTGCCGTTTTCTTGCTGCATGGCTTTAGCGCGTTCCAGCGGCGTGATGCCGTTAACGCCTACCACGCTGCTACTCATCCGCGCCTTGAGGCCGACAATAAAATCCGGGTGGCGTTTTACCGCCTGCCGGACCGCATCGGCGTCAATATTGGCCATGTTAGCCAGCTCGTTTTGGGCAATAAGCCCGACGCGGGAAATATTCAATAGCGCATAAACGTCGGTGGTCGCCTGACGAGTCAGGGTGTAAAAATCATCAATATCATCTGCGCCAGTGCTGCCTGCATCCACCACTGTGGTAACGCCAGTGGCAATACCCACGCTGTCCGGTTCGTCGTGGTAAATCGGCGATGTCGGGTAGCAGTGAACGTGAGAATCAATCCAACCCGCGCTGACAAAACACTTACCGCGCAGGTCAATGGTTTTCAACGCCGGACCATCAACGTCACCCAACGCCGCGATTTTGCCATCTTGCAGGGCAATATTAGTCAACGTGTCATCGACCAGACGCGCATGGCGCAGGAGTAAATCAAACATCGCTCTCTCCTTTGCCGGATGGCGGCGCAACCGCCTTATCCGGCCTACAAATCAACAGTTAGCTAATCGCAACCGGGAAGATGGAACCGAGGATCATCGCGCCTAAAATCGCGCCGCCAGTAATCGGCTTCTGCCAGATATAAAACAGCAGCGCGCCCACCAGAGAGCCCAGACCAATAGGAATCGATGCCGTCATGGCGCTGAGGATAATCAACGGCCCCAGAAAACGGCCTGAAGTGTTACCGGCCCCCATCATGACGTCCGCCCCGTACGTGGAGTCGCTCTGATTAATGGTGAACTTACGCGCCAGAATAATGATGTAGCCAATCGCCAGGCCAATCACCAGACCGGTTATCAGCGAAGCGATAAAGTTCGCCACCGGGAAGACAAAGCCAGCCCCCAGCAGTAACGCCGGAACCCCTAAGCCCACGCCAGTCTGAATTGCCCCGCCGATATCCAGAATTCCGACCAGCGAACCTTCGATAATGCGGGCAAATAAAAAGCTGGCGCCGAAAGCGGCGACCGCGCCGTAGACGCCGGTATCCATCCCCGCTTTCAACATCGCCACAAAAGCGACTTCGTTAAATGCGCCGATACCGTACAGATAGTACATATGCGTCCCGGCGAAAACGCCGGAGGAGAGCAGGCCAACAAAGATCGGGAACGACCAGTCGGCATACCAAAAACCTTTATTCTCTTCCATTGTGGCCTCCGTTATTTGCCGCTGAGCGAGTTGTGGATCAGTTCAAGCCAGTTCGGTACCGTCATGTTGAAAGACTCGATCATTTTCATGTCGAAGCCGCGGAAGAAGCCGCTCAACACAAACAGCAAAACGATGGCGACCATCATCACTTTGGTGACATGGTTCCAGCCGCTCTCTTCTACGCCTTTACCGATCAAAATACCCAGTACCAGCCCCGGTACGGCGTTCCCCATGATGAGCTGCGCCGCGCCGCCGAAAACGGTGGCCCAGAAGCCCGATTTTTTACCAGCGTCGATCGCCGCTAACCAGAAGATCACAGGCATGACGATGTTGACCAGCAGGTTTGCCGCCGGTACCAGCACCTTAACCGCCGTCACCTGTAGCGCTTCTGGCACGGATGAGGCGGTCAGGTTAAGGAACGTCACGACGATCATGCCGATGACGGCGCAGGCGATCGCCATTTTTTTCGGGTCGTGCAGCGTCTCGCCGACGTTACGGTTTTTGATCATGAGCGCCGCCGCGCCCCAGTTAGGGATGATGCGGTGATCGACATCCTGGGTGAACGATCCGGCCGCCACAGACGACGCCCAGGCGTTAAAGAAGAAACCCAGCCCAAAGGAGAAGTGAGATGCCGGGTCGCCTTCACAAGAGTTGAGTTCGCCCAACGTACGGAACGCGCCCATCCCCTGCGTGGTTGGCGCGTGAAACATGCGTGCAGCCCCAGCGCCCACCCCTACGCCGACCAGCGCGCCGATAATGAGCGATTTAATTAGTATTATCAGGAACATAACTATGCCTTTTTAATAAAAATCAGCGTTTCGCGACGAAATCCACCCTGTCGAGATTGATGGCGGTCACGTTGACGGTCACATCCAGCTCCACGCTGTAAGTGCGTCGTTCCCGGCGCAAAAAGAAAAACAGAAAGGCCTCTTTACGCACCGACTCATGCGCCTGAACAATCCGCACATCCTGTGGCTCAATACGCAGTAAGATATACGGCGACTCTCTCATCACCGCCGACTGAACATGGTTCAGCGCATCGGCAAAGGCGCGTGCTTTGGCGTCGCCCTTGCCTTTTACTCTCACCGTGGTGGTGAATTGCTCTTTCATCATCAGGCGCCGTATTTCTTTTGCCACGCCTGCACCAGGCGCTCGCCGAGCTCTTCTTTATCCATAAAGCCGAAACCCAACACGTTGCAGCCTTCATTGATAGCGGTGACGCCTTCATCCACTGACCGCATTCCATATTTGGCTTTGTAGCCATGCTTGTTTTGCGCGGTGATAGCGCCCGCGCCGCCGCTGCCGCAAAATGAAATGCCGAAGGTGGCGTTTTCCGCTTTCATCACATCGCCCAGCTTCATGTCTGCCGCGACGCCCGGTACGACGACCGCGCGACCGCCCGCTTTTTCCACGCCTGCCGCTACTTTCTGGCCTTTACCCAGGCGATCGCCAATCACGACGGTAATCTGTTCCATTTTTTGCTCCTTAGAGGTTGTCTTTCGCGACTTCAAAATGTACCGATAATAGCCAGGCTTCTTCGTCAGGAAGGTTGCCAAACGCCGCCACGATTTCGCGGGCGAGCGCCATTGATTCGGCTGAGATTTCATCAAACAAGCTGGCATCGACTTCCGGTAAAGGCTCGCCGGTAATTGACCGGTGCGCCATCGCGCGAACGTGCGAGGTCAGCATTTGCGTCTGTACCGCATTGGGGACAATGTGATGCCGCCCCAGCAGGCTATCCACCTGCGTTAACACCTGTTCAGCCAGTTCGTTAATTCGCTCACCGGCATCGTGTTTTACTGCTCCGTTATCCACGCGTCTCACCCCGTTAATGGCAATGAGATAAAACTAGCGGTAAGGGTTAAAAGTTTGTAGCGAGTTATTTTCCACCTCGAAGTGGAAACGCGAGTGGGATAGGTGATCTGCGCCACAGAAAAGGCGGCATTAATGAATTATCGCCGGGAAAGTGTGAGATCTATCGCGGCATAAAGAGGAAATAGCGTGGCAGAAACAAACAATGACGTTGTCGTATAAAGTGAGAAAGTGTGATGGGTATTACATTTTGCCGGATGGCGACCTGCGGATAAAGCGAAGCCGCCATCCCACAAAAATTAACGATACTTCTTATGATACGTATTGCGGGTGGTTTTTAGCGCTTCCGCCGCCGCTTTCGCTTCTTTAACGTTACCTTCGTTCGCCAGCTTCAGCGCGCCATCAATTTGGCCGACCAGAATGTCAAAACCGTGACGAAAATCCTTCATCTCCGGGCTATCCGGCGCTTTATCTTCCAGCTTTGGCGGCGTAGCTTTTTGAGCATCCAGCGCGGCCGCGCGCATTTTGGTTAATGCCGCTTTCAGTTCAGGGGCACTATCCGTTTTCTCAACAACTTTCAGGTTATCATTGAGAATATCCATATTATCTTCAAGATCGGCAGCAAAAACAGCCGAACCGAATACCAGCGATGACACAGCAAGAATAGCTAACAGGCTTTTACGCATTGCTCACTTCCTTTTTTATTATTAACGATAAGTGTAATACCCTGAATAATCCGAGTTGCAGGCAGCCAACGCGCCTGCAGCCTGAAGTATGACGGGTATTATTGTCCGGCGATTTTCATCTCCGGTAACAATACCGAACCGCACTGTATATTACTGCGCGTTTCAATATCATCACCCACGGTGACAATATTACGCCACATCTCTTTTAAATTACCGGCAATGGTAATTTCACTTACCGGGTACTGGATTTCACCATTTTCAACCCAGAATCCCGCAGCGCCGCGGGAGTAGTCGCCGGTAATACCGCTGACGCCCTGGCCCATCAGTTCCGTCACCACCAGGCCGGTGCCCATCTCTTTCAGTAACTGCTCAAAGTTCAGCCCCTGCCCGGCGATACGCCAGTTATGAATGCCGCCAGCATGACCGGTACTTTTCAGCCCCAGTTTGCGGGCGGAATAGTTGGTCAGCAACCATTGCGTCAGTACGCCATCCTTCACAATGTCCCGGCGCTCTGTACGCACGCCTTCGCTGTCGAACGGTGAAGACGCCAGCCCTTTTAGCAGATGCGGGTGTTCTTCGATGGTTAACCATTCCGGCAGAATTTGTTTGCCCAGCGAGTCGAGCAGAAAAGTGGATTTACGGTATACCGCGCCGCCGGCAATCGCCCCGACCAGATGACCAAATAGCCCTGTCGCCACTTCATTGGCGAAAATGACCGGCGCTTTCATAGTGGAGAGCTTGCGCGGCGACAGGCGGGATAAGGTGCGGCGCGCACACTCGGCCCCGACCCATTCCGGCGCTTGCAGATCCGCCATTGCCCGACCGATGGTGTAAGCGTAATCACGCTCCATATCGCCGTTCTCTTCGGCGATGACGCAGCTTGAGAGCGAATGGCGCGTGGAGCAATATCCCTGCAACATGCCGTGGCTGTTGCCGAACACTTTAATGCCGTAATGGCTGTTAAAGCTCCCGCCTTCGGTATTGGTGATGCGTTTATCCGCCTTTAGAGAAGCCTGTTCCGCACGCGCGGCCAGTTCAATGGCTTCGTCTGGCGTAACCTCTGCCGGGTGGAACAAGTCCAGATCCGGCGCGTCAAACGCCAGCAGTTCTTTGTCCGCCACGCCTGCGCACGGGTCCGGCGACGTGTAACGCGCGATATCCAGCGCGGCCTGCACGGTACGGGCAATCGCCTGCGGGCTTAAATCCGTCGAAGAGGCGCTGCCTTTGCGGTTCTGGTGATACACCGTAATGCCCAGCGCGCCGTCGCTATTAAATTCGACATTCTCTACTTCACCATAACGGGTGCTGACGCTAATGCCGGTGGTCTTGCTGACGGCGACTTCCGCCCCATCCGATTTGCCTGAGGCTAACTCCAGCGCTGTCGAAACTGCTTCTTCCAGAATCTTACGCTGCGCTTCAACTTGTGAGATTACTTTCATTGCAAATGCCATAATGTAGAGAGAGTTTCTCTGAAGTCTAACAGAGAACCGTTTTTCAGTGCGCATCTTAACTGGTAACATTAGCCTCTTTTTTTAAGGAGCCTGACATGACAAAGCAGCCCGAAGACTGGCTCGACGACGTTCCCGGTGATGACATCGAAGACGAAGACGATGAAATTATCTGGGTCAGTAAAAGTGAAATTAAACGCGATGCCGAGGAATTAAAACGCCTGGGCGCGGAACTGGTGGATCTGGGGAAAAACGCGCTGGATAAGATCCCGCTGGACGCCGATCTGCGCGACGCCATTGAACTGGCCCAGCGAATCAAAATGGAAGGACGCCGCCGCCAGTTGCAGCTTATCGGAAAAATGCTGCGCCAACGCGACGTTGAACCTATTCGCCAGGCGCTGGACAAGCTGAAGAACCGCCATAATCAGCAGGTGGTGCTGTTTCACAAGCTTGAGCATCTGCGCGATCGTCTGATCGTCGAAGGCGATGACGCGGTAGCCGAAGTACTGACCCTGTGGCCGCACGCCGATCGTCAACAGCTTCGTTCATTGATCCGCAATGCGAAGAAAGAGAAAGAAGGCAACAAACCGCCGAAATCAGCGCGTCAGATCTTCCAGTATCTGCGCGAGCTGGCGGAAAACGAAGGGTAATTGCCGCAAATGACCGCGCCAGCCTGTGGCGCGGTACAGGCAAATCCACCCGTTTTTAACGTCCGAGTAGCTCCCGCTCGATCCGCTCGCGCGTTTCCACCGCCTGAACACTCATTTTTTCAGGATAACCAAACAGCGACGTGGTGATAATTGCCTCACCGCCCACCTTAAACGTGCGGTTTGCAAAATCCATTTCACGCAGCGCCTGGAATAGCGCGTCAAAATCGACCTCACCTTCTCCCAGCCCGATGTGCTGATGAATCGTCGCATTCACGCCAGGCGGGTTCATGATATAGCGGCAGGGAAGCGTGTGGTTGTGCGTATCGGCCAGCAGAACATGCGAAAGATCGGCCCCGGCATAGTTCAGCATCCTTGCGACGTCGCCCTGCCCTTTATCGTAAAAGAAGCCATGCGGTGCACTGTACAGATAGGTCACGTTATCACTACGCAAAGACTGCACCATGTCGACCGTCTCATCGTTCAGTTCGCAGAAATCCCAGGGGTGAGACTGAATTTCGATTCGAATTCCCTCTCGTTCCACGATCGGCAGCAGTTCCTCCATGGAGCGATACCACATCTCTTCACAAATCTCCGGCTCATCCGGCGTCCCGGAAAGCTCGGTATTAATCACCTGTACGCCCATATCAACGGCAATCTCAATCATCCGCTTCCAGTTGGTTACCGCGGCGCGCCGACGCTCTTCATCGGGGCCGGACCAACGATAAACCACAATAAATGACGAGATTTCCACGCCGTAGTTCTGCAAGGCGCGTTTATATTCCTGCATGGTGTCGCGACCAGCTTTAGGGTGTTTATAAAACGGATTAATACGCGGGTGCGGCGACTGCTCAATATATTTATACCCCCACTCGGAAACCTGCCGTACCATTTGGGTAATGGGTAAATGTTTAATAACATCGACATCAAAAGCAATTTTCATTGTAAATACCACGCTGCGGAAACTGAAAACGGTCACCTGGAAATTAGCTGTATCATTGCAACAGCAATGACACGCTGCGATTAATTTGTTCCTCTATTTCCGCCTCACTCCAGGAAGCCAACTGGGAAGAAAAAGGTTCAAAAGCGTAAATACCGCGATATCCCATATTTTCCAGACGCTGCACCTGCTGGTAATTCTGCATTACATCCTTTTCACTCAGCATAATACGCTGCTCATCAGCCAATGCTTCCGTTGGTCGGGTGTCTTCCACACCGGACAAATGCACCAGCCCGATAGCAGAAATATCAATGCGCGACGCAAACTCCTTTTCGGCCTCTTCGTACAGATGATGATGGAAGGTATCCAGCAAAACCTTAAAGGGGGAACCTGCTTCCCGGATCAGTTGCTGAGCCCAGACGGCAGAACGCAGCGAACTTACGCGGAATCCCAAAGGTTCAACCAGCCCCTGAATATCATACCGGGCAAAGAGATCGCTCAGTCGTTTTATTGCCTCAACCGTAACCTCCGGCGGCACAATCGTTCCATCATTCAGCGGACAAAGAACTAATGCCCGCGCGCCGACTCCCTGTGCGTCTCGTAATAATCCTTCCGTTTTTTTTACTACCTCCTCGGTCAGTTGGTTAAAGGGATAGACCGCATTAATTGTGACAATTTCAAGTCCATACTTTTCTGCCAGGTTACGCACCTGATTATAATTCAAGTCATCAGTAACGCTGCCGCTTGGCATATCATTACGCAATTCCACTTTATTAAACTCAAGACGTTTAACCAGTCGAAAGAATGCTTCTATGCTTAGACCCGGTGCAATTTTCCGGTTAATACAAAACCGTGTTTTTTCGATATTCATTATTTTCTCCCTGAACGTATATGAGTGGGTAAATAACCGTAATCCGTTAGTACAATTTAACGTAGGGTGAAAAAACCGGCTTTATCAATCTTGATAAAAACCGGTTTAATTTAGTGATGAACATCACAGGCTATAAGGGATTTTTGAAGAATATTTGAAGCTATTTCTCGCCAGGCACTTTAAGAAACTGCACCAGGATGCCGCTGAATAAATAGAGCCCCGCCATAGTATACATCACCACGCCGGTGCCGAACCCTGCCAGAACGGAGACCAGCGCTGGCCCAACGAAATTCCCCAGGCCGGAGCCAAAGTTCACGGCCGAGTTCGCCGCCCCCTTCTTATCCGGCGCCATCATCGGCACCAGCGGCGTCATTGGCACAAAGCCAGCCAGCCCGGCTCCCCACAAACACATCGCCAGCATAAAGGCGACATAGTTATGCCCCCATATCATCGGCACCCAGTAAACAATCAGCGTAGCGACACCGGTCAGGATGCTGCCAAAAATCTGGATGGTTCGGCGAAAACCAATTTTATCGCCCATCCAGCCAAAGATAATGTTGAAGACCTGGTTAGAGATAAAGGTAATCCCCCAAATACTCGCCCATTCCTCAAGCGTAAAGTGCTTATCCAGCAGAAACAGAGGTAATACGACAACAAAACCATAGGTGCCAAGACCGTTAATAGTTTTGACAATCACCGCCAGACCGATCCGTGGCCGTTCATACATAATGGAGATACCCGCAGATAACTCTTTGAAGACCGGCGTCGTTCGCGGTTTCAGAATGAATTCATTGCGTTCCAGCACCAGCATGAAGAGAACCCCCAGCAGCGCAACGCCCATCCCGGCCCACATCACGTTGATATGCCCCAACGCAGGAATTAACGACGCCGCCACCACCGGCCCAATGATGGTAAAACCAAGGTTATAGACCACCCAAAACAGCGAGGTGCCGATCCCTTGCTGGTGATTATCCAACTGGATGGTCAGGCGTACCAGGAAGGAGTAACAGACCAGCGGATACCCCACGCCACGCAGCATATAGGTAACAAGAATTGCGCCAAAATCATGGCTGGGTAGCGCAAAGTTCAGAAACGCGACGGAAGCCAGAAGATAGACGATAAAACCGGTAACCATCACCTTTTTAGGACCAAAAACGTCCACACAGACGCCGGATAGCCAGGAGGTAATCGCGACCACAATCCCATACCCGGCAAAAATCTGCCCGATATGCGCCTGATCAAATCCCTGCGTATTTAACCAGGCAGATAACCAGCTGTTCTCAATACAGCCGCCCAACATAAATAAAAATGTTCCCAGGTAGCTCCAGATAAACTTACCTGGTTTTATATAAAATGTCTGGGGCAGCGTTGCCTGCATTTCTTTCATTTTATTACCCTCGGTATAGAAAAGCTCTCACACTTTTCAGTGCGAGAGTTTATTCATTATTAACAGATGCAGTTAAAGATAAATATCGCTTGTTATTTTCACTGGCAGCCCGCTTTTTAATGATTGCTGCGCGGCAATAGCGATACGCTGGGCCAATAATGCGTCTTCGCCGGTACAGACAACCGGCGTATGATGCAGGACTGAATCAATAAAGTGTAATATTTCCGTTCGGTAAGCTTCGCGATAACGAACCGTGAAATCAGGAAGGGGATTTTTCATTATGCAGTGCTGGCTGTTGAAAACTTTCACCGTCGATTCACTAACGTTATCCGCATACGCCATCCCTTCTGAGCCAAAAACCTCCACCCGTTGGTCATAGCCATATACCGCCCGACGGCTGTTATCAATGAGCGCGTAGCCGCCGTTTCTGAAAGTCAGCATCACCGCAAGCGTATCAACATCATCAATATTTTTCAGGCTGGGATCAATCAGCGTATTGCCCTTAACATAGACTTCGCTGACTTCATCCTGCATCATAAAACGAGCCATATCAAAGTCATGCATGGTGAAGTCAAAAATCAGACCGCCAATACGTTTGATCAGATCATGGGGTAGCAGGTCCGGATCGCGGGAGGTGATTTTTATCATCTGGGGCCGACCAATCTTGCCGCTGCGCACCAGCTCAAAGACCTCGTGAAACTGAGGATCAAAACGGCGATTAAAGGCAACCTGCAGCGTCACCCCCTTCTCTTTCACTTTTCTCAGCACCGCCATTGAGGCCTGCTCATCTTCATTCATGCTGAGCGGTTTTTCACAAAAAATGTGCTTCCCCGCCTGCGCTGCCGCCGTGACGATCTCT
Source organism: Salmonella sp. 32010601201800023SM (assembly GCF_017572235.1). Classification (NCBI taxonomy): domain Bacteria; kingdom Pseudomonadati; phylum Pseudomonadota; class Gammaproteobacteria; order Enterobacterales; family Enterobacteriaceae; genus Salmonella; species Salmonella sp. 32010601201800023SM. The sequence continues at coordinate 235,728 of NZ_JAGEQS010000003.1, forward strand.
TCGTGCATATCCGTTGAGGTGAAAATAAAAACTGCCTCTATATCATCACGCTGTAAAAGTTCCTGATAATTTTTATATCCTGAAGTTATATTTACCGAATAAAGCCAATCGCTCATCTCCTCAATAAAATAATCGGCGGCGCAGATAATATCTAATTGAGGCAGTAAATACATATTCTCAACATGCATTTTACCTACCCGACCGAGGCCAATAACACCACATCGAAGCTTTTTCATTCGTACCTCTTAATCTCATGAATAGTAAATTTAAAACCGCAAAAGAAAAGCATCCGTAATTCTGCGAAAAACGGATCGTTTTATTTTGCCGTTCTGAAAAGCAAACAATGCGTTGAGGCTGTATCGTTCAGGTTGCAGAACAATAACCACACATCTGCAACCTGAACGACGGCAAATTAATCAGTACTGCCGGGCCTGTCCGATATGTTCCTCAAGCATACGCGCTACCGCCTGGATACGTTCGCTACGGGATACCTGCGCCCCACCAACGCGCCACCAGCTCAGGTACTTATGCACCATCGTTTTGGGAAGCACTTTTATGTCTATCAGCGTGCTCACGGTCTGTTTACGAGCATCTTCCAACGCTTCATGTAGTTGTTCAATGGTGGTGACGCGATAGCTTTTACAGCCATATCCTTCAGCGATGCGAGCGAAATCGACCGGGATAAACCCGCCTTCCTGACGACCGCTCTCCTGCTGATGGAAACGAAACTCGGTGAAGTAACTGTCCATACCGTGTTCCATTTGCAGATTATTGATACAGCCGTTGGTCATGTTATCGAGCAAAATGACGGTAATCTTTTTCCCCATCTGGACGGAAGTGACCAACTCAGAGTGCAGCATCATGAACGAACCGTCGCCCACGAAGCTGTACACCTCGCGCTCCGGCTGCGCCAGTTTGGCCCCCAATGCGGCATTGACTTCGTAGCCCATACAGGAGTAGCCGTACTCGACGTGGTAATCATTCTCGCCGCGGCTTTGCCAGACACGCTGGAGGTCGCCCGGCAGGCTGCCCGCCGCCGCCACCACCAGCGCGTTTTCCGGCAACATCCGGTTAAGCACGCCCAACACGCGCGTCTGGGTCAGCCACGATCGCGTAATCTCATTAAACTCTTCAAACACCTTTTGAGTATCCATATGATCCTCAATTTCAGGTTTGAAGCCCTCTCCGCTATATTCCACAGCATAGACGCGCTCAACTTCCGCCATATATTGCGAGCGGACGCGGTGAATAGTCTCACCCCATTGCGAAGCATAATGCTCCTGGGCCAGCCGTTCGCTAAGCTGCGTCAGGGCGACGCGAGCGTCACCCTGCATCTGTACGCCATCCAGCTTGAAGACATCAAAGCGGCTAACGTTGATATTTAAGTAGCGCACGTCGGGATTCTGGAAGATCCACTTTGAGGAGGTGGTGAAATCGGTATAGCGCGTCCCCACACCGATAATCAGATCGGCCTCCTGCGCCAGCAGATTCGCCGCCAGTGAACCGGTTTCGCCAATCCCGCCGACGTTCAACGGGTGTGCAGAACTGAGCGCTCCCTTGCCAGCCTGGGTTTCAGCAATCGGCATATGACAGCGTTCGGCAAATCTCAGCAGCGCCTCTTCAGCCTGCGAATACTTCACGCCCCCACCGCAAACGATCAGCGGCCGCTGGTGGCGGCGAATCAGCGCAACCGCCTCGTTCAGCATCGGCTCCGTCGGCGCGTGACGCTCAAGACGATAGACCCGGCGAGCGAAAAAATAATCCGGATAATCCCAGGCTTCACCCTGCACATCCTGTGGCAGGCAAAGCGTCACGGCCCCCGTATCCGCCGGATCGGTTAACACCCGCATCGCGCTGATACAGGCGCTCATTAGCTGTTCCGGACGCGTAATGCGATCCCAGTAGCGGCTAACTGCACGGAAAGCGTCATTGGTGCTCAACGTCAGATCGTGTTCTTGTTCAACCTGTTGCAAAACCGGGTCGGGTTGACGAGATGCGTACACATCGCCCGGCAGCAAAAGCAGTGGAATACGGTTAGCCGTCGCGGTCGCCGCTGCGGTGATCATATTGGCGGCCCCTGGCCCCACTGAGGAGGTGCAGGCATAAATCTGATGGCGACGCATCTGGCGGGCAAATCCCGTCGCGATATGCGCCATTCCCTGTTCGTTACGCCCTTGATGAACGCTAAGTTGGCCACAGTCCTCTTCCAGCGCTTGCCCCAATCCGACGACGTTCCCGTGGCCAAAAATGGCGAAAATCCCTTTTACAAATTTGATTTCGCTGCCGTCTACGTCGATGTACTGATTATCAAGAAAGCGCACCAAAGCCTGCGCCATGGTCAACCTGATTGTTTTCATGTACCCCACCTGCTTTTATCAACCGTTCGGCTGTCGTTGCCTGCTTATGCATCGCTTCAGCCCCAAAAACACAGAGACTTATCATAGGATCAAAATTTCCGTTCTCACAATTATATGGAATTTATATTTCATTTATGGGAAGGAGATCAAAAAACGGTTAAAAAATTTCGCCATTTAGGCGTATTTTTCATGAAAATGAAATTTATCTTCCATATGCTTTTAAAAGAAATAACACATTAATAATCAATCAATTAAAACAAAAAACACAACAAAAAACGATCATACCCGTTGCCCGGAAATGCCATTTCTGTGATCTTGTTCAAACAATAAATGAAAACATTATTTCCATTTTTATTGAAAATGAAATCACCAAACCTTAGTATGGGCAAAAATAACACCGTCTTCTGTTAGGGGATATGTCAATGAATAAAGCAGTCAGTAGTGAGCAAAAGCCGCTGGACGTTATCTGTCTGGGACGAGTCGCCGTTGATTTGTATGGTCAACAAATCGGGTCGCGGCTGGAGGATATGACGACTTTCGCTAAATATTTAGGGGGATCGTCAGGCAATGTTGCCTACGGCACGGCCATTCAGGGATTACGTTCCGCTATGCTGGCCCGCGTCGGCGATGAGCATATGGGACGTTTCGTTCGTGAAGAATTAAACCGCGTTGGTGTGGATACGCAGTGCCTGCTGTCGGATCGCGATCGTCTGACCGCGTTGGTGATCCTCGGCATTAAAGATCAGGACACCTTTCCTCTGATCTTCTACCGCGATAACTGCGCGGACATGGCGCTAACACCTGAGGATATCCGCGAAGATTACATCGCTTCTTCACGCGCATTAGCCGTCACCGGCACTCATCTTTCTCACCCCAATACACGCGCCGCCGTTCTTAAAGCGCTGGAGTATGCGCAAAAACACGGGCTGCGGCGGGCGCTGGATATCGACTACCGCCCCGTACTGTGGGGTCTGACGTCGCTAGGAGACGGTGAAACACGTTTCATCGCCTCATCACAGGTTACCGAACAGCTCCAGCAGGTATTGCGCCATTTCGATCTGATCGTTGGGACCGAAGAAGAATTCCATATCGCCGGCGGCAGTACCGACACGCTGACCGCCCTGCGGCGCGTCCGTCAGTTGACCCAGGCCGTACTGGTGTGCAAACGCGGCGCGCTGGGCTGCTCAGTCTTTGAAGGCAACATCGCCGATGACTGGTCGCAGGTGAAGATACATAGCGGCGTTCGCGTAGACGTTCTGAACGTGCTGGGCGCGGGCGATGCCTTTATGTCAGGACTGCTGCGGGGATACCTGAACGATGAAAGCTGGGAGCAAGCCTGCCGTTATGCAAACGCCTGCGGCGCGTTAGTGGTATCGCGCCACGGTTGTGCCCCCGCCATGCCAACCAAAAAAGAGCTGGACGACTACCTCGCGCGTGAACAATCCATCACCCGGCCAGACAAAGACCCGCGGCTGAATCACCTTCATCGGGTCACAACCCGTAAACAGCACTGGCCGGAGCTGTGCGTATTCGCCTTTGACCATCGCAAGCAACTGGTGGATATCGCAAATGAAGTCGGCGCCAGTGAATCCGCGATCCCCCCCCTGAAGATGCTACTGCTGGAAGGGGCGCGTCAGGCGGCGCTTGAGGCCGGTTTACAGAATAATAGCGGCATCCTTGCCGATACCACCTTTGGTCAGCAGGCGCTTAACGACGTGACCGGCCAGGGATGGTGGATTGGCCGACCAGTTGAGATGCCCGGTTCGTATCCGCTGAAGCTGGAACATGGCGATATTGGCTCTCAGCTTGTCAGCTGGCCGCAAGAGCACGTCGTGAAATGTCTGGTCTTCTATCATCCACTCGATGCAGAGTCGGTACGTCTTGAACAAGAGGCGCTCATTGACGAGGTTTACCGCGCCTGCTGCCAGTCTGGTCACGATCTGCTGCTGGAAGTCATCTTGCCGCGCGATGCGGCAGACCAAAATGAGCAATACTATCCTCAGATTGTGGAACGTTTTTATCAACTGGGGATCCTGCCGGACTGGTGGAAACTGCCGCCGTTAAGCCCAGATCGTTGGCGAGAAATCAGCCAGCATATTGAGCATTATGACCCTGAATGTCGCGGTATATTGATACTTGGCCTGGACGCACCGGAAAGCGAGTTGAAGTCAGGATTCGCCGCAGCAGCGGATATGCCCTGGGTGAAAGGTTTCGCCGTCGGCCGGACCATCTTTGGCGAACCGTCACGCCAGTGGTTAGGCGGCCAGCTTAACGATGAACAGCTCATTGCAACGGTGAAACAAAAATACCGCATGCTTATCGACTACTGGCGCGAATACCGCCCGGCACGTTAATGCCTGCCTCATCACGCCCCGTGTCTGCATCGGACAAGGGGCGTGTTCAAGGACGATTCCATGCCAGCTCTCACACAACATTCCACATCGATCACACTGTTTCGCATCAGCGCCGCGATGTTTCTCAACTATCTGACTATTGGCATCCCGTTAGTCATGCTGCCGCTGTACGTTCAGCAGCAGTTGCATCTGAGCGATCTGTTGATCGGTATCGCGGTAGGCAGCCAGTTTATCGCCACCTTGCTTACCCGGGGCGCCGCGGGTCGAAAAGCCGACACGTCAGGCGGACGTCGGACGGTTATCACCGGTCAGTTCTACTGCGCCGCATCAGGTCTGCTGATGCTGGTCAGTCTAATCGCTCACCCGGTTCCGCTGCTCGCATGGGCCATACTGATTGTTGGTCGTGTGCTGCTGGGCATCGGTGAAAGTTTCATTTTGACCGGTAATTTAACCTGGGGGATGTGGCTGGCGGGCTCGACCCACGCGGGTCAGGTTATTTCCTGGAACGGCATGGCGACCTACGGTGCGCTGGCTATCGGCGCGCCGCTGGGGCTGTCGCTTTACGCCAGGGCCGGCCTGGCGCTTCCGGCGCTCCTCGTCGTACTGTTGCCGATCATCGCCAGCGGAGTCATCTATGGCATTCCGGGGAATATCCCAACAGCCCGTCCCCGCGTGCCAGTGCTACGGGTCGTCGGCCTGGTGTGGCGGCCCGGAACAGGGCTTGTGCTCCAGGGCATTGGTTTTGCCACCCTAAGCGCGTTTACCGCCCTCTGGTTCAACGAGCGTCACTGGGATAACACCGGTTTTGCGATGACGCTGTTTGGCATTGCGTTTATCGCTGTCCGCTTTTTCTGCGCCAAATTTCCCGACCGTTACGGCGGCGCCACGGTCGCAACCTTTTCACTACTGGTAGAGGGGACCGGACTGGCGGTAATGTGGGCCGCTCCGTCAGCAGGCGCTGCGCTGATTGGCGCGGCGATTACCGGCTGCGGCTGTTCGCTGATGTTCCCATCGCTGGGCGTAGAGGTTGTGCGCAGAGTGCCACCGGAGATTCGTGGTACGGCCCTCGGCGTCTGGTCAGCGTTTCAGGATCTGGCCTACGGATTTACCGGACCAATAGCGGGCCTGCTGACGCCGTTTATCGGCTATCAGCAGGTCTTTCTTCTGGCCGCGGCCTGCGCGCTGCTGGGCGCGGCGGTTGTCCATCTCCTGCTGCGGCAACATTAAGCTGTTAAGAAGGGGCGAGTCTTTTCCGCCCCTATCGCAAAGACTTCGCTGGCCGCCATCTGCCAGTAGCCAGGGTTAAACAGTTCCAGCGAACAGATCCCCTCATAGCCCTTCTGCACTAGCTCATGCGTGATCTCATGCAGTGGGATCACGCCGTTGCCAGGAAACAGACGATGGCAATGCTCCAGCGTTGCCAGCGGCAGATTATCGGCGTCATCAATATGGTAAACGAAGATCTTTTCCACAGGGATCTGGCGAAGCGTGGTCAGATCCCGCCATTGATCGTGCAGGTAAAGGTTAAAGGCATCGACGACCAGCCCGACATTACTGCGATCGACCGCATCTACGATCTCCATCGCCATGGCAAGACTGCGCACACAGCATCCTGCGGAACCGATCGGCTCAAAGGCCAGCCGCATCTGGCTTTCTTCCGCCACTGCCGCCATCTCGCGCAGACGCTTCACTGAATCTTTCACCGTTTCCCCTGGCGGAAAATTTCCCCCCTGACGAATGGTGGGCACCACGACCAGACAATCCCCCCCCACCACTGAGCCAGCATGGCAGGCGAAAGCCAACTGCCGCCGTTTCTCCGCCCAGCTTTCGCTATCACAAAACGTAATGTCTTCCAGCGAATTGTAGCCCCAGGGCTTAAGGTGGCCGACGGCAAAAATGTCTGCCAGCTCGCTTAACGTATGTTTCTGCAACCACTCCTGCAACATATCCAGACGGATTTCGATGTAGTCATAGCCAAAACGTTCCGCCAACACAACATCCTGTGCCAGCGTGGAGTTTCGCATACAGGTCGCTTCATTAAATCCCAGCTTCATCATTCAGATCGACTCCTGCCGCCATAGCAACGTACTGGCGCCAGACGGCGGCAGCGTTAACGCGATCTCTTTATCGCCATCCAGCACCCGGCAACGCCTTTCCTGTACATCGCGGTTATACACCACCAGCACACGCTCGCCGTCGGGATTCACAAATCCCACCTCTTCCAGAAGATTATCGTAACTTGAAGAAAGCATGACCCTCGCCCCCGGACGCACATAGCGGCAGAAGTGGCCAATACCATACCAGGAGTGGTTACGCCGCAGCACGTCGTTTTGCGCATCGTATTGAATGGGCGCTTCACACAGATTACCCTGATGATTCGGCCCACCCTCACTGTTCAACAGCAGATTCCAGTCGATAAACCCGCTACAACCCGATTTGAAATTACCAATCATGTCATGGAGATAGGTATGCCAGTGGCGAATCTGGCTACCGGCATCGCTCTCCATTGGCACACAGCCTTCGGAAAACAGGAGTTTTTTATCCGGCAGGCACTGGGCCAGATACTGTATTTGCGAAAAATGATCGCCGGTATACCAGTGGAATGCCAGCCCGTTAATTCCCTTATAATTAGCTTCGTCAGCAAAGGCGAGTTCAGCCCAGTCTACCAAGCCATCTTTATCGTGATCCCAGATATAGATCTCCATCTCATCCATACCCTGCCGGGCGAGGCGCGGACGCAGATACTGCACGGCAAAGGCTGTCTCCTCTTCCACGCTATACAGACAGGAGTCCCAGGTTTTTACCGCCACCGGCTCATTCTGCACGGAGAGCGCCTGCACATTAATGCCGTGGCGGCGGTATTCCAGCAGGTAGTTGATAATGATATCGGCCCAGTCGGCGTAGCATTCGCGCCGCAGCTTGCCGCCACCGTTCATATCGTTATTAGTTTTCATAAACGCCGGCGGACTCCACGGCGAAGCCATCAGCTTCATGTGTGGATTTAACCGCAACGCCCCGGAAATCAGCGGTATTAAATGCGCTTCATCGCGGGAAAAGGAGAGCCGTCCCTGCTGCAGGTCAGCGCTGGAATCGACATACGCGTAATTGCCCAGGGAAAAATCACAGCTCTGAATTGGCATCCGCGCCAGAGTGTAATTATGTTCCTGAGCAGAAAAATAAAGGGAAAGAAATTGCGCCTTCGTCTTTTCGCTCATGCTGTTGAATACCACGCCCGCACCTTCGGTAAAGCTGCCGCCGAATCCGTCAATCTGCTGTAACGCGTGGCGCGGTAAGACGCTGATTAATTCACTGCAATCACGCTGACGATGCGAAAAAGAGACCGCACGCTCAACAAGGAATTGCTGACGATACGGATCGGAAGAGATGAGTCTGCCTTTCATAGGGAAGTTCCGGATAAAAGAAGATAATAAATTGTGATATGCCGGATAGGACGCTTAAGCATCGCTATCCGGCAGGAGTTTTAATACGCGGAAGGTTTATTTGTAGAAATCAGGTTTTGAGGGTAATTCAACAATCTCGGTATTCCCTGTTTCCTGAGACTTCACGCAGGCATCAGCGGTAACCGCAGCCAGATAACCATCCCATGACGTTGGGCCTGCCGGCGGCAATCCTGCGTTCAGACGATCGAAGAAATCCTGGAACTCAATGTCGTAGGCATCAATAAAGCGCTGTTTCCAGTCAACCAGGATGTCGGTGCTATACTTCGCCGCTTTCCGTACCGCGGCGCTGGCGACGGTTGGCAGCTCCGCCATTCCTTTCTCGCCGGTAACATCGCAGTGAATGTCGTAGCCATACTGGCAGTTCACAAATACTTCAACCACAATATTGATGCCGGAGGTGGTTTCCATTACAACCAGCTGCGGATCACGCAGAGTGGTCACCAGGCTGGACTGGCGCGGGAAGTAAACCTTAACGGTTTTATAATCTTCGTTAAGCAGCCAGTGCATAACGTCAATTTCATGAATCAATGTTTCATAGATAGCCTGTGGCGTTTTGTATTCTGGCACCGTGCTGGCATTGTAATGACGTCCATGAACCATTAATGGCTGACCGATTTCGCCGCTGTCGATAATATTTTTCAGCTGAACGTAACCTTTGTCGTAGCGGCGCATAAAACCAATCTGCACCATGCGCTTACCATTTTTCTGCTCTGCTTCAATCACACGCTGACAATCCGCAGCCGTCACCGCTAGCGGTTTTTCACAGAAAACATATTTGTTAGCATTTAGCGCGGCAACGGCTACATCGGCGTGCGCCTCATTTGATGCGGTAATGATGACCACTTCAACGTCTTTATCATTAATCAGATCGTGATAGTCATTATAATCTTTGGCTTCGATCGCATACTTATCCAGCGCCGCCTGCGCCCTACCCGCGACGATATCACATACGGCAACAACCTCTACACCCGACACGGTGTTGGCCAGACGTCTTAAGTGATCGGAGCCGATCATGCCGATACCTACAATACCTGCTTTTAAAGTCATTTTCTGTTTCCTTTTCAATTAAAGATAATTTTTCAGTAACTCATCAATATGCTTTTTACCTTTTTGCGCATATTCCAATGGGTTATATTTCTTAGGATCCTGCTCGGCCTCAACAACAATCCAGCCAGAATATTGATGCCCGACCAGATAAGCTAATACGGATTTAAAATCAATATTTCCATCGCCGGGGACGGTAAACACACCATCAAGGAAAGAATTGAGGAATGATTTCTTCGCGAGGCGACATGCTTTGAGTTTTTCATTACGCACATCTTTAAAATGAACGTGTTTAATACGATCAAAATGTTTACTCAGTAGCGGCATGACATCGCCGTCAGAAACATATATATGCCCGGTATCAAACAGCAGATGTACAAATTGCGGATCGGTATTCTCCATGAGTCGATCCACTTCTGGCAGAGTCTGCACACCGGTGCCCATATGATGATGGAAAGCGAGCTTCAGCCCGTGCGCATTGGCAATTTTCCCAAGCGCATTAAGTCCTTCGCATAAAAGCTGCCATTCGCTGTCGCTGAAGTTAGGCTTCTCTGTATAAACGCACTTATCGATAATACCTTGAATACTATAAGTTTGTTCAGAAACAACGGCGACATATGCATGTATTGCCTGCAAATAAGCACAATGCTGTTCAAAAGCATTCATCGCAGATGCAATACCATCGCGAATAATAAAGGAAGAAAACCACTGGCCTGGTATTTCCAGTCCGCGAAGCATTAACTCTTTATTTAACTCAGCAGGATCCTGCGGATAACAACCGCCAACTTCCGTCCCGGAAAAACCGGTGAGCGCGGCATCACTAAGTATTTGTTTATATGTATTTTCTTTACCAATCTCAGGAATATCATCATTGCGCCAACCGATAGGCGCAATCCCCAACTTAATGCTCTTTTTTACATTGTACATGTTGCTGGCTCCCACTTAATGAAACGCTTTTACTGCATACCGCGATGCAAATTAACCTTTGATGGACAACATATTACTTTTTGTAGCCTGAAAAACTTTATCTATCCTGGTTGAAGAAGTGGGATAAATGCGTCAGGTATCACAAAAAAATCATCACTCTTTAATGATATTGCCAGACTTTTCGCGCTATAGATAAACGAATAAAATATACTGACAAATAAAAAATGGCCGCAGTATTGCGACCATTCTCATGACGATTAAATTTTAGCAAGCATTAATATTCAAATAATAAATAATTAGCTTTACGATAGTCCTTGCGATATTGACCGGGCGTTTTCCCCACTTTATTTTTGAAGTAATTTTGAAAATGACTAAGGTTGCTAAAGCCAACACGATAAGCAATAGAGGTGATCTTTTCGCGCCCGCCTTCATCCGTGGTTAGTAACGATTGCGCCTCCCCCAGCCTACGTTTTATCAGGTAATCCATCGGTGAATAACCATAGCGGCGTTTAAATTCATGGGAAACATAATAAGGACTGACATTAAATTTCGTCGCCAGTGTATCCAGCCGAATTGGCTCATAGAAATTGCGATCAATATAGGATTTTATTGAATCAAGTAAATTTTCATGGCGCTGTATGGCATCGTTACCTGTGCGCAATAAGACATTTCCCTCAATGTATTTGAGTACTACCTGGGTCAATAGCTGCGCCATTGCTGGCCCTTCTACCGCATGCTGATTAATAACGGTAAACACGGAGCTCATCAGTTTTTCCACCGTCGCATAATGGTGATACAGTGGAATAACCGGCACAATATCATCCGGTATTAGCGCATTCTCACGTAGACCCGGACACGAAATATTGTTAATCCCACAACAAATAGTGCCAATTGGCCGCCCGCTTTCCAGATACTCATCATGCACCACCTGGCTGTTATAAATGACCAGGTCGCCTTTACGAACCGGGTAGATGCGATCGCCAATGAAATACTCTCCGTCTCCTTCGGTGATAAGAATCAGTTCAACGGTCTGTGGGTGCATATGCATGAACCGGACAAACGGACCATTGCTCTCACTGACCTGACTCACATACGCCAACTGGGGCTGAGCCTTATTCTCTCGTTCTGAAGGACAGAAGCACAAGCGCATGATTTACCCTCCAATATCCGAAACTGTGGTGCCGAAACACCCCTGAAATTTGAATTTTTATACCACACCAAATGAAACAAAAATGCTATATAGATCATAATTTTTTCCAAATCTTTCCTCGTCACAACAGACAACCATTGATACCACAACAAATAAAAACAATAAAAATCAATAAGTTAATTAGATTTTTGATTTCTTACTGCACATAACCTCGTATAAAAACCAGCCGTCAAATTTTCAAAATAAAATTTCATAAAAATAAATTTGAAATTTTTAATCCTAAAATTTACATTGAATACGGTATGCGTTTTAGGCTGAAGATAACCAGGCTTTCCTGTGACCGCTCAGTCAGAACGTCGTCAACATCGGTTTAAGAGGATAAAAAAGAGATGGAAACAATCGGCAATTTTATTCATGGTAAAACGACACTGAGCAGCAGCGGCGAGACGCTACCGGTGACTAATCCGGCCACCGGTAAAGTAATTCGTCAGGTCACCCAGAGCACCCGAGAGGAGATGCTGGCGGCAATTCAAAGCGCACATGAGGCTTTTCCGGCGTGGAGTAAAATGACTCCGCTACGCCGGGCACGTATCCTTTTTGAATTCAAAGTATTACTGGAAAAGCATCGGGACGAACTGGCGGCGCTGATCGTCAGCGAGCATGGCAAGGTCTGGTCAGATGCGCTTGGCGAGCTGACGCGCGGCATAGAGGTTGTCGAATTTGCCTGCGGGATCCCGCACCTCAGCAAAGGAGAGTACTCCTTTAACGTCGGCTCAGGCGTTGACAGCTTTTCATTAATGCAGCCGCTTGGGGTTGTGGCAGGCATCACACCGTTTAACTTCCCGGCAATGGTGCCTATGTGGATGTTCCCGGTTGCTCTGGCTTGCGGCAATACCTTCGTCCTGAAGCCGCCCGCACTGGTGCCGTCCGCATCGTTACGTATGGCGCAGCTTCTGCAGGAGGCTGGCCTGCCGGACGGCGTGTTTAACGTTGTTCACTGTGGCAATGAGGCGGCTAGCCTGTTGACCAGCGACCCTCGTGTACAGGCCGTCAGCTTTGTCGGTTCCTCCGCCGTCGCGGAACATATCTATACCACCGCCAGCGCCCATGGCAAACGCGTACAGGCCTTCGGGGCCGCCAAAAATCACGCAATCGTCATGCCGGATGCAGACCTGGACGCCACCGTCAACGCCATTATGGGCGGAGCATTTGGTTCCGCGGGCGAACGCTGTATGGCGCTGCCGGTAGTGGTCGCGGTGGGCGATGAAACGGCGGACCGTCTGATCGAACGCCTGAAACCGCTGATTGCGGCGCTACGTATCGGCCCGGGAGAGCTGCGCGGCAAAGATGAAAATGAAATGGGCCCGGTTGTTTCACGTGCTCACCAACAGAAAGTGTTGGGTTACATCGACAAAGGGGTTAGCGAGGGAGCAACTCTGGTCATGGATGGCCGCAACTATAGCGTGGCGGGATATCCTGAAGGCTTTTATGTCGGCGGCACTCTGTTTGATAACGTCACGCCTGAGATGACCATCTGGCGTGAAGAAATTTTTGGCCCGGTTCTCGGAATTGTGCGCGTCCCGGATTATGCCACCGCCATTAGCACGGTAAACTCCCATGAATTCGGCAACGGCAGCGTGATTTTCACCACCAACGGTCACTATGCGCGCGAATTCGCCCAGTCGGTTGAAGCCGGGATGGTCGGTATTAATATTCCAGTTCCGGTTCCGATGGCATTTCACTCTTTTGGCGGCTGGAAGCGCTCGGTGTTTGGCGCCCTGAACGTCCATGGGCCGGATGGCGTGCGCTTCTATACCCGGATGAAAACCGTTACCTCGCGTTGGCCGAACGGACAGCAGATCGTATCGGAGTTCAGTATGCCGACTCTCGGTTAATACGCTTTCAGGAAGGAGAAGATTATGGCCAACTTGCTGAGTACCTGTACCTCTGAGTCGGGAAATATCCAACACATTTCCCCTCAAAATGCAGGCTGGGAGTATGTCGGTTTTGATGTCTGGCAGTTGAAGGCTGGAGAGTCGATAACCCTGCCGTCCGATGAGCGTGAACGCTGTCTGGTGCTGGTTGCCGGGCTGGCCAGCGTTAAGGCCGCCGACAGTTTTTTCTATCGGATTGGTCAGCGCATGAGTCCGTTTGAACGCATTCCGGCTTATTCGGTTTACCTCCCCCATCATACGGAGGCGAAAGTGACAGCCGAAACCGACCTTGAGCTGGCCGTATGCAGCGCGCCGGGATTCGGAGAGCTTCCGGTACGTCTGATCTCGCCACAAGAGGTCGGGGTAGAGCATCGGGGAAAAGGGCGCAATCAGCGCCTGGTGCATAACATCCTTCCTGATAGCCAGCTCGCCGACAGCCTGCTAGTCGTTGAAGTGTACACTAATGAAGGCGATACCAGCTCCTGGCCCGCGCACAAGCACGATACGGCAGTTGAAGGCCAGGAGACCTATCTGGAAGAGACGTACTATCACCGTTTCAATCCACCTCAGGGATTCTGCTTACAGCGCGTCTACACCGACGATCGCAGCCTAGATGAATGTATGGCGGTCTATAACCGGGATGTAGTGAAAGTACCTAAAGGCTACCACCCGGTTGCCACCATCGCGGGTTACGATAACTACTATCTGAACGTGATGGCCGGCCCGCTACGAAAATGGCGTTTCACCTGGGAAGAGAACCACGCGTGGATTAACTCACCAGACTACCCGCGATAACACTTCGTTGAGTGGTACTTTGCCAGCCGTCCTCTGCGGCTGGCTTTTTTATTCAACTCTGCACCACACACGCTCATAAGATCGCTATCCGCCTTCTCTTAAATTATTTCCCTGTTTTGTATATAGCGTATTTACGGCACGGCCTCCACCAGGAATACGCAATAAAATAATGATGCAGAAGAAGACTTACCCTATTTGCCGATATTATTATGGATCAAGTAGTTACGTAGAGGTGGTAAACACTGGGGAGGTTTCAACAGGGTATATCCTGTGCGCACTCGCTGGAGGGAGTAAAGGTTGTGTAACCAGCGGAGAATATCTCTGGATATTCTCCGCTAATATTGGAGAGGTATCAGGCTATTACATCGCGACGTTTCCCCTGAATTTCACGCAGCTTGTTCTCGGCCAGCCGTTCAATTTCTGTTAGCGGCACCCCTTTTGTTTCCGGCACATAACGAGAAATAAAGACATAGCAGACCAAATTAAAGACGACAAAAATCCACATCGAGAAAGCGCCGCCGAAGGTCTCCTGCAGCCAGGCGTTATCATTTATGACCGGGAACAACAGTGAGATGAGGAAGTTGGCTATCCACATCAGGCTCACCGCCAGCCCCATCCCAAAACCTTTTATCTTTTCAGGGAAAACCTCAGAAATCAGTACCCATGCGCCAACGCTCCAGCTGACGGCAAACAGCAGCATAAAAAACAGGATGCCAAAGATGGTAATGTAGCCTGTATCGTGGGTGTACAAACCGTATGACGCGATCAACAGGCCGACAATTGAGCCGATGGTACCAATTTTCATAATCGGTATACGGCCATAGCGGTCGAACAGGATCATGCCGATAAAACTGCCCACCACATTACATACCGCGATAAAAATGGTCTGGAACATAACCACTTCGGTACTGCTGTTCTGCAACACCAGCGGCGCATAATAGTTCATTACGTTAACGCCTGTGAACTGTTGCAAAACGGCGATACAGCATCCAACCAACAGAATATAGCGGAGCACCGGCGAGCTTTTCAGGTTGGTGCGTTCTCCCCCGGCGACGTTGTCCTGTGAACGTACGGTTTCTTTCATGCTGTCAAAAATAGCGGCCACATCTGTGGCCGTTAATCCACTGTAGATCCGGGTAAGCACCTTTATCGAACGAGCTTCGCTGCGGTTGTTACGGGCGCACCATGCCGGTGATTCGGGTAGGAAAAGCGTAATCGCTAACATCGCAATGGAGGGTACCACTTGGGCAAAAAGCATAGTCTTCCAGCCCTGGGAAACCAGCACATCAGCAGGCATTCCTTTTGCTATCAGATAGTTGACTATAAACACGATAACCTGGCCAGATACCACGGAGATATTGTAAATGCCCAGCGCTTTGCCGCGAATTTCAGCAGGCGCCAGTTCAGACATATACATGGTGGATGCCGTTCCGGCCATCCCAACCGCAAAACCACACACAATGCGGGAAAGGGAGAAGATCATGAACGATTCACTCATCGCCGCCCCTAAGGAAGAAGCGATAAAAATGATCGCAATGATCAGAAGCGCAGGTTTACGCCCCAGTTTATCGGCAATTTTTCCACCGACCAGCGCGCCGATGATACAACCAATCACGATACTGGAAACGGCCCATCCGGTCTCGGTTGGCGTCAGTTGGTAATACTGCTGTAAAGGCAATACCACCCCGGTAATCACCGCCGTTGAATAACCAAACATCAATCCAGCCAGCGCCGCAATACAACACAGGACGTACACATAGGCCGAATTGTACTTACTTCTCTGAGACATAATCCCTCCCTTGCCTGTTGAGGAAACAACACACCAATGAAATTTTTCATTTTATTTTTGCATTCATTAGAAGAAAAATTCCATGCAAAAGATCACGAAATGGAGATATTCCAGGAAAGAACAAAAAGTACGGCCCCTGACAAATTGAGTTCAGGCATTGTCGCGAAAGCAATAAAATCAAGTAACTTCAGCA
Organism: Salmonella sp. 32010601201800023SM; assembly: GCF_017572235.1. Lineage (NCBI taxonomy): Bacteria > Pseudomonadati > Pseudomonadota > Gammaproteobacteria > Enterobacterales > Enterobacteriaceae > Salmonella > Salmonella sp. 32010601201800023SM. The sequence goes on from NZ_JAGEQS010000003.1 coordinate 251,732, forward strand.
AGATAGAGGAGAGCACTGCGCAAAACGCAGCATCTTAACGATAAAAAACGCCAGGATTATGAAATTCGAAATGTGATACCCATAACAAAACATAAGTTTCATTATTGATCGTTTTGAAATTAAAACATAGGTTGTGAAACGAGAGTTCTCAATAGCTATAAGATCGTCGGCAGAGCTACGGCAATGACCGACATAAGATGAATTTGTCTATTTGTTCACTAAATTCAAACAGATAGATGAAGTTTATTCTGGAGATAATCTACCTATGTCCACATCAGATAGTTGTTATAATACGGGTTACATATTACGCATCTGCGCGATTGCCGCACTGGGCGGAATATTATTTGGCTACGATACTGCTGTTATTTCAGGTGCGATTGGTTCACTGACCAGCTACTTTCATCTATCTCCTGCTGAGACCGGCTGGGCGGTTTCCTGCGTTGTGGTGGGGTGCGTTATTGGTTCGTTTAGCGCCGGATATTTATCCAAACGTTTTGGACGCAAGAAATCATTGATGGTTTCAGCGCTGTTATTCACTATTTCCGCAGTGGGCACCTCCCTCTCCTACACGTTCACCCATTTTGTGATTTATCGCATTATCGGTGGACTGGCAGTCGGCCTGGCGGCAACAGTATCACCGATGTATATGTCTGAAGTCTCACCGAAAAACATGCGCGGCAGAGCATTAAGTATGCAGCAGTTCGCTATCGTTTTCGGTCAGATTCTGATCTTCTACGTTAACTACAAAATAGCATCGATTGCAGCGGATACCTGGCTCATTGAACTTGGCTGGCGCTATATGTTTGCTGCGGGTATTATTCCCTGCATTTTGTTCTGTATTTTAGTCTTTTTAATCCCGGAATCTCCCCGCTGGATGATGATGATTGGTCGCGAGGAGGAGACGCTAAAAATACTGACCAAAATATCCAACGAAGAACATGCCAGACATCTTCTTGCCGATATAAAAACCTCACTGCAAAACGACCAACTAAACGCCCATCAAAAACTCAATTACCGCGACGGGAACGTGCGTTTCATCCTGATTCTGGGCTGCATGATCGCTATGCTGCAACAGGTAACAGGGGTTAACGTCATGATGTATTACGCGCCAATCGTCCTGAAGGATGTGACCGGTAGCGCCCAGGAGGCTCTGTTCCAGACAATCTGGATCGGCGTGATTCAGCTTATCGGTTCCATTATTGGCGCAATGATTATGGATAAGATGGGGCGTTTGTCGCTGATGCGTAAAGGCACTATTGGCAGCATCATCGGCTTGTTGCTCACCTCATGGGCGCTGTACAGCCAGGCAACCGGTTATTTCGCGCTATTCGGTATGCTGTTCTTTATGATTTTCTACGCGCTTTCCTGGGGCGTGGGCGCATGGGTGCTTATTTCTGAAATATTCCCTAACCGGATGAGGTCGCAGGGAATGAGTATTTCGGTCGGATTTATGTGGATGGCAAACTTTTTAGTTTCGCAATTCTTCCCGATGATTAATGAAAATCCGTATTTACTTTCGCATTTCCACGGCGCATTTCCAATGTGGATATTCGCCATCTGCTGCATCTTCAGTTACTTCTTTATCTGCCGTTACCTGCCGGAAACAAAAGGCATTTCGCTGGAGAAAATGGAGAGCGTAGTGTTAGCAAAACGCAGAAAAAAACCGCAGCCAATTCAAACCGAACGTTATTCTGATTAAGTTTCACCACAATGCCGATGATCGCTAAATACGATCATCGGCTTGTTTTTTTACTCCGTCGCCAGCGCCAGTGAAACCGCTAACGTTTGCGCCAGACACATGGACGCGACCTGAGAACGGAAACCATCGACCTGCGCTTCACGTACCACAAAACAGACTTCACTGAACGCTGCCAGCGGGCTGACCTGGCTATCGGTTATCGCAATATGGTGCGCACCGCGTTTCGCGCCAAGCTCGACTAATTCCACCACTTCCTGCGCGTAAGGCGAGTAGCTGATGGCAATAACAACATCGTCGGGGCTGACCATACTTAGCTGTTCAGAGAACATTCCGCCAATACCGTCAATTAAAAATGCCCGTCTCTCCAGATGACGCAATGCGTAGGTTAAATAACTGGCCACGCTAAACGAACGACGTAATCCAATCACATAAATATTGTCGGCTTTCGCTAACAGATTTACCGCCGCATCCAACTGCTCATTTTTAATCTGCACCGGTAATTGTTGTAATACCTGTGCATTCACCATTGAAAATAGCTTCAGAATTTCACCCGGCTTTTCCGGGGTAGGTTCCCCTTCATCCGCATTTTTCTGTCTGAACAGACGCGCCCGCTCGGTATAGCTTACAGTTTCCTCCATCAGGTGCTGGCGAAATACCTGTTTCATTTCATTAAATCCGCTAAAACCAAACGCATTAGCAAAACGAATCAGTGTCGAAGGGGGAACATCGGCATGTTGCGCGATGGAAGCGACCGTGTCAAAAGCAACGCTATTACTGTTATCCAGAATATACTGAGCAACTTGTTTAAGACGTTTGCTAAGGCTGTCATAGCGACTGCGGATATCATCCTGCAGTAAGGAAAGTTGAGTTTGATGTTTAGACATGCATGATACTCTAATAGAACGAAAATTTCGTAAATAACCATATTAGCACAAATGAACTGAACATACAGTTAACAACATTCAAATTGCGCTGTGGTTACCTTCAGTACAGAATTTGCTGGCGGGCTGGGTTCTGAGCAATCTGAATCTGACCGCATAAATGCGACAGGATCAGCATTGTTATGACTGGACGATGCCCGCAGCCAGGCGGCATCGCAAACGTTGAAAGGCAGAAGATGACGTTTATAAATCACGAAACCTTCATCTGTTATTGCGAACTGGCTCTTTTCGTCCCGCATACGGCAACCGGCGGAACACTCTTAGTGTATTACACTGATTACTTTAAGGATATGCGTCTACTCTTTTTCAATACTGAGCGGCAAATGATTTTTCAGTATTGCTTTAACGTCTCCCGGCGAGCGGAATGCGCTTTCGATGGCAAGATGCCCCATATAAAACAGCCAGCCACAAGGCTGGCTGACCGCATAGTCATTTAATACGCTGTTACGTTCTGAGCTTTTTTCACCAGCCCATCCAGCAATTTCTGATGGATGCCGCCGAAACCGCCGTTGCTCATCACCAGGATGTGATCGCCAGGCTGTGCGGTTTTCACCACCATTTCCGCCAGCGTATCGACATCGCCACTCCAGTGAGCAGGCTGTACGCAGGCTTCAGCGACTTCCGCCACTTGCCACGGAATATGCGGCGGCTGCAGCAGGAACACTTCATCCGCACGCCCTAACGACGGCGCCAGGTCATCCTTGCATAACCCCATCTTCATCGTGTTAGAACGCGGCTCCAGCACTGCGATAATGCGCGCGGTGCCGCCCACTTTACCGCGCAGCGCCGCCAGCGTGGCCAGAATTGCCGTCGGGTGGTGAGCAAAATCGTCATACACCGTCACGCCGTTCGCTTCGCCGCGTAGCTCCAGACGGCGGCGGGCGTTAATAAATGACCCCAGCGCGCTGGCCGCTTCTGCGGGCGCGACGCCCACGTGGCGCGCGGCGGCAATCGCCATCAGACCGTTGTGCATGTTATGTTCGCCGACCAGGCCCCATTTCACATCGCCGACTTTTTCGCCGTCCAGCCACACTTCCCACTCGGAAGCATCCGTAGTCAGCTTCTTCGCCTGCCAGTGTCCCTGCTCGCCCACCAGCTCTTGCTCGCTCCAGCAGCCCAGCGCCATGGTCTGTTTCAGGTTGATGTCGTTTTCCGGCCAGATGATGCGCCCCTGCCCCGGCACGATGCGCACCAGATGGTGGAACTGCTTCTGGATCGCTTTCAGATCGTCGAAGATGTCGGCATGATCAAACTCAAGGTTGTTGAGGATCAGCGTCCGCGGGCAGTAATGCACAAATTTAGAACGTTTATCAAAGAACGCGCAGTCGTACTCATCCGCTTCGATAACAAAGAACGGGCTCTCGCCCAGGCGCGCGGAAACCTCAAAGTTGCCCGGTACGCCGCCAATCACAAAGCCCGGTTTGTACCCGCACGCTTCCAGTATCCAGGTCGCCATGCCTGCGGTCGTGGTTTTGCCGTGGGTACCGGCGACCGCCAGTACCCAGCGGTCGCGCAACACAAAGTCGTGCAGCCACTGTGGACCAGACATAAAGGGAATGTTTTTTTCCAGCACCGCTTCCACGCACGGATTCCCGCGCGTCATCGCATTGCCGATAATCACCAGATCCGGCTGCGGATCGAGCTGGCTGGCGTCATAACCCTGGATCAGATCAATGCCTTGCTTCTCAAGTAAGGTACTCATCGGCGGATACACATTGGCGTCCGAACCCGTTACTTCATGACCAAGCGAGCGAGCCAGCATCGCCAGCCCCCCCATGAAAGTGCCACAAATTCCCAAAATATGAATGCGCATACGTCACTATCCTTTTTTTATCTGCGAGCCATTTTACGCACATGTCTGGCAAGTGAGAAACGCATTTCAGGTAAATCTGTACTTTGCTGGCGCGATTCACCTGAGCGCATCATCTGAAATGTTTGTTAAGATTGTTACGGTCGCTTTACTCCAATCAATTGCAGGGAAAGTGTTATGAAAACGTTAGGTGAATTTATTGTCGAAAAGCAGCACGAGTTCTCTCAGGCTACCGGTGAGCTCACTGCTTTGCTGTCGGCAATAAAATTGGGCGCCAAGATCATCCACCGCGATATCAACAAGGCCGGTCTGGTCGATATCCTGGGTGCCAGCGGTGCTGAGAACGTACAGGGCGAGGTTCAGCAGAAACTCGATCTGTTCGCGAACGAGAAACTGAAAGCTGCACTAAAAGCGCGCGATATTGTAGCGGGCATCGCATCGGAAGAAGAGGACGAAATTGTCGTCTTTGAAGGCTGCGAACACGCGAAATATGTGGTGCTGATGGACCCTCTGGATGGCTCTTCTAACATCGACGTTAACGTCTCTGTCGGTACGATTTTCTCGATTTATCGCCGCGTGACGCCCGTCGGCACGCCGGTCACCGAAGAAGATTTCCTGCAACCCGGCAACAAACAGGTCGCTGCGGGATATGTCGTGTATGGCTCGTCCACCATGCTGGTTTACACCACCGGCTGCGGCGTACACGCTTTCACCTACGATCCGTCGTTGGGCGTGTTCTGTCTGTGCCAGGAACGTATGCGTTTCCCGGAAAAGGGTAAAACCTACTCCATTAACGAAGGCAACTACATTAAGTTCCCGAATGGCGTGAAGAAGTACATCAAATTCTGCCAGGAAGAGGATAGTTCAACAAGTCGCCCTTATACCTCACGTTACATTGGCTCTCTGGTGGCCGATTTCCACCGCAACCTGCTGAAAGGCGGCATCTATCTCTACCCCAGCACCGCCAGCCATCCGCAGGGAAAACTGCGTCTGCTGTATGAGTGCAACCCGATGGCGTTTCTCGCGGAACAGGCCGGCGGCAAAGCAAGCGATGGTAAAGAACGTATTCTGGATATCATTCCAGAAAGCCTGCACCAGCGCCGCTCGTTCTTCGTCGGCAACCGCCATATGGTTGACGATGTGGAACGCTTTATCCGCGAATACCCGGACGCGTAATCTTTACCACCATGCGGAATAACGCATGAAGCCGCCATTGGGCAATAACATGTCCGATGGCGGCGTTGCCTTATCAGACACGTGATTTTTCCGGTTCTTAACCTTTGGCGTTCATGCTCCGCAACGACGCGCCAGATGAGGCGGAAACGAAAACAAGCGAAGACTTTCGGCGTGAGTTGGCTATAATACTCGCCACTTGTTTGTCATAAATTCAAAGGAAACAGACATGAGCTTACTCAACGTCCCGGCGGGTAAAGAACTGCCGGAAGATATCTACGTCGTTATCGAGATCCCGGCTAACGCAGATCCGATCAAATACGAAGTTGACAAAGAGAGCGGCGCGCTGTTCGTTGACCGCTTCATGTCCACCGCGATGTTCTATCCGTGCAACTACGGTTACATCAACCATACCCTGTCTCTGGACGGCGACCCGGTAGACGTTCTGGTCCCGACGCCGTACCCGCTGCAGCCAGGCGCCGTCATCCGTTGCCGTCCGGTTGGCGTACTGAAAATGACCGACGAATCCGGTGAAGATGCGAAACTGGTTGCCGTACCGCACACCAAACTGAGCAAAGAGTACGATCACATTAAAGATGTGAACGATCTGCCAGAACTGCTGAAAGCGCAGATCACTCATTTCTTCGAGCATTATAAAGATCTCGAAAAAGGCAAATGGGTGAAAGTTGACGGTTGGGACAACGCCGAAGCGGCTAAAGCGGAAATCGTTGCCTCCTTCGAGCGCGCAGCGAAGAAATAAGTTCGCTTTTACATAATCGTCAAGATAAAGGCTCTCATAGTAATGAGGGCCTTTTTATTGGCTAATGAATAGAACACAATTTTTATCATTATTAGTTTAACATTCACGGAATGAATAAGACTTTACCTTATTTTTTATTAAAAAGGGTTGAATACGCTCACGGTTTCTCTAAAAAGCTCAAGATAATAATTGTTTTGTGAATGCCCCCAGACTCCCATGGACTTACGCCCTAAATATTAGCAAGCGCTAAAGTCTTATTTAGTGCATAAGCCCGATTACCTTTTTAATAAGGTATCCTAAGCTCTCCCTACCAATAACCGTATTTTTAATCCAACATAACATCCGCTCAAAACACACTTTTTAATATATTTTTAAGGGCTGCCATAATTATTTACTATTTTAAGAGATTATGATGAAAAATGATATATTAATTACCGGTGGACATATCATCGATCCCGCTCGTAATATTAATGAGATTAACAATTTACGCATCATTAACGATATTATCGTTGATGCCGATAAATATCCTGTAACTTCGGAGACCCGGATTATCCATGCCGACGGCATGATCGTTACTCCCGGTCTTATCGATTATCACGCGCATGTTTTTTATGACGCGACGGAAGGCGGCGTCAGGCCTGATATGTACATGCCGCCGAATGGCGTCACCACCGTCGTGGATGCAGGTTCTGCCGGTACGGCAAACTTTGATGCCTTCTACCGAACGGTGATTTGCGCCAGCAAAGTTCGAATCAAAGCGTTTCTGACCGTGTCGCCGCCGGGCCAAACCTGGTCACAAGAAAATTATGATCCTGACAATATTGATGAAAATAAGATCCACGCGCTGTTTCGTCAGTATCGCAACGTTCTTCAGGGATTAAAACTCAAGGTTCAGACTGAGGACATTGCTGAATATGGATTAAAACCGCTGACTGAATCCCTTCGTATTGCCAACGATTTAAGGTGCCCCGTGGCAATACACTCGACTCATCCCGTCGTTCCCATGAAAGAACTTGTCTCCTTGCTACGCCGCGGCGATATTATCGCTCATGCGTTTCACGGCAAAGGTAGCACCATTCTTACTGATGAAGGCGCTGTCTTAGCCGAAGTCCGTCAGGCAAGGGAAAGAGGCGTTATATTTGATGCCGCCAATGGTCGCAGCCATTTTTCAATGAACACGGCACGCCGGGCCATCGCCAATGGCTTTCTTCCGGATATCATCAGTAGCGATCTCTCAACCATCACTAAACTCGCCTGGCCTGTTTACGCCTTACCATGGATTTTATCGAAATATTTAGCACTCGGCGTCGCGCTTACCGATGTCATTAACGCCTGTACCCATACCCCAGCAGTTTTATTGGGCATGGCAGCAGAAATTGGTACGCTGGCCCCTGGGGCATTTGCCGATATCGCCATCTTTAAATTAAAAAACAGGCATGTTGAATTTGCCGATATTCATGGTGAAACGCTCACGGGGACGCATGTGCTGGTACCACAAATGACCATAAAATCCGGTGAGATATTATTTCGTCAAATTGATTTTGGCGCGCGGCCAAACGGAGTTGAAAAATGACCTCAATGCAAAAATGGCTACGGATCGGCGCGACATTAATGTTCGGCCTTTTTGTTGCTTATCTTGACCGTTCTAATCTTTCCGTTACGTTACCTACGATTACACACGACCTGAATATTGATGGCGCAACGGCCAGCATTGTATTAACCATATTTCTTATTGGCTATGCCTTTTCAAATATTTTTGGCGGCGTATTTACCCAGCGATACGATCCGAAAAAAATAGTCATTCTGATGGTGCTAATCTGGTCGATTGCGACCGTTTTTGTCGGATTTACCTCGTCAGTGTACGTTATTTTGATTTGTCGGCTGGTGCTTGGCATTACCGAAGGCATTTATTGGCCGCAGCAGTCCCGCTTCGCCAGCGACTGGTTTTCAGACAAAGAACGGACGCAGGCGAACAGTATTATCCAGTATTATGGACAGTTCCTGGCATTAGGCCTGGGATTTATGATTTTGTCCCCGCTGGATGCTGCCTTCGGTTGGCGAAATGTTTTTATTATCACTGGTGTGATCGGCATTGTTGTTGTAGTTCCACTTTATATAACAATGCTGAAAAAACAGGAAGAAGCGCCTTATTATCGTGCGCCGGCGCCAACAGAGAAAACTAAACTTACCCTGGAATCGCTGGGCGGAACCCCCTTCCTACTTCTTATTTTTACCTACATCACTCAAGGGATGTTGTTCTGGGGAATTACGTTATGGATACCCATGGTTGTCAATTCTCTCGGCTATACCGGATTCAGTAAAGCATTGGTCAGTTCTCTGCCTTATCTGACTGCGGTTATACTGGCAATCCCTATCTCATGGATCAGTGATAAGACACAAAAGCGTGTACTTATTGCTTCACTGGGCCTACTAATCCCCGGCGTGATGTTATTTCTCCTGCCATTTGTCGATGCGCCGGGCTTTAAAATCACGCTCATTACCCTGGCGATGGGTTATTATGCCGCCAGCTTTACCCCCAATATCTGGTCGATTATCCAGTCGAACGTTAAACCCCATGCGATTGGCCCAGCCTCCGGTATTATTAATGGCATCGGCGCCGGCGGCGGCGGTACGCTGGCAGGCCTAATGGTCGGCTATTTTTACCGGACAACCGGCAGCTATATGCAGGGATTTATGGTTCTCGGATGCATTGTTATCCTGGGCGGCGCGTCATTATTGATCTACGGCAGAATAAGAGCTCATCGTGCCCGGCGCTAGCGCCATCAGCCAGAATGTAAAAAACAACGCCACCCGAGGGTGGCGTGTTCAGTTCAGGGCTGGTTTCTGTCTAACCAGTCACCGCTTTCAATCAGAGTTAACCCATCAACAGGACGTTGATATACATACATCCATGCGCTGCCGTAAGGCGTCTGGATTAACTGGCGTGCGTATTCACCGCCCCTGGTGCGCAAAGCATCAAGTTCGGCCAGCGTGGCGTTATCAATTCGATAAACTTCACCGTATACCGCTCCGTTTCCCGGAACTGCGCCTGGATAGTGGCCCAGACTATACAACTGGTAGTTATCGATACGGTAATCGCCAAGCAATTGGGCATTGGTCATCCAGTGACTGTTGCCTTGTTTCTGTCGTAAACTGCCATAGACAAATATTCGCATTGCTAAAACTCAAACTGATAGAGCAAATCAAGTGCCTGATCTACGCCAGACACTGCTTCCAGATATAGCTTAGGCATCAGGCGATAACGTAACGTGAGCGTCGCCAGAGAGTCAAATATCCCTACACCATACTTCACCTGTAGACCCGGCAGTACATAGCCGCTGACCACAACCTGGGACGAATCGCCCACCCCTTGCGTGTCCAGCGCCAGATTACTTACACCGAATGTCTCTCCGATTTTACCCACAACCTGACCACTTTGCGCAACCCCCAGGCCAATAAGCATGGAGGTCATCGCTGCGCTATCACTCTGATTGCTGTCCAACCCCTGCCCACGCAGCAGATAAGAAAGCGCTTCAGCCTGCGGCATCGCCGGATCGGAGAAGATTTCCGCTTTGGGTTCATCAGCAGTGCCTGTGACGCGCACGCCCGCAATGACATCGTCTTCGGTGGCGTCAGGGTTACGGATCGCTTCGATATTGAGCAGCGGCTGATCCGGCGGGCCGGAGAACAGCAGCTCGCCTTTACGGACAAGCAGGTCCTGGCCGTAGGCGCGGAATCGGCCGTCAGGAATATTGATTTGACCATTCAGCCCCAGCCCCTGCTTATCCTGCGCGACTTTCAAATCGCCGGTCAAACGCGCTTTAAGCCCGAAGGCGTCGATGCGCACGTTGTTGCCGACGTGGACCGTCAGATTACTGTTGATGGGAATAGACGCTGTCTGCGGCGTTTCTGGTTGCAGGTCATTGTTGAGCATAACCACATCGCTGGAGACGCCGACCGCGCTCTCCGGCAGGTCGTGCACCACAATTCGCGCCCACGGAACGTCCACACGCCCATCCAACGTGAACAGCGAAGGCGTCGCGTCAAAGACCACATCCGGCGAGACATCCAGGCGCACCATCGGCGGAACGGTAATCCGCACCCGGCTGCCTTTCGCCGTCACCCGCGCGCGCCAGTTGTCAATCTGACTCCAGTCGGCGTTGCCGTTCAGGTTAATTTGCCCTTGTTGTGTTCGCACGATACCGGCGAGCGTCGAACGCGTCCCGCTAAAGTTCATGGTGAGCTGGCTCGGCTGCATCTCAAACGGCATAAAATTACCGTCAATATCCAGCGCGCTAAGCTGCAACTGACCAAACAACTGCGGGCTTTGTACATCGCCGCCCAGACGTAGCCTGGCGTTTAACATTCCCGCCGCTTTTTCGCCGCGCGAAAAGACAGGGTTGACCATCGCCAGATTGAGATTGCGCATGTTGACGTTACCGCCGAGATTGCGCCGCCCCTGAGGATCGGTTACCTGCACCTGGCCATCGAATTGACCATTGTTCGTCAGGCGAATCAGCCATCCCAGCTCGGCGCGATTATTGTGCAGATCGGCGCTGAGGTTCAGCGTCTCAAACGCGACCGGTAATGGCGCGTCATTGACGGTCTGCGTGACCTTCACATTACGACCGGAAAGCGTGACCTTCCCCTGCGGCAATCCCTCCTGGGTGGTGTCCCACGACACGTCAGCTTTCCCGCTAAAGATCCCGCTGGCCTGAGTGGTATCAGGCATAAATGGCTTCAGCATCGCCAGATCAAAGCGGTTGAGATTGACCACCGCCCGTCCTGCGGCGCCCGCATCAATGGTTTGCGGGATGCACAGCTCGGCGTTCGGGTTCAGCCAACAATGTGGCCCGATACTGATTTTCTGTTCTTTATTACGGTAGTCCAGCGCAATCGCGCGGGTCAACGACCATGGCCCCACTGGCGTCTGGAAACGGGTGTCGCTTAACGTCCCTTTCCAGCGCGCCGCCTCGCGATCAAAACTGCCTGTCAGGGAGAGTTGACCGGATACCGGTTCTCCCTGAACACGGAGCTGTAGCTGATGCTGCTTCTCGCTGCCTTTGGCGTCAAGCGTCACCAGATTGATGTTAACGTCGGGCTGCGAAATCCGCTCTACGCGAACGTTGAGATGGCCCGCTATCTGATCGGTGGATTTAATATCGCCCTCGATGCGCGCCTGGGCGACAGACAGCTCCTGCCAGCGCAAGCCGCGGGCGGTGATATCCGCCAACAGCTGCGGCGCTTCTACCGTACCGCGGACTTTAACGATTCCTTTTGCCATGCCGCCCAGCCCTGGCAGCGCATTATCCAGCCCTGGCGCATCGATGGCGGCGTCAAGATTCAGCTCCTTAACGCCAAGCTCGCCTTTTATATCGGCGCTGTTTGGGCCCAGCGCAAGGTGCAGCCCCGGGATCGTCCACTGCATGTAGCTGTTGCCCTTTAGCGTCCCGTTGACGTTAACGCTGTTCTGCTTCACATTGCCGGTCAGCTTGAGCTCCGGGACATCCATCTGCCAGGTGCCGCCGTAGAGGCTGCCTTTGGTTTTCATGACGCCGTTAAGCTTCGCGGGCCAGTCCGGGATCTCTTTAGCGGTATTGATGCCATTTAGCGTCAGTTCGCCACGCCAGCTAATCGCCTGCTGCCAGTCCACCAGCGCTTTCAGTTCGGTTTTTCCCTCCAGAGCGGCGATGGTAAGTTTATCGAGATTAATCTGCCGCTCATTCCCTTTGGCATCCAGCGTGATGGTCGCCGGCGGAATATCTTGTCCTTTCACGGTGGTTCGCATCGACAACGTATAGTCGGTCATCTTACCGCTCAGTTTGAGCTTCAGATCGTCAGCCTGAAACTGGGTATCACCCGTCAATGGCCAGGCAATGCGTTGGCTGACGACTTCAAGATTGAGCGGTAAACCGGCCTCCGCCAGCCGCGTCTGGGCGCGAAGCGCGACATCCATCGGCCCGGAAAGGTTCACCCCGACCTCCAGTTGTTCGCGTAACGCGCCGCCGACCTTGAGTTTTATCTTTTCACCCTTTAGCGGATCGATATTCAGCGTACTGTTGAGCGTAATATCAACCGGCCAGTTATTGGCGAGCTGCGCCGTACCGGAGGCTTTCACCGTGCCCTGGTTGGCGTCGATATCCAGAGTATCCAGCTTCATATTACCGTCGATACTGCTGACTTTAAGCAGCATCGTGCGCACCGTCAGTTCGGTATCGCCGGTGATGCGTAGCTGCTCGCCGCGAAATGACTCGATATTCAGATTGAGCGGCAGGTGAACATCGGTCATCTCCGGCATTACCGGTTTTGCAAACAGATCTTTTAGCGTTTCGCCAAGCGGCTTTTCATCCGGTTGAGGTTTCTCGATTTTGGGTTCAACCACCTCTTCCTGCGCCACGTCAGCGACCTTCGGCAGAGCGATCAGCAATCCCTGAAGCCGCGTCGGTTTCAGGGTCAGGTTTTTCTCCTGCCATGCCAGCCCGGAGGTAAAATCCAGCACCGAAACGGTAGTGTCATCAATCTTGATATTGATATTATTCAGCGCCACGCGCGACAGCGTGATGGGCCAGGGGGTGGAGAGGTTCAGCGGTCCGCTTTCTTCCTCTTCTTGCGCCGGTTCGGAAGGCGGCATTTTTTTGCTGTCGATAGCGACATTAATGTCTTTTAACGCCAGATCATTGACGCACAGGCTACTGCGCCACAGGCAATCAAGCCCGACGGCCAGATGAATTTCGCCCGCATTCACCGCAACGCCCGGCTGCTCATAGCGGATATTTTTTAACGATAAGTCCCGCCAGCCGCCGGTGACCTGCCCAATCTCCAGCCCCGGCACCCAGCGGTTCGCCGCACTGAATACCAGATGCAGCCCCGTCGTCGTCCCGACCAGAAACGCAACGCTCGCCAGTAACACCACAATGAAAATCAACACGCCGAGGCTTATTTTCTTCCATAAACTCATAATTCAGGCCCCAGACCGATATAAAACTGTAAACCGTGTTCGTCTTTGTCGCCGACCGGTACGGCAAAATCGAGTTTGACAGGCCCAACCGGCGACGCCCAGCGCACGCCGACCCCGGTCCCGGTTTTGAAATCGCTACGGCGAATATCACTCACCGCCTCGCCGCTATCGACAAACACTGCCCCCCACCATTTGCCGGTGACGTTATACTGGTACTCCAGCGATCCGGTTGCCAGTTTTGAGGCGCCTTTAAGATTGCCGTCGCTATCTTTAGGCGAAATAGATTTGTATTTATAGCCGCGAATACTGCGGTCGCCCCCGGCGAAGAAACGTAAATCCGGCGGAACTTTGTCGAAATCACCGGTTTCTATCCAGCCCAAATTGGCGCGCATCACAAAACGGTGGCGATCGTACAAAGTCCGAATCCAGACGTTTTGCGCCTGCAGCACGGAGAAATCCACGTCGGAGCCCCAGGCCGTATTCGAATAGTCTACTGAATAGCGCTGCGAATCGCCCCAGGTTGGCATCAGTCCCCCTCGCGAGCGGGTTCGGCTGATCATCACGCCCGGGTAGAACAGCATGGTGGTATTGGTGACGTTCCCCTGGGTAAAGTGGTCGAAACTCCAGCGCAGGTTAATCGCCCGCTGCCAACCGCTGGAAAGGTCCCAGTAACGCGACACGGCAAGCGTGGTCGAGTCCTGCTCCGTATCATTCAAATCGGTACGTTTAAAACCGCCCTGTACCAGATAGTATTGCTCCAGCGGGTTTTTCAGCAGCGGCATTTTATAACTAAAATCCAGCACCTGTTCCGGCGCAGAAATACTGGTGCTGGTGGTCAGGCTATGACCGTAGGAGTTCATCCACGGTTTTTTCCACGACGCTTTCACGCGCGGCCCGACGTCGGTGGAGTACCCCACCCCGGTTTCAATCGTGTTTTCGGTTCGCGGCGATACCACGCCTTTTAACGGCAGAATTTTTGTTTTACGCGATTTCTCAAATTCCGGCGCCACCACGACAGAATTAAACCATCCGGTAGCGGAAAGTCGGCGGTTTAGTTCCGCCAAATCTTTCGATTCGTACTCATCGCCCTCTTTAAACGGCAACAGATTTTGTAAATATTCATCACGAATCTGCGAACCTTCGAAGGTGACAGGTCCGAAGCGATAGCGCTCACCGCTATCATAATCAATATCCCAAAACGCCTGATGACGGCCCAGAGCAATTCCCAACTGACTTTTAACGAATTCGCTGTCGAAATAGCCTTTACGTAGCGACACGCTGGTTAACGACTTTTTAAAATTGTCATAGTCTCCCTGGTTCAGCACCGTGCCGATTGCCGGACGCGTTTTCAGTAAGGCCAGATAATCTTTGTCCGTGCGCGCGCCGCCGCGTAAAATGACTTCTGTACCGCCAATCAACACCGGCTGGCCGGGCGTAACCCTGGCGATTAATACCTGCCGTCCTTTCGCAGGCGGTGGAAGCAAGTCGAATTTGATAGTGGGTTCGTAATAGCCTAACGCTTTAAGCCCTTCGCGAATCGCATCATCAACTCGGGCGCGAAAGCGCCGATCCGGCGTCACCTCATCGCTCTGAATCGTAGAGAGCTGTGCGCGAACGTTTTTTTCCAGCTCTCCGGATAGCCCTTCGACTTTCAGACGAACATTTGCGGCTACCGCAGAACTGCTCAGGCACAGTAAGCTAACCCAACATAACTGACGGATATGTGGCACATTTTCTCCTGAATATCCCCTATTCCCACCCCTGGAAAAAATCACACTACCGCTCCGCGGCTTAACATAAAATCAACAATTTCGATTGAAAAGCAGACGACTGCCCAAATATTTCTTATGGTTAAATCCAGATACATTAATGTTGTTATTGTGTGCAAAGATGCGTCTCGTTACAACCTTAACGCCAATTAACGCTTTCGGGAGAATAGCTCATGAGTTTATTTGATAAAAAACATCTGGTTACTCAAGCAGATGCGTTACCAGGACGCAACACCCCGATGCCGATCGCCACTCTGCATGCGGTAAATGAACACTCTATGACCAATGTCCCTGCCGGGATGGAGATCGCCTACTTCGCTATGGGCTGTTTCTGGGGCGTAGAACGTTTATTCTGGCAATTGCCCGGCGTATATAGCACCGCGGCAGGGTATGCAGGCGGTTACACGCCTAATCCAACCTACCGGGAAGTCTGCTCCGGGCAGACCGGTCATGCCGAAGCGGTACGGATAGTGTACGATCCTGCCGTTATCAGTTATGAGCAGCTTTTACAGACCTTCTGGGAAAATCACGATCCGACGCAGGGGATGCAACAGGGTAACGATCACGGTACGCAATACCGTTCTGCGATTTATCCCTTAACGCCGGAACAGAATGCCGCCGCTCACGCCAGTCGCGAGCGCTTTCAGTCGGCAATGGCCGCCGCCGGAGACCATCGCCCTATTACCACGGAAATCGCCCATGCGACGCCGTTTTACTACGCCGAAGATGAACACCAACAGTATCTGCACAAAAATCCATACGGTTACTGCGGGATTGGCGGGATCGGCGTTTGCCTGCCGCCTGACGCGTGACGACGCAGGCGTAGGGGGAACTTGTCGGAGTTGAAAATGAACCCTCTGGCGACTTTACAGTAGCTTACGCTATACTAGCCCTGAACTTATCGGCTCACTGCTACGAGCCGGTTTTCATTAAACGTTACCACACGGATTTATAAACTTCCCTTCCGAGGATCTGGCGTTTCGCCGGATAAGATATGTTAAACAGTATATTCATTATATTCTGCCTGATCGCTGTAAGTGCGTTCTTCTCCATCTCCGAGATCTCGCTTGCCGCATCACGTAAGATTAAACTTAAGTTATTAGCTGATGAAGGCAGTATCAACGCACAACGCGTATTGAAAATGCAGGAAAATCCCGGCATGTTTTTCACCGTTGTGCAAATTGGCCTGAACGCCGTCGCTATTCTTGGCGGTATCGTCGGCGATGCGGCATTTTCGCCCGCCTTTTCCGCCCTTTTCTCGCACTATATGTCGCCAGAACTCTCCGAGCAGCTGAGCTTTATTCTCTCCTTCTCGCTGGTGACGGGGCTGTTTATCCTGTTCGCGGATTTAACCCCGAAACGCATCGGTATGATTGCGCCAGAAGCTGTGGCTTTGCGTATCATCAACCCGATGCGCTTCTGCCTGTTCGTTTTTCGCCCGCTGGTGTGGCTGTTTAACGGCATGGCAAACAACATCTTCCGCCTGTTCAAAATTCCAATGGTGCGGAAAGACGACATTACTTCTGATGATATTTACGCAGTGGTGGAAGCCGGCGCGCTGGCGGGCGTCTTGCGCAAGCAAGAGCACGAACTGATTGAAAATGTGTTTGAACTTGAATCCCGCACCGTACCGTCTTCTATGACGTCGCGCGAAAGTATCATCTGGTTTGATCTACACGAAGACGAACAAAGCCTGAAGAAAAAGGTCGCCGAACATCCGCACTCAAAATTTTTGGTGTGTAATGAAGATATCGACCACATCATCGGCTATGTAGACTCCAAAGATCTGCTGAATCGCGTGCTGGCGAACCAAAGTATGGCGCTGAATAGCGGCGTGCAAATTCGCAATACCTTGATTGTGCCGGATACGCTGACCCTTTCTGAGGCGCTGGAAAGTTTCAAAACGGCGGGCGAAGATTTCGCGGTCATTATGAATGAATACGCGCTGGTCGTCGGTATCATTACGCTGAACGATGTGATGACCACGCTAATGGGTGACCTGGTCGGCCAGGGACTGGAAGAGCAAATTGTGGCGCGCGATGAAAATTCCTGGCTGGTTGACGGCGGCACGCCGATTGACGACGTCATGCGCGTGCTGGATATCGATGAGTTTCCGCAATCCGGCAACTATGAAACCATTGGCGGCTTTATGATGTTTATGCTGCGCAAGATCCCAAAACGTACTGATTCGGTGAAGTTTTCCGGCTACAAATTTGAAGTGGTGGATATCGACAACTACCGTATCGATCAGTTGCTGGTGACGCGTCTCGACAATAAAAGCAACGTACCGGCGCCGAAACTGCCCGATGCGCAAGGTAAAGAAGACAGCGCGGCCTGAAATCCGTTTGCCAGAAACATCAACGGCTCCTGATTCAGGAGCCGTTTTTTTTTACTTTTTTAACCTACTGCATAGCACTTTTGGTTACGCCATCTCAGTTTGCAGACGCATAACCTGACGGTTAACTTCAGACATCACAGACAAGTGCTGCTTGTCTCTCACTTTTGGGATAAGAATCTTACCCTTATCGAACTCAAAAGCGCCAACATCCTTGATATATAACCGTCCACGGAACAGGATCTTCACGTACTTCGCCACCTGTAGCGGGTTGTAGCGTTGGAAAATTTTCATTGTTGTCTCCTGCAGAGTATTACGCCCTTGCGGTGCCACAATCAGCCCAACAGTTTTAAGGCGCAAATTTTAATGCCATATGACTATAGACCATATCTACGTCGTTTCCAGTGTGCATAAGTATATTTACCTTTTGATTACAGTTATTCAGAATTATCTAAACATCAGCTCATTTTTCTCAGTATATGCCTTCATTTTTCACAGGAAGTGTGCGCCCGCCCGCAAACTGGCATCCCCTTTGCGGGAAAAAGCATCAATCGCACATATGATTAACTGTCGGCCCAAAGTGGTCGGATCACCTGCAAAAAAAATAAAGAAGGAATGACCATGACCCTACGTAAAATTCTGGCGATGTCGTGTCTGCTACTCCCCATAATGGCTTGTGCGCATAACCTTGAAGATAACCAACGGGTGCCGCCGGTAGGCATTGCCGATCGTGGCGAACTGACGTTGAATAAAGATGAGTTTAGTTATAAAAACTGGAATAGCGCGCAGCTGGCGGGAAAAGTGCGCGTCCTGCTGCACATTGCGGGTCGAACGTCAGCGAAGGAAAAAAACGCCACGCTGATTGAAGCGATTAAATCAGCCAAGCTCCCGCATGACAGATACCAGACGACCACAATTGTGAACACCGATGATGCGATCCCAGGCTCCGGTATGTTCGTGCGTAGCAGTATAGAAAGTAATAAAAAGCTCTACCCGTGGTCGCAATTTATTGTCGACAGCAATGGCGTGGCGCGTAACGCCTGGCAATTAAAAGAAGAGGGGTCCGCCGTCATCGTGCTTGACAAAGACGGTCGGGTTCAATGGGTGAAAGATGGCGCGTTAACCCAGCAAGAGGTACAGCAGGTGGTCGACCTGCTGCATAAGCTCCTCAGTAAATAGTCACCCGGAAGCCGGGGTTAAGGAACGATTCACGAGGGGTATAGTCCAGCGTTTTTCCCTGCCAGTCGTGAACGTGCGCCCCGGCTGCAACGGCAATGGCATGACCTGCGGCAGTGTCCCAGACGCTGGTCGGCCCAAATCTGGGGTAAAGCTGCGCCTGGCCTTCCGCCACAAGACAGAATTTCAGCGAGGAACCAATAGAGGTTGTCTGATGTTCGCCAAGCTGTTGGAGATATTCGGTGAGTTCATCATCCGTATGCGAACGGCTAATCACCACCAGCGGCGGGCGGGCATCCCGGACCTGAATCTGCTTACGCACCCCGCACTCCTCTTTCCAGGCCTTACCTTCCGCCGCGTAGTACATCACTTTCAGCACCGGCGCATAGACCACGCCCAACACCGGTTTGCCCTGCTCAATCAGCGCGATATTGACCGTGAATTCGCCATTGCGCTTGATGAACTCCTTGGTGCCGTCGAGCGGATCGACCAGCCAGTAACGCTGCCAGTGCTGGCGCACTTCCCAGGCGGGCGGATCCTCTTCTGAAAGCACCGGAATATCCGGCGTGAGCGTGCGTAACCCTTCGAGAATCACGGTATGTGCGGCGATATCCGCCGCAGTGACTGGAGAATCGTCCTGCTTGCGGGCGTACTCCATCGGTTTGGCTCCATCATAAACCTGCATAATGGCATCGCCCGCGTTCCGTGCAAGCTGGCATACTTGTTCTAACATTCTCCACCTCTTTATGACGGGGGCGTTAACTCGTTGTTTTACTTATACCCGATCGTTAAGGGTTCCGCCAACTGTGATACCGTCAGCGGTTTTGATAATAGCTTTCATGGCATGATTCACCTTTCTGTGAACACTCGCAAAAAATCGGCCGGATGGGGCAGTTTCGCCTTCTTCTGGCGACGGTCGGAACGATATCGGGTTTCACTGTTTATCATCGCTATTTTTCACTATCCGGCTTTTCTATTGCGTTCTTAAAAGGTGCCTCTGATGATTAAGTTTAGTGCAACGCTTCTGGCTACGCTGATCGCCGCCAGCGTGAATGCGGCTACCGTCGATCTCCGTATCATGGAAACTACTGATTTACATAGCAACATGATGGATTTCGATTATTACAAGGATACCGCAACCGAAAAATTCGGATTGGTACGTACCGCAAGTTTGATTCATGCCGCCCGAAATGAAGTCAAAAACAGCGTGCTGGTGGATAACGGCGACCTGATTCAGGGGAGCCCTCTGGGCGATTATATGGCGGCAAAAGGGCTCAAAGACGGTGATGTTCACCCGGTCTATAAAGCGCTCAACACTCTGGATTACGCGGTTGGAAACCTCGGCAACCATGAGTTTAATTATGGTCTGGACTATCTGCATAACGCGCTGGCCGGCGCGAAATTCCCTTATGTTAACGCCAATATTATCGACGTTAAAACCCAAAAGCCGCTCTTTACGCCTTATCTGATTAAAGAGACGAGCGTTATTGATAAAGACGGCAACCCGCAAACCCTGAAAATTGGCTATATCGGCTTTGTCCCGCCGCAAATCATGATTTGGGATAAAGCGAACCTGAGCGGCAAAGTTACCGTCAATGACATTACGGAAACCGCCCGGAAATATGTGCCCGAAATGCGCGAGAAAGGCGCAGATATCGTGGTAGTCATTGCTCATTCAGGCCTTTCTGCCGATCCGTACCACAGCATGGCGGAAAACTCGGTTTATTATCTCAGTGAAGTTCCCGGCGTCGACGCGATTATGTTTGGCCACGCCCATGCCGTCTTCCCCGGTAAAGATTTTGCCGACATCAAAGGCGCGGATATCGCCAAAGGTACGCTTAACGGCATTCCTGCGGTAATGCCTGGCATGTGGGGCGACCATCTGGGAGTGGTCGATCTGGTGCTCAATAACGACAGCGGCAAATGGCAGGTTACGCAGGCGAAAGCGGAAGCGCGGCCTATCTATGACGCCGCCGCTAAAAAGTCGCTGGCGGCGGAAGACAGTAAGCTGGTCGGTATTCTGAAAGCCGATCACGATGCCACCCGCGAGTTTGTCAGCAAGCCCATCGGTAAATCCGCCGATAATATGTACAGTTATCTTGCTCTGGTGCAGGACGATCCTACCGTACAGGTGGTGAATAACGCGCAAAAAGCGTATGTGGAACACTTTATTCAGGGCGATCCGGATCTGGCGAAACTGCCGGTGCTGTCCGCCGCCGCGCCGTTTAAAGTTGGCGGGCGTAAGAACGATCCTGCCAGTTTTGTCGAAGTGGAAAAAGGCCAGTTGACCTTCCGTAACGCCGCGGATCTTTATCTCTATCCGAATACGCTGGTGGTGGTGAAAGCCAGCGGCAAGGAGGTAAAAGAGTGGCTGGAATGTTCTGCCGGACAATTTAATCAGATTGATATTCACAGCAACAAACCGCAATCGTTGATCAATTGGGATGGCTTTCGCACCTATAATTTCGATGTCATTGACGGCGTGAATTATCAAATCGATGTGTCACAGCCCGCCCGCTATGATGGCGAATGCCAGATGGTGAATCCGCAGGCGGAACGTATTAAAAACCTGACCTTTAACGGTAAGCCTGTCGACCCGAACGCTACGTTCCTGGTCGCCACGAATAACTATCGCGCTTACGGCGGCAAGTTTGCCGGCACGGGCGACAGCCATATCGCCTTTGCGTCTCCGGATGAAAATCGCGCCGTGCTGGCGGCATGGATTGGCGCAGAGTCAAAACGCGCGGGCGAAATCCATCCGGCGGCGGATAATAACTGGCGTCTGGCGCCAATCCACAGCGATACGGCGCTGGATATCCGCTTTGAAACATCGCCAGGCGATAAAGCCGCTGCCTTCATTAAAGCGAAAGAACAGTATCCGATGAAGAAGGTTGCTGTCGATGATATCGGTTTTGCCATTTATCAGGTGGATTTGAGCAAGTAACGTGAGTCCCGCATGGCGCTGCGTTTATTCGGCCTGACTGGCAGGCCGAATAAAGCGCTAGCCGCCAT
This sequence comes from Salmonella sp. 32010601201800023SM, assembly GCF_017572235.1. NCBI lineage: Bacteria > Pseudomonadati > Pseudomonadota > Gammaproteobacteria > Enterobacterales > Enterobacteriaceae > Salmonella > Salmonella sp. 32010601201800023SM. The sequence goes on from NZ_JAGEQS010000003.1 coordinate 273,365, forward strand.
CTGATAAACGCTCCCGCTGCGCCAATACCTGCGGCAAATTCAGTTCTATCCAGTCCGCCAGCGCGGCGACTTTATCGCTCACCTGCTCGCCAAGCGGCGTCAGGCTGTACTCCACATGCGGCGGAACAACTGGATATGACACCCGGTTAAGAAATCCGTCCTGTTCAAGCGCCTGTAACGACTGCGCCAGCATCTTTTCACTCACGCCTCCCATCTTGCGGCGCAGGTCGCTAAAACGGTGTGTACCGTCGCGTAACGCCACCAGAATCAGTACGCCCCAGCGACTGGTGACATGTTTTAACACCTCACGGGACGGGCACTGTTCAGCAAAGAGATTGCCTTCACGCAACTGCCGGGAAAGAGTATGAGCGCGCATTGATACTTACCTTTTTGTACGTACTTACTAAAAGTAAGTTTAGGTGGTAGCGTAATAAAACACAAGACCAACACTGAGGAGTTCACCATGATTGCTATCACTGGCGCAACGGGCCAACTGGGCCAACACGTTATTGAAAACCTGCTAAAAACGACGCCCGCCAGCCACCTCGTCGCGATCGTCCGTAACCCGAAAAAAGCCGCCCCGCTCAGTCAGCGCGGGATTGCCGTTCGCCAGGCGGATTACGCTAACGAAGCCGCGCTGACAACCGCCTTACAGGGCGTTGATAAACTGCTGCTTATATCATCCAGCGAAGTGGGACAACGCACCGCGCAGCACCGCAACGTTATTCAGGCCGCCATTGCCGCGAAGGTGAAATTCATCGCCTATACCAGCCTGCTACATGCGGATAAATCGCCGCTGGCGCTCGCCGATGAACATATTGAAACGGAAAAAATGCTGGCTGAGTCAGGTATTCCTCACACGCTATTACGTAACGGCTGGTATACGGAAAACTACCTGGCGAGCGTCCCTGCCGCGCTGAAGCATGGCGTCTTTATTGGCGCAGCGGGAGAAGGGAAAATCGCCTCCGCAATGCGCGCTGACTATGCCGCCGCCGCCGCGCGCGTCATCCGTGAAGAGGGTCACGCCGGGAATGTCTACGAGCTGGCGGGTGATGACGCCTGGACATTACGCCAGTTGGCGGATGAACTTACTCATCAGAGCGGAAAAAAAATCGTCTACCAGAACCTGAGCGAAGTCGATTTTGCCGCCGCGTTAAAAGGCGCAGGCCTGCCTGACGGACTGGCGGATATGTTGGCCAATTCTGACGCTGGCGCGGCGAAAGGCGGCTTGTTTGATGACAGCCATACGCTGCGTAAACTCATCGGTCGCCCGACGACGACGCTCACAGAAAGCCTTCGCTCCGTACTGTAAGTGTTAAAATTTAGTTAATTTATGTGGCATCCTCATAGACCTTCTCTGATAATGACGGAACGGTTTATGAGGAGAATCTGATGATTAGCGGCGTGCTATACGCCCTGCTGGCAGGGCTAATGTGGGGATTGATTTTCGTCGGCCCGTTAATCGTGCCGGATTACCCGGCCCTCTTACAGTCAATGGGACGCTATCTGGCGCTGGGGCTGATTGCCCTGCCGATTGCCTGGTTAGGCCGCACGCGGTTACGCCAGTTGACGCGTAAAGACTGGTTCACCGCCCTGTCGCTGACTCTGATGGGCAATGTAATCTATTACGCCTGCCTCGCCAGCGCTATTCAGCGAACCGGCGCGCCGGTTTCGACGATGATCATCGGGACATTGCCGGTCGTCATTCCGCTTTTCGCTAACGTTCTCTATAGCCAACGAGACGGCAGATTATCCTGGCGGCGTTTAGCGCCCGCGCTGGCGCTTATCGGTTTTGGCCTGCTGTGCGTCAATATTGCTGAACTTAGCCAGGGATTGTCCGATGTTAGCGGCTGGCGCTATGGTTCAGGCATTGTGCTGGCGCTGATTTCCGTAGCGTGCTGGGCATGGTATGCGCTGCGCAACGCCCGCTGGCTGCGGGAAAATCCCGACAAACATCCCATGATGTGGGCAACGGCGCAGGCGCTGGTTACGCTGCCGGTCTCGTTAATCGGCTATGCGGCGGTCTGTCTGTGGCTGAGTATCCAGAAACCGTTGTTTACCCTGCCCTTTGGCCCGCATCCCGCGCTGTTTATCGGTCTGATGATCGCCATCGCGGTGCTGTGTTCCTGGGTGGGCGCGCTGTGCTGGAATATCGCCAGCCAAAAATTGCCAACCGTTATTTTAGGGCCGCTGATTGTTTTTGAAACGCTGGCGGGACTGCTCTATACCTTCATTCTGCGCCAGGAAATCCCGCCATTCCTGACGTTAAGCGGCATTGCGCTCCTGGTGGCGGGCGTGGTCATTGCCGTGAGAGCGAAACCGGAAAAAGCGACCGTCGTTCCGGTCACGGAACGCTAATTTCATACTCGCTTAAATTATACGCACCCCGAAAGTGTTATAGCCTCGCCTTAAAGATGCATTTAGAATACAACTTATATTATTGCAAATGAGGTAACGGCTATGGCTTATCGCGATCAACCTTTAGGCGAACTGGCGCTCTCTATTCCCCGCGCATCGGCGCTGTTTCGCCAGTACGATATGGATTACTGCTGCGGTGGAAAACAGACGCTGGCACGCGCCGCCGCGCGTCACGACGTCGATATTGACATCATTGAAGCGCAACTGGCGCAATTGGCTGAACAGCCCATCGAAAAAGACTGGCGCGCCGTTCCGCTGGCGGACATTATTGACCATATCGTTGTTCGCTATCATGACCGACATCGCGAACAACTGCCGGAGCTTATTCTGCAGGCAACCAAAGTGGAACGCGTCCACGCGGATAAGCCAAACGTCCCACGCGGCCTGACAAAATATCTCACCGCGCTGCATGAAGAGCTTTCCAGCCATATGATGAAAGAAGAACAGATCCTGTTCCCAATGATCAAACAGGGTATGGGTCGCCAGGCAACGGGCCCGATAAGCGTAATGGAAAGCGAGCATGACGAGGCGGGAGAGCTGGTAGACGTCATCAAACACGTCACCCAAAATGTAACGCCGCCGCCAGAAGCCTGCACCACCTGGAAAGCGATGTATAACGGCATTAATGAGATGATTGATGATCTGATGGAGCACATCAGCCTGGAGAATAACGTGCTGTTCCCACGCGCGCTGGCCGGAGAATAATCGCCAGCCGGGCATTTTGCCGGATGGCGGCTGTAAACGGCGCCTTATCCAGCCTCCAAATCAACGCTACGCTGTAAGCCCGGTAAGCGCCAGCGCCACCGGGCAAAACAATTAACGCATCCCCGCCATCCGTTTCTTACCTATCAACAGCCAGCCCAGACCCAACGCGATAAACCACAGCGGCGTCACGATCAGCGCCTGGCGCGTATCGTCTTCCAGCGTCAGTAATACCAGCACGAACGCAAAGAACGCCATACAGACCCAGCACATCAGCTTACCGAGCGGCATCTTATAGATGGATTTTTCATGCAGGTGGGGACGCTTTTTGCGGTACACCAGGTATGAACACAGAATGATGGTCCAGACAAACATAAACAGGATGGCCGAAACCGTAGTGATCATGGTGAATGCGCCAATCACGCTCGGGTTGACCATCAGCATAACCACGCCGCCCAGCAGGCAGATACAGGAGAAGGTCAGGCCTTTCGCCGGTACCGCGCGTTTCGATAGCTTAGCGAACGCTTTTGGCGCCACGCCTTCTTGCGCCAGGCCAAACAGCATACGGCTGGTCGAGAAGACGCCGCTGTTGGCGGAAGACGCCGCCGAGGTCAGCACGACAAAGTTGATCACGCTCGCAGCGGCAGGCAGACCCACCAGTACAAACAGCTCAACAAACGGGCTCTTATCCGGCACCACGGAACTCCACGGCGTCACCGACATAATGACAATCAGCGCAAAGACGTAGAACATGATGATACGGATCGGTATTGAGTTAATCGCGCGCGGCAGCGATTTTTCCGGATCTTTAGTTTCTGCGGCGGTAGTACCAACCAGCTCAATGCCCACGAAAGCGAACACTGCAATCTGGAAACCGGCAAAGAACCCGCTAATACCTTTCGGGAACCAGCCGCCGTCATTCCACAGATGCGCGAAAGACGCTTCAACGCCTGTCGGCGATTTAAAGTGCATCGCAATCATCACCAGCCCGACCACAATCAACGCCACAATGGCGACGATTTTGACCATAGCAAACCAAAATTCCATTTCACCAAACATTTTAACGGTGGCGAGGTTGAGGCTTAGCAGCAGGATCACTACCGCCAGCGAGGCGACCCAATCGGAAAGGCCGGGAAACCAGAACTGCGCGTAGGCGGTAATCGCCACCACGTCAGCCATACCGGTCACCACCCAGCAAAACCAGTACGTCCAGCCGGTGAAATATCCCGCCCAGGGGCCAAGCAGGTCGGAAGCAAAATCGCTAAACGATTTATATTCCAGATTCGAGAGCAGCAATTCCCCCATGGCGCGCATCACGAAAAAAAGCATAAAACCGATGATCATATATACAAAAATGATCGACGGTCCGGCGAGACTGATCGTTTTACCCGATCCCATAAACAGACCGGTACCAATAGCGCCGCCAATAGCGATAAGCTGTATATGACGGTTTGTAAGATTGCGCCGTAGCGACTGTTCAGCCGGAGCCTGTTCGTCGGCTGCGACTTTTACCTGATCTACCATGTTTTTCTTCCTGTACCTGTCTGTGTTGTGCGGGCTCTACGGCCTTTGGTCTATGATACGACGATCCTGTTATCAGGACTCATCGATATTAGGTAAGAATCGGCGGGATGAATACTCAGATTCAAATACAATGTTAATTTTATGTTTAAAATGAGTGTTATATCACTTTGATAATGCGAATTAGCTCACAAAAATACACGTAACGACGCCATTTGCAAAATAAAATATTGGCATCTACTGAAGTCAGGGTTGCCGGATAAGGCGTTTACGCCGTCATCCGGCAAACCCGGGGCGCTTACAGAATTTCCAGCAGTTCCACCTCAAACACCAGGGTGCTGAATGGCGGAATAGATGCCCCGGCCCCACGCTCACCATAGGCCAGCTCCTGGGGGATAGTCAGTTCCCATTTGGAACCTACCGGCATCAGAGTCAGCGCTTCAATCCAGCCGGCGATCACGCCATTTACCGGGAATTCAGCCGGTTCGCCGCGCGCGACGGAGCTGTCAAATACGGTGCCATCAATAAGCTTACCGGTGTAATGCACACGTACGCGGTCGGTACGCGCCGGAATCGCGCCTTCGCCCTGCGTCAGAACGCGGAACTGTAAACCAGATTCAGTACTGTTCACACCGTCTTTTTCGCGGTTTTCTTCCAGGTATTTCACGCCTTCGGCCGCCATCGCTTTGAAACGCTCACGACGCACCGCGTCCGCACGCTCATGAATTTCACGCAGCGCACGATGCACCACATCAACAGGAACCGCCGGGTGTTTACCTTCCAGCGCATCAGCAATGCCTGCAACCAGCGCTTCAGGCAACAGCCCTTCAAGACCGGATTCGCTGAGCTGCTGCCCTACCTGCAAACCAATGCCGTAGCTCGCTTGCGCTTCAATAGTGTCAAAAGTCGGGGTGGCCATTATTTTTCCTTCATCGGATATCAAAAAAGTAGCGGGCAGCATAACAGCCACGCTTCTTCTGGTAAAACTTTGTCTCAGGGAGGATGACAAATCGCAGGGAAAAAGAAACAATAGATTATCCGTATTGATGTCACGAAAGCGGATAGCACTACCAGTATCATAGCGTTAGCCATCTATACTCTATGATTAAGGAACGAGATGCGGAGCAGGAGGTAAACCATGCCCGGGCGCTTTGAATTAAAACCAACCCTGGCGAAAATCTGGCACGCGCCGGATAATTTTCGCATCATGGAACCGCTGCCGCCTATGCATCGTCGTGGCATTATCATTGCCGCTATCGTGCTGGTGATCGGTTTCCTGCTGCCCGCCAGCGAGACCAGCGACTCACCTGTCGTCACGCGGGAAGCGCAATTGGATCTGCAATCGCAATCACAGCCGCCGACGGAGGCCCAGCTTCAGGCGCAGCTGGTCGCGCCGCAAAACGATCCGGATCAGGTGGCGCCCGTTGCGCCGGAACCTATCCAGGAAGGCCAGCCGGAAGAACAAAACCAGCCGCAGACGCAGCCTTTCCAGCAGGATAGCGGCATTGGTCAACAGTGGCGCTCGTACCGGGTAGAGTCTGGTAAAACTCTGGCGCAACTGTTCCGTGACCACGGGCTGCCCCCGACAGACGTTTATGCAATGGCGCAGGTAGAAGGCGCTGGCAAACCGCTGAGTAATCTCAAAAATGGTCAAATGATTAAAATTCGCCAGAATGCCAGCGGGGTGGTGACAGGTTTAACGATAGATGGCGATAACGGTCAACAGGTGCTGTTTACGCGTCAGCCTGACGGCAGTTTTATTCGCGCACAGTAACGCCGGCTACGCCTTATCCCGCCTGTACCCTATTCGTTCAGGTGAAGCATTACCGCTTCACCTTATTCACCCACCAAATCCCCGAACATACCAGCACCAGCGCAATCATGTATTTCCACTCCAATATATTCTCGCCGAGAAAAATAGCCGAAAGAGCCGCGCCGGAAACCGGGATCAGAAAGTTAAACGGCGCAATCATCCCCACGCGGTTATATTTGAGTAAAATGCTCCATAGCGCAAAAGCGACCGACGAGAGTAACGTCAGGTAGACTAAAATCGCCACCGACGAGAAGCCATGTATCGTCAGCGTACCGCCAAAAACGTAACCGCCAATGACCAGTACCAGACCGCCAATCCCCAATTGATAGCCAGTCATGACCATCGGATCGACCGTCTGCGAGAGACGTTTGCCATACAACGTGGCCGCAGAAAGAATAAACGCCGCCAGCACCACGGAGCCTTCTCCCGGCAGATTAAAGCTGAAATCCAGGCCGTTGCTGACGTTCACCACCATGACGCCCGCAAAGCCCAGAATACAGCCGAGCGTTTTGTTGTAGCTCAATCGGTCGTTCTGATAAATAAAGTGCGCCAGCAATACGCTGAAGAATGTGCCTGTCGCGTTCATGATTGAGCCTTTCACGCCGGAGGTGAACGCAAGGCCGATATAGAAAAAGAGATATTGCAGCGACGTCTGGGTCAGCCCCAGTAACGTCAACTGAGCAAACTGGCGCGGACGAAACCGACCAATCGGTTTACGCTGAAGCAGCGCGAACAGTAGCAGCAACCCACCCGCAAACAAAAAACGATAACCAGCAAAAACAATTTTAGAAGGGATATCGTCGGTGGCTATCTGAAAGAGGTCATAACCGCTTTTGATGGCTGGATAAGCGCTGCCCCATAGCAGGCAACAAAATGCGGCACACACATAAACGACGTTTTTGCGGGCAAACGGGGAGGCCTGGCGTTGGGTATCCATTCTTTCACCAAGAAATTAAAATAATGTTTTATTTTTGATTATCGCGAAAAGAGGGGGAGATAGCCAGTCGAAAAGCGATGGGGTTAAAAAAGCAAAACGTCGGCGCTGGGCCGACGTTTCGTTGCTAGCAAAAACGAGAATGCCTGATTACTCAGCAACCACGTTGATGATAACTTTTGCGAATACTTCGCTGTGAACCTGGAAGTTCACTTCGTGTTCGCCAGTGGTACGCAGAACGCCGTTCGGCAGACGAACTTCGCTCTTAGCCACGTCAACGCCAGCTGCAGTCACAGCGTCAGCGATGTCGCGAGTACCGATGGAACCGAACAGTTTACCTTCGTCGCCTGCTTTAGACGCGATAGTAACGGTTTCCAGGGCGTTGATTTTCTCTGCGCGTGCATTTGCAGCAGCCAGAACGTCAGCCAGTTTAGCTTCCAGTTCAGCGCGACGTGCTTCGAAGTATTCAACGTTTTTCTTGGTAGCCGGAACAGCTTTACCCTTTGGTACCAGGAAGTTACGAGCATAGCCCGCTTTAACGTTAACCTGATCACCCAGGCTACCCAGGTTTGCTACTTTATCAAGCAGAATAACTTGCATTACCTTATCCTCTCAAAGTCGTATTAATGGACCGTGACCGATTACTGATGGCGATCAGTGTACGGCAGCAGAGACAGGTAGCGAGCGCGTTTGATAGCGCGAGCCAGCTGACGCTGGTATTTTGCACGGGTACCGGTGATACGGCTTGGGACAATCTTACCGCTTTCGGTGATGTAGTTTTTCAGCGTAGCGATATCTTTATAGTCGATCTCTTGAACGCCTTCCGCGGTGAAACGGCAGAACTTGCGACGACGGAAATAACGTGCCATATGGCTAGTCTCCAGAATCTATCAATTCAATCTGCTCGGCATGCAGAACCATTTTGCTCAGACCGTTCTTTGCCTTGTGGCAAGAAATAAACCCCTGAACGGTTATGCGGCTGCCGACCGTTATACTGTGAGTAATGGCCTGGTTTTCGTGTCCGCTAACAATAACGGGCATTTGGCACCACGCCTGCCGGTGAAAGCCGGCTTCCTCTTGCACAGAACGATGCTCAAGCACGAACTGGCAATGCGGAATTCCTGATGGACTGACCTTTCGAAGGGGGGCCCTGCACACGGTGCCGGACAACGCCAGACGGTTGGTCATCAGAAATTACTCTTCAGAATCCCCAGCTTCAGCATCATCTGCGGTTTCGTTAGCGAAATCATCGCGACGCTCACGGCGCTCGTCTTTCGCTTTAACCATCGGAGAGGCTTCGGTAACAGCGTGCTTAGTACGCATAACCATGCTGCGGATAACGGCATCGTTGAAGCGGAAGGTAGTTTCCAGCTCATCGATCACTTCCTGCGGCGCTTCAACGTTCATCAGAACGTAGTGCGCTTTGTGCAGTTTGTTGATCGGGTAAGCCAGCTGACGGCGGCCCCAGTCTTCCAGACGGTGGATCTTGCCTTCTGCGCCAGTGATGGCGGCAGAGTAACGCTCGATCATACCCGGAACCTGTTCGCTCTGGTCAGGATGGACCATAAAAACGATTTCGTAATGACGCATCGAATTGCTCCTTACGGATTATTCAGCCTCCTGTCTGGGTCAGCCGCGGCCCATGGAGGCAAGGAACGTGTTAAAGGTCGGCTGAAAAATGACGCGTTATAATACTGGCGCCTGCGGGCAAACTCAAGGTGATTGTACAATTATTTATCGTGCCGAACGTAACGCCTGTCCCGTCACATTTTGCTGCTGAGATATTAACTTCATATCGCATGCCACTATAAACGGCCTGTTGCGGCAGAGAAATTGACACTGTGGTCAGCGCACTTTTTTGCCACACAGGATTTCTTAAACATGGCGGCATACATCAATGGGTTGTTAATCAGGTAAAAAGCGACAATGCGATAATTTTTTGAACAACAGCATCAGAAAAGGTCGCCATCTCTGCGGCGGGTTATGGTTAAAATTAAACCAGAAGCGATTCACTAAAGGGGGATATCGCCAACCAGACCGCGCTGCTGAGGAGGTACTCTATGCGAGCCCGGATAATGTTATTTCTGGCTGCGCTTTTGCCTGGCGTAACGGCAACGGCAGCCATCGAGTTAAATAATCATCAGGCCAGAAATATGGATGATGTGCGCAGCTTAGGCGTGATCTACATCAACCACAACTTCGCCACGGAAAGTGAAGCCAATCTGGCGCTGAATGACGAGGCCGACGCGCGAAACGCAATGTATTATCACGTCATACTTATCCGGGAACCGGGTAGCAACGGCAACATACACGCCAGCGCGAATATTTATCGCTAACATCAGGAAAACCAACGAAAAATCATAGTTGATTTGCCCCCTGAACAGGGGGGCTTTTTTTTCGCGGAAAGATGGCTCCGGAATTAGACCTGTGACATCCCGATAATATTCACATTCCGGAGCTCATACTTCACTTCTGCCCGTAATACGCATTCGGGCCATGCTTACGCATGAAGTGCTTGTTCATCAGATAATCGTCGATGGGATTCAGCGCCGGGTTAATACCGCGCGCAATCCACGCCATTCGCGCCACTTCCTCCATGACGACCGCGTTATGTACCGCATCGTGCGCATCTTTCCCCCAGGCGAACGGCCCGTGTTGATACACGACAATACCTGGCGTATGCAGCGGTTCCACCTCGCCCAGCGTTTCGATGATCACCTTACCGGTGTTCAGCTCGTACTCGCCCTGCACTTCTTCTTCGCTTAACGCTCTGGTACAAGGAATATCGCCAAAGAAATAGTCCGCGTGCGTGGTACCGAGCGCTGGAATAGCCATCCCCGCCTGCGCCCATGCCGTGGCGTGGGTGGAATGGGTATGAACGACGCCGCCAAGTGACGGATAGCGCTGATACAGCGCCAGATGGGTAGCGGTATCGGAAGAAGGGCGATAACGTCCCTCCACTACTTTGCCATCCATATCCACCACCACCATGTCATCTACCTTCATGGTTTCATAGGCGACACCGCTTGGCTTAATTACCACCAGCCCGCGTTCGCGATCGATAGCACTGACGTTGCCCCAGGTAAACGTCACCAGTCCATAACGGGGCAAATCCATGTTAGCGTCAAATACCTGCTGCTTGAGCTTTTGCATTAGGCTGCCTCCACCAGACCGGCGCTGGCCATGCGCGCTTTCACCCAGTCACGCGCTTTCGCTACCTCTGCCGCCGGGTTCTCTGCTGTTTCGCTCCACATCTCAATCAGATAGGGCCCGCAATAGCCACTCTGTTTGAGCGTTTCGAAGCAGCGTTCGAAATCGACAACGCCTTCGCCAAACGGCACATTTTTGAACACGCCGGGTTTAGTATCTTTGACGTGTACCGCGACGATATGCCCGATTCCCGCCTGTAGCTCCATCTGTACGTCGTTATCCCAGGCAGACAGATTGCCGATATCCGGATAGAGCTGGAACCACGGGTTATTGAGGTAGTGAGCATAGCCCAGCGCTTTACTGATGGAATTCATCAATGGATAATCCATGATCTCCATCGCCAGCGTCACCTGGGCGCGGCTGGCCATATCAACGCTCTCTTTTAACCCATCGCGGAAGCGGCAACGCGTTTCGTCGTTGGCCTGCTGATAGTAAACGTCGTACCCCGCCAGTTGAATGACGCGAATCCCGACGTCCTGCGCAAACTGAATCGCTTTACGCATAATCTCCAGCCCCTGCGCCCGTACCGCGTCATCTTCGCTACCGAGCGGAAAACGACGATGCGCGCTCAGACACATGGACGGCACGCGCACGCCGGTTTCAGCAACCGCGCTCACCAGCGCCAGGCGCTGCTCGCGACTCCAGTCGAGCCGCGCCAGTCGGGCGTCGGTCTCGTCCACCGACATTTCAACGAAGTCAAAACCCAGCGTTTTCGCCAGCCGCAGGCGCTCCAGCCAGCACTCCCCGGCAGGGAGCGCTTTTTCATAGATGCCGAGCGGAATTTGTTTCGACAGCATAGCCGCTCCTTAGCCCCACAGTTGGGCAATGGAGCGTTTGAACTGCCGTGCGGCTTCTACCGGCGATTCGGCATCGCGAATGCTGCGCCCCGCGATAAAGACATGGATCGGAATGCCTTTGAACAGCGGCAGGTCTTCCAGCGCCAGTCCGCCGGTCACGGTCACTTTAAAGCCCATATCGGACAGCCGTTTAATCGCGGTAATATCCGCTTCACCCCACGCCACGCCTGCGGCCTGCGCGTCACGGCTGCGGTGATAAACCACCTGCTGAATACCCGCATCACGCCACTGCTGCGCCTGTTCCCAGGTCCAGTAACCGGTCAGTTCGATCTGCACGTCGCCGTTGAACTCTTTTGCCACATCCAGCGCGCCTTTTGCGGTGTTGATATCCGCACAGCAAATCACGGTCACCCAGTCCGCGTTGGCTTCGAAACACATACGGGAGAGGATTTTACCGGCATCGGCAATTTTGGCGTCCGCCAGCACAATTTTGTGCGGATAGAGCGCTTTCAGATCGCGAACCGCACGCACGCCTTCGCCCACGCACAGAATGGTGCCCACTTCGATAATGTCGACTTCTTCGGCAATCAGGCGAGTGGTTTCATAGGCGCTATCCATAGTCTGGTTGTCCAGCGCGACCTGCAACATTGGTAATGACATTTTCAATTCCTTCTTAAGCTGCCGCGTTGGTGCGGTCAATGAGATCCAGGACTTCCTGCGCGGTACGGCAGGCGCGTAAACGGTCAAAATTAGCTTCGTCTTCAAACAGGTTGACGATCTGCATGATGCCCACTTCCTGGTGAGTGTTGGCATCAACCGCCGCCATGGTGATCAGAATATCGACCGGGTCGTTATCTTCGTGGTTGAACTCCAGCGGCTTTTTCAGGGTCACCAGCGAAAAACCGGTTTTCTTCACCCCTTCTTCCGGGCGGCCATGCGGCATCGCCAGGCCGGGGGCAATCACAAAATAGGGGCCAAACTGCTCAACGCCATCCAGAATCGCCTGGTAATAGCGCGGCTCTACCACGTCTGCAGCCACCAGTAAATCGACGCCGATCTTGACGGCTTCCTGCCAGGTATTCGCTTCAGCCTGCAGGCGGATAGAATTATTCTCCGCCAGTGAATCACGTAATTTCATGTTGCATCCTTACTTCACGTCTTGCGGGAAATGTTCTTTGATCACTTCCAGCAGTTTCGGGCCGAAGTCAGCAGGAGAGAGCATGTTACGCACGCCAACCACATATTTGTTGCCGGTCACGCTGATTTCGCCTGCAATATGGGTAGAAGCGATGATGATATCCGCGCCGCTCAACTCGCTTTTGTACTCGCCAACCGCGCAGCTGTTTACCGTGTGGTCAATGTTTGATTGGGTTAAAAACTGGTCCACTTTCATTTTCATGATCATGGAACTGCCCTGTCCGTTGCCACACACAGCCAGAATACGTACGGTCATAATCAAAACTCCTTATTAAGCAGACTGTTCTGCCAGTTGTTTTTCTGCATCTTCTTCTGCGCGCAGTGCGCGGCCAGCGAAGAACATATAAGCCAGTGCAATTACAATGATGACGGCCATAAAGGCGATACCGAGGGAGAAGAAGCCCTGCATCATCGGCGGCGCCAGAATCGACCAGTCCGCCATACCCATCCAGGCGCTCATCCCCGTGAGTTTCACCGCCCAGACGCAACCAAAGATTTCGATCATCCCCATCACCAGACAAATCTTCAGCGCCGCACGCCAGCCGCCGAAGTGGTTAGCGAACACGCCGATAGTGGCGTTAGAGAAGAACATCGGGATAAAGCCAGGAATAATCAGGATCGAGGAGCCGCAGGCAACCAGGATGCCAACCGCAATCAGCTGGCCGATGGTGCCCCACATAAAGCCCCAGACCACCGCGTTCGGCGCGAAGCTATAAATAGCGGCGCAGTCAATCGCCAGTACTGCGCCCGGAATCAGACGCTGGGAGATACCGTTAAAGGCCTCAGAGAGCTCGGCGACAAACATACGCACGCCCTGGGTGATGATGAAGATCGCCACCGCAAAGGAGAAACCGGTTTGCAGGATATAGATTGTCCAGTGGGTTTTACCCGCCATCGCCTGTACGGTATCGATACCAAAAGAGAGCAGAATGGCACCAAAGAAGATGGTCATTACAATCGCCGTGGAGACGATGTTGTCATGGAAAATGTTCAGCCAGCCCGGCAGTTTGAGGTCTTCAACGCTTTCCTCTTTTTTGCCCAGGAACGGCGCGACTTTATAGGCAATCCAGGAAGCAAACTGCTGCTGGTGACCGATGGAGAAACCGCAGCCGTCCGTCACTTCCTGAGTCGGCTTGTACATCATGTTGGAGGTAATACCCCAGTACAGGGAAACCAGTATCGCCGTGCAGATAATGGTGGTCCACATGGAATAGCCGAAGATATAGAAAGAGACCGCAATCAGCCCCGCCTGCTGGAACATGATGTGCCCGGTCAACATGATGGTGCGAATACCGGTAATGCGTCGCAACAAGACGTAACAAATATTCAGCGCCAGCGCGAGCAACACCGCGTAGCCTACCCAGCTATACGCATCACCCATCCGTTCGATCGTTGCCATCATCGAAGCATAGGTATCGGAAATCGCGCCGTTGATGCCGTAGACCTCAGACATTTTCGCCACCACCGGTTTAAAGGTGCTGGTCAGAATGCCGGACCCGGCCTGTAGCAGCATGAAGCCAATGATGGTTTTGATCGTCCCTTTGATGATCACGCTGACGCTTTTACGCAGCAGGATATAGCCCAGGCAGGTCACAATACCCAGTAATAGCGGGGCATTGGTCATTACCTGATTAAAGAAAATGGTAAAGATGTTGTAGAGGATCTCCATAACGATCTCCGGTAGACGAGGTTGCTGAGTCACAGGCGCTCAGGATAATGTCCCTTCACTGTAATTTTCAAAAGTAATCACAACAAGATTGAATTTGATTAAATGTGACGTAGCGCGCAAATAATTAGCGCACTTAATACATGGTTTACTTATAGGTAACTCATTTTTTCATTAAATAAGTAAAATCATAAAGATGGCTACATCCCCATGACGCCAGGCAAGATTAAATTTTCTCCTGACTGCGTTATCCCCTACCCAAAAGTCAAAAAATAGCCCATTGCTTTCTTGAGAAAATAGTGTCAGGATTAATCAAAACAAATCACGTTTTGAACTATTTTGAACTATTTTGAACAAACATGAAGGTAAATGCGATGAGTAAAGTACAAAGCATCACGCGTGAATCATGGATTCTGAGCACGTTTCCGGAGTGGGGAAGCTGGCTGAACGAAGAGATTGAGCAAGAGCAGGTCGCGCCGGGTACGTTCGCTATGTGGTGGCTGGGCTGTACCGGTATCTGGCTAAAATCTGAAGGCGGCACTAACGTATGCGTCGATTTCTGGTGCGGTACCGGTAAACAGAGCCACGGTAATCCGTTGATGAAAACCGGCCATCAGATGCAGCGTATGGCTGGCGTCAAAAAATTACAGCCTAACCTGCGCACCACGCCGTTTGTTCTCGATCCTTTCGCTATCCGTCAGATTGACGCCGTACTGGCGACCCACGACCATAACGATCACATTGACGTCAATGTCGCGGCTGCCGTAATGCAGAATTGCGCCGATGATGTTCCGTTTATCGGCCCGCAGACCTGCGTGGATTTATGGGTTGGCTGGGGCGTGCCGAAAGAACGCTGCATCGTGGTAAAACCGGGCGATGTCGTGAAAGTGAAAGATATTGAAATTCACGCGCTTGATGCCTTTGACCGCACCGCATTAATCACCCTGCCCGCCGATCAGAAAGCCGCTGGCGTACTGCCGGACGGCATGGATGTACGCGCGGTTAACTATCTGTTTAAAACGCCGGGCGGCAATCTCTATCACAGCGGCGATTCTCACTATTCCAACTACTACGCGAAACACGGCAACGAACATCAAATTGATGTCGCGCTCGGTTCTTACGGTGAAAACCCGCGCGGTATTACGGACAAAATGACCAGCGCGGATATTTTACGCATGGCGGAATCGCTGAATACCAAAGTGGTGATCCCGTTCCATCACGATATCTGGTCGAACTTCCAGGCCGATCCGCAGGAGATCCGCGTGCTATGGGAAATGAAGAAAGATCGCCTGAAGTATGGTTTTAAACCGTTTATCTGGCAGGTTGGCGGCAAGTTTACCTGGCCGCTGGATAAAGACAATTTCGAATACCACTATCCGCGTGGGTTTGACGATTGCTTTACCATTGAACCCGATCTACCGTTCAAATCCTTCCTGTGAGTCGATATCATGCCGGGATTACCCGGCATTTTTTCCATTTACTTTAGTATTTCCAGGCTATTTCAAATATCATCTTTTCAAATCAATTTGTATCGGAATAGCTCATGACTGAAGCACAAAGACATCAAATACTGCTGGATATGCTGGCACAGTTGGGCTTTGTTACCGTCGAAAACGTGATTGAGCGTCTGGGGATCTCCCCGGCGACAGCGCGCCGTGACATCAACAAGCTCGACGAAAGCGGGAAACTTAAAAAAGTGCGCAACGGCGCAGAGGCCATTACCCAACAGCGGCCCCGCTGGACGCCGATGAATCTGCACCAGGCGCAAAACCACGATGAAAAAGTACGCATCGCGAAAGCGGCGTCGCAGCTGGTAAACCCGGGTGAAAGCGTAGTGATTAACTGCGGCTCCACCGCTTTCCTGCTGGGGCGCGAAATGTGCGGGAAGCCGGTACAGATCATTACCAACTATCTGCCGTTGGCGAATTATCTGATCGATCAAGAGCATGACAGCGTGATTATCATGGGTGGTCAGTATAATAAAAGCCAGTCGATTACCCTGAGCCCGCAAGGAAGTGAAAACAGTCTCTATGCGGGCCACTGGATGTTTACCAGCGGAAAGGGCTTAACCGCGGATGGCCTGTACAAAACCGATATGCTAACCGCCATGGCGGAACAAAAAATGCTCAGCGTCGTCGGGAAACTGGTCGCGCTGGTCGATAGCAGTAAAATTGGCGAGCGCGCGGGAATGCTGTTCAGCCGCGCCGATCAGATCGCTATGCTGATTACCGGCAAAAATGCCAATCCGCAGGTTTTGCAACAGCTTGAAGCCCAGGGTGTAAGCATACTCCGCGTTTAAAGATGCTGTCGGAAAAACGCTACCGTCGCCGACAACGCTTCTGGCGTAATGCGATGCCGCACGCCTGCGGCCCATAAACAGGTCACATGCTTATCCAGCTTCGCCCCGGCGAGTGCCTGCTGGAGCCGGAAGGTTTCGATAGCAGGCACCACGTCATCCTCCTGACCATGCCACAACAGAAGCGGCCTGTCGGCCAGTCGCTCCAACTGGTGTGTGACTTCCCATTCACGTAGCGGCGCGATGATATTGTCGAATTCCGCCTGCTGCGCCGGGTTCTGCGGGGATAACGGCGGGAAAAGCGTCCGGGCAAGCCCGGTAAAATAGCCCGACCCCATTAAACTGGCCCCGCATTTTACCTCACGGTGACGCGTCATAATGCCCAGCGCCGTCATACCGCCCATGGATGCGCCGCCCACCGCCAACCGCCCGTCAAGTAGCCAGTTTTCCTCCTGAATCGCCGCACGTAACGTCGTAAATTCCTGCATGTTTTGGTGCAGAATCTGCCAGAATCGGTGTATCCGTCCCTGTGAGTCGCCGCCGAAGCGAGCGCCATGCTCCGGCGCATCCGGCATGACTACCCGGAATCCTGCCTGTGCCAGGGCAACGGCAAAATAACTATAAACCAGGCTGGAGGAGGTGAAGCCGTGATAGAACACCACACAGGGAAGCGGCACGGCGCGTTTCCCTTCCGGGAAGGCATGTAGTACGACGCCTCCGGCTAATTGCCGTGTTTCAATCGCTATCATTATTCTCTCCTTTTTATCCGGTATGCCACGGAGAAATACTTAACGCAAGTTTATGGATAGCGCAATAATTCATAATGTTTGAGAACTGGGTTACGCTTTCGCAACGTTTTCATTCGAAAATCGCGTGACAGGTAACACTTCGGGAACATTCCCCCTAAAGGGAAATCAATAAGGCATTACACTATGATTATCAGGAAACGAGATAGAGTTATGCGTCGGTTTGCTTCATTGATAGCAGCGCTGTTATTAAGCGCGTGTAGCGTGCTGCAGGGTACGCCGCAACCTGCGCCGCCTGTCGCCGATCACCCGCAGGAAATCCGTCGCGATCAAACGCAAGGACTACAGCGGATGGGGACCGTAAGCGCGCTGGTTCGGGGTTCCCCGGATGATGCAATAGATGAAATCAGAGCGAAAGCCGCCGCTGCGAAAGCCGATTATTACGTTATCTTAATGGTTGATGAAACGGTTGTAACCGGCCAGTGGTATTCACAAGCCATTTTGTATCGTCAATAACAGTAGATTGATTTTTAGTCAGTTTTACATTGCTTTGCGCCCCTATGCGTTTACCTGTGCACAATAAACAAACAGGTTTACCGTGATGGAGCGTCCTGTTAAATGCGGGGTATGTAATAAGGAGCTGACGATGAAACAAGAACTTGCCTTATCCTCACTGCTGCTTTCTGCCGGACTGGTGAGTACGACGGCACAGTCTGCCGAATTCGCCAGTGCTGACTGCGTAACGGGTCTGAATGAAATCGGCCTGATCTCGGTCAGTAATGTTGCAGGAAACCCACAAGATGTAGAGCGGATTATCGCCCTCAAAGCCGATGAACAGGGTGCGTCCTGGTACAGAATTATTCAAATGTATGAAGAACAACAGTCGGATAACTGGCGCGTACAGGCGATACTCTATGCCTGATGCCGCGTGGCTCGCGCCGGATGGCATGTACTACAGGCCAAACGTTACCGCAGTCCCCCGGTCGCCCTTAACAGTAAATCATTTTGCACCTGGGCAAGCAGCGGCATTTCGCCGCGTGTATCCAGCATCATCTGACACCACGCTTGCGCCAGCGGCGGCGAGGCATGACGCAGCATTTCCGCTCCGCATCCCAGCAAGAAAAGCTGCTGCGTAATCTCTCTGCCCATTGCTTCGTCCGGTTTGCGTAAACGTTGCTGTAGCTGACGTACCGCGCGGTCGTAATGGCGATCCTGGCCTTTGACTTCCGCAAAAGCCTCACTCAATACGTCATAGACGCCGTGTTGTTTTGTCAGCACCCGAAGTACATCCAGACACATGATATTGCCGGAACCTTCCCAGATACTGTTCACCGGCATTTCACGGTACAGGCGCGGGAGTTCGCTCTCTTCGCAATACCCCATCCCGCCGAGAACCTCCATCGCCTCAGCCACAAAAGGGATTCCCTGCTTACAGATGGCGAATTTCGCCGCTGGCGTGAATAATCGCGCCCATAATGCCTCTTTCGCCTCGCGACGTTGCTCCCAGGCGCGCGCCAGCCGAAACAAAAGCGCCGTCTGCCCCTCCAGGCATAGCGCCATACGACTTAAGGTTTGTCGCATCAACGGTTGTTCGATCAGCGGCTTACCAAAAGCCTGACGCTGATGAGCATGGTAAATGGCGACTGAAAACGCACGCCGCATTAAGCCATGACTCCCGAGCGCGCAATCAAGACGCGTCATACCGCCCATCTTTAAGATATGCCGAATCCCTTCGCCCTCTTCTCCCAGCCGCCAGCCGACGGCATCCTGAAACTCGACTTCGGCGCTGGCATTAGATCGATTACCGAGTTTATCTTTCAGGCGTTCAAGACGAACAGAGTTCCGTTGCCCGTCTGGCAGGAAACGCGGCACAAAGAAACAGGATAGTCCTCCTTTTGCCTGCGCCAACACGAGGTGCGCATCGCTTTGCGGCACAGAGAAAAACCATTTATGTCCCACCAGCCGATATGAATCATCCGCCAGCCGCTCCGCGTGGGTCGTATTACTGAGTACGTCAGATCCGCCCTGCTTTTCCGTCATTCCCATGCCGATGAGCAGACCCCGCTTTTGCCCGCCCGGCAGCAAATGCGAATCGTAGCGATCGCTGCGCAGCGGCACCAGCCAGTCATGGAAAGTGGCGGGAAGCATCTGCAATAGCAACGGTGTCGCGGCAAAGGTCATCGTGACAGGACAGAGTGTTCCCGCTTCTACCTGAGCATGTAATACAAAACGCGCCGCCCGGGCGACAAAACTTCCCGCCCTTGCCTCCTCCTCCCAGGCCAGGTTATGTACCCGATTAGCGCAAAGCCCCTGCATCAACAGGTGCCAGGCGGGATGAAAGCGAACGTCATCCAGACGCTGTCCCTGGGGATCGTAACGTAGCAACTCAGGAGGATGCGCGTTCGCCAGACGCCCCAGTTCCAGTGATTCCGCCGTTCCCAGTTGTTGGCCAATGCTGGCGAGAAGATCGCTATCCCATCCCGCGCCTTCCCGGGAAACCGCTTCACACAGCGCGCCATCAGACAGGAATAAGTTACTGTTATTGAGCGGAGCTGGTTGATTAAAAACGGTATGTGTTTGCCAGGACATGGTGTCTCCCTCCTTCAATGGCGCTGAAGTCAAGTATGGTCATGACTGCGCCATTGACGCCGGAGCAAGATCACAAAAGTATGATTAACCGGCAATATAATGTGGGACGAAACGGGAAGTGTCTTTGGTAATTAGCGTATTGTCCTCGCGAATCCCCATCCCGGAGGCTTCA
Organism: Salmonella sp. 32010601201800023SM; assembly: GCF_017572235.1. NCBI lineage: Bacteria > Pseudomonadati > Pseudomonadota > Gammaproteobacteria > Enterobacterales > Enterobacteriaceae > Salmonella > Salmonella sp. 32010601201800023SM. The sequence continues at coordinate 293,426 of NZ_JAGEQS010000003.1, forward strand.
TCGTCAATGATCCAACTGCCAATCAGCGTATAGCTATCGCCAAAGCGCGGCAAAGGCTGAAACGCCTGGTAAATCATCGGCTCGTCAGCGTAGTCGCCGTCGGCATGATCGATAACATTTTGCCGCTCGTCGAAAATCGTGACGTTGCCGCCTTCACGTGAATAAATCGGCTTCCGCACGCTGCTTTCACCTGGCGCTGCGAGCGATTTTTCGCCCTCAAACCAGGCCGGCAGCAGATTCGGATGGCCAGGGAAAAAGCGCCACAATAACGGCAACAGCCCTTTGTTACTCAGAATACTTTTCCACAATGGCTCAATCCATTGCTCACGACGTTTTCGCAACAGCGGGCCGTTGTCGTCGCGCATCATCCACTCCAGCGGGTAGAGCTTAAAGGCGCGGCGAATCACGTTATCGTCCAGATCGGTCAGCACGCCGCCTACGCCAAGTCCCAGTTCTTCAATATAGATAAATCGCGTTTCCTGGCCCGCCTGCTGCGCGCAATCCTGAAGGTACAGCACCGTCGTGCGATCTTCGTCGGTATCTTCACAACAGCAAAAGTAGAGCGGTTCCCGACTGTACAGCTCGCTGAAGCGGGCGATCAGCCGCTCCTGTATCGCGTTGTATTGATCGGCATCACGCGGGATGGCGCCGCTACGACGAGCATCCTCCAGCCATAGCCATTGAAAGTAGGAGGACTCATAGAGCGACGTCGGCGTATCCGCATTGTATTCCAGCAATTTAACCGGATCTTTGCCGCACCAGACGAAATCCATCCGCCCGTAAAGCGAAGGATCGCGGCTGCGCCAACTTTCGGCGATGACATCCCAGTACAATGGCGGGATCGCCAGCTGCTGCATGATCTGCTCATCCCGGACGGCCCGCTCGACAATCTCCAGACACATCTGATGAAGCTCTGCGGTCGGTTTTTCGATCTGTTCTTCAATTTGCCGTAATGTAAAACGGTAGGCCCGGCTTTCATCCCAGTAAATTTCGTTATCGATAACATGAAAGTCAAAACCGTGATCGCAGGCGATCTTATCCAGATCCCGGCGTATCGGTACGTTGTGTCGTAGCATGGTTAGCCTCCCCAGTGCCCGCGGGCGCTGGAAGAACGGCCATAGCCGCCGCGGGAGACGGTGGACGCTTTCCGTGTGATATAACCAGGGCTGGTCGCGGTATCGCTTTTCCCTGTGCCGCTGCGCCACGCATAGTCGCCGGATGTGGTGCGCCAGACGGGACGGGAGACATAAGATGAACCGCCGCTGCTATAGATGTATTGTTCATCACGGTTCTGACGAATCGCGCGGCTGAGTAAAAAGCCGCTTAATACCGGAACCCAGCTCCGCTCGGTAATATCAAAGTAGCAATCGCCAAACTGCGTCTGACAGCGCTCCTGCGTCAATTGCTTAGGCACATTAGCGTAAAATTCTGTTTTCGCATTATTCCAGCCGTCAGCGCAAACGCTGGCGCTATTGCCATCGTCAATACAGTCGTTCACCGTGGCGTAAAACGTCCCATCGCCGTCGTTGTCACTATTGCCGCCATCACCGCACCCTTTCAGGAGAAAAAAGGCCGCTCCACCCATAATCGCCAGCGTCAGGCATTTTGGCGTGTAGCGATTTCGTTGCCGCTCAAAGGGATTGACCGGTTCGGCTATTCGTCTTATTGCCGAATGGCCTACGCCGGATGTGCTTCTGGATTTTCGTTTTTTTGCCATGATCTTCCGTTACCATGTCATACAGGCAGCGTTAAAAATACCGCCAGCCAGCGCTGCGGTTCCCATAAATAGCCCCGCCGCCACGTTGTGATGAATAATTTTTTCGCTCAGCGTAGGCATGTATAACCTTACGCAACCATAAATCAGCAGTTGAATCACCAGCGCAATGCCGCCCCAGGCAAAATAGTCCGGGATACTGACCGAGTTTATCGCCGCACTGGATAAGGGGATGACATAGCCCAGCAACGTACCGCTAAAGGCCAGCGATGCCGCAGTATTGTTATTTTTTATCAGCTGCCATTCATTATGCGGCGTTATCTTTGAGTAAATAAAAAGAAATACAATGACCATTGCCGCGCCAATAAAAAAATAGGCGCAGAAAGCCAGTAATGCGTCCAGTATATGCATAATTTCCCTGTATGTGCTTAACCAATAACCGTCAGTGAAGTGAGCGGGATATCCACGCCGAGGGCGCGTGAAAACACCCATTCAGGCTCACCGCGCTCATTAAATGATTCTTCCCCGTTCAATAGAAGATACTCCCAGGCGTCATCCGTCACCTGGCGCTGGAAGCCCATCGTAAAATTGTGAACGTCCCATTTCTCTGCCTGCTGATTTTCAACCTTTTCCAGCATGTAGACAGGTTCAATATTGCCCGGCTCTTCATGGTTAAAAAAGCGCTGCCAGCGCCGTTCTTGCCAGTTGAGCGTCATCGGCCCTATTGCCGCTGGCGCAATGGCTGAACGCCAGTGACGTTCCTCGTTAATACCGAAACTTTCCTCATATACAAAGAGTTTGATGTCATCAATGTCGTCAACATCCGTGCCGCCAGTGGTGTTAATTTGTAGAAACTCATCGCCAGAGGTGTAGTAGCGAAAAATCTGACTGCCGCCGCCTAAATCTATACGACTCGCTGCCGCGACAGTGTATTTTTCACCCGGTAGCGCCACCAGCAACGACGACTCCAGTAGCCGAAATGCCAGCGTATCCAGCGTGAAACCGGCGTTAAGATGTAATCCTAATGGTCCGCGAATCGGCGCTGGCGCGCTTGTTTTACCGAGCAAACGCTGAAAAAATTGCATCATAGGGGAACCTCTATCTCTTGCCATGCGACCTCTTCAGCCAGAATGCGATTATTACCGACCAGATGTAGCCACATACCGCCTCTGACTTCAGTTGAAATCACCGGATTCAATTCCATACCACGACCATTCTTGCAGTGACTGATCCCCAGCACCGTCGCGTCATGATGAAGCTTCATATAACGCATTAGCGCGCCGTATCGCATAGGCGCGACAGAAGCCGGGACAGGCAGCGCGAATCCGGTATCGCCCAGCATCGGATTCATAATGGAAGCGACAGATTGCGATGATCCTGGGTCCTGAATGGAACGGGAAAGTTGTTCAGCGGAAAGGTTACGGACTATCTCCATGCGCGGGCAGTGGGTTTCCAGTAATCCGGCATAACGCTCGTCTTCCAGATAAACCACAATATGGCACTGCGCGGGTACATAGTCTGCCAGCGAGAGCGCCGCCGTGAAGGTCTGCTCATCGGTACGAGCGAAAATAATCACGCTCTGGCACTGCTCCAGCCCCATGCGCTGGTGTTCCTGCGGATCGTTAAAGTTGCTGATGCGGATAAAATCCACCCAGTTATTACCCGGCAGCGGATGCTGAATATCTTCCAGTTCGCACAGCAGAACCCGTTCAAAGGCACGCCGCTTGTCATATAGCAGCAATGAGATCATCTTTTCGGTTTGATGACCCCGCCAGCCAATCACCAGCATATGATGGTGTAAATGGCGATAATCGCCCATGCCCGTTATTCCTTTCGCTAACATTCCCTGTACCTGCGCAATCACTTTTCCCATTAACGCGCCGAACAACCCGACGCTAACCGGAATTTGCCACAGCGCGGTGAACAGACGTCCTGGCGCCGTCTGCGGGCTAAGATCGCCAAAACCTAATGTGGAACCCACCACCGAGCAGTAATAGATAAAATCGCTTAACTGGCTCACCAACGCGCTTTCGCGCAACAGGCGCAGCACCAGATAACAAAGCAGATACTGCCCGATAAACAGGCCCAGCAAAGCGGGCCAGGTCAGTCTGGACAAATGACGCTGGCAGGTTTTGACAATCCACGTAAAGAGCATTATTCGCCTTGTTGACGCTGTAAACGCGCCAACACATCCTGAGCATTGCTTTTATTGGTTGCGCCAATACCCGCCTGCGCCAGTTTTTCGTCCAGGTCGCGTCCATCGGCGACTTTTTCCAGCTGCGCGGCGGCATCCAGCCGGGCCTGGCGTTCAGCCTGACGCGTTTGTAAACGTTTAAGCGACTCCGCCGCCGTAGACACATTCGACGCGGCTCCGACGGTCGAGGTCGTCACCGCCTGCTGCGCGCGCTGCATGGCTTCTGTCGCCTTAACCACTTCAAGTTGCTGCTCAAACTGCGCAATCCGCTGGCCTGTCGCCGTTACGGCCTTCTCCACCGCATCGCGAGAGGCTTCCAGATTAGTCAGCACCTGTTCTTCGGCAAGAATGGCATTTTCCAGACGGGCTATTTCTTCCGCCACTTCGTTGAGTAAAGCGGCGTCGACATTCTTACTCATTGCCGCCAACGCCCGTGTTTCAAGGCTGGCTTTACGCTCACGTAAATCATTCAGCTTGTCATGGCTTAACTTCACCCGCGCCAATAAATCCACTCTGGATTTACCCGCTTTATCCAGCTCGGCTTTTGCGTCGCGAATATGCTGCTCCAGCATACGTACACCCTGCGCTTCATCAATGGCGTCTTCTGCCTGAGCAACGAATGATTTACCTAACGTGAACAAACTTTTTAAAATTCCCATGTAAGCCGCCTGTATTATTCCTGTGAATAGACTTGTGTTATTTCAGCGATATCCAACGCATTTTCTACAAGCGTGGTGATTTCCAGCGTCACGTCGGCAAGCGACGAATTTAACGACAGCGCGCCAAAAGCGACATAATATTCCTCCTGTTTTACCTGAGTAATACCGACCGAAGACAGCGGTAAAACCTTCTGATTTCTCAGTAAGAAAAGATTAAATTCCGCGGTATCTCTAATCGTATTTACCGGACAGATATAAGTCTCGATAACTATTTGTTGCGAGGTAAATAAAACCGCCAGTGGTAAATCGCCATAATCATTCATTTTTATTATTAATGAAGACTCATTATTTTCTATATCAATATCTAATTCGGCGATGTTGTTTAACGCATCCGCCAGCGTCCGTGGAGTCCATGCCATATTATTATCTCTATCTCTTTTTTATAAATAAAGGGAGTTACAGGGTAGGTTTTGCTTTTTATATTACCAGCCAAAGATAAAAAAAAACCATCCGATTATGGATGGTTATTTTCTTAAAAAATACTATTAGCGTCAGGTTCGCTGGCGAACGGCTTCAAACAGACAAATCCCGGTCGCCACAGAGACATTCAGCGACGACACGCTACCGGCCATAGGAATGCTGATCAGCTCATCGCAGTGCTCACGGGTCAGACGACGCATACCTTCACCTTCTGCGCCCATGACCAGCGCCATGCGGCCAGGCATTTTGCTCTGATACAGCGTATGGTCAGCCTCGCCCGCCGTTCCGACAATCCAGATATTCTCTTCCTGCAACATGCGCATCGTGCGCGCCAGGTTGGTGACGCGGATCAACGGCACGCTTTCCGCTGCGCCGCAGGCGACTTTCTTCGCCGTCGCGTTAAGTTGCGCGGAGCGGTCTTTCGGCACGATTACCGCATGTACGCCTGCAGCATCGGCGCTGCGCAGACAGGCGCCAAGATTATGCGGATCGGTGACGCCATCGAGGATCAACAAAAAAGGGCGATCGTGTAATGCGATCAGATCCGGCAGATCGTTTTCCTGATACTGCCGGCCTGGTTTCACGCGAGCGATAATACCCTGATGCACGGCACCGTCGCTTTTCTCGTCGAGATATTGGCGGTTTGCCAGCTGGATAACCACGCCCTGGGACTCAAGGGCGTGGATCAGCGGCAACAGACGTTTATCTTCACGGCCTTTTAAAATAAAGACTTCCTGAAAACGTTCAGGGGCGCGCTCCAGCAGGGCCTGCACTGCGTGGATGCCGTAAATCATTTCGCTCATTAATGTACTCATTGTTTACGTTTTGCCGGGGGCGCTACGCTTGCCCGGCCTACAGATAATTCACCCTCTTCTGTTTGAAGAGGGTATTGCTCACTCTGCCGCTTTTTTCTTCGCCGCACGCTTCGCTTTGGTCGCTGCGGCTATTTTCTGCGTTTTAGCCGATGGCTTTTTTGCTTTTCTCGCATCTTTCTTCGCTGCTTTCGGCTTCGCTTTTTTCTCGCCGCGGAAGGCGCTATCAGGCTCGAAGTTAACTTTTTTACCTACCTGACGACGTTTACCGGCGTTTTTACTTTCACCTTTTTTCGCTTTTTCACGCGCCGTTTTGCCGACGTTACGCGGTGCGCGCTCGCTGGAGATCAAGCTAAAGTCAATTTTCCGTTCGTCCATATTCACCGCTTCGACGCGTACCTCGACCCGGTCGCCCAGGCGATATGTCTGCCCGCCGGACTCGCCAATCAGACGTTGCCCTACCTGATCGAAGCGATAGTAATCGTTATCCAGTGAGGAAACGTGTACCAGCCCATCGATAAACAGTTCATCAAGACGGACAAAGAAGCCGAAACCGGTGACGCTGGCAATCACGCCCTTAAAGACGTTGCCTACCTGATCCAGCATAAAGTCACATTTCAGCCAGTCGGAGACATCACGCGTCGCTTCATCAGCGCGGCGTTCCGCCATCGAACAGTGCTGGCCGAGCTGCAACATCTCTTCCATCGAGTAGTGATAACCGCCCGTTTCTGTGGTGTTGCCCTTGTTCCCTTGCTCTTTCGCCAGCAGGTACTTAATGGCGCGGTGCAAAGAAAGATCCGGATAGCGGCGAATCGGCGAGGTAAAGTGCGCATAAGACTGCAACGCCAGGCCAAAGTGCCCGCGGTTTTCCGGATCGTAAATCGCCTGCTTCATTGAACGCAGCAGCATAGTTTGCAGCATTTCGGCGTCCGGCCGGTCGGCAATCGATTCAAGCAGTTCGGCATAATCGCGCGGTTCCGGTTTATTTCCGCCCGGCAGCTCCAATCCCAGCTCCGCCAGTACGGAACGGAATGAGGTGATCGCTTCGGTGGTGGGCTTATCATGAATACGGAATAGCGCCGGCTCTTTAGCTTTTTCGACAAAGCGCGCCGCCGAGATATTCGCCATGATCATGCACTCTTCGATAAGCTTATGCGCGTCATTACGCTGGGTCTGTTCGATACGCTCAATGCGACGTTCGGCGTTAAAGATAAACTTCGCCTCTTCGCTCTCAAACGAGATCCCCCCGCGCTCTTCACGCGCTTTATCCAGCACTTTGTAGAGGTTGTGCAGCTCTTCAATATGCTTCACCAGCGGCGCATATTGTTCACGCAGATCCTGATCGCCCTGCAGCATATGCCAGACTTTGGTATAGGTCAGACGCGCATGGGAGCTCATCACCGCTTCATAGAATTTGTAGCCGGTCAGCCGACCTTTTGCCGAGATGGTCATTTCACAGACCATACACAGCCTGTCAACCTGCGGGTTTAGCGAACACAGACCGTTGGAGAGCACCTCCGGCAACATTGGGACAACCTGTGACGGGAAGTAAACCGACGTGCCGCGATTGCGCGCCTCGCGATCCAGCGGCGTTGGCGGCCGTACATAATAGCTCACATCAGCAATAGCGACCCACAAACGCCAGCCGCCGCCGCGTTTTTTCTCACAGTAAACCGCGTCGTCAAAGTCACGGGCATCTTCGCCATCAATCGTGACCAGCGGCAAATCGCGCAGATCGACACGACCGACTTTCGCCTCTTCCGGCACCTCTTCTTTCAGCCCGGCGACCTGCTGCTCTACCGCCTGCGGCCAGATGTAAGGTATTTCATGGGTACGCAGCGCCATATCAACCGCCATACCGGTGCCCATATTGTCGCCCAGCACTTCGACGATTTTCCCTACCGCTTTAGTACGGCGAGTTGGACGTTGGGTCAGTTCAACCACGACCACGAACCCCATCCGCGCGCCCATGACGTCTTCTGGCGGGATAAGAATGTCGAAGCTGAGACGGCTGTCGTCCGGCACCACAAAGCCGACGCCCGCATCGGTGAAATAACGCCCGACTATCTGACTGGTTTTCGGTACCAGTACACGGACGATACGCGCTTCGCGGCGACCTTTACGATCGGCGCCCAGCGGCTGCGCCAGCACCTGATCGCCATGAATACAGGTTTTCATCTGCTCGCTGGAAAGATACAGATCGTCTTTGCGGCCTTCGACACGTAAGAAACCGTAACCGTCACGATGACCGATCACGGTGCCTTTCAGCAGGTCGAGGCGTTCCGGCAGCGCATAGCACTGGCGGCGGGTAAAGACCAGTTGTCCGTCGCGCTCCATCGCGCGCAGGCGGCGACGCAAGGCTTCAAGCTGCTCTTCGCCTTCAATATTCAGTTCTACGGCCAGTTCTTCGCGACTGGCCGGTTTTTCACGTTTCGTTAAATGTTCGAGGATAAATTCCCGGCTCGGGATAGGATTCGCGTATTTTTCTGCTTCGCGTTCCTGGAAAGGATCTTGTGACATTGAGGTTCCTCCATTGTCATCTCTAATGAAGTTTACTTCACTCCACCAGTAATAATTTATAAAGCGGTTGATTCTCTTCAACCAAATCGGCAAGCGTGTAGTTATCCAGCTCCTTGAGAAAACTCTGCACGGCCTTAGAAAGCGCCTGTTTCAGACGACAGGCAGGGGTGATGTGGCAAAATTCGCTGCTACAGTTGACCAGTGATAAGGGTTCCAGCTCACGCACCACATCGCCAATACAAATAGTATTAGCCGGTTTACCCAGGCGGATACCGCCATTTTTTCCCCGAACGGCGGTGACAAAGCCCGCCCGGCTAAGCTGATTGATAATTTTGACCATATGATTACGGGACACGCCGTAGACTTCTGTCACCTCAGAAATGCTGGTCATTCGTCCATCTGGTAACGACGCCATATAGATTAGCGCACGTAAGCCGTAATCGGTGAAACTCGTTAACTGCACATCAACCTCAGGAAAAGGGAAAACGGGATATAACTTATCTGTATTGATGATAAACCAGCCACAAGCTGTGTCGCTAATTTATTTCAGTTCGGGGAAGGAAAAAAGCGAGGATTTAGCACTGTGTCGGATAGCGTAATGGCTTACCCGACACAGCAATGTATCACACTGTTAGCCCGGCAAGCAAAATATCTGCCAGGCGTACCAGATTTACGCGTCGAACGGGTCGCGCAGAATCATCGTCTCAGTACGATCGGGGCCGGTAGAAATAATATCAATCGGCACGCCGGTCAGTTCTTCGATACGTTTGATGTAGTTCAGCGCCGCCTGCGGCAGGCCGCTACGATCTTTCACGCCGAAGGTGGATTCAGACCAGCCCGGCATGGTTTCGTAAATCGGCTCTACACCTTTCCAGTCGTCAGCTGCCAGCGGAGTGGTAGTCACTTCGCGACCATCCGGCATACGATAAGCCACGCAGAGTTTCACCTCTTTCAGGCCATCCAGCACGTCCAGTTTGGTCAGGCAGAAGCCAGACAGGGAGTTCAGCTGTACCGCACGACGAACGGCAACGGTGTCCAGCCAGCCGGTACGACGACGACGGCCGGTAGTAGCGCCATATTCGTTACCCTGCTTGCAGAGGAACTCGCCGGTTTCATCAAACAGTTCGGTCGGGAACGGACCCGCACCTACGCGAGTGGAGTAAGCTTTGAGGATACCCAGAACGTAATCAACATAACGCGGGCCCAGGCCGGAACCGGTCGCCACGCCACCTGCAGTGGTGTTAGAAGAAGTTACGTACGGATAAGTACCGTGGTCGATATCCAGCAGGGTACCCTGCGCACCTTCAAACATGACGAAATCGCCACGCTGACGCGCCTGGTCGAGCAGGTCCGAAACGTCAACAACCATAGAAGTCAGGATGTCGGCAACAGCCATCGTATCATCCAGAACTTTCTGGTAATCAACCGCTTCAGCTTTGTAGTAGTTAACCAACTGGAAGTTGTGATATTCCATCACTTCTTTCAGTTTTTCAGCGAAGGTTTCTTTGTCGAAAAGGTCACCAACACGCAGACCGCGACGTGCCACTTTATCTTCATAAGCAGGCCCGATTCCACGCCCGGTGGTGCCGATCGCTTTCGCGCCACGCGCTTTCTCACGCGCGTTATCCAGCGCAACGTGATAATCAAGGATCAGCGGACAGGCTTCAGACAGCAGCAGACGCTCACGAACGGGGATGCCACGGTCTTCCAGTTCTTTCATCTCTTTCATCAGCGCGCTCGGAGACAGCACAACACCGTTACCGATGATGCTGGTTACATTCTCGCGAAGAATACCTGATGGAATAAGATGGAGAACGGTTTTTTCACCGTTGATTACGAGAGTATGGCCTGCGTTGTGACCGCCCTGGTAGCGTACAACATATTTAGCCCGTTCAGTCAGAAGATCGACGATCTTTCCTTTACCTTCGTCACCCCATTGGGTGCCCAGTACGACGACGTTGTTACCCATTTTTCAAAATCACCGTTTGCTTAAAAATGGATTCTACCATCGCTTTTTCAGATATACAGCACTTTTTGCACTCAATCTGCGGCAAATCCGACCACTTTTTGCTCAGCCAATCGTTTTCCTCAACATGTAGTAGACCACAACTCCCGCGACCACAAGTCCGCCGCCAAAACGACGTAAAACATTTTCCGGCAGTTGCGCCAGTGCCGAAACCATTTTTTTCCATGCGCCGGGATACAGCATCGGTCCCAGCCCTTCGAGGACTAATACCAGAGCAAGCGCCAACCAGATTGTTGAATTCATTTATCGCCCTTATAAAAGAAAACCACCGGCATCCTTTGGATGCGGTGGTTTTGCTGGTCTAAAACCGCTGACGCTATTTTAGCGTGTCGTCGAACTCGGTGTCTTCATGTAGCGGAAGAAATCGCTGTCCGGGCTCAGTACCATCACGTCCTGATTACCTTCGAAGCTCTTCTCGTAAGCGCGCAGACTACGAATGAACGCGTAGAAATCAGGGTCCTGGCTGAACGCGTCGGCAAACAGCTTCGCGGCTTCAGCATCACCTTCACCACGCATGATACGCCCCTGACGCTCGGCTTCCGCCAGAGTTTTCGTCACCTCATAGTCAGCAGCCGCACGCAGTTTTTCCGCTTCTTCCTGACCTTGTGAGCGATGACGACGCGCGACCGCTTCACGCTCGGCGCGCATACGGTTGTAAATCGCCTCAGAAACCTCGGTCGGCAGGTTGATCTGCTTAATACGCACATCGACCACTTCGATACCCAACGCCGCCATACTGTTCGGGTTGATGACCGGTACTTTACCTTTGGTTTCCGCCGTAACGCGTTCCGCCGCTTCGGCAATCGCGTCATCCGCCGCCGGGGTCGCTACTTCATCATCGGTACCGGCTGAACCGGAGTTCAGCGCGTCGCGCACCTCCAGTGTCAGACGACCACGAGAATCGGTCACGATGTCTTTTACGTCCAGGCGACCAATCTCAGAACGCAAACGGTCCGAGAATTTACGTTTTAACAGCACTTCGGCTTGCGAAATATCGCCGCCGCCGGTCGCCAGATAGTAACGGCTAAAGTCGCTGATACGCCATTTGATGTAGGAGTCGACAATCAGGTCTTTCTTCTCTTTAGTCACAAAGCGATCGGCCTGGTTATCCATCGTCTGGATACGCGCATCAAGCATTTTCACTGATTCAATAAACGGGATCTTAAAGTGCAGACCCGGCGCGTAAACCAGCGGTTTGTTCTCATCGTCACGCAGAACTTTACCAAAACGCAGCGTAATGCCGCGCTCGCCCTCTTTGACCACAAAGACGGACATGTAGAGCACTACCAGCACGATGATGATAATCGCAATAACTGACTTACGCATCGTTATTCCCCCTGACGCTGGTAGTCGTTACGCTGCGCATTCGCGCGGCGTTGGTCCATAATATCGCCCTGATTTGAGGACGACGTGTTGCTTGCTCCGCTGGCGTTAGACTTTGTGGACGGCGGCAGGCGCAGCAGGTTGCTGGCGCTATTGTCGCTCTTTGCCGCCGGCGCATTCCCGCCTTTCAGCATCTGATCTAACGGCAGCACCATTAAATTACCGCTCTTGTCGTTAACCAGTACTTTACGGGTATGGCTCAGCACTTTTTCCATCGTTTCAATATACAGACGCTCGCGTGTAATCTGAGGCGCAGCTTTATATTCCGGCAAAATCTTCGCAAACCGGGCGACTTCACCCTGCGCTTCCAGGATAGTCTGGGTTTTATAGGCGCGTGCCTCTTCCAGAATACGCTGCGCCTGACCGTTGGCGCGCGGCTGAACTTCGTTGGTATACGCTTCCGCTTCACGAATGTACTGCTGCTCGTTTTCACGTGCGGCAATCGCGTCGTCAAAGGCGGCTTTCACCTCTTCCGGCGGACGCGCAGCCTGGAAGTTCACGTCCAGCAGGGTAATCCCCATGTTGTACGGTTTGATAGTCTCTTCCAGCTCGCGTTGGGTATCGCTACGAATAACGGTACGACCTTCGGTCAGGATGCGATCCATCGTGTATTTACCAATGACGCCACGCAGCGCGCTGTCGGTGGCCTGACGCAGGCTATCGTCCGGGCTGGTCACGCTAAACAGATATTTCTGCGGATCGGTGACGCGGTATTGCACGTTCATTTCAACGCGCACGACGTTTTCATCAGACGTCAGCATCACGCCTGACGCCGCCAGTTCGCGCACCGCTTCGACGTTCACCGGCGTAACGTCGTCAATAAATGTCGGCTTCCAGTTCAGACCTGGCTCTACCAGATGGCTGAATTTACCAAAACGCGTTACAACGCCGCGCTCGGCTTCTTTAATGGTATAAAAGCCGCTGGCCGCCCAGATAATGACTACTGCCGCCGCCGCGATGGCGACAATACGGCCTCCCAGTTGCGGACGCGGGCCTTGCGATGAGCTACCGCCGCCGGAACCGGTGCCTTTACCGCCCCCAAAACCACCGAGTTTTTTACTCAGCTTACGGAAGATATCATCCAGATCGGGAGGTCCCTGATCGCGGCCACCTTTGTTTCCATTTCCCCCAGAGTTGCTGCCAGGTTTGCTGCTTCCCCACGGGTCGCGGTCCTGTCCGTTATTACCGGGCTGATTCCACGCCATGTTTGTGCTCCATATTTGTTATGCGGTGATCCCCGTTGTCTTTCGACCTCAGAGGATAAGGCGAAATTACTCCATGCTTCAGACGAACCGCCGTTACAGACATCATCTTTCAGGCTACGCCTTGAGTGGCGGCTTTTTTACCCCAGGTCACTTCGTTGTGAGCCCCTGAGATTCTCTCAGCTACCGCCTCAATACGACCTGAATGACTTCGCGTCTAGATCACGTATTCGATCAACGCCGGTTCTTGTTTACAGAGGCGACGCCAGTCGACAATCGGCATTCGTACCTGCAGACTGACGCTACCGTCTTCCTCCATCCACTCTTTTTCTATTGCCTGAAGCTGATAAAACCGGCTTCTCAGACGCCCTTCCTGCGGCGGCAAACGCAGCGTATGCTGCGCCACCTCGCCGGAAAGACGCTCCGTCAAAGCCTGAAAAAGCTGTGGTATCCCCACGCCGCTTTGCGCTGAAAGCCAAACGCGGATGGGTTTATTCTCTTCATCTCTGTCGATACGCGGTTCAAAGTCGTCCAGCATATCGATTTTGTTCATCACCATTAAGGTGGGGATTTCGTGAGCGTCAATCTCTTCAAGAACGGTGTTTACCGCCTCGATGTTTTCCTGCACACGAACATCCGCCGCATCGACCACATGCAGCAGCAGCGTCGCCTGACGCGTCTCCTGCAGGGTAGCTTTAAAGGCAGCCACCAGATCGTGCGGTAAATGGCGGATAAAGCCTACCGTATCCGCCAGAACGGTTTCACCGACATCCGCTACATCAATACGACGTAATGTGGGGTCCAGCGTCGCAAATAGCTGATCTGCCGCATAGACCCGCGCTTCAGTGATCTGATTAAAAAGGGTGGATTTTCCGGCGTTGGTATAGCCCACCAGCGATACCGTCGGAACATCGGCCTTGATGCGCGACTGCCGCCCCTGCTCACGTTGCTTCTCAACTTTCTCCAGGCGCGACTGAATCTGCACAATGCGATTACGCAGTAAACGACGGTCGGTTTCGAGCTGGGTTTCACCCGGACCGCGCAAACCAATCCCGCCTTTCTGACGTTCAAGGTGGGTCCAGCCACGCACCAGACGCGTAGCCAGATGGCGTAGCTGTGCCAGCTCAACCTGCAACTTACCTTCATGGGTACGCGCACGTTGGGCAAAAATATCTAAGATAAGACCGGTGCGATCGATAACCCGGCACTCGCACAAACGCTCCAGGTTTCGCTCCTGGGCTGGACTCAATGCATGATCAAACAATACGACCGCTGCGCCAGTCGCTTTCACGGCTTCCGCAATTTCAACTGCCTTACCTTCACCTACAAAGTACTTCGGGTGCGGTGCTTTACGGCTACCGGTAATCACCTGCATTGCTTCGACACCGGCGGAAGAGACCAGAGATTCAAACTCCTGGAGGTCTTCCATATCTTTGTCTTGCGAAAAATAGATGTGTACCAGTACCGCCTGCTCACCGGCATCATAACGGTCAAACAAGCGTAAACCCTCTTAATAACCAGCGGGGGCGATTATCCGACGCCCCCGACATGGATAAACAGCGCGTGAACTTATTCAGTCTCTTCGCTGTCCTGTTGCGCAGTAGAACCCTGCGCGTTGCTACCGTGATGGTAGTTATTGCTGGCGCCGCCACCGGCATTGTTGCTGTGATGGGAAACCGGGCGAGACGGGACAACAGTAGAAATCGCGTGCTTATAAACCATCTGGCTGACCGTGTTTTTCAACAGGATCACGAACTGATCAAAGGACTCGATTTGACCTTGCAGCTTAATACCATTCACCAAATAAATAGAAACTGGAACACGTTCCCGACGCAATGCGTTCAGGAACGGGTCTTGTAAAGATTGCCCCTTAGCCATTCTCTTTTCCTTATATGCTTATTTGTACTTTGAACCTTTCGATTCTGAAAAATTGCGCACGATACGTCTCAATTGTACACATTCAGTCTGCGATAGCACCAACAACCTGTAATACTTCTTTTCGCGCCCGATCGGGATTCTCACTGTCAAGCCAGCGCACCCCTTCCCAACCGCGCAACCAGGTCATCTGGCGCTTCGCCAACTGTCTCGTGGCGCAAACACCTCTATAAACCATTTCATCATATGAGATTTCGCCCTCAATGTATGACCACATCTGGCGGTATCCCACACAACGGATGGAAGGCAAGTCCGTATGCAAATCTCCTCGGGCAAAAAGCGCCCGGACTTCTGCTTCAAAACCTGAAGCCAACATCTGATGAAAACGCAGTTCAATGCGCTGATGGAGCAGTTCACGGCTCGCCGGGGCGATAGCGAACTGATGCACCTGGTACGGTAGCGCGTCTCCTGACGTTTGCGTTAGCTCCGTTAAAGTTTTACCCGAAATGAAAAAAACTTCCAGTGCCCGGGAAAGTCTTTGCGGATCATTTGGATGAATTCGCGCGGCGGCAACCGGATCTATCTCCTGAAGTTGCTGATGCAACGCCTCCCATCCAAGCTCCGCTGCTTGCTGCTCTATCCGGGATCTGACTTCCGGATCTGCTGAAGGCAGCGGCGATAACCCTTCCAGCAATGCCTTAAAATACAGCATGGTACCGCCCACTAACAGCGGGATACGCCCCGCAGAGGTGATCTCCGCCATTTGCGCTAACGCGTCGCGGCGAAAATCCGCCGCCGAATACGCCTGCGACGGGTCGCGTATATCCAGCAGTCGATGCGGCGCCGCTTTCAGCTCATCGGCATTCGGCTTAGCCGTGCCAATATCCATTCCCCGATAAATGAGGGCGGAATCAACGCTTATCAACTCTACTGGCAAAACTTTACGCAGTTCTATCGCCAGCGCCGTTTTGCCGGAGGCCGTCGGCCCCATCAAAAATATCGCCTTAGGCAGGCTCGCCTTGCTTACATCATTCATGCTTCAGGGCATTCATCGCCGAATGTAAATCAACAGGTTGTAACAGGCCACCCGGCGGCGCTTTTACCAGCTGCGGACATAGCCGCTCAACATCCGCCAGCAGCGATATGGCCTGCGCCATCGACCACTGCGGATGTTCACTCTGCACATTACGCGCTATCCATTGTGCAATATTGACCGTTGCAAATGTGGTCTGTTGCGCCAGGTAGCCTATCAGTTCAGGAATCAAGATTTGTAAATTTTGTTGTCGTAAGGGTAAAGGCACCGCCCGAATGGTCACATGCTGCGCATCTGACTGAAATTCAATACCCAATTCTCCCAACAAAGATTGGGCTTTTTGCAGCGCGGCTTTTTCATCGGCGCTCACTTTTAAACGCAGTGGAATCAGCAACGGCTGCGCGCAAACCGGACTTTGACCCGGTGTAAGCTGCGCCTGACGCAGCCAACGCTCCGCAACCGGCAGCGACAAGAGCTGGATAGTCCCCGCGTGTTCCAGCAACGCGCAGTCACCGCAGACTATCGTCAGTACGCGACCGAAACTCTGGCTATGTCCGTCAAGCGCAGGCGCAACCGCCTCCGGCGCGGGGCTCGTCGTCGGCGTCTGTAAAAGCGCGCGATAAACCTCGCCCTGCTGCTTCTGATAACCTGGCTGCGCGTGCGGCCAACCACCTGCGGACTGACGCCCGCCGTTACCGCCCGATGCGCCGCCGGAATAACGCGGTGTCGCGGGCTCGCGCGCCGCAGTTGGCTCGGCGGGTACAGCAAAATGGTTGCGCCCGGCGGCGATACGGTTTTCCGGGACATGGCGCGGCGCTGGCGCAATGTCCTCCAGCGGCAGCGTCGTTTCCGTCTGCTGTTGCAGAACGCTCAGCACCCCTTGATAGATGAAGTCGTGCACCAGCCGGGATTGATGAAAACGCACTTCGTGCTTGGCGGGATGAACATTGACATCCACCTGATGCGGGTCAATCTCCAGATACAGCACAAACGCAGGCTGTTGGTCCGCGCCCAGTTTATCTTCACAGGCCTGGCGAATGGCATGGTTGATCAAGCGGTCGCGCATCATGCGGCCATTCACATAGCAGTACTGGATCTCCGTTAACGCCGTGGTGGTGTGATTCGGATCGGCGACCCAGCCGCGCAGGGTCAGATCGCCATGCTGCCACTCGATCGCCAGTGCCTGTTCGAGAAACGGCGTGCCGCAGATGGCGCCTAACCGGCGCTCTTTTTGCCCGTCCTTTGCGACAGCGCGATACTGCCGTACCAATTTGCCGTTGTGCGACAGGTTAAGCGTGACGTCAAAACGGGCCAATGCAATACGACGGATGATCTCATCGATGTGATTAAATTCCGTTTTTTCGGTACGCATGAATTTGCGCCGGGCGGGCGTATTGTAAAAGAGATCCAGAACTTCCAGGGTGGTGCCGACCGGGTGCGCGGCGGGTTTTACCGTCACGTCCATGTCACGCCCTTCCGCATACGCCTGCCAGGCTTCCGCCTGCTCCGCCGTGCGCGACGTTAGCGTCAAACGCGAGACCGAACTGATACTCGCCAGCGCTTCGCCGCGAAATCCCAGACTGATAATCGCTTCCAGATCGTCAAGCGAGGCGATTTTACTGGTGGCATGACGGGCCAGCGCCAGCGCCAGCTCCTCTTTTTTAATGCCGCAGCCATTGTCGCGAATACGAATAAGCTTCGCGCCGCCACGCTCAATGTCGATATCAACGCGGGTAGCGCCTGCATCCAGACTATTCTCTACCAGCTCTTTAACAACCGACGCAGGGCGTTCCACCACTTCGCCAGCGGCGATTTGGTTCGCAAGCTGCGGCGGCAGAACCTGAATCGGCATGAAATCTCCTTAATTCGCGGCGGTTATGGCGCCAGGCTGGTTGGTACTGGCCGTCTGGCCTGGGCTGCCCTGCGGCGCAGACTGGATCGGATGCGCTGCAAAGTACTTACGCAACCCCCGGTATATAGCGTCAGCAATCTGCTGCTGATAGCGGTCGCTCGCCAGCAATCGCTCTTCGCCGTGATTACTGATAAAACCCGTCTCCACCAAAATGGACGGGATATCCGGCGAACGCAGCACGCCCAGGCTCGCGTGTTCCGGGCGACGTTTATGCAGCGACCCCACGCCGTCGAGTTGGCTTAGTACGTTCGTCGCCACATCATACCCTACCCGCTGCGAATGACCGAATTGCAAATCCAGTACCGCCTGGCTCAGGTAAGGGTCTGACTGACTGTTCGCCAGCACATCGCCAGCGCCGCCTAACAGTTCGGATTGCTTCTCATGCTGCTCAAGCCAGTTTGCCATTTCGCTGTTCGCGCGACGATTGGACAATACCCAGACGGAGGCGCCGGTGGCGTCGCGATTTGGCGCGGCATCCGCATGAATAGAGACAAGAAAGTTGGCGTTTTGCTTACGCGCCACATCAGACCGCCCCATCACCGAAATAAAATAGTCGCCGTCACGCGTCAGCACGCCTTTAAACATCGGATCGTTATTCAGTAATGTGCGTAACTTACGCGCGATGGCGATGGTGACATTTTTCTCGCGCGTACCGCCCGGGCCTATCGCACCGGGATCCTGGCCTCCATGCCCGGCATCAATAGCAATCACCACTTTATCGCCAGCGCCTGCTGACGCGCGCGCCGCAGGCCGCGTAACGGTATTGCTGCTGGTTACGCCGGTCAGGCGATCATCAGAAGATTTAAACGGATTACGGGCAGGCTCCGTCGGGCGAGGCGCGCTTTCAACCCGTTTCGCGACGACAGGCGGCGGTGGCTGCGGAACATCGGCATTAATGGTGAAAATGACCGTATAGTTGCCGCCGTTTTGCCGCTTCACCGCCTCGGTTTTACCATTTTCCGTCAGATCGACAAGCAACCGTAAAGATTGCGCATCTTTCGGCGTTCCGGCACGGATCGTTTTTACCAGATTGTTACCGCTAAACTGAAGCGGCAGCCCCTGAATCACGCCGGTCTGCCTGATATCCAGCGCCACGGTACGTTTACCGTCCTGTGAGTAAGCATATTCCGGCTCGCCGATAAAACTCAGCGTAATGCGCGCCTGCTGCTCGCCGTTGGACACCTGAATATCAGAGAGACTGGCGGCGCCCGCCTGCGCGCACAGCAGGATTAAGGCTGCTATTACGGCATTTTTGATGCGATAAATCATCCCGCCACCTTTATAGCTAATCGGCTAAACGCGCCAGTAACGAATGACCCGATGAGGATACCGCGCTTACGCGAGCCTCACGCCCCTGCGCCTGGTAATCAATATGGATTTCGACGTCCGGGTCGGGGAGAACGCCTTTACCTTGTTGCGGCCACTCCACCAGACAAATGGCGTCGTTGGCGAAATAATCGCGAATGCCCATAAACTCCAGCTCCTCCGGGTCCGCAAGACGGTATAAGTCGAAGTGATATACCATCATGTTATCAAGCGCATAAGGCTCTACCAGCGTATAGGTGGGGCTTTTTACATTACCGTTATGGCCTAACGCCTGTAAAAATCCCCGGCTAAACGTCGTTTTACCGGCACCTAAATCGCCATACAGATAAATAACGGTCGCGCCATCACAGGCGTTGGCTACCCGTTGCCCCAGGTCTAGCGTCGCCTGTTCGTCAGGTAGCGGAATTACTCGATTCATCATGGTTTACGTCAATCACATCAGGGTTAACAATACGCCGCAGCGTAGTAAAAAGATCGGTCGCCAACATGCCGCGAGCGCCATAACGCGCTGCCAGTAAGTCCGCCGCCGCGCCGTGAGCCACACATCCCACACATGCCGCATCATACGGGGTAAACTTCTGTCCGAGCAATGCGCCGATGATGCCGGACAGGACATCGCCCATCCCGCCGCTCGCCATCCCTGCATTACCAGCGTCAATGATAGCCAGAGGGTGGTGTTCAGCGGCAATAATCGTTCCTGCGCCTTTTAACACGACCACGCCTCCGTACCGTTTTACCAGACGCTGTGTTGAAAGTAAGCGATCACTTTCAATTTCTGCCACAGAACATCCTAACAGGCGGGCTGCCTCTCCCGGATGCGGCGTAATCACGCGATTGTGACGTTTATCAGGATTGATTGCCAGTAGGTTCAACGCATCCGCATCCCACAGCATAGGTTTACGGACGTTTTCTACTTTCTGTAAGGCTTTTTTGCCCCATTCCTGCTGCCCAAGCCCCGGGCCGATCACCACAACGTCAGCCCAGGTCAGGCTCTCTTCTAGCGACTGAGGCGTGAGTTCATGTACCATCAGTTCCGGGCGGGCCGTCAGCAACGGCGCGATGTTTTCACCGCGAGTCAGTACTCTGACCAACCCAGCCCCCGTACGCAGCGCCGCCTCGCCAGCCATCCGAATTGCGCCCGCTGTTCCCTGGTCGCCGCCGATAATCGCCAGACGACCATGATCGCCCTTATGCGAGGTCGGTCGACGCGGCGTTAGCCATTGCCCCAACTGCGTCGCGTCAAAACGCCGGAGCGGCGGCGTCTGGCTTGCCAGCCAGCCTTCCAGTCCCAACGCGTCATAATGCAATATGCCGGTAACGTCACGCGCTTTGCCGGTCAGCAGGCCTGGTTTCAGGGCGATAAACGTGACCGTATGCGCGGCGCTTATCACCGCGCCAGGCGTGGCGCCCGTTTGCGCCAGCAGACCTGACGGGATATCGACGGCGACAACCGGCGCAGGATGAGCGTTCGCCTGTTCAATCAGACCGGCTACCGGGTCGCGCGGCGCCTGGGCTATGCCGGTGCCAAGCAGCGCGTCGATAATCAGATCCGTCGCTTCCGGCCAGATAATATCGGCAGCATGGATAATGCCGCCAGCATTCAGCCAGGCATCGCGCGCCTGCGCCGCTTCTTCAGGCAACGGTTTGTCGCTCTCCTGCGCCAGCAACGTTACGCTAATGCCCGCCGCTTGCGCTAGTCGCGCCACAACGTAACCATCGCCGCCGTTGTTGCCATGACC
The DNA here is from genome assembly GCF_017572235.1 of Salmonella sp. 32010601201800023SM. NCBI lineage: Bacteria > Pseudomonadati > Pseudomonadota > Gammaproteobacteria > Enterobacterales > Enterobacteriaceae > Salmonella > Salmonella sp. 32010601201800023SM. The sequence continues at coordinate 314,301 of NZ_JAGEQS010000003.1, forward strand.
ACACAACACCAGCCAGTGTCGGGTGTCAGGATAACTGTCACGGGCTACCCGAAATGCCGCGTCGCCAGCGCGCAGCATCAATTCATAGAGTGTGAGTCCGAAGGCATCCGCCGCATCGCGTTCCAGCCGTTTGATGTCATCGGCGGGCCAAATGGAGTGTGGTATACTTACAGGGTTTTTCTTCATGTTATGGTCCATCATGTCAAAGCCCCTCGATCTCAATCAGTTAGCGCAAAATATTAAGCAGTGGGGGCTGGAGCTGGGCTTTCAGCAGGTCGGTATTACTGATACCGATCTGCGCGCATCCGAACCTGCGCTGCAGGCGTGGCTGGACAAACAATACCACGGCGAGATGGCATGGATGGCGCGCCACGGTATGATGCGCGCCCGGCCTCATGAACTCTTACCCGGTACGCTACGTGTCATCAGCGTGCGCATGAACTATTTGCCCGCCAACGCCGCGTTTGCCAGTACGTTGAAGGATCCCACGCTGGGCTACGTTAGCCGATATGCGCTGGGGCGTGATTATCACAAGCTGTTACGCAGCCGCCTTAAAAAACTGGGCGAGCAGATCCAGCAGTACTGCGGTTCGCTGAATTTTAGACCGTTTGTCGACTCTGCGCCTATTCTTGAACGCCCATTAGCGGAAAAAGCCGGACTTGGCTGGACGGGTAAGCACTCACTTATCCTTAATCGGGAGGCGGGCTCATTCTTTTTCCTGGGGGAATTGCTGATTGATTTACCGCTGCCGGTCGACCAGCCGGTCGAGGAAGGTTGCGGCAAATGCGTCGCCTGTATGACCATTTGCCCGACCGGGGCGATTGTCGAACCGTATACGGTGGACGCGCGGCGCTGTATTTCTTATCTCACCATTGAGCTGGAAGGCGCTATTCCGGAAGCATTTCGCCCACTGATAGGCAACCGTATTTACGGCTGCGATGACTGCCAGCTTATCTGTCCGTGGAATCGTTACTCTCAGTTGACCGACGAAGCAGATTTTAGCCCACGCAAGGCGCTGCATAACCCAGATTTGGTTGAGTTGTTTAGCTGGAGCGAAGCGCAGTTTCTGAAAGTCACTGAAGGTTCTGCGATTCGGCGCATTGGTCATTTACGCTGGCTGCGCAATGTTGCCGTCGCGCTGGGGAATGCGCCGTGGAGTAATGCCGTCATTACGGCGCTGGAAAGCCGCAAGGGTGAGCATCCACTTCTCGATGAGCATATCGAATGGGCGATTGCGCAACAAATTGAAAAGCGCAACGCCTGCATCATTGAAGTGCAGCTACCGAAAAAACAGCGTCTGGTCAGGGTGATTGAAAAAGGGCTGGTGCGCGATGCCTGAATTATTCACAGGCTGTGTATAAAAATAAAAACACATTGCGATTCAAGAGGGAAAAAAGGAACAGACAATAACGCTAACGTTTTGAAATCTTATTTTTTCTATATTTTTCAGTAAATTATAGAAATTCTACGCGTCAGGTATAATTTTTTGCATTCCAGGAGCAATGGGCCGCCCTGTGGATAAGTCTGTTTACAAGGATCTGACGAAAGCGGAACAAAACGTGCCCCAACGCGATATTCGTTGTGGATAATTTTACTGTAGATAAGAATTGGAGCGGGAAACGAGACTCGAACTCGCGACCCCGACCTTGGCAAGGTCGTGCTCTACCAACTGAGCTATTCCCGCATAATCTTCGTCTTTCGAACCGCTACTGCGTTGGCTGCCTTCACTCGCCTGAGTCACTTACTTCAGTAACCTCCTGAGGACTCATTCAGTTGCCGCCTTGTCGCAATTCGAAATCCTGCGATTGGTGGTCTGTGCTTAACAAGCACTTTCAAATTTTGGAGCGGGAAACGAGACTCGAACTCGCGACCCCGACCTTGGCAAGGTCGTGCTCTACCAACTGAGCTATTCCCGCATAATCTTCGTCTTTCGAACCGCTACTGCGTTGGCTGCCTTCATTCGCCTGAGTCACTTACTTCAGTAAGCTCCTGAGGACTCATTCAGTTGCCGCCTTGTCGCAATTCGAAATCCTGCGATTGGTGGTATGTACTTAACAAGTACTTTCAAATTTTGGAGCGGGAAACGAGACTCGAACTCGCGACCCCGACCTTGGCAAGGTCGTGCTCTACCAACTGAGCTATTCCCGCAAATTTGTTGCTGTCGTAATTCGCATTTCTGCGTCGTTACGGGAGGCGCATTATACGAGAAATCCATTTAGCTGCAAGCCCCTGAACGCATTTTTTCGCGATTTTTGTTTGAATGCTGATTAAATCACCAAACAAGACAAAAAACGAGCAAAGCGTGCGCTATGCAACAAAAAACTTTTCACGCCACGCCTAAAGGCACAGAATCAGAATAGCACCCTGCGCCAAAAAAAGAATAGCACGGTGACCACAACATCCAATTGATATCAGGGATCAAGATGAAAAAAAAACTTATTGTCATGCTGTTAGCCAGCCTCTCCGTTCACGCCGCTTCCGTTTCCGCCAGAACATTACATTTTGGCACCTCCGCCACCTATGCGCCCTATGAGTTTGTCGATGCCGATAATAAAATTGTTGGTTTCGATATTGATGTCGCCAACGCGGTCTGCAAAGAGATGCAAGCGGAGTGCACATTCACTAACCAGAGCTTTGATAGTCTGATCCCCGGCCTACGCTTCAAAAAGTTTGATGCGGTGATCGCCGGTATGGATATGACGCCCAAACGTGAGCAGCAGGTCTCCTTTAGCCAACCCTATTACGAAGGTCTATCGGCGGTAATCGTCACGCGTAAAGGGGCTTATCACACTTTTGCCGATCTGAAAGGCAAAAAAGTCGGTCTGGAAAACGGTACAACGCATCAGCGCTATTTGCAGGATAAACAACAAGCTATCACACCTGTCGCCTATGACAGCTATCTAAACGCCTTTACCGATCTGAAAAACAACCGTCTTGAGGGCGTGTTTGGCGATGTCGCCGCGATTGGTAAGTGGCTAAAAAACAATCCGGATTACGCCATCATGGATGAACGCGCCAGCGATCCTGACTACTACGGAAAAGGGTTAGGCATTGCGGTACGCAAAGGCAACGACGCGCTATTGCAAGAAATTAATGCCGCGCTCGACAAGGTGAAAGCGTCGCCGGAATATGCGCAAATGCAAGAGAAATGGTTTACGCAGTAATTCAGTGGCGGGAGAGCTGCCGGATGAGACGCTCTGGCGTTGCCATCCGGCATGTTACGCCTCACAGCTTAATGAAATGCTCGCGGTAGTAAGCCAGCTCCGCCACCGACTCGCGAATATCATCCATCGCCTGGTGCGTGCCCTGCTTGGTAAAGCCGGCCAGAATCTCCGGCTTCCAGCGGCGCGCCAGTTCCTTGAGCGTACTGACATCCAGATAGCGATAGTGGAAGTAGGCCTCCAGTTCCGGCATATATTTAAACAGAAAACGACGATCCTGACCGATGCTGTTACCGCAAATCGGCGACTTACCCGCAGGCACCCACGTTTTCAGAAATTCAATCGTCGCCAGTTCAGCGTCTCGTTCGCCCATCGTACTTGCCTTAACGCGATCTACCAGGCCGCTACCGGTATGGGTGCGCACGTTCCAGTCATCCATTAACGCCAGTTGCGCATCGGATTGATGTACCGCAATCGTCGGCCCTTCCGCCAGAATGTTCAGGCTGGCATCCGTCACCAGCGTGGCTATCTCAATAATGCGATCGCGTTCGGGGTCCAGACCTGTCATCTCCAGATCGATCCAAATCAGGTTGTTTTCATCGGCACTCATGCTATTTTCCACCCTTCAGAGGTCACATTCACTGTGACTATATTCATCTACAATTGCGTGTATCATAGATGTTTTGCCCACTATGGGCGACCAGGAGCCAGTACGATTGAGCAAAAATAAACTCTCCAAAGGCCAGCAGCGCCGTGTGAACGCCAATCACCAGCGTCGTTTAAAAACGTCCGCGGAGAAAGCCGACTACGATGACAACCTGTTTGGCGAGCCTGCAGAAGGTATCGTCATTAGCCGTTTTGGTATGCATGCCGATGTGGAGTCTGCTGACGGCGAGGTTCACCGTTGCAATATCCGCCGCACTATCCGTTCGCTGGTGACGGGAGATCGCGTCGTCTGGCGTCCGGGCAAAGCCGCCGCAGAGGGCGTCAACGTAAAAGGCATCGTTGAAGCGGTGCATGAGCGCACCTCGGTATTGACGCGCCCGGACTTCTACGACGGCGTGAAGCCTATTGCCGCCAACATTGACCAAATCGTTATCGTCTCCGCGATTTTGCCGGAGCTGTCGCTGAATATCATCGATCGCTATCTGGTCGGCTGTGAAACCCTACAGGTTGAGCCGCTTATCGTACTCAATAAAATTGATCTGCTGGACGACGAAGGTATGGACTTCGTTAATGAGCAGATGGATATCTACCGCAATATCGGCTATCGCGTGCTGATGGTCTCCAGCCATACGCAGGATGGTCTGAAACCGCTGGAAGAGGCGTTAACCGGTCGCATCAGTATTTTTGCCGGGCAGTCCGGCGTCGGAAAATCCAGTCTGCTAAACGCTCTACTCGGCTTACAGAACGAGATTCTGACGAACGATGTGTCGAATGTCTCCGGTCTGGGTCAACATACCACTACCGCTGCTCGTCTGTATCATTTCCCGCATGGCGGCGATGTCATTGATTCCCCCGGCGTGCGCGAGTTCGGCTTATGGCATCTGGAGCCGGAACAAATCACCCAGGGCTTTGTCGAATTTCATGACTATTTGGGACATTGCAAATACCGGGACTGCAAGCATGATGCCGATCCAGGCTGCGCCATTCGCGAAGCGGTAGAGAACGGCGCTATTGCGGAAACCCGTTTCGAAAATTATCACCGAATTCTTGAAAGTATGGCGCAGGTAAAAACGCGTAAAAACTTTTCTGATACGGACGACTGACAGATACGCTAGGCGTCGTTAGAATCGTCCCCTTTTTTCAGGATACCGGTATAACTGCCGGTTCAGGAACAACAATGGCCTGGAGGCTACCTTGTTAAACTCATTTAAACTTTCGCTACAATACATTCTGCCGAAACTATGGCTCACTCGCCTGGCGGGCTGGGGCGCAAGCAAACGAGCAGGATGGCTGACAAAACTGGTTATCGATCTCTTCGTAAAGTATTACAAAGTCGATATGACCGAGGCGCAAAAACCGGATACCGCCAGCTATCGTACGTTCAATGATTTCTTTGTTCGTCCGCTGCGTGATGACGTGCGTCCGCTCAATACCGATCCTAACATCCTGGTGATGCCTGCCGACGGCGTGATAAGCCAGTTGGGTCGTATCGAAGAAGATAAAATTTTACAGGCCAAAGGCCATAATTACAGCCTTGAGGCGTTGCTGGCGGGTAACTACCTGATGGCGGATAAGTTCCGCAACGGCACGTTTGTGACCACTTACCTCTCCCCTCGCGACTACCATCGCGTGCATATGCCATGCAACGGCATCCTGCGCGAAATGATCTACGTACCGGGCGATCTGTTCTCCGTTAACCATCTGACCGCGCAAAACGTCCCCAACCTGTTTGCCCGCAACGAGCGCGTTATCTGTCTGTTTGATACCGAGTTCGGGCCTATGGCGCAGATTCTGGTCGGCGCAACTATTGTCGGCAGTATCGAAACCGTCTGGGCGGGGACCATTACCCCGCCGCGCGAAGGCATCATCAAGCGCTGGACCTGGCCAGAAGGCGAACATGAAGGGTCTGTCGCCTTGTTGAAAGGCCAGGAGATGGGACGCTTTAAACTGGGTTCCACGGTCATCAACTTATTTGCGCCGGGGAAAGTGAATCTGATCGCGTCGCTGGCAAGCCTGTCCGTTACCAAAATTGGCCAACCGCTGGCGACGTCGACCGAAACATTCGTCGCGCCGGAGGTAGAACCTGCTCCGCTGCCGGCTGAAGAAATTAAAGCCGAACACGACGCCAGCCCGCTGGTTGACAATAAAAAAGACGACACCTAATCAAGAGAGAATGCTGACGTGCGCCTGATTATCGCTTTTCTGATGGCCTGGTGCCTCAGCACGGGGGCCTTCGCCGCAACGGCCCCCGACGCCAAACAAATCACGCAGGAACTGGAGCAGGCAAAAGCGGCGAAGCCCGCTCAGCCGGAAGCCGTTGAGGCGCTCCAGACTGCGTTAAACGCGCTTGAAGAGCGAAAAGGCTCGCTTGAGCGCGCGAAACAATATCAACACGTTATTGATAATTTCCCTAAGCTATCCGCCACCTTGCGCGCCCAGTTGAATAATCTGCGCGATGAACCTCGCAGCGTACCGCCAGAGATGTCCACCGAAGCGTTAAATCAGGAGATCTTGCAGGTTAGCAGCCAGCTACTGGATAAAACCCGCGAGGCGCAACAGGAACAGGAGCGCGTCAGGGAGATCGCCGACTCGCTCAGCCAGCTTCCCCAACAGCAAAACGACGCCCGTCGCCAGCTTAATGAGATTGAGCGACGGCTCGGCGCCGCAGGCGGAAGTGCCGCGCTTAGCCAGGCGCAAAGTCTCAGTATGCAGGCGGAGTCCGCCAAACTAAAAGCGTTAGTCGACGAACTGGAGTTGGCGCAACTGTCCGCCAACAACCGTCAGGAACTGGCTCGTCTGCGTTCCGAGCTGGCGGAAAAACAGAGTCAGCAATTGGATGCGTATCTTCAGGCGCTGCGCAATCAGCTCAATAGCCTGCGCCAACGTGAAGCGGAACGCGCGCTGGAAAGCACTGAGCTGCTGGCGGAAAACAGCGCCGGTTTGCCGGAAGGCATCGTCGAACAATTTAAAGTCAACCGCGAGCTGTCACAGGCGCTCAATCAACAAGCGCAGCGGATGGATCTGGTCGCCTCGCAGCAGCGACAGGCCACCAGCCAAACGTTACAGGTGCGTCAGGCGCTCAATACGCTGCGGGAGCAGTCGCAATGGCTTGGCGTGTCCAACATGCTTGGCGAAGCGCTGCGTGCGCAGGTCGCCCGTCTGCCAGAGATGCCTAAGCCGCAGCAGCTTGATACGGAAATGGCGCAGCTACGCGTCCACCGTATGCGCTATGAAGAGTTACTCAATAAACAGCCGCAGCTACGGCAAATACGTCAGGCCAATGGACAGCCGCTGACCGCCGAGCAAAACCAGATTCTTGACGCCCAGCTTCGCACTCAGCGCGAGCTGCTCAACTCGTTGTTACAGGGCGGCGACACGCTGATCCTGGAGTTGACCAAACTGAAAGTCTCCAACAGCCAACTGGAGGATGCGCTTAAAGAGGTTAATGAAGCGACCCACCGTTATCTGTTCTGGACCGCTGACGTTAGCCCGCTATCGCTCTCCTGGCCTGTTGATTTGGTTCAGGATTTACGTCGGCTTATCTCATTAGATACGTTTAATCAGTTAGGTAAAGCCAGCATCATGATGCTGACCAGCAAAGAGACGCTACTGCCGTTATTCGGCGCGCTGGCGCTGGTCGGGTTTAGCCTCTATTCACGCCAACACTTCAACCGGTTCCTTGAGCGCTCGGCCTCGCGCGTCGGGAAAGTCACCCAGGATCACTTCTCGCTGACGCTGCGAACGGTGTTCTGGTCGATTCTGGTCGCCTCGCCGCTGCCGGTCTTGTGGGCGACGCTCGGCTATGGTCTACAGGAAGCCTGGCCGTATCCGCTGGCCGTCGCCATCGGTGATGGCGTGACGGCGACAGTACCGCTGTTGTGGGTAGTCATGATTTGCGCCGCTTTTGCCCGTCCTAATGGTCTGTTTGTGGCGCATTTCGGCTGGCCGCGAAACCGGGTAGCGAAAGCGATGCGCTACTACCTGATGAGCATTGGGCTGATCGTGCCGCTCATCATGGCAGTGATCATGTTTGATAATCTTAACGATCGGGAGTTTTCCGGCTCGTTGGGCCGCCTTTGCTTCATCCTGATATGCGGCGCGCTGGCGCTGGTCACGCTGAGTCTGAAAAAAGCGGGCATCCCGCTCTATCTTGATAAAGAAGGCAACGGCGACAACATGGTCAACAGCCTGCTGTGGAATATGCTGATGGGCGCGCCGCTTATCGCGATTCTGGCGGCGGCGGTGGGTTATCTGGCCACGGCGCAGGCGCTACTGGCGAGACTGGAAACCTCGGTCGCCATCTGGTTCCTGTTGCTGGTCATCTATCACGTCATTCGCCGCTGGATGCTGATCCAACGACGCCGACTGGCTTTTGACCGCGCCAAACATCGTCGGGCGGAAATGCTGGCGCAGCGCGCGCGCGGCGAAGAAGAACCGGCGCACTCCTCCAGCCTGGAAGGCGCGGTCGACATCGATGAAAGTGAAATCGATCTTGACGCTATTAGCGCTCAGTCGCTGCGTCTGGTCCGCTCAATTCTGATGCTTATCGCCCTGCTATCGGTAATTGTACTGTGGTCGGAAATCCACTCGGCATTCGGCTTCCTGGAGAATATTTCGCTGTGGGATGTCACCTCTACGGTGCAAGGCGTGGAAAGCCTGGAGCCGATTACTCTGGGGGCGGTGCTCATTGCGATTCTGGTCTTTATCATCACCACGCAGTTGGTGCGTAATCTGCCTGCGCTGCTGGAACTGGCGTTATTACAGCATCTCGATTTAACGCCTGGTACCGGTTACGCCATCACGACCATCACCAAATATCTGTTAATGCTGATTGGCGGGCTGGTCGGTTTCTCGATGATCGGCATTGAGTGGTCGAAGCTACAATGGCTGGTGGCCGCGCTCGGCGTTGGGCTTGGTTTTGGCCTGCAAGAAATTTTCGCTAACTTTATCTCCGGCCTGATTATTTTGTTTGAAAAGCCGATTCGTATCGGCGATACGGTGACCATTCGCGATCTCACCGGCAGCGTGACCAAAATCAATACCCGCGCCACCACTATCAGTGACTGGGATCGTAAAGAGATTATCGTGCCGAATAAAGCCTTTATCACCGAACAGTTTATCAACTGGTCGCTGTCTGACTCCGTTACGCGCGTGGTGTTAACCATCCCGGCGCCAGCGGATGCCAATAGCGAAGAGGTGACGCAAATTCTGCTGACGGCGGCGCAGCGCTGTTCTTTGGTGCTTGATAACCCGCCGCCTGAAATCTTTCTGGTGGATCTCCAGCAGGGTATTCAGATTTTCGAACTGCGTATCTATGCCGCGGAAATGGGACACCGTATGCCATTACGCCATGAGATCCACCAATTGATTCTGGCGGGCTTCCGCGAGCACGGTATTGATATGCCGTTCCCGCCGTTCCAGATGCGTCTGGAGAGCCTCGGCGGTAAACAAACGGGGAGAACGTTAACGTCAGCGGGTAAAACCAGCCGCCCGGCGGGGAGTTTGTAAACGCAATGGCGCCGGATGACGCTAAAAGACTCGATGACATAGGCTTATCAGGTCTTTTAGCATAGATCACACACAAAACTGATAGCGCAGGAAGAATTGCCAGGACCAGTAAGCAAATATCACCAACGCGACACAGTACAAAAACCAACTACGTATTTTCTTATACACAGTAACGTAAAAAAACGGGAAAAACAGGGGCAGCGTCATCATCGCGCCAAAACCTCTGGAATCATCATTTTCGACAGTTCTCATCACATCACAAATGTTGTTTATCCCACTCTCGCCAATCATCCACTCTTTATCCAGGACTGAAAATACAGCGATGAGTGGGATAGCCAGTAAAAGCCAGATAGCGCACAATGCAAACATTTTCGGACTCATTATAAATATCCTTTTCATAAAGCCGATGAGCTAACGCTATCCGGACAAAGATTACTCCGCCGCCCACTCCGGATCAGCGCTCATGCGGCTGCTGTAATTCTGATAAATCGCCATCGCCAGCAGCGAGAAGAAGATCGGCCCACCGATCATCCACAAGGCGCTGTCCCAATCCCCAGCTTCAATCACCGGCTGGATGATGGTAAAGACGTTGGCAAACGTCACCACCAGCACCACAACACCCGTCGCGACCAGGGTAGAGGCTTTGGTTTTAAAGAGAACAAATGGCCGCTCCAGATCCTGACGCGCTTTAAAGAAGGGAAATGCCAGCGCAAGGAACAGGTATGGCAAGGTCATTGAGACGTTCGCCATCAGCGTGAGTTTGTTATAAAACGCCGATGCGGTGTCACCGCCAAAAGAGACCAGCAAAATAAACAGACTCACCAGCACGCACTGTAGCCACATAGCGGTCGCCGGCATACCGTTAGCGTTCAGTGTCGTCATCGGCGCGGGCCATAACGCTTTTGGCGTCCCCTGAATAATGGCTTTCAGCGGTGAATAGCTCAACGTAAAAAACGCGCCGGTATAAGCCAGAAACATAGAAAGACCGGTGATACGCGCAAACCAGACGCCCACCGTCATCGCTGCGTCCGGAGAAAGGTTTAACGCGTTACCTAATGTCGTGCCTAAACTCGACATCAAAATGTAGGTGATATTCCCTAAGTTAACGGCGCTATTACTTAATATCTGTTGCCAGTTAGTGCTGACGCCCCATAAAAAGATCGCCAAAGAATAACCAATTGAAATCACAATGGCCGCGAAAACAATACCTTTCGCAAAATTCTTTTCCGGTTTCTCGGTTTTATCCACCAGTCCGCCGACAGCCTCAATACCGCCGTAAGCAAAAATAGCAAATACCACAAATGACAACATTGCCAGGCCGGAGTGATAACCCGGATTCGGTGACGAGGTAAAATTAATCTCTTGTGCAAAATGCCCACCATTTAATAACAAAATAGCGACACTCACTAACAATAAAACTAAATTAAGACACATTACGGCAATACCCCCGACCGCCGTAATTCGCGCAATTTTATTGATCCCTCTGGCGGCGACACACGTCACCAGAATCATCCAGCCGACGGCGAGCAGCCCGACAACCTGCGTAGGCTCAAGCCCTGCAATACGCCAGTGCTGCGTCATATCGGCGCCAAAAACAAAAGTAGAAAACGGTACCCAAATTTTTGCCGCCGTACTTACCATCCATATGACATACGATGAAAACCACATAAACGTGCCAATAAACGCGTAACGTGGCCCCACGCTATTATTCATCCACGAATAGATCCCGCCCTCTTCTTTGCGATAAGCGGAACCCATTTCAGCCATCATTAAGGCGAATGGAATAAAAAACAGCAAGGCAGAAAATATATACCACGGGATTGCGCTATACCCCATTAAATAAAATGCCGACGGGCTATTCGCAAAACCAAAAACAGAAGTAAAAATCATCAGGATAAGCCCAATAAGGCTCATCTTTTTTATCGTGTGGGTCATTCAACCATCCCTTACGCTCGAGCGCGTTTGCCAGACGCCGCTCACCGATTGACGCCGCCTTCTTTTTTACAAAGGTCAGCGATAAAAAAATCAACACAGGATTGATACCTAAATGGCATCAAAGTTCCAGCCTTATGTTGTGGCAAACAGAGGATAATTGAAAAAATATGCTACAAAATGGCGCTTATTGCGCCATTTTATCTCGCGAAAGAGTGAATTTCAGATTTACGCCCGATCGACCGTAAAAGCAATCACGTCCGCCAGGCTTTCTGCTCCCAGCGCCAGCATCACCAGACGATCAACACCCAGCGCCACGCCGGAACAATCCGGTAGACCGGCGGCCAGCGCATCCAGTAGATTTTGGTCAATCGGCTGCTGCGGCAGACCGCGCGCGGCGCGCTTACGATTGTCCTGTTCAAAGCGCTGTTGTTGCTCACGTGCGTCCGTCAGTTCGTGGAAACCATTCGCCAGCTCAATACCTTTGTAGTACACCTCAAAGCGCTCGGCGACGCGATGATCCTCGGTACTGATTTGTGCCAGCGATGCCTGACTTGCCGGAAAGTGATAAATAAAGGTCGGCTTTTCTTTACCTATATGCGGCTCAACCCCCATCGTGAACAGCAGTTGCAGCAACGTATCACGGTCTTCTTCCGTATCGGCGATATTGCTTAAATCAAGCTTTGCCGCCGCCTCACGCAGTTGCGTTTTATCTGCTGATAACGGGTCAATCTCCAGATGGCGCTGAAACGCCTGTTGATAGGAGAGACTTTCCGCAGGTTGACAATCCAGCACTTGCTGAAGCAAATCATCCACTTCATTCATCAGGCGGTACATATCGTAATGCGGGCGATACCACTCCAGCATGGTGAATTCCGGATTATGATGTCGTCCCATCTCTTCATTACGGAAACTGCGGCATAGCTGGAAAACCGGACCGCACCCTGCCGCCAGCAGGCGTTTCATATGGTATTCCGGACTGGTCATTAAATAGAGGTTCATCCCCTGGGAATGGCCAGGTCCGACGAAACGCGTTTCGAACGGGAACAGATGAATGTCTGTGACCGTCGCCTGACTCATGCAGGGCGTCTCAACCTCAAGCACTCCACGATCGGCAAAGAAACGACGGATTTCCGCCATAATCGCCGCACGTTTTAATAAATTGGGGATGGACGCGCTCGGCTGCCAGGTTGCCGTTTCGCTCATGATTCTTTCTCCAGTTTAAGACAAGGTCACGAAGTCTACTCGCAACGCGCGGGCGAAACAAATTTTGCGCAGGCGTATCGGGCGCCTTCTGGAGGGTAAAAAAAGTGATTTCAGATGGTTTAGTAATTAAATTAATCAAAATCAATGATAATTCATCCCTCTGATACGCTAAAAAAATCGAACACGTCAAATTTCCCTCACATCCCTGAGACTATACTGTTGTACCCATAAAGGAGCAGTGGAAACGCATTCATACTTCGCAGAACCCAGAGGCTTTATCTGGCTGCGCGAGGGTGAAATTACAATAATCTGGAGGAATGTCGTGCAAACCTTTCAAGCCGATCTTGCCATTATAGGCGCCGGTGGCGCGGGATTACGTGCTGCAATTGCTGCCGCACAGGCGAATCCCAATGCTAAAATCGCACTGATCTCAAAAGTGTACCCGATGCGCAGCCATACCGTCGCTGCCGAAGGGGGTTCAGCCGCTGTCGCCCAGGATCATGACAGCTTTGACTACCATTTTCACGATACGGTAGCAGGCGGAGACTGGCTGTGTGAGCAGGATGTCGTGGATTACTTTGTCCACCATTGTCCCACTGAGATGACGCAGCTGGAGCAATGGGGCTGCCCGTGGAGCCGCCGTCCGGACGGTAGCGTTAACGTGCGTCGCTTCGGTGGTATGAAAATCGAGCGTACCTGGTTCGCCGCGGATAAAACCGGCTTCCATATGCTGCATACCCTGTTCCAGACTTCCCTGCAGTTCCCACAAATCCAGCGCTTTGACGAACATTTTGTGCTGGATATTCTGGTTGATGACAACCATGCGCGCGGCCTGGTGGCAATGAACATGATGGAAGGCACGCTGGTGCAAATCCGCGCCAATGCCGTGGTCATGGCGACAGGCGGCGCAGGCCGCGTATACCGCTATAACACCAACGGCGGCATCGTCACCGGCGACGGGATGGGCATGGCGCTGAGCCACGGCGTTCCGCTGCGTGATATGGAATTCGTTCAGTATCACCCGACCGGCCTGCCAGGTTCCGGTATCCTGATGACTGAAGGTTGCCGCGGCGAAGGCGGTATTCTGGTCAATAAAAATGGCTATCGTTATCTGCAAGACTACGGCATGGGCCCCGAAACGCCGCTGGGCGAGCCGAAAAACAAATATATGGAACTGGGGCCACGTGACAAAGTATCCCAGGCTTTCTGGCACGAATGGCGTAAAGGCAACACCATCTCCACGCCGCGCGGCGATGTGGTTCACCTCGATCTGCGTCATCTCGGCGAGAAGAAACTGCATGAACGTCTGCCGTTCATTTGCGAACTGGCGAAAGCCTATGTCGGCGTCGATCCGGTTAAAGAACCGATTCCAGTACGTCCGACCGCGCACTACACCATGGGCGGCATTGAAACCGACCAGAACTGTGAAAGCCGTGTCAAAGGGCTGTTTGCCGTTGGCGAATGCTCCTCTGTTGGCCTGCATGGCGCGAACCGCCTCGGTTCCAACTCACTGGCGGAACTGGTGGTGTTTGGTCGTCTGGCTGGCGAACAAGCAATGGAACGCGCTGCTACGGCAGGCGCCGCAAATAGCGCCGCGCTCGACGCCCAGGTTGCCGATATTGAACAGCGTCTGAAAAATCTGGTGAACCAGGAAGGCAACGAAAACTGGTCGAAGATCCGCGATGAGATGGGTCTGTCTATGGAAGAAGGTTGCGGTATTTACCGTACCCCGGAACTGATGCAGAAAACCGTTGATAAACTGGCCGAGCTTCAGGAACGTTTCAAGCGCGTACGTATCTCCGATACCTCCAGCGTGTTCAACACTGACCTGCTGTATACCATCGAACTGGGTCATGGTCTGAACGTGGCGGAATGTATGGCGCACTCTGCGCTGGCGCGTAAAGAGTCCCGCGGCGCGCATCAGCGTCTGGATGAAGGCTGTACCGAGCGCGACGATGTGAACTTCCTCAAGCACACCCTCGCCTTCCGCGATGCTGATGGCACGACCCGTCTGGAATACAGCGACGTGAAAATCACCACCCTGCCGCCAGCCAAACGTGTTTACGGCGGTGAAGCGGAAGCAGCCGATAAGAAGGAGAAGGCGAATGGCTGAGATGAAAAACCTGAAAGTTGAGGTGGTGCGCTATAACCCGGAAACCGATACCGCGCCGCACAGTGCTTTCTATGAAGTTCCTTATGATGAAACAACATCGCTACTGGACGCGTTGGGCTACATCAAAGATAACCTGTCGCCAGACCTGAGCTACCGCTGGTCCTGCCGTATGGCGATCTGCGGCTCCTGCGGCATGATGGTCAACAACGTCCCTAAACTGGCGTGTAAAACCTTCCTGCGCGATTACACCAACGGTATGAAGGTGGAAGCGCTGGCGAACTTCCCGATTGAGCGCGATCTGGTTGTCGATATGACACACTTTATCGAAAGCCTGGAAGCGATCAAACCGTACATTATTGGCAACTCTCGCACGCCAGATCAGGGGCCGAATGTCCAGACCCCGGCGCAAATGGCGAAGTATCACCAGTTCTCCGGTTGCATCAACTGTGGTCTGTGCTACGCCGCGTGCCCGCAGTTCGGTCTGAATCCTGAATTTATCGGACCGGCTGCGATTACGCTGGCGCATCGCTATAACGAAGATAGCCGCGATCACGGTAAGAAGGAGCGTATGGCGCAGTTGAACAGTCCGAACGGCGTATGGACCTGTACTTTCGTGGGCTACTGCTCCGAAGTCTGTCCAAAACATGTCGATCCGGCTGCGGCCATTCAGCAGGGTAAAGTGGAAAGCTCGAAAGACTTTCTTATCGCCACCCTGAAACCACGCTAAGGAGTGCAACATGACGACTAAACGCAAACCCTATGTGCGGCCGATGACGTCCACCTGGTGGAAAAAACTGCCGTTTTATCGCTTTTATATGCTGCGCGAAGGCACAGCGGTGCCGGCAGTCTGGTTCAGTATTGAACTGATTTTCGGTCTGTTTGCGCTCAAACACGGCGCGGAATCCTGGATGGGATTCGTCGGCTTTTTACAAAACCCGGTGGTAGTGATCTTAAACCTGATCACCCTGGCGGCCGCGCTGCTGCACACCAAAACCTGGTTTGAACTGGCGCCGAAGGCGGCCAATATCATTGTAAAAGACGAAAAAATGGGGCCAGAGCCAATCATCAAAGGGCTTTGGGTGGTCACTGCGGTAGTCACCGTAGTCATTCTGTATGTTGCCCTGTTCTGGTAAGGAGTCCCGGATGATTAATCCAAACCCAAAACGTTCTGATGAACCCGTATTCTGGGGACTGTTTGGCGCAGGCGGTATGTGGGGCGCGATCATCGCGCCGGTGATCGTGCTACTGGTTGGCATCATGCTGCCGCTGGGGCTATTTCCGGGCGATGCCCTGAGTTTTGAGCGCGTACTGACGTTCGCCCAAAGCTTTATTGGTCGCGTTTTTCTGTTCCTGATGATCGTGCTGCCGCTATGGTGTGGCCTACACCGTATGCACCACGCGATGCATGACCTGAAAATCCACGTGCCTGCGGGCAAATGGGTCTTCTACGGTCTGGCGGCAATCCTGACCGTTGTGACGGCGATTGGCGTTATCACTCTCTAAGTTGCCACGACGCCCTCTTATCTACCCGATAAGAGGGCATTTTTTCTTTTCCTGCCTCTCATTTTCCCGCCAGGTTCTACACTTAGAAAAAACACTGGAAGGAAAAACGCTATGCGCTTGCTGCCCGTCGTTGCTGCGGTTACTGCGGCATTTTTGGTTGTCGCCTGTAGTTCGCCTACCCCGCCTAAAGGCGTTACCGTGGTAAATAACTTTGATGCCAAACGTTACCTCGGCACCTGGTATGAGATCGCACGCCTCGATCATCGATTTGAACGTGGACTGGAACAAGTCACGGCCACCTATAGTCTGCGTGACGATGGCGGGATTAATGTCATCAATAAAGGCTATAACCCGGATCGGGAAATGTGGCAAAAAACAGAAGGCAAAGCGTATTTTACCGGTAGTCCAAACCGCGCCGCGCTCAAGGTCTCTTTTTTCGGCCCGTTCTACGGCGGCTATAACGTGATTGCGCTTGACCGGGAATACCGTCATGCGCTGGTGTGCGGCCCGGATCGCGACTATCTGTGGATACTCTCTCGCACGCCAACGCTTTCTGAGGAAATAAAACAGCAAATGCTGGCCGTCGCGACCCGGGAGGGGTTTGACGTCAATAAATTAATTTGGGTAAAACAATCAGGTTCGTAGCAATGTCAGCGACGAATTAATGCGCACTGAGTTTTAGCCCAATGATACCCGCGACGATCAAGCCAAGACTGAGCAAACGCGCCGGTGAGGCAGACTCGCCCAGCAGAAGGATACCGGTGATTGCCGCCCCGACGGCGCCGATGCCGGTCCAGATGGCGTACGCCGTTCCAACGGGCAGCGTTTTCATTGCCCAGGAAAGTAACGCCATACTGATAACCATGGCCGTAATGGTGATGATACTGGGGGTCAGACGAGAAAAACCGTGGGTATACTTCAGGCCGACAGCCCATACCACTTCAAGTAAACCAGCGATTAATAGAATGATCCAGGACATAGCAGGCTCCAGATAATTAATGGGGCCGTCCCCGGTGAGAATAGCGTTTACAGGTCGTCCTGTAACGTATACGGATGAAAAGCCATTCTTGCCTGAGAGAAAATGAATTTCAACCTTTTTATTTTTTTCCGTCTAAAGGCGGGAATTGGCCCTTTTAAGCCGCGTAGTTTTCGCATTTAGCGCCCACAGGAGTTCTCTATGATGGAACGCCTTCTGGGAAAGAAAGTGCTTTATCTACTTCCGGGTGCAAAAAACTATGTTGAAAATTTTAGTGATAGACCGATGCCACTTTACCCGTACGGGCATGGAGGCCTGGCTTAATCACACTGATGTGCTCAGTTCTTCACTGCTGGTATCCGGGATGAATAACCTTATACTGGCGAAAGAACATATTCTGCAATGGAAGCCCCACCTGGTTATCGCTGATTTATATGGTTTTCTCAACGATGCCTTACCCGAACAGCCTATCAATGCATTTTTTGCCGCCTGCAGGATGACGCCGTTGGTATTATTACAGTCAGGGAATATGCCGTACAGACCGCAATATGCCAGTCATGCGGTGTTATCTAAACACACGCCTTTACATGAGCTTGCACAACGAATTAAAGGAGCGCTACATACTCATCCACTGCAGGAAGCGCCGGAAAGCGCCACGCCATTGCTCTCTCCGCAGGAGGAAAAAGTGCTCGCGATGTGGACGGAAGGCACCAGCAATAAAGAGATTGCGTATGCGCTTGGCATTCACGGGAAAACGGTTTACACCTATAAACGTAATATCCGTATGAAACTTCATATGGATAACCGGTATTCTCCCTTTCTTATGCTTCCGGAGAAAATCGATTAACGGTACGACGCCATGCCGTACCGTTGATGATTACTGCTGAGCTCTGGTTGCAGCGCCAGAGATCGCACTACCACCGTCCGAGATGTCCTCGCCCACGCCGCGCGTGGTATTACAAGCAGTTAATACAGTGGAAAGTACCAAAACAGAAAAGATCGCTGCAATTGTCTTTTTAACCATAATGTCTTCCTTTTCTAGCCAATGTTGTTTGTGTATAGCAACTTAATAATAGACAACATCCCAGAAAATGACGGGCGATCGACTAATTTTAGGAAGACGAGAAGCGATTAGCTGGCTGCGCGGGAGATGGCGTGGCCAAGATGCTGAATATCTTCGCCGAAGCCGCGGGCGGTATTACATGCCGTTAATAATGTGCTGGTAAGAAGAACCAGCGCGACAAGGCCGATAAAGCGTTTCATCATTGAGGTGCGAAAAATAGGATGGCGCAGCATACGCTGCACCATTTTTCCCGATAACGTAAATTATTTTACGCGGGATACGTATTCGCCGGAACGGGTATCGACTTTGATCACTTCGCCAATCTGCACGAACAGCGGAACTTTAACCACTGCGCCAGTAGACAGCGTGGCTGGTTTGCCGCCAGTACCTGCGGTATCGCCCTTCAGACCTGGGTCGGTATCAACAATTTCCAGTTCAACAAAGTTCGGCGGAGTGACAGAGATAGGCTGACCGTTCCACAGGGTTACGATGCATTCCGCCTGATCCAACAGCCATTTTGCGTTGTCGCCGATAGCCTTGGCATCTGCAGACAGCTGCTCGAAGGTTTCGTTGTTCATGAAATGCCAGAACTCACCGTCGTTGTACAGGTAAGTCAGGTTCATATCGACTACATCCGCGCCTTCAGCGGAATCGGTCGATTTGAAGGTTTTCTCAACGCGCGTGCCGGTCAGCAGACGGCGCAGCTTAACGCGGGCAAACGCCTGGCCTTTACCCGGTTTCACGAATTCACTGGATTCAACCGCATAAGGTTCGCCATCCAACATGATTTTAAGACCGGAACGAAAATCGTTGCTATAGTAAGTCGCCATAAGGCCCTCTGAAATTGTTAACTGGTAGCTAAGCCACAAAATGGCGCATATTGTAACCCTAAATACCCCATTGCGAGAAGATTGGTTAGCGCAACTTGCCGATGTTGTGACCAATCCCGACGAACTGCTGCATCTTTTACAGATTGAAGCTGATGAAAACCTCCGGGCAGGACAGGACGCCAGGCGCTTGTTTGCCCTCCGCGTGCCGCGCGCTTTTATTGCGCGCATGGAGAAGGGCAACCCTGACGATCCTCTTTTACGTCAAGTACTGACGTCCCGGGATGAATTTATTGTCGCCCCCGGTTTCTCCACCGACCCGCTGGAAGAGCAACACAGCGTGGTGCCAGGATTATTGCATAAATACCAAAACCGGGCGCTATTGCTGGTAAAAGGCGGATGTGCGGTAAATTGCCGCTACTGTTTCCGTCGTCACTTCCCGTATGCGGAGAATCAAGGCAATAAGCGCAACTGGACAGTCGCGCTGGAGTATATCGCCGCACACCCGGAACTGGATGAGATCATCTTTTCCGGCGGCGATCCGCTGATGGCGAAAGATCATGAGCTGGACTGGCTGCTCACGCAACTGGAAGCCATTAAGCACGTCAAGCGGCTACGCATCCACAGTCGGTTGCCTATCGTCATCCCGGCACGCATTACTGACGAACTGGTCGCCCGCTTTGACCAGTCACGTCTGCAAATTTTGTTGGTGAACCATATCAACCACGCTAATGAAGTGGACGAGGCATTCTGCCTGGCGATGAAGAAACTGCGCCACGTGGGCGTCACGCTTCTCAACCAGAGCGTCCTGCTGCGTGGCGTGAATGATAACGCGCGAACGCTGGCGAATCTGAGCAACGCGCTATTTGACGCCGGCGTGATGCCCTATTACCTGCATGTGCTGGATAAAGTGCAGGGCGCCGCGCATTTTATGGTCACCGATGACGAAGCCCGGCAAATCATGCGCGAACTGCTCACGCTGGTATCCGGCTATATGGTGCCAAGACTGGCGCGTGAAATCGGCGGCGAACCGAGCAAAACACCGCTGGATTTACAGCTTCGGCAGTGCTAATCCTCGCGGGCGCGTCAGGGACGACGAAAAATATTACCGCGCAATATTACGAGGAGACTCCCCCGCGATTCTCCTCACCCTTTGGCGAGGATAAACTAACCTTCGTTAAATACACCTTTCCGGTCCTCTCTTTTCAATAAAGTCCGTTTTAGGACTCGCTTAGCGTGTACTGCATTTTCGAATTATACTGGTTCTCCTTTTTATAGGACGGCATAAACAATTTATATATCAAATACATTGCAGTAAAACATTTAATTATTTTATATTTGTGGAGAATTGACATGGCCTTAACGATTAAGGGACTAAATACCGGCGTTATTCGTCACAATGATAAGTTTATCGCGCTGGCGCTTAAGGTGAAGTCACTGAGAAATAAAGAAACACTGCTTTTCTTTCCTGTGCTCGCGCTGCGAGACTTGTTGATCGGCCTTGAACACCGGCTTTATCTACAACACTCGCTTCCGGAACAAGAGCAGGAAAAACGCCAGAAAGCTAAAAGCAGTCATGTGCTTAAAATGCATGAGAATATTCCGGCAATACTCCGTGAAGAGCTGGAAAACGCCGATGTTAATCAGCGTGTTGAATCTTTAGCGTTGAGCGATAATACAGAAAAAGTATTAACCTTTACGTTAAAGCTGCACAATGGTAGCCATCTTGATTTACAGGTCGGTGAGTGGCAGGTTGAAGTTCTGGTGATGGCTATTATTCACGCCATTAATAATGCCGAAATGCGTGAGCTCGCATTGCGTATTTCTTCAATGCTGGACTTTTTACCATTATACGATGCTGACTGCCTGGAAAACGGTAATATCGAATTCGATACCTATAACCAGCCTGACTGGAAACATAATCTGTATAACCATTATTTAGCGCTCGTTTATCGTTATACGGATGAGGCAGGACAATCGCATGATTGCGGCACCATCATTAAGACCCGTAGTCAGTCAGGCTCTAAAGAAGCTGAAGCAATATCACGCCGCTTGCTGAATTTCAGCCCGCGTCTTAAAAAGCTGGAAGGAAAACCGTGTAAGGTTTTTGTCAGAACGCTTGGAACCGGTAAAGCAGCGCGTCTGACGCAAGATCAATGCATGCGCGCGTTGCATAATCTACGCATGGCATCATCGCAGGAAAAACGCTAACCATATCGCCCTCTGAATCTTTCAGAGGGCGTTACGATTCAGACATATCAATTCGGACATTTATAAACCTGGCCGTTCATCTCGCTGGCCGTCGGGACAAAACTGGACAACATGCCCTGTGACGGACTACTTACGCCATACAGCACGTTTCCACCCATCGCGGCCGCCTGATTACGCAGATCGTTCGCTGCGCCACGCATTGAGCCACCCTCTTCGCCGTGCTGGCCTGAAAACCAGTTACTCTGTTTACCGGTTGCCGTACCAATTAGCTGGCATTCCGCGCCTGGCTTATCTTCGACAAAGCGTACATTTTGGCCGGCAGCGGTGAGTTCGTTGCTGGAGCTACAACCCGCCATCAGCAGCGCGGCGCCAACGATCCCTGCTAAATATTTCACGTGCATGTTATTCCCCATAATCAATGAGCTGGACGTTTTGTCCGTATCTGAATCTTATACTAAAAAGATGACTAAAAGAAAAACCCCCGGTCATTTCTGCCCGGGGGTTTCTCAATTCTGGGAGATAAGCACCCAAATCATTCTGGTTGCAGGAAGGCGGCCAGTTTGTTAATCCCCAGTCACTTACTCAAGTAAGTGACTGGGGTTAGCCAACGCATCTGCAGCCTGAAGGATGCAGGGTGTGGGCAATTACATCATGCCGCCCATACCACCCATACCACCCATGCCGCCAGCAGCGCCTAAATCAGGAGCATCGCTTTTCGGCAGGTCGGTCACCATGCACTCGGTAGTGATCATCAGACCAGCCACAGAAGCCGCGTACTGCAGCGCAGAACGGGTAACTTTGGTTGGGTCCAGGATACCCATATCGATCATGTTGCCGTATTCTTCAGTTGCTGCGTTGTAACCGTAGTTACCGTCGCCGCCTTTAACGGTGTTAGCGACAACAGACGGCTCTTCGCCGCAGTTCAGCACGATCTGACGCAGCGGAGCTTCCATTGCGCGCAGCGCAACTTTGATACCCACGTTCTGGTCTTCGTTCTGGCCTTTCAGGTCAGCAATTTTAGAAGCAACGCGGATCAGCGCAACGCCACCACCAGCAACCACGCCTTCTTCTACCGCAGCACGGGTCGCGTGCAGGGCATCTTCAACGCGGGCTTTCTTCTCTTTCATTTCAACTTCGGTCGCAGCGCCAACTTTGATTACCGCAACGCCGCCTGCCAGTTTCGCTACGCGCTCCTGCAGTTTTTCACGATCGTAGTCGGAGGTCGCTTCTTCAATCTGCTGACGGATCTGAGCAACACGGCCCTGGATGGCAGCTTCTTCACCCACGCCATCGATGATGGTGGTGGTGTCTTTGTTGATCACAACGCGTTTCGCCTGCCCCAGGTCTTCCAGGGTTGCTTTTTCCAGCTCCATACCGATCTCTTCAGAGATTACGGTACCGCCGGTCAGAGTAGCGATATCCTGCAGCATCGCCTTACGACGATCGCCGAAGCCCGGTGCCTTAACAGCAGCCACTTTCACGATGCCACGCATGGTGTTAACAACCAGGGTAGCCAGCGCTTCGCCTTCAACATCTTCAGCGATGATCAGCAGCGGTTTGCCTGCTTTTGCAACGGCTTCCAGAACCGGCAGCATTTCGCGGATGTTGGAGATTTTCTTATCAGCCAGCAGGATGAACGGGCTTTCCAGCTCTACTGCGCCAGTTTCCGGCTTGTTGATGAAGTAAGGAGACAGGTAGCCGCGGTCAAACTGCATACCTTCAACCACGTCCAGTTCGTCCTGCAGACCGGTACCGTCTTCAACGGTGATGACGCCTTCTTTACCGACTTTATCCATCGCTTCCGCGATCAGTTTACCTACGGTTTCGTCGGAGTTAGCGGAGATAGTACCTACCTGAGCAATCGCTTTAGAGTCGGAGCACGGTACGGACAGGGCTTTCAGCTCTTCAACCGCCGCAGCAACCGCTTTGTCGATACCACGTTTCAGGTCCATCGGGTTCATGCCCGCAGCAACGGCTTTCAGGCCTTCGGTAATGATGGACTGCGCCAGTACGGTCGCGGTGGTGGTGCCGTCGCCTGCAGCGTCGTTCGCTTTAGAGGCAACTTCTTTCACCATCTGCGCGCCCATGTTTTCAAACTTGTCTTCCAGTTCGATTTCACGCGCTACGGAAACACCATCTTTAGTGATAGTCGGCGCACCGAAAGATTTATCCAGAACCACGTTACGGCCTTTCGGACCGAGGGTTACTTTCACTGCATCTGCCAGTACGTTTACGCCGCGCAGCATTTTCACACGAGCGTCGTTACCGAATTTTACGTCTTTAGCTGCCATTTTCTCTTTCCCTTAAATTCGTATGTTCAGTGTCGTTCGCGGATTACGCTTCAACAATTGCCAGAATGTCGCTTTCAGACATGATCAACACTTCTTCATTGTCGATCTTTTCAGATTTCACACCGTAGCCATCGTTAAAAATAACGATGTCGCCAACTTTCACGTCCAGCGGCTGTACAGTACCGTTGTCCAGGATGCGACCCTTACCGACAGCGATGATTTCGCCACGAGTTGATTTACCCGCTGCGGAACCGGTCAGTACGATGCCGCCAGCAGATTTAGACTCAACTTCTTTACGTTTGACGATCACACGATCATGTAACGGACGAATACTCATTGATAGCTCTCCTTTGAGAAAGTCATTATCAGTTATGGGTGACGCCGGCCCGTAAACGGTTTCCCGGCTGGTGACCAGAGAGATGGGGATGGGGTTTTGCCCCTTCAAGGGGGGAGATGAAAAAAAATTCTTCTGAGCGAAAAAAGCGGTAAAAACGCTACTTATCTCACGTTTACCCAAGGTTTAGAACATCCTGCTATAAGAAAAGGCGTGTGTGATACGCTTAAAAATGTCTGTCGTCACCTGACGTTACAATGCCGCCGGATAATGAGCTGATGAATGAACTAAAAAAAGAGCTTGGGTTGGTTCAGGGCGTTATCTTGTTAACCACATCATTATTAGGGACTGGCGTTTTTGCGCTTCCGGAGCTGGCTGCGCTGGCGGCAGGCGACATCAGCCTTTGGGCATGGCCGCTGCTCATTATTTTGATTTTCCCTATTGCGATTGTCTTTGCTGTGCTGGGGCGTCACTTTCCACACGCTGGCGGCGTAGCGCATTTTGTCGGGATGGCATTTGGCCCGCGTCTGCAACGAGTGATCAGTTGGCTGTTTTTATCAGTCATTCCTGTTAGTTTTCCCGCAGCCTTGCATATTGCGGTGGGTTTCGGCCAGGCGCTGTTTGGCTGGCAAAGCGAACAGCTCTTATTTGGGGAGCTGGGTACTCTAGGTTTACTATGGTTTATGGGATCGCGCGGCGCCAGCTCCAGCGCCAACCTGCAAGCCATTATCGCTGGATTAATTATCGCGCTTATTGCCGCCATTCTGTGGAAAGGCGCGATTAAACCTGCAGATATCACCTTCCCAGCCGCAAACGAAATCACCTTTTCCCGGCTGTGTACCGCCCTGGCGATCATGTTCTGGGGATTTGTGGGAATTGAGGCTTTTACGCATTTGTCGTCTGAATTTAAAAATCCTGAACGTGATTTTCCGCGCGCATTGATCATTGGCCTGATGCTGGCCGGCTCCATTTATTGGACCTGTACCGCCGTGGTGCTGCATTTTGGCGTCTATAGCGACAAGATAGCGGCAACAGCATCGCTACCGCTTATTATTGTTCATCTCTTCGGTATCCAGGCGTTGTGGATAGCCTGCATTATTGGTTATCTCACCTGCTTTGCCAGCCTGAATGTGTATGCTCAGAGTTTTGCGCGTCTGATATGGACGCAAATGCAATATCAGCCCGATCACTATCTGGCTCAACTCTCTCCCGGGCGCCTTCCCTTGCACGCGTTAAACGTTATTCTGGCCTGTTGTTGCGTGAGTTCCCTGGTCGTCTACGCCCTGAAGATTAACCTCAATGCGCTGATCGTCTATGCTAACGGTATTTTTATTATGCTCTATCTGCTTTGTATGCTGGCGGGCTGTCGACTATTGAAAGGGCGCTGCTATGCACTGGCGGTGACGGGTTGTCTACTGTGCCTGTTATTGCTGGTAATGCTGGGGTGGAAAAGCTTATATGCCATTATCATGCTGGCAGCATTATGGCTGTTTTTACCGAAGCGAAAACGCATGGCGTAAGACGTATCTGTTGGCCGGATAACGCCTCACGCGACTTATCCGGCCAGCATCTCTACCTTTAATCCCGACGATCGTCTTTATGTTCAATACGATCGCGATCGTCATCTTTACGCTGATACTCGCCGTCAAATGTTTCGCCACCGCCAGTACCCGCGCTAAACCCGCCGCCCGGCATCCGGGAAAAACGTAAATGCGGCAGCAACTTCAGCGTCAAATGTTTTTGCACTGGCGGTAACAAAAGGAGAAGGCCGAGAAAATCGGTGAAAAATCCCGGCAACAGGAGCAGTAAGCCAGCGATGATCAGCGATACACTCTTAATCATTTCTGCCGCCGGGCTCTCACCGGCCGCCATTTTTTGTTGCATCAGCAAAAAGTTTTTAAAACCCTGGTTACGTACCAGCGACATACCGATAACAGACGTAAAAATCACCAGGATTAACGTCATCAGGACGCCAAGCACATGGGCGACCTGGATAAAGATAGAAATCTCAATGTAAACATAGAGAAAGACAGCTAAAAAGGGTATCCAGCGCAAAGGACTCTCCTGTAAGTCATGGCCGTCTGCGACGACCATTTGAATGGGGTTGCGATTCGCATCGATTCGATATGGTGGTGCGTAGCAAAATTTCAAGTGGTTTGTACACCTATTTTAGGTAGTAATACTAAAGCGGTGACCTATTTCACAAAATAATAAATAAGGGGTAAATTCCCACACTTTAAGTGATCCAGATTACGGTAGGAATTCTGAACCAGCATATGATCTCGTTTATCAGGCCGATGGAGGGGATAATCGTCGGTCAGAAAACATTCGAAATCACATATATCCTGTGTGTTTTAAAGTAAAAATCATTGGCAGCTTGAAAAAGAAGGTTCACATGTCAAACAACATTCGTATCGAAGAAGATCTGTTGGGTACCAGGGAAGTTCCAGCTGAAGCCTACTATGGTGTTCACACTCTGAGAGCGATTGAAAACTTCTACATTAGCAATAACAAAATCAGCGACATCCCTGAATTTGTGCGTGGCATGGTTATGGTAAAAAAAGCGGCGGCGCTGGCCAACAAAGAGCTGCAAACCATTCCTAAGAGTGTGGCGAACGCCATCATTGCCGCATGTGATGAAGTCCTTAACAACGGTAAGTGCATGGACCAGTTCCCGGTAGATGTCTACCAGGGCGGCGCGGGCACTTCCGTCAACATGAATACCAACGAAGTGCTGGCCAACATCGGGCTGGAACTGATGGGTCATCAGAAAGGTGAATATCAGTACCTGAACCCGAACGACCACGTGAATAAATGTCAATCCACTAACGATGCCTATCCGACAGGCTTCCGTGTAGCGGTTTACGCCTCTATCGTCAAACTGATCGATGCCATCAACCAGTTGCGTGAAGGTTTCGAACGTAAAGCGGTTGAATTCCAGGACATCCTGAAAATGGGTCGTACCCAGTTGCAGGACGCCGTACCGATGACGCTTGGTCAAGAATTCCGTGCGTTCAGCATCCTGCTGAAAGAAGAAGTGAAAAGCATCGAGCGTACTGCTGAGCTGCTGCTGGAAGTCAACCTTGGCGCAACGGCAATCGGTACTGGTCTGAACACGCCGAAAGAATACTCTCCGCTGGCGGTGAAAAAACTGGCTGAAGTCACTGGTTTCGCCTGTGTTCCGGCTGAAGATCTGATTGAGGCGACATCTGACTGTGGCGCATATGTTATGGTTCACAGCGCGCTGAAACGTCTGGCAGTGAAGATGTCCAAAATCTGTAACGACCTGCGCTTGCTCTCTTCTGGTCCTCGTGCCGGCCTGAACGAGATCAACCTACCGGAACTGCAGGCGGGCTCTTCCATCATGCCAGCCAAAGTGAACCCGGTAGTACCGGAAGTCGTAAACCAGGTATGCTTTAAAGTCATCGGTAACGACACCACCGTTACGATGGCGGCGGAAGCCGGTCAGTTGCAGTTGAACGTTATGGAGCCGGTTATCGGTCAGGCGATGTTCGAATCCATCCACATTCTGAGCAACGCGTGCTACAACCTGCTGGAAAAATGCGTTAACGGCATTACCGCGAATAAAGAAGTGTGCGAAGGGTACGTTTATAACTCCATCGGTATCGTCACTTACCTCAACCCGTTCATCGGCCACCACAACGGCGACATCGTCGGTAAAATCTGTGCTGAAACCGGTAAGAGCGTACGTGAAGTTGTGCTGGAGCGCGGCCTGTTAACGGAAGCCGAGCTGGACGATATTTTCTCCGTACAGAACTTGATGCACCCGGCTTATAAAGCTAAACGTTATACTGATGAAAGCGAACAGTAATCGTACAGGGTAGTACCAAAGAGGCACGTCACGATGACGTGCCTTTTTTCTTACAAGAAGTTACCAAATAACAACAATTTAATATCAACTTGTTAAACAACAAGGAAGGCTAATATGATAGTTGTCGAACTTATCATTGTTTTGCTGGCAATCTTTTTGGGCGCCAGACTTGGGGGCATCGGTATTGGATTCGCAGGTGGGCTGGGTGTTCTGGTACTTGCCGCCATCGGCGTGAAGCCAGGGACAATTCCATTCGATGTCATTTCCATCATCATGGCGGTTATCGCCGCGATCTCTGCTATGCAGGTCGCGGGCGGTCTGGATTATTTGGTAAACCAGACGGAAAAACTGCTGCGTAAGAACCCGAAATACATCACTATCCTCGCACCGATTGTGACCTATTTCCTGACTATTTTTGCTGGTACCGGGAACATTTCCCTGGCAACGCTGCCGGTTATTGCTGAAGTCGCGAAGGAGCAGGGAATCAAACCTTGCCGTCCGCTTTCGACCGCCGTGGTATCCGCGCAGATTGCGATTACCGCCTCGCCGATTTCTGCGGCCGTGGTGTATATGTCTTCTGTTATGGAAGGTCATGGCATTAGCTACATTCACCTGCTGTCCGTGGTTATCCCCTCTACGCTGCTGGCGGTGCTGGTGATGTCCTTCCTGGTCACGATGCTGTTCAACTCCAAACTGTCGGACGACCCAATTTACCGCAAACGTCTGGAAGAAGGGCTGATTGAACTGCGTGGTGAAAAGCAGATTGAAATCAAACCGATGGCAAAAAATTCCGTCTGGCTGTTCCTGCTGGGCGTTATCTGCGTGGTTGTTTATGCGATTGTTAACAGTCCGAGCCTCGGCCTGGTTGAGAAACCGCTGATGAACACCACCAACGCTATTTTGATCATCATGTTGAGCGTCGCAACGCTGACCACCATCCTGTGTAAAGTGGAAACTGACGCCATCCTCAACTCCAGTACCTTTAAAGCAGGGATGAGCGCCTGTATCTGTATTCTGGGCGTGGCGTGGCTGGGCGATACTTTCGTATCCGCTAACATCGACTGGATCAAAGACACTGCGGGTAGCGTCATCCAGGGTCATCCGTGGCTGCTGGCCGTCATCTTCTTCTTTGCTTCCGCGCTGCTCTACTCTCAGGCGGCAACGGCGAAAGCGCTGATGCCGATGGCGCTGGCGCTGAACGTCTCTCCGCTGACGGCAGTCGCTTCCTTCGCCGCCGTTTCCGGCCTGTTCATTTTGCCGACCTACCCGACTCTGGTTGCGGCGGTACAGATGGATGACACCGGTACAACCCGTATCGGTAAATTCGTCTTTAACCACCCGTTCTTCATCCCAGGCACCCTGGGCGTCGTTCTGGCTGTCTGCTTCGGCTTCCTGCTGGGCAGCTTTATGCTGTAAGTGTTTCACCCGCGGGGCGTATCACGCCCCGCATTCTCCCGCCCTTTGACTAACATCCTGCCCTCGTCCGTTGTATAGTGACCGTTCACTTGCGGGTCTTTTTGTTCTTTCGAGGTGTTTATGCTTGATGTTAAGAGTCAGGATATTTCCATCCCCGAGGCCGTTGTGGTGCTTTGTACCGCCCCGGATGAAGCTACCGCCCAGGATCTGGCCGCCAAAGTGCTGGCGGAAAAACTGGCCGCCTGCGCCACCCTCCTCCCCGGCGCGACATCGCTGTACTACTGGGAAGGCAAACTGGAGCAGGAGTATGAAGTTCAAATGATCTTAAAAACCACCGTTTCACATCAGCAAGCGCTTATCGACTGCCTGAAGTCTCATCACCCGTATCAAACGCCTGAACTTCTGGTTTTACCTGTTACTCACGGAGATACTGATTACCTCTCATGGCTCAACGCATCTTTACGCTGATCCTGCTGCTGTGCAGCACATCCGCCTTCGCCGGATTATTCGACGCGCCGGGTCGCTCGCAGTTCGTCCCTGCCGACCGGGCGTTTGTTTTTGATTTTCAGCAAAATCAACACGATCTTACCCTCTCCTGGCAGGTAAAAGAGGGTTACTACCTTTACCGTAAACAAATCAGTATCACGCCGACGAAAGCGGATATCGCCGCAGTCCAACTCCCGACAGGCGTCTGGCATGAAGATGAGTTCTACGGAAAAAGCGAAATCTACCGTAAGCGGCTAAACGTTCCAGTAACGGTTAACCAGGCGGCGGCTGGCGCGACATTAACGGTAACGTACCAGGGGTGCGCCGATGCGGGATTCTGTTATCCGCCGGAAACGAAAACGGTGCCGCTAAGTGAAGTCGCCGCGGCAATAGACGCCACGCCGACGCCTGCTGTCACCCAGACGAGTGAGACGTCAAAACCCGCCGCCCAGCTACCTTTTTCCGCGCTCTGGGCGCTGCTGATCGGCATAGGCATCGCCTTTACGCCCTGCGTTTTACCCATGTATCCGCTGATTTCCGGTATTGTCCTGGGGGGAAGGCAACGTTTGTCGACGGGGCGCGCACTGCTGCTGGCCTTTATCTATGTACAAGGGATGGCGCTGACCTATACCGCACTGGGTCTGGTCGTCGCCGCGGCGGGATTACAGTTTCAGGCGGCGCTGCAGCACCCTTATGTGTTAATCGGCCTTGCCATCGTGTTCACCCTGCTTGCGTTGTCGATGTTTGGCCTGTTCACACTACAGCTCCCCTCCTCACTGCAAACCCGGCTGACATTAATGAGTAATCGTCAGCAAGGCGGCTCGCCCGGCGGTGTTTTTGTTATGGGAGCGATTGCCGGATTAATTTGCTCGCCCTGTACTACAGCGCCGTTAAGCGCGATCCTGCTTTATATCGCTCAGAGCGGCAACATGTGGCTGGGCGGCGGTACGCTGTATTTGTATGCATTAGGTATGGGTCTGCCGCTAATGCTGGTCACCGTGTTTGGCAACCGTCTGCTACCGAAAAGCGGCCCGTGGATGGCGCATGTTAAAACCGCTTTTGGTTTCGTGATCCTCGCGTTACCGGTCTTTTTACTGGAGCGGATTATTGGCGAGGCTTGGGGTTTACGTCTGTGGTCGCTGCTGGGCGTCGCTTTCTTTGGTTGGGCCTTTATCACCAGCCTTCAGGCCAGACGAGCGTGGATGCGTATCGTACAGATTATCCTGCTGGCGGCAGCGCTCATTAGCGTGCGGCCTCTACAGGATTGGGCGTTCGGATCGCCATCCGCGCAAGCTCCAGCGCACCTCAATTTCACGGCTATTTCTACCGTGGACGAACTCAATCAGGCGCTGGCGCAGGCCAAAGGCAAACCCGTTATGCTGGATTTCTACGCCGACTGGTGCGTGGCCTGTAAAGAGTTTGAAAAGTATACCTTCAGCGATCCGCGGGTCCAGCAGGCGCTCGGCGACACGGTGCTCTTGCAGGCTAACGTCACCGCTAACAATGCGCAGGACGCCGCGCTGTTAAAGCATCTGCAAGTCCTCGGGCTGCCCACCATTCTGTTCTTTAATGCCCAAGGCCAGGAACAGCCGCAATCGCGAGTCACCGGCTTTATGGACGCCGCCACCTTTAGCGCGCATTTGCACGATCGCCAACCGTGAGCGACACTTGCAAAAGCAAAGACGGAGGAGAATACCGTGCAACGTGAAGATATTCTGGGAGAAGCCCTGAAATTACTGGAGACGCAAGGGATAGCCGATACTACGCTGGAAATGGTGGCGGAGCGCGTAAATCGCCCACTCGACACATTACAGCGTTTCTGGCCAGATAAAGAAGCCATTTTATATGACGCGCTACGTTATCTGAGTCAGCAGGTAGATATCTGGCGACGCCAGCTTCTTCTTGATGAGACGCTTTCTGCTGAACAAAAGCTACTGGCACGCTACAGCGCGCTTTCGGAATGTGTCAGTAATAACCGTTATCCTGGTTGCTTGTTCATTGCCGCCTGTACGTTTTATCCCGACCCAACCCATCCTATTCACCAACTGGCCAATCAACAAAAACGCGCGGCACATGATTTTACCCATGAGCTACTGACCACGCTGGAAATTGACGATCCGGCGATGGTCGCAAGGCAGATGGAGCTGGTGCTGGAAGGTTGTCTCAGCCGAATGCTGGTCAACCGCAGTCAGGCTGATGTAGATACCGCTCAGCGGTTGGCGGAAGATATTCTGCGTTTTGCACAGTGCCGTCAGGGTGGCGCGCTCACCTGACGGGTACTGATTTTATGCATTTTGCCTGAAAAGCAGGCAGTCAGCGCGCTTTTATCACTTTTTTCGTGTAAAGCCGTTGACGACCGCGCCCCTTTACGGTTTAATGCGCCCCGTTGCCCGGATAGCTCAGTCGGTAGAGCAGGGGATTGAAAATCCCCGTGTCCTTGGTTCGATTCCGAGTCCGGGCACCACTTATTCAGAAAACCCAGCCTATGGCTGGGTTTTTGCTTTTCTGGGAATGGAAATCCGTAGCCCCCATCTCTGGCCTGACTAGCTATAACGAGAAGGCCAGATTTTCTCTGGCGCAACGCCCAGCGCTTCGTCGATCAGCCGCTCACCTTTGGGCCAGGGTCAAAAGCTTACTTAGCTACAGGGAGATTATTACCAGTAATAACGCCTATCACTTCATCTGACGGTTCGCTAACCCCGACAAGTGAGTCCAATATCTCCGCCATGAACTTTTTCATCACTGAAAACAATAATCCCTTCGCCAGTTTTGGCATTTTTTCTTTGTCGGCTTCTTTATTCTTAAATACTGTTTCCGACTCTTGTTCATAATCATAAATTAATACTCAGCACATCATGACTGATGGTAGTTACCGGGGTAACAGAGCACATAGTTTAAAATACTTATTCATAGTTTGTTATTACGGAAAGATTTTAACCTAATGCGTGTCAGTCAGGCACGCAGATAAAAAACAACCGGGGAGAAAATTTAAACAAAATGCTGTTAGCCGGAAGTACCGGTATTGTTCTGTTGTCCGCTGCAGTCAGTCCGGTATGGACAGACGATAATGCCAGTACAGCGTCCTGCTTTTTTACCTGTATGTTGAATAACCATTGCAATAAATCATTATAGGATTACATCTGTTTATTATTGCCTGATCCGGAGTGAGTCTTTATGAAAAGTCGTTATTTAGTATTTTTTCTACCACTGATCGTAGCTAAATATACATCAGCAGAAACAGTGCAACCCTTTCATTCTCCTGAAGAATCAGTGAACAGTCAGTTCTACTTACCACCACCGCCAGGTAATGATGATCCGGCTTTCCGCTATGATAAGGAGGCTTATTTCAAGGGCTATGCGATAAAGGGTTCCCCACGATGGAAACAAGCTGCTGAGGATGCAGATGTAAGCGTGGAAAATATAGCCAGAATATTCTCGCCAGTAGTGGGTGCTAAAATTAATCCCAAAGATACGCCTGAAACCTGGAATATGTTACAGAATCTTCTGAAAATGGGCGGCTACTACGCTACTGCTTCGGCAAAAAAATATTATATGCGTACCCGCCCCTTTGTCTTATTTAATCATTCCACCTGCCGTCCTGAAGATGAGAATACTTTGCGAAAAGATGGCTCTTACCCTTCCGGGCATACTGCTTATGGTACACTTCTGGCATTAGTATTATCCGAGGCCAGACCGGAACGCGCGCAGGAGCTCGCCAGACGAGGATGGGAGTTCGGGCAAAGCAGAGTGATATGCGGTGCTCACTGGCAAAGCGATGTTGATGCTGGTCGTTATGTGGGAGCAGTAGAGTTTGCAAGACTGCAAACAATCCCGGCATTTCAGAAGTCACTGGCAAAAGTCCGTGAGGAGCTGAACGACAAAAATAATTTATTGAGTAAAGAAGATCACCCCGAACTTAATTACTGAAGGTGAAAGTCTTCCCGCAAACTGACCACAGCAAATGAAAGGAAGTGCAACTGCGTAGGGGCGGCCGGGCGTGAGACTGTAATTAAAATTGTGTAAGTGCCTGTTTTTGATATGTTCACTCCAGTAACAGAGACAGGCAATTATGGACGAAAAGAAACTTAAAGCCCTTGCGGCTGAAGTGGCTGAAGGCCTTAAAACCGAAGCCGATCTCCATGCTTTTTCCCGCATGTTGACGAAGCTTACCGTCGAAAAAGCGCTCAATGCGGAGCTGGCTGACCACCCCGGGTATGAGAAAAATGCGCCCAAAACAGGCTCAAACACCCGCAATGGCTACTCGTCAAAAACGGTGTTATGCAATAACAGCGAGATCGAACTGAACACGCCGCGTGACCGTGAAAATACCTTCGAACCACAGCTGATTAAGAAGCACCAGACGCGCATTACGCAGATGGACAGCCAGATTTTATCCCTCTGCGCCAAAGGCATGACTACCCGCGAAATCGTTGCCACATTCAAAGAAATGTACGACTCCGATGTGTCGCCAACGCTGATATCTAAAGTCACCGACGCCGTAAAAGAGCAGGTCACTGAGTGGCAAAACCGACAAATGGATACGCTGTATCCCTTTGTTTATATGGACTGTATGTTGTCAAAGTTCATCAGAATGGCAGTGTGATAAACAAAGCAGTTTTCCCTGCGCTGGGGATCAATACCGAAGGCCAGAAAGCGTTGCCGGCATGTGGCTGTCCGGAAATGAAGGCACAAAGTTCTGGCTAAGCGTGCTGGCGGAGCTGAAAAAGCGGGGCCTTCAGGACATCCTGATTGCCTGTGTGGACGGTCTGAAGGCCTTCCCGGATGCGATAAACAGCGTCTTCCCGAAATATCCGCAAATCAGCAAAAGCTGGCGTGCGCACTGGGAAAACCTCAATACGCTCTTCAGTTATCCGCCGGATATCCGCAAGACCATCTACCATCTACACTACAAACGCAGTCGAATCCCTGAACAGCGTGATCCGCGCCGCGATTAAGAAACGCAAAGTGTTCCCGACGGATGACTCGGTACGAAAAGTTATTTATCTGGCAATCAAGGATGCATCAAAAAAATGGAGTATGCCGATCCAGAACTGGCGACTGGCGATGAGTCGCTTTATTATCGAGTTCGGTGACCGCCTGAGCAATCACCTTTAATATATTAGCAGTTACATAGAATTACTGACAGGCTCAAAAAAAGAGACCAGATTTCAGTCTCTTTTTTATCACTCATAATAATAGTCAGTTATTTTCTTTTATTTAGCTCTTCCATAAAATTTACCCAATTTTTATATTGATAATCAAGATTGCGAATCTCGTCTGAGATGGTTGATTGCTGCTGTATGAGACCACGTTTCTTTGCTATCAACTCTTGTAAACCATCATCGAGCGCCTTCATTTTCGCTTTTATCTTCTCATTAATTTCATTATATTTTACGGAGTATTCTTCTTTATGTTTTTCTAATACAGCACGTTTCTCCGCCCTTATGTCATCAAAATCACTCAACCTGTAATTCTTTAATTTTTCCCGGCGAGCCTTCATTGCTGGGTCGAAAACTTCAGCATTGTACTTCTTCTCAAAATAATAAGGAGCATTTTCTTTATTAAAGAGTTCCAGCTCTTTATTCAAATCACGCTGAACAAAATAACGGCTTTGTGTTTTTCCATCTTCCCCTTTCCCCCAATACTCATCGATTTCTTTATTAATAACTAATATATTAGTTTTAACTTTTGCGATATCATTATTTAATTCGTTTAGTTTTGATTTCTTCCTGGCATATTCATCTTTAATTGCATTTATTTTATCATCAAAACCTGCTCCATCCATGATGATATATTTACCGTCAGTTTCAACATTAGGAATTGGATTGCCTTTTGGTGTTTCTGACATTTGTAATGAAGAAAATATTGTTTTCCATCCAGTATCTTTATTACCAAGACTGTTCAAAGTTGCTGAGAATTTAATATCTTTGCCTTTATCCCACGATTTTTGAACAACAATATAATCAGTTAACGAGGCAACTGGCGTATACAGATCGTAGCCAGTAGAAAGTAAGCCATCAGCAGCATATGTTCTCTTATTTCCATCAACCGATGTTTCCTTGATATCAATTGAATCAAGGATAAGACGCCCATGAAATTGATTACTAAATTGTTCTTTCAAGACTTTCTCTGTAGGGGTGTTATCGTCACCGCATCCGCTAATTAATAGCGAAACCAATAAACCACACAAAAATTTTCCATTCATAACATTCATCCCAGAAATTAATAATATGCAATAAAATCATTTCAGCATCACACAACGAGTTAGCAAATTCAATATTTAATGATGTGTTATTTTTATTATAATACTGTGTCTTTATTTTTAAACCACCAGGACTCGCTATCTTAATGAAAGACAATACCTCTAATAAATCAGATAGTTGGAAAGTAATTTTTTAATGGGCTGGCTGAAGCCATTAAAATGATTTTTTCAATCATCCTTACTGTAGCCGGAGGTAAAGCTGTTACTTCAACTGACGATGAAGAACAACAGGCAGACTACAGAAATGGACTGATCCTACCCGCGTAATATGGACACAACCCTAAGCAAGGTTCTGGTTTTCAAATTGTTCCGGACTGAGACTGCCACAGGCACTGTGACGACGCCGTTGATTGTAATCACACTCGATATCATTAAACACTGCTGTCTGCATTATTTCCCGGCTGGCAAAGCCCTCTCCGTGGATACATTCCACCTTCAGCGTGTGAAAGAAGCTTTCTGCACAGGCATTGTCATAACAACAGCCTCTGGTGCTCATACTCCCCCGCAGATTATGTCGTTTCAGTAAGCTCTGCTAATCCGTTGAATAGTACTGACCACCTCTGTCTGTATGCACGCTGACTTTCCCAGTCGTTTACGCCGCCATTGCACCATCTGTAACGCATCGCAAGCTGGCCGCTACGGTTTTTATGTTATACATCCGTCAGGCGTGGCGCACCATAGCGCTGTTTGCGTCACTGAATGCCTCCCGGGCGACGTTATCACAGATAAGGCGGAACTGCTGACGCTGGTTTATCTGATGACGACGCTGATGCCAGACGTACCAGCCACTACGGGCAACCTGAAGTACACGGCACATGGCTTTGGTACTGAATTCAGCCTGATGTTTTTCGATGAAGACATACTTCATTTCAGGCGCCTCGCGAAGTATGCCGCGGCCTTCTGGAGAATGGCCAGTTCCTCATCCCCTTCTGCCAGCGGACGCTTCAGATGGGCGATCTCTGCGGGCATCGCCTGTTCGCGGTCAGAAGAAGAGAGCTGATTTTGCTGTTTGCTTCGCCAGTTGTAGAGCTGTGATTCATACAGGTTAAGCTCGCGGGCGGCAGCGGCCCCCCAATGCGTTCAGCCAGTTTCAGGGCTTCCTGCGAAATTCAGGCGTGTGCTGCTTGCGTGGCTTTTTGGTGGTTGATGCTGGTTTTTTCATATGAGTCACCTCTTGCTTGAGAGTTTACTCACTTAGTCACGTGACCACTATTGCTGGGTAAGATCAAAGAACCTCACTAACGTGTTACACCGTTTTTCATAAAGCCAACCATACGATTGAATGCTTCCCCTCCCCTCAAACTTCCGGATATCGCTACACCGTCTACCCGCCGCAGTATATATTTACCGCGTTGTATGCCTTTCCTGGCCGAGAGCGTTAATATTTACATCCAGGATAAACCTTATCACAAATTAACATCAGATCTTATACCTCATGCTAACTACCTCCATGAAATTAAAGAGCTATTCTCTAAAAGATTAAAGGCAATTATTACTTAATTCAAATTTTAAAGAGATAAATTGATAATAACATGAGCCAATTCTTGTAAATTTCCATCTTTTTTTTATACGCGACATAGTTTTTTAACGATACTATAATATGTAGAAATGCAATATAAAATAGCATTTCCCATAGAAAATGAAAAGATCGCCACCTGATACCTTAAGTTCGCAAATAATTATATAGCTATATATTAGTTTTCTTTTGAAATATTTTTCAGAATAATTTTTGATTTACACGCACATTTAATAAAAGGAAATTATCATGCTAAAAGTATTTAATCCCTCACCTGTCCAGGTGGGGAGCATTGAATGTTTACAATCAGCGCAAAACTGGCAGAGGAAATCCTTATCACTTCAGGGATTAAATTTACTGCAGTCCGTACTCATCAAGCTCACCACGGGTAAAATTTCAATTACGACATCGTCCGGGGAGTATATTACGGCATCAGGGCCAATGTTAATATTTTTAGCTAAAGATCAAACTATTCATATCACTATGGAAGAGACTCATGAACAGTTAAATTATAACTTAATTGAATTAGATTCAGCGTCAATAAAAAATGCTTATAATTTTTTTCTGTATGAACATGCAGACTTTTCGGCCCCATTAACAAAACCGACGACAAAACATCTGTTAGCGCCAATAGAAACAGGCGTAGCAAGAGTATTCAACCTTTTACACTCTTCAAATAAAAGCCAGAAATTATCCCAAGATAAAAAGGAATATTTAATAAGATTTCTACTTTCAGAGTTCATCTATGAACCTGAAGCATTTGCCCTCTTTAGAGAACTATCGCAAAATACATTAGCCGAAAATATCTATAATATTATTATAAGCGACATAAGTCGAAAATGGGCGCTCAAGGATATTTCTGACTCACTCTATATGAGTTGCTCCACATTAAAAAGGAAATTGAAACAAGAGCACACCTCATTCAGCGAAGTTTACCTTAATGCGCGAATGAATAAAGCGACAAAACTTCTACGCAATAGTGAATATAATATTACTCGAGTGGCTTATATGTGTGGTTATGATAGTGCTTCTTATTTTACATGCGTTTTTAAAAAACATTTCAAAACTACACCATCGGAATTTTTAGCGTTTTTATCTTCCTCTCGTCATCAATATGTTAATTGAGATATCTGACAATGCAGTATAAGAACAAAGCAAAACATATTAATATAAGAGACGGGATTCTGTTGCTCGCTAAAAAATTCGACCTAACATTGAGCGAGAAAAAAGTTATTTATTACGTGGCAGCAGGATTATCTGTTAAAAGTTGCTCAAATTTATTAGATCGAAATATAAAAACGATTTCAACACAAAAGAGATCAGCCTATAAAAAAATGGATATTACTACTGATGTTGAATTAATCCATTTGATGCTGAATGAGTTTTACATATCAGTCGATATTACGTAATTTTTTCTAAAATGTTGCCAGAGTGGTAGGCAAGGCAATTCTGGATATCATCTTCAGAGATCGGTGTGATATCTACGTTGTTTAATTTAACTGTTCCCGTATAGTAATGACTGGAATTTGATAGTGCTTTGATTAAAGAAGATTTACCTGAACCTGATGTACCGATAATACCCATAAAATCTCCGGGAACAACAATGAATGAAAGCTGTTCAATCAGTGTTCGTTCCGCAAACGCTATGGGTAATTCTT
Organism: Salmonella sp. 32010601201800023SM; assembly: GCF_017572235.1. Taxonomy (NCBI): domain Bacteria; kingdom Pseudomonadati; phylum Pseudomonadota; class Gammaproteobacteria; order Enterobacterales; family Enterobacteriaceae; genus Salmonella; species Salmonella sp. 32010601201800023SM. Next base: position 353,262 of record NZ_JAGEQS010000003.1, read on the forward strand.
CGCTGTCTATCGGCTGGCTGACGATCAACTCTACACCGCCAGTGTCGATAACGATACCGGTAACTGGCATGTTTCTGTTCCGCAATCCGCTATTCTGTCGGGGGAGAATCAGTATACCATAACGGCCACCGATCCCGCCGGTAATAGCGCCACCGCCAGTGTAACATTTACAGGTACATCGCCCACGGAAAATCCGGTCAACAAGAGTTCCGGCGTAGATGAAATGATTATGCCTGATAACTAAACATCACCATGCGAGGTCTCTTCGGAGGCCTGCTGAAAAAACAGAATAATATTCATTGTCTGTTAATTATTACAGAGAGAGTTAATTTATAAAAAAAAGCGGCAGACTACGCTGCCGCAAATATGAGGAGGACAATTACCGTTACGCTACACCACAAAGTAATCCGTTACTGAGGTAAGTAAAACATAAATATCCCCAACAATGAATCAACGAATCAAACAATCGTCAAATCATGGTATTAATAACCTTGTTCTGTTTTAGCATACTGTGACAGTAAAAATAGATTTTAGTCATTCTGTATATCACACGAAAATTTATAAAACAGATTTGGTTCACTCACAATATACAAATTATTTTCATTATCCATGGCAATCCCTTCTGGCTGGGGGATATCGTCTCTGAGCCCTGACCACTCCGCCGTCAGGAACAATCGATCGCGCACCCGCCACTCGGAACTGACCTCAAGAATCATTTTTGACTCGTCCGACAACACCAGCAGCGAATCCGTTGGGGCATGGTATTCAAGTCCGGAGACATCGCTCACACTCGCAGTGATGGCAGAAGGCAACGCTCTGGTGATACCATTTTTTCTCATCTCTACTTCTTTGATCATAATGGGTTTTCTTTCTTTTGCGGCATATAATCTCTCATTTTTCGCATCCCATGCCGTACCTTCCAGCCCTTTATTTTTTGCTTTGTCATAGCCCTCAAGCTTCACCATGGAGATTATCTGCATGGCGCCGCGCTGAATATCCACCTGTGTTTTATAGACCGCGCCATCTTTCTCACTGCCTATCTGGAACTGGTTGCCCCCACTCCATGCAATAGACTCCGGGTCGTGGATACCCTGCAGCGGCATCCGCCCTACCAGCTGCCCTTCTGTCGTTAACCAGACCAGTTCAGGGGGATTATTAATAACGGCGAAAAGCATCCTGTCTTCGGCGGAGTAGGTCAAACCTGAAAGGTTACTCTTAACTCCTGCGACTGGTTTTTGCTGAATAACCGCTTTATAGCTACTCAGTGCTAGCGCCGAGGGTTTATCACCATATTTGAGGATCAGTTGATAAATATAGCGTATATCGTCCCTGACCATAAATAAAATCACGCCCAAGAGTACAACCACAATAACGCGTTTTAGTAATCTCATAAAAAATCCATAGCAGATCGCGTCACGACTGATGTCGTAACGCATTTCTTAAAAATAAAGCCGATGTCCGATAGAATCGTTATTCGGTTATGGCGAGCGCCATTAGCATAGGCAAAATGAAATAGTGAGGGTTATCACAAAAAGCCCGATTTTAATCACTAACGTACCCTTTTTGTAAATTGACATAATCAAGAGGAGGGTAGTTTCGGCTAATTATTTAAATAGTACGTCTGCAAATTCGCCCCTGTATGCAGGGCAAATGACAAAAAGTGATAATTAATGAGATGTAACACCGCAATTTGATCTGCTATTGCTGCTCCCACTTCTATTCAACCGGGCAGCAAAAAAATGAAACTCAACCTTATTACCGTCAGCCTGGCTACGCTCGTTGCCGCTGGCGCATTCCCGGCCCATGCCGGTCCTCAGGCGCATGTCGTGTGCGGCTATCACCACACGCTGGGCGATGACGCGATTATGATGTTTGGTAAAGCGAATCAGGCGATGTGGCATGACTTTTTTGGCAACACCCACACCGATGCGGTCTCTACCTACCAGACGTTGCGCGCGCAACCCGATACCACCTGTGATAATAAAGCCGACAGCTCCGCTTACTGGGCGCCGTCCATGAAATTACCTGATGGTGAAATCGTAAATCCGGCCTACCAAAAGACCTATTATCAATCCACAAATGTAGCGCAATATCCGCTCCATCCATTCCCGGCCGGGCTGGAGTTACTGGCAGGCGATCATCACGGTACTGGCCCCAGTTCCGCAATCACCTTTTTATGTGCCAACGGCAAAGGTTACACCAACAAGGTAGGCGAAATATGCGGCCTGCGTAAAGCGGGCGATGCCGTCCAGTTTAATATCGGGATCGCTTTCCCCAACTGTTGGGATGGCGTCAACCTGAAACCAACCCATAGCCACAATAACGCTATCTATGCCGACCACGGGAAATGTTCCGCAGACTATCCGGTCAAAATCCCGACGGTGAATATGAACATCGCCTGGGTACTCCCGCAGATCTCCTCGCTGGATACGTCCAAAGTGGAATTGTCGATGGACCCGGTAATGCATGGCGAAACCCGGGAAGAGCGCTGGGGAAGTCTTTATACCGCCCATGCCGATTTTATGAATGGCTGGACGGAAGATGGCGCGCAGTTTATGACGGATCTATGTATGAATCAGGGACTGGATTGCGGCACTACGGTTCCTTACGCCTACAGTAAAGCGGAAGAAAATACCTGGGTAAGCAGCGAAGACGACAAGCCTCATGCCAGCGTCGATACCTTGTACGTACAGGATGACTGGACAAATGGCGGACGCACGCAGCACCCGGAAACGCTCACGCTGGTGAAATTTAAGATCCCGCCCCTGCCTGGCAATATGGACGCTTCGCTATTCAAATACCGTATTCGCCTTTTTGGCGGCAAAACGGAAACGAACGGCGCCGATCAAATTTTCTTTTACCCGACCAGCAGTGACTGGCACGTCAGTACCGTGTCCTGGAACAATAAACCGGCGATCAACTACCGTTCCGATGCCGTGTTATATCTGGACCATTCACATGAGTATCGCATGGTTGATGTCGATAAAGCGGTGCGCAAAGCGCTGGCGGAAGGGAAAACGGAAATATCCTGGTATATCGGCGGCGACCGTCAGGGAAATCACTACGACTTCACGCCAGCGGACTCAAAACAGAGCCTGGTGCTGGTGCTGACCGGTTTCAAAAAGACGCCGGAGCTGTAATAGTAAACTGTGCCCGCTGACGCAACAGCGGGCACGATGGCGGCACAAGTATTACGGCACGTCATCAAAACCTGACCAATACCTCAGAAAAACAACCGTTTATTCTCAGGCTGTAGTCCCTGTTGCTGCTGAACATCCTGCAGATAACAGGTCGCTACGACGGCAAGCCGGGCATAGAAGGCGCTGACGGTATTGCGTTGCAGCAATTCCAGATAGCGGAATCCCCAGGGCAGCAGATGCGCCTCCAGTAACCGGTTGGCCGCCACGTTGTCGCCTTGCGCCAGCAGATCGCTACAGGCCAATAGCATCAGGCCAAACTGATCTTCCGGCTCGCGTTCACGGTCAGTGAATACCATGCCCTGCGCCTGTAAAAAAGCTCGATAATCGGCGGTGGTTTCCCCCATCAGCAAATTATCTTTTTCCAGATAGACCGATCCCCAGGGCGGGACGGGCATCTTTCCCTGGCCTTCAAACAATACGGAAAATTGCCATGTAAGCGCATCATCATCCGGTAGCGACCATGACGCACACAGTGATTCAATAGGTCCACGATCGCGCCAGGGGTAAAGCTCAGGCAACGTTGGCAAACAATCGAACAACGCTTTCACCTCCGGCCTCTCAGGGGAGTAGTAAAACAGTGCGCCGAGGATACGCGGCAAAACAGCACGGGAAGGCATAGCAATAGCTCCTGAAATATTTCGCCTGATGACGCTACGCTGATCAGGCTTACATGGCACAAGCCGGGCAAAAACTACATTGGCAGCGTCCACAGATTGTAAAACGCAATCCTACCCGCCAACTCCGCCGCGATAACCACCACAGCCGTCATGGCCAGCACCGCAGCGCTCGATTTCAGGCGCGCGCAGACCACCACCCCGACCACGCCCGCCGCCAGCAATATCGCCTGGGCGGTAAACCAGCTATGCTGCGCAGCGGTCAGAGCGCTATCGGCGCTCATCAGCGTCGCCATATAGCCCGGGCGCAGACAAAAGCTCACCAAAATCGCCAACACGCTGACCAGGAGTCCCAGACGGCGCACGCCAAACAATGCCGCCAACGCGCCGCCGCCAACCAACGGCGTCAATATCATCATTGCCGTGGTGTAAGATGAACGCCAGGTCGCCACCGTCGGCAGTTGGTAAATCTGCGGAACGGCGTATAAGAAGACTACTCCGACTATCGCCGCCAACCAGACCAACGCGTTACACAGCGGCGTCGCCCGGTTCAGCAACAAACCGAGCGCCCCCAGCCCGCCGAGCGCCGCAAAAGCCGCCGACAGGACAATCTCGTTACTCATCGGCGAATGTCCGACGCGCAGCAGCATATTCAGCGCACGCAGCGGTTGCCCGACGTGGAAGGTGCCGACAATGACGCCCAGCCCAAACAGGCACATCACCGAGAACAGACCGATAGCCTTACGCCGCGGCGCGACCAGCCCCATTGCGCCGCCAATCAGCAGCAGAATAAACGCGCCGACCGCGCTCTGGGTAAAGACCGTAAAAAAGACCAGCGGTAACTCATGCATGGCGCACCTCCCGAATGTTCATGATTGCGCCTTCCGTATCGCCCGTGGGTCTCGCTTTCGGATGCGGTTTAATAATGAGGTTAGGATGGGTGAACGACGCCGAAGGTAGCGGCGCGATTTGATTCTCCGTGCCATATTTTGCCCGTAATTCATCGACAGGGCCGAAATCCAGCGCTCGCTGCGGGCAAGAATCCACACAAATAGGGCGCAGATTGTTCTCCAGTCGGTCAAGACAACCGTCGCATTTACGCATCACGTTTGCTTGCGTATCAAACTGCGGCGCGCCGTAGGGGCAGCGCATTTCACAATAGCGACAGCCGACGCATACGCTGTCATCCACCACGACCAGACCATCTTCTTTGCGTTTATGCATCGCCCCGGTCGGACAGCCGGAGACACATACCGGCTCATCGCAATGGTTACAAGCAATAGAGAGGTAGTAGGTAAAGGTGTCGTGATGCCAGCTTTCCCCCTCTTTCACCCAGCTTCCGCCGCCATATTCATAGACGCGGCGCAGTTTCGGACCGACATCCAGATCTTTATTATCCTTGCAGCTTACCTGGCAGGTTTTACAGCCTGAACAGCGCGAGGAGTCAACATAAAAGCCATACTGTTTCATCGTACATCACTCCTTAAGCGCGTTTAATTTCAACCAGATTGGTATGCTGCGGATTGCCTTTCGCCAGCGGCGAAGGGTGGTGGCTGGTCAGCGTATTGATACAGCCGCCGACATCAACGCCGTTGCCGTCAAGCCGCGTCCACGCGCCCTGCGGCATCGCCGCCACGCCGGGTAAAATGCGCTGGGTCACTTTACAGGGAAGCTCCACCACGCCGCGGTCATTGAATACATGCACCCGATCGCCGGACTTCAATTGGCGAGCGCTGGCGTCAATCGGGTTAATCCAGACTTCATCCGGCACCGCCTCATGCAGCATCAGCACATTGCTGTAGGTCGAGTGGGTATGCCCTTTGGTATGGAAGCCGCTTAACTGCAACGGATACTTCGCCGTCAGCGCTTTGTTAAGATGCGACTCTTTCGCCGGACAAAATTCCGGCAATGCGGGAATTCGCTCGCCTTCTGGCAACGTCCACGCTTGCGCCAGATCCGCCAGCGCCTGGGAGTAAATTTCAATTTTGCCCGACGGTGTGGAGAGTGGATTAGCCTCGGCGTCGGCGCGGAAATCGGCAAACGCAAGGCTCTGCTGCTCGGTAGCGATACGCTGGTCAATCACGCCCATCTCTTTCGCCACGCTCCACTCCGGCAGGTATGGACGTTTTTCACGGATCTGCTGATAGTGCATCTCCGCCCACTGCGCCTGAGTTCGGCCCTCGGTATATTGCTCGCGCAGTCCAAGATGCCCGGCGATATCCGCGCAGATGTCATACGTGCTGCGCACTTCCCACATCGGTTTAACGGTTTTCTGAATCGCAATCATATAGTTATGCGATCCCGCCGCATAGGAGCTGTCCACCAGGTCTTCCGCCTCAAGATAGCTGGTCTCCGGCAACAGCAGATCCGCATACATCGCGCTGGGCGTCATATGGTTTTCAATCACGATAATGGTTTCACACAGCGATTCATCCGCGAGAATTTGTCGGGTGCGGTTCGTTTCGCCGTGCTGATTCAGCAAGGTATTACCGGCCTGGTTGAAAAACAGCTTAATTCCGGTTTTTAGCCTGTCCGCGCCTTTCACACCCATTGTCGTCGCGGTCATTTTCTCCGGATGCTGAATGGCGTCCGTCCACAGATAGCAAGGAATAGAGGTTGTGATCGGATTCTTACCGACAGGCAACAATGGCACGCCATACGGCGTACCGTAAGGCCAGTTGCCATTGTTGGTGCCGGGCCGCCCGAAGTGGCCGGTTAACGCTGGCAGCGTCTGAATAGCACGCACGGTTTGTTCGCCGTTGGCATGACGCTGCGGCCCCCAGCCCTGGCAAATATAGCAGGCGCGCGCCGAGGCGATTTCGCGCGCCAGTTGGCGAATACGCGTTGCCGGAATACCGGTGATATCCGCCGCCCATTCCGGGGTTTTCGCGATACCGTCGTCGCCCGTGCCAAGAACATAATCTTTATAGCTGGCGTTAGGCGCAGCCGTGTCCGGCAAGGTGCTACGGTCATAGCCGACGCAATAGCGGTTTACCAGCGCCTCGTCGAGAAGCTGTTCGGTAATCAGCGTATGCGCTATGCCGGCGACTAACGCAGCGTCCGTGGTTGGGCGAATCGGTAGCCATTCGGCGTGTTCGGTAATCACCGAATCGGTATAGCGCGGATCGATAATAATGACCCGGGCTTTCGAGGTCTCCAGCGCCCGGCGCAGCTCTTCAACCTGACCGCCGCCGGACATCCGCGTTTCTGAGAGATTCAGGCCAAATAGCACCACCAGATCGGAATGCGCGATCTGCGTAAAATGGCTACCGACATAATCACCGTGGGTATAAGGCGTGGCGGTGGCGATTTGCGCCGTGGAATAGGTGTTGTGATAATTTAAATAACCGCCGGTGAGATTTAGTAATCTTATCCAGGCGGGTCTGCCCTGCGTGTGATAATACGCGCCGGATTGATAATTATAATAAATAGCTTCCCGGCCATATTTTTCGCTAACGCGCGTTAATTCTGCCGCAATAAAGGCTGTGGCCTCATCCCATGAAATACGTTTAAATTTTCCTTCGCCGCGTTTTCCCACTCTTTTCATCGGATACTTAATGCGATCCGGGCTATAAACGCGCCAGCGACTGGAACGCCCGCGCAGGCAGGGACGAATCTGATGCTCGCCGAATACCGCGTCATCTTTCGCGTCTTCCGGTTCAATACGCACAATGCGATCATTTTTCACGATAACCTTAAGCGGGCATCGGCTGCCACAGTTGACCAGACAGGCGCTGTGCCTGACGGTTTCGCCGTTGGCATCCTTCGGTATCGGGGTATCCTGCGCCTGGGCAGTGGTAGCAAAAGGCAGCGTAATCGCCTGGCTTAGCGTCACCGCCGCCCCTACTTTTGCAGTAGCGACAATAGCATCACGTCGGGTTATGGTTGTGTTCAGCCATTTTTTTATTTCCATTTTTTATTTCTCACATTGCTTCCATAATTATTAATAATATGTAATGAAAACTAATCATAATAGATTAAATATTTGTGCTGATTGATTGTGATCAAACGCATTCTGAACGTCAGTAAAAATAAAATGTGATACCGCATACGTTATTATAAAAATTAATGAAAAATTATTTTATGTAATTCTGATGAAAATAAATTACCCATCACGGTATCCGGCGATATTAATTAACGACATGACGTTTGCCAGTCGACATGAGCAGGTAGCGCCCCCTGCAAGGCAAGACGGGCTTTTCAACACTGGAGCAACATCGCCTATGCCTTTGAATTAGACGCCTCATCAGGGATAATAACCTTACGATTCGTCCGCTCAGGTCCACTATGAAACACTCCCTGCCATGCCGGGCGTTACGCAAACGCCCCATGAAACTCGGCACTACCGTCATTCTGATGGTCAGCGCCGTTTTGTTTTCGGTGCTCGTTGTGGTCCATCTGATCTATTTTTCGCAAATCAGCAGCATGACGCGCGACGCGCTGGCAGATAAAGCGCTGGCGGTGGCTCGCTCGCTGGCGGACTCTCCGGCAGTTCGCGAGGGGCTGAAAAAACCGCCTGCGGAAAGCGGCATTCAGACGCTCGCCGAAGCGGTGAGCCAGCATAATGGCTTTTTGTTTATTGTGGTGACCAACATGCAGGGCATCCGTTATTCGCACCCAGAAACGCAGCGAATCGGCCAACCGTTCAAAGGCGATGATATTCTGCTCGCGCTGCAGGGAAAGGAAAACGTTGCCATTAATCGCGGCTTTCTTGCCAAAGCGCTGCGCGTTTTCACACCGGTTTATGATGAACGTCACCGGCAGATCGGCGTGGTAGCGATTGGCCTGGAACTCAGTCACGTTACGCAGCAGATCAACAATAGCCGCGGCAGTATTATCTGGTCCATTCTGTTCGGCGCTCTGGTGGGGTTATTAGGCACGTATGCGCTGGTCAAGGTGCTAAAACGTATCCTGTTTGGCCTCGAACCCTATGAGATCTCAACCCTGTTTGAACAACGCCAGGCAATGCTGCAGTCAATCAAAGAGGGCGTTATCGCCGTGGATGATAGCGGCGAAGTCACGTTGATTAACCATGCGGCGCAGGCGCTGCTCGATTATCGAAAAACGCAGGATGACGCCAGATTATCCACCCTGAGTCATGCCTGGTCGCAGGTGGTGGACATTAGCGAAGTGTTGCGTGACGGTACGCCGCGCCGCGATGAAGAGATCATCGTCAAAGGCCGCCTGCTGCTGGTGAATACCGTTCCGGTGCGCAGCAACGGCGAAATTATCGGCGCGATATCCACCTTCAGGGATAAAACAGAAGTTCGCCAACTGATGCAGCGGTTGGACGGGATGGTGAACTACGCGGATGCGCTCCGTGAACGATCCCACGAATTCATGAACAAATTACATGTGATTCTGGGATTATTGCACCTGAAGAGTTATAAGCAGCTTGAAGCGTATATTATCAAGACGGCCAATAACTATCAGGAAGAGATCGGTTTGCTGCTGGGTAAAATAAAGTCGCCGATTATCGCTGGCTTTTTGCTCAGTAAAATTACTCGCGCCTCTGATTTCGGGCACAGCCTGGTGATAAGCAGCGACAGCCAGTTACCGGATAATAACAATGAAGATCAGGTTACGGTGCTGATTACGGCGCTGGGTAATTTGATTGAAAACGCGCTGGAAGCATTGAGCCAGGAATCCGGCGGCGAAATCAGCGTCTCGTTACACTACCGTCATGGCTGGCTGCATTGCGAAGTGAGCGATGACGGTCCGGGTATCGAACCTGAGCGCATCGAGGCGATTTTTGAAAAAGGCGTCTCGTCGAAAGGCGCCGAACGCGGCGTCGGTTTAGCGCTGGTTAAACAGCAGGTTGAAGCGCTTGGCGGCGTAATTTCCGTGGAGTCCGAGCCTGGGATCTTCACACAATTTTTTGTACAGTTACCCTGGGATGGAAAAAGGACCAGCCTATGATCAATGTATTAATTGTCGATGACGATGCGATGGTCGCGGAGTTAAATCGCCGCTATGTCGCGCAAATCTCCGGTTTTCATTGTTGTGGAACCGCTTCGACGCTGGAAAAAGCGAAAGAGTTTATCTTCAACAGTGAAAATCACATTGACCTAATCCTGCTGGATATCTACATGCAGCAGGAAAACGGATTGGATCTGCTGCCTGTCCTGCACAGCGCAGGCTGCAAAAGCGACGTTATTGTCATTTCTTCTGCCGCTGACGCCGCCACCATTAAAGATTCGCTTCACTACGGCGTGGTGGATTATCTGATCAAGCCTTTTCAGGCCACGCGCTTTGAAGAAGCGCTGACCGGCTGGCTACGTAAGAAAACGGCGATGGAAAAACGCCAGTATTACGAACAGTCTGAGCTTGACCTGCTCATTCACGGTAATTCATCCAGCGAGCAGGAGCCTCGTCGGCTACCAAAAGGGCTGACGCAGCAAACGCTACGCACCTTATGCCAGTGGATTGATGCGCATCAGGAGCAGGAATTTTCTACCGACGAGTTGGCCAACGAAGTGAATATCTCGCGCGTCTCCTGCCGTAAATATCTCATCTGGCTGGTGAATTGCCATATCTTGTTTACCAGTATTCATTACGGCGTGACCGGCAGGCCGGTTTACCGCTACCGCGTTCAGCCGGAACATTACTCTTTACTGAAACAATATTGTCAGTAAGGATACCGCATAAAGCCGACGCGAAGCGTTATATCCTGGTAACATTTATTATAACAATGCCAATAAAAACGCTATCACATTAATAACAAACCTGGGAAATTGTGTCAGATCAAATATACTCAACCCAGGCCTGTTAACGTTATTTTCTATTATTACAGCGCTCTGCGCTGTTTTTAATTTCAAAACGCTAACAAAAGTTAATTAAGTATTATCCCATGCCGAGAGTGTGTATTTTTATTAAAAAAGGGATTTGTCCGGAATTTTCCTGACACTTAAATAAAATTATGTTTGTAGCAATGGAGCTTGTGCTACGCCTATGGACAATACGTATATTGGTGAGCAGATACGCGTCTCCACACGCCATACTAATAATTTAAAAAAATGGCGTGACAATGATCACATAAGTCACATTCTGTTCGCTTTATCTCGTGATTTACCTGATGGCGAGACACAAAAATTAAAGAATAAACGCCTGTTTTTAAAACAGACAAATCATAATTTACTGCTCTCGCTGACTCCACCTGCCCATCGCCAGAGGGTACTCCCCTCTGAACATCACCATCGCAAGAAAATAATTACTTAAAGCAACTCTGTAAAAAGCTTAATCGTTAATCGTCGCCACTGGCGCATTGAATATTCGCCATTTCCTGATGCTCATTCACACAAATCAGAAGATGGCTGTGATCCATTTATCAAAATTGACTGGGTTTATCGCGAGGATAAATAAAAATGTTATTTAGTATACAGCTTCTCATAATATTAATATGTCTGTTTTATGGTGCCCGAAAGGGCGGGATCGCGCTCGGGTTGTTGGGCGGTATTGGTCTGGTCATTCTGGTGTTTGTTTTCCATCTCCAGCCAGGCAAACCGCCCGTTGACGTAATGCTGGTCATTATCGCGGTAGTCGCCGCGTCGGCGACGTTGCAGGCGTCAGGCGGGCTGGATGTGATGCTGCAGATTGCCGAAAAGCTGCTGCGTCGCAACCCCAAATACGTCTCTATTGTGGCGCCGTTCGTCACCTGTACCCTGACGATTCTGTGTGGGACAGGCCACGTGGTCTACACCATTTTGCCGATTATCTATGACGTGGCGATCAAGAATAATATCCGTCCGGAACGTCCAATGGCGGCCAGTTCTATCGGCGCGCAAATGGGCATCATCGCCAGTCCGGTTTCCGTCGCCGTGGTTTCTCTGGTAGCGATGCTGGGCAACGTGACATTTGACGGAAAACATCTGGAGTTCCTCGATCTGCTGTCGATCACCATCCCGTCTACCCTGCTCGGTATCCTGGCAATCGGTATTTTTAGTTGGTTCCGCGGTAAAGATCTGGATAAAGACGAAGCGTTTCAGAAATTTATTTCCGTACCGGAAAACCGTCAGTACGTGTACGGCGATACCGCGACGCTGCTGGATAAAAAACTGCCGAAAAGCAACTGGCTGGCGATGTGGATCTTCCTGGCGGCGATTGCCGTGGTCGCTCTCCTGGGCGCGGACTCCGACTTACGTCCAACCTTCGGCGGCAAACCGTTGTCGATGGTGCTGGTCATTCAGATGTTCATGCTGCTGACCGGGGCGCTCATTATCATTCTGACCAAAACCAATCCTGCGTCTATCTCAAAAAACGAAGTTTTTCGTTCCGGTATGATTGCGATTGTCGCGGTATACGGGATCGCCTGGATGGCGGAAACCATGTTCGGCGCGCATATGTCGGAAATTCAGGGCGTGCTGGGCGAAATGGTCAAAGAGTATCCGTGGGCCTATGCCATCGTTCTGCTTCTGGTCTCCAAGTTTGTTAACTCCCAGGCAGCGGCGCTGGCGGCGATTGTTCCCGTCGCGCTGGCTATCGGTGTCGATCCGGCGTATATCGTGGCCTCTGCGCCGGCATGTTATGGCTACTATATCCTGCCGACCTACCCAAGCGATCTGGCGGCGATTCAGTTTGACCGTTCCGGCACAACCCGTATTGGTCGCTTCGTCATTAACCACAGCTTCATTCTGCCGGGTTTGATTGGCGTGAGCGTCTCCTGCGTCTTTGGCTGGATCTTTGCCGCAATGTACGGATTCCTGTAATGGCCGCGCGCGCCGCCCGGTTATGCGCGGCGCGCGACTTAGAGCCTGGCCCGTGAGGCTCTTAATACATTTTCTTACTATTAGGCTGGAAGCACATGTCGAAAAAAGAGTTTATCTATCAGGCGCCTTTCCCGATGGGAGAGGACAAAACAGAGTATTATCTGCTCACCTCCGATTATGTCAGCGTCAGTGAATTCAACGGAGAATCTATCCTCAACGTTGAGCCGCAGGCGTTAACGTTGCTGGCTCAGCAGGCCTTCCATGATGCGTCTTTTATGCTCCGTCCAGAACACCAGCAGCAAGTCGCCGCCATTCTCCATGACCCCGAAGCCAGCGAAAACGACAAATATGTGGCGTTGCAATTCCTGAGAAACTCCGAGATCGCCGCCAAAGGCATTCTGCCGACCTGCCAGGATACCGGCACGGCGATTATCATGGGTAAAAAAGGCCAACGCGTCTGGACGGGCGGCGGCGATGAAGCCGCGCTCTCCAAAGGCGTGTTTAATACCTATATAGAAGATAACCTGCGCTACTCGCAGAACGCGCCGCTGGATATGTACAAAGAGGTCAATACTGGCAGCAACCTGCCAGCGCAAATCGATCTCTATGCCGTCGATGGCGACGAGTACAAGTTCCTTTGCGTGGCGAAAGGCGGCGGTTCAGCAAACAAAACGTATCTCTATCAGGAGACCAAAGCGCTGCTCACCCCAGGCAAGCTGAAAAACTTCCTCGTTGAGAAAATGCGCACGCTGGGCACCGCGGCCTGTCCGCCATACCATATCGCCTTTGTCATTGGCGGCACCTCGGCGGAAAGCACGCTGAAAACCGTTAAACTCGCCAGCACCCACTATTACGACGCGCTGCCGACGGAAGGTAACGAGCACGGCCAGGCATTCCGCGATCTCCACCTGGAACAGGAACTGTTGGAAGAAGCGCAAAAACTTGGCCTCGGCGCCCAGTTCGGCGGGAAATATTTCGCCCACGATATTCGCGTAATTCGCCTGCCGCGTCACGGCGCTTCCTGTCCGGTGGGGATGGGCGTCTCCTGCTCGGCAGACCGTAACATCAAAGCGAAAATCAACCGCGAAGGCATCTGGATCGAAAAACTGGAACACAATCCGGGCCAGTATATTCCGCCAGCACTGCGTCAGGCGGGCGAAGGCGACGCGGTGAAAGTCGATCTCAACCGTCCGATGAAAGAGATCCTCGCCCAGCTATCGCAGTACCCGGTCTCGACTCGCCTGTCGCTGACGGGCACCATTATCGTAGGTCGCGATATCGCCCACGCGAAGCTAAAAGAGCGTATTGAATCCGGCGAAGACCTGCCGCAGTATATTAAAGACCACCCCATCTATTACGCAGGTCCGGCCAAAACCCCGGCAGGTTATCCATCTGGCTCATTAGGCCCCACCACCGCAGGCCGAATGGACTCTTATGTCGATCTACTGCAATCCCACGGCGGCAGTATGATCATGCTGGCGAAAGGCAACCGTAGTCAGCAGGTCACGGATGCCTGTAAAAAACATGGCGGCTTTTATTTGGGCAGTATCGGCGGCCCGGCGGCGGTACTGGCACAGCAGAGCATTAAGCATCTGGAGTGTGTCGAATATCCGGAACTCGGCATGGAAGCTATCTGGAAAATTGAAGTAGAAGATTTCCCGGCCTTTATCCTGGTGGATGACAAAGGCAACGATTTCTTCCAGCAGATTGTCAGCAAACAGTGCGCTAACTGCGCGAAATAACCTGGCAGGCCCGGCGTTCTCCCGGGCCGCGTTATCGGTTAATTGCCGGATGGCGCTACGCTTATCCGGCTTATCCGGCCTGCACGAGAGACCATGCTCACACTTTTACATCGCTGGTCGCTACCACAGAAATCGCCGGGCTATCCGGCTGTTCGACGAATGGCGGCGTTTTCCGGTATTTATCCAGCAGGTGGATCTGAATCTTGCGCAGCATATCGCCGTTCAAACGGTAGTAGCGGAAGTAGAGAACCAACGTCATCATGAAAAACAGTACCGGCAGGACAATCATAATAAACTGCATCCCCTGCAGGGTTTGCGCAGACTGCGCCACGTTCGGCGTGTAGCCAATCAGCCCCAGCACCAGAGCGATAAAGAACGCCGCAAACGCCGAGCCGCCCTTCACAACCATCGTCTGTACGGAATAAGCGATACTCTCGCAGCGAATATTGAGCTTAAATTCCCCATAATCGACCGTATCCGCCACCATGATCACCTGAAGCACCCAAAAGAGCGCGGTCCCGATATTCAGGAAAATACCCGCCGCCACGATTAAAGCGGCATTATGGATATCCGCCAACGCCATCGCGAAGAGCCCTGCGCAACTCAGAACGGGCATCACGGAGGCGCCCGCCCACAATATCCGCCGCGATAACATTTTCACCAGCCGGGGGAAGACAATCAGCGTCAGCAGATTCGCCGCGCCGGCGTAAGAAAGGTAATAGGGAAAAAGATCGGCATCGCCAATCACATAGGTGAAGTAGTAGATCGCAAAGCCATTGATAATATTGGAGGCAATGTTATACGCCAGCGCCATTCCCAACAGGCAAGAGAGCTGATCGTTTTTGTATATCAATCCAACGATCGTTTTTAACGTCAGATGTGGGCGGCCTGCCGTTACACCGTTGTCGGAGGAGTACACCTCATGTACGTTGCGTAATGTCACGATAGTCGAGGCGATAAAGAACGCAATCAGTACCAGCGTAAACATCTGAAAGCCGAACCCACGATCCGCCCCGCCAACATAGCTCACAAACGGCAGCGTTATACCGGCAGTGACGAAGCCAGCCAGACTGGCGAAGAAACGCGGAAACGGCACCAGTTGTTCGCGTTCTCGCTTATCAAGCGTAATGGTCGGCACCAGCGACCAAAATGGGATATCCATAATGGTATACGTCATGCCCCACAGGATGTAGGTTACGCAGACAAACACAACCTGCGCGGTTCCCTCAAAAAGATGGGCGCTGAACAGCAGGAAAAGCACCAGCGAATTGGTTAAGGTGCCGATCAATATCCACGGCTTAAATTTCCCCCACCGCGAACGCGTGGCGTTGACAATCCAGCCCATGATGGGATCGTTTATCGCATCCCAGATTCGCGCGACCAGAAAGAGGGTGCCGACGAGGCCGACCGAGAGTCCCACCACATCGGTGTAGTAATACATCAGGTACATATACACAATGCCGATGGCGAAATCCTTACCAAACGCACCGAACCCGTAACTCAGCTTTGTTGTCAGAGAGATGCTCATAGGGTACCGGGTCGCTGTTACCAGCGCCCGCCTTCTGTTAGTAGAGGTTAAACGCCGGATCTGCCGTCCAGCGCGGCTGGAGATTAACGGCGTAACCAGGCCGGAAGCCAGTCGCCATGCGCGGCGATCAGATCGTCAACCAACGCATAGATTTCTTCGATACCCAGCACCGCTGCGGTATGAGGGTCCATCATCGCCGCGTGATACACGCGATCGCGGTTTTCCGTGAGGATGGCTTCGGTCAACAGCGTTTGCACGTTGATGTTGGTCTGCATCATCGCCGCCAGATGGGAAGGGATCGTCCCCACCTTCGTCGGTTGAATGCCGTTGGCATCCACCAGACAAGCCACTTCCACGCAGCTTCCCTGCGGCAGGTTATCAATCAGCCCCTCATTACGCACATTGCCGTAAATCACGCTCGGCTCGCCGGTCCACAGAGCGTTCATAATGGTGCTGGCGTACTCGCGGGACGGTTTGATGTCGATACGCTCGGCGGTTTTATACTCCTCCAGCTCTTTATGCCAGTTCGCCAGTTGTTCTACGCAGCGTTTCGGATATTCATCCAGCGGCACCTTGTAGCGCGCAATCAGATCCTCGCGTCCCGGTTTAATAAACCACGGCGTGTACTCGGCAAAATGCTCTGATGACTCGGTGACGAAGTAGCCCAACTTTTTGAACATCTCATAGCGCACAATGTTCTGGCAGCGTTCATTGCCGTGAATATTGGGCTTCGGCGCCTGTCCGGCGTCATAGGCCGCCAGCAATTCAGGATAGAGATCGACATAAGTCCCGTCAGCCGTTTTGCGCTCCAGTTCCAGGTAAAACGCCATGTGGTTAATGCCGGCGCAGCGGTAGCGCAGCGAGGCGGGATCGATATTCAGGTCGCGCGCCAGTTCTTCCGCCGTTCCCTGTACCGAATGGCACAGGCCGACCTGTTTGATATGCGGATAACGGGCATACATCGCCCAGGTATTCATCGCCATCGGGTTGACGTAATTGAGCATGGTGGCCTTCGGACAGACTTCCGTCATGTCTTCGCAAATCCGCCACAGATGCGGGATGGTCCGCAGCGCGCGCATGATGCCGCCCGGCCCCAGCGTATCGGCGATCGTCTGTTCCAGGCCATGACGCTTACAAACCTCAAAATCGGTCACGGTGCAGGGTTCATAGCCGCCAATCTGAAAGGCGACCACCACGAAATCCGCATCCTGTAGCGCCGCTTTCTGGTTGGTATGGCAGGTAATCCGGCCAGAAGCGCCCGCTGAGTCCATCAGTTTCCGTACCACAATGTGCGACTCTTCCAGCCGGGTTTCGTCAATATCCATCAGGGCGACATGCGCTGACTTTAGCGCCTCGCGGTGAAACACATCGCCGAGGATATTTTTGACGAAAATCGTAGAACCTGCGCCGATAAAGGTAATTTTGGGTGCCGTCATCATGACTCTCCAGAACAGTAGTGAACACCTTCATGGTGGCACGCGTTCCCGGTGAAAACCTCCGTCTTCCCCGATGAGCATTCCCGAAAACTCAGATCGTATGCTGGCGCGCGGGAGATCTGAGTTTTTGGGACAAAATGGCGTAAAAAGCAGAGTATTCGGCCTGATAGTCAGGCTACGCTCTACAATATCGACGGATTCTGTGTCCGGATTCCCGGTTTCCTCCCGGCTAAAGGGGCATAATTCTGATAATTCAGGAAATGGAGTGACGATGAGTACGCAAGCAATATCCCTCCTCCCGCCCGACCCGCACATGTGCAACGGCGATGAAAAGCAAACCCGTAGCCCGCTGTCGCTCTATTCCGAATATCAACGACTGGACGTTGAACTGAGGCCGCCGCACAGAATGGCCAGCAGTCACTGGCATGGGCAAGTAGAAGTGAATGTTCCGTTTGACGGCGATGTGGAGTATTTAATCAACAATGAAGTCGTGCAGATAAAGCAGGGGCATATCACCCTGTTTTGGGCCTGTACGCCACACCAGCTTACCCGCCCCGGCAACTGCCGCCAGATGGCGATTTTCAGTTTGCCGATGCACCTGTTTCTCTCCTGGCCGCTGGATCGCGATCTTATCAACCATGTCACGCACGGGATGGTGGTTAAATCACTGGCGACCCAGCAGCTTAGCACCTTTGAAGTGTTGCGCTGGCAGCAGGAAACAAGCAGCCCGAATGAGCAAATTCGCCAGTTGGCGATCGATGAAATCGGCCTGATGCTTAAACGCTTTAGCCTTTCCGGCTGGCAGCCCATTTTGCTCAATAAAACATCACGCACCCACAAGAATAGCGTCTCACGCCATGCGCAGTTTTACGTAAGCCAGATGCTGGGATTTATTGCCGATAACTACGATCAGGCGCTCACCATTAACGACGTCGCGGAGCATGTCAAACTCAATGCTAATTACGCGATGGGAATATTCCAGCGGGTTATGCAATTGACGATGAAGCAGTACATCACGGCGATGCGCATCAATCACGTACGTGCCTTATTGAGCGATACTGACAAAACGATCCTCGATGTCGCTCTGACTGCCGGGTTCCGATCCAGCAGCCGTTTTTACAGTACTTTTAGCAAATTTGTCGGTATGTCGCCGCAACAATACCGCAAGCTAAGCCAGCAACGACGCCAGACGATGCCCGGCTAAAGCCGGATACCACTATCAGCCAAAAAAATAATTCACCTGTCGATAAACGGCGGGTGAAATCGCTCGACATCAATAATTAACCCATTGTTTATTAAAAAATAATATCAATAATTGACCATTATTCCATCACTTTACACCCCCTATTTGACGGGGTAATACTTGCCCACGTCACATTCATACGGCGGGTCGGCAAGGCGTAAATTGCACGGCCTCCACAACCGGGTAAAAGATGATGAAAGTATTAATTGTTGAAAGTGAGTTTCTGCATCAGGACACCTGGGTTGGCAACGCGGTTGAGCGTCTGGCGGATGCCTTGAGCCAACAAAATGTTACCGTCATTAAATCGACATCCTTCGATGACGGCTATGCCATCTTGTCCGCGAACGAAGCCATTGACTGTCTGATGTTTAGCTACCAAATGGAACAACCGGATGAGCACCTGAGCGTCAGGCAATTGATCGGTAAGCTTCACGAGCGTCAGCAAAACGTGCCCGTTTTCCTGTTAGGCGACAGGGAAAAAGCGACGGCATCGCTGGACCGCGACCTGCTGGAGCTTGTCGATGAATTCGCCTGGATTCTGGAAGACACCGCTGACTTTATCGCCGGACGCGCCGTTGCCGCCATGACCCGGTATCGCCAGCAACTGTTACCGCCGCTGTTTAACGCGTTGATGAAATACAGCGACATTCATGAATATTCATGGGCGGCGCCGGGACACCAGGGCGGCGTCGGTTTCACTAAAACGCCTGCCGGTCGCTTTTATCACGATTATTATGGCGAAAACCTGTTCCGCAGCGATATGGGGATTGAGCGTACCACGCTCGGTTCACTCCTCGACCATACCGGCGCGTTTGGCGAAAGCGAGAAAAACGCCGCCCGCGTATTCGGTGCTGACCGCTCCTGGTCCGTGGTTGTCGGAACTTCCGGTTCTAACCGTACTATTATGCAGGCCTGTATGACGGATAATGATGTCGTTGTACTGGATCGTAACTGCCATAAATCCATCGAGCAGGGGCTGATCCTCACCGGGGCCAAACCGGTATATATGGTGCCAAGCCGTAACCGTTACGGCATTATCGGGCCAATCTACCCGCAGGAAATGCAGCCTGAAACCTTGCAGAAAAAAATCAGCGCCAGCCCGCTGACCAAAACCAAAGCCGGACAGAAACCGTCTTACAGCGTGGTGACCAACTGTACCTATGACGGCGTATGCTATAACGCCAAAGAGGCGCAGGATCTGCTGGCAAAAACCAGCGATCGCATTCACTTCGACGAAGCATGGTACGGCTATGCGCGCTTCAACCCGATTTATTGCGATCACTACGCGATGCGCGGCGAGCCAGGCGACCATAACGGTCCGACCGTGTTTGCCACCCACTCCACGCACAAACTACTGAATGCGCTTTCACAAGCTTCCTACATTCACGTCCGTGAAGGCCGTGGCGCGGTGAATTTCTCCCGCTTCAACCAGGCCTATATGATGCATGCCACCACCTCTCCGTTATATGCCATCTGCGCATCCAACGATGTGGCGGTATCGATGATGGACGGTAACAGCGGCCTGTCCCTGACTCAAGAGGTGATTGACGAAGCGGTTGATTTCCGTCAGGCGATGGCGCGTCTTTATAAAGAGTTTACCGATGAAGGCGACTGGTTCTTTAAACCGTGGAATAAGGACGTCGTCACCGATCCACAAACCGGTAAAACATATGACTTCGCCGACGCGCCGGCAAAACTGCTGGCCACCGACCAGAACTGCTGGGTCATGCGCCCCGGAGAAACCTGGCACGGCTTTAAAGACCTGCCGGATAACTGGAGTATGCTGGACCCGATTAAAGTCAGTATCCTGGCGCCGGGTATGGGCGACGATGGCGAACTGGAAGCATCCGGCGTACCTGCTGCGCTGGTCACAGCATGGCTTGGCCGCCACGGTATCGTGCCGACCCGCACCACCGACTTTCAGATTATGTTCCTGTTCTCTATGGGGGTAACTCGCGGGAAATGGGGAACGCTGATCAACACGCTGTGCTCCTTCAAACATCATTACGACGCGAATACGCCGCTGGCGCAGGTGATGCCGGAACTGGTGCAGGATTATCCTGACACTTACGCGAACATGGGTATTCATGACCTGGGCGATAAAATGTTTGCCTGGCTACGTGAAAATAACCCGGGCGCCCGTCTCAACGCCGCCTATTCCACCCTGCCGGTTGCGGAGATTACCCCGCGCGACGCCTACAACGCGATTGTGAACAACAATATTGAAATGGTGGCGATTGAAAATCTACCGGGTCGCATTGCGGCGAACTCCGTTATTCCTTACCCGCCAGGCATCCCGATGCTGCTCTCCGGCGAAAACTTTGGCGATGAAAACAGTCCGCAGGTGGGTTACTTACGCTCACTGCAATCCTGGGATCATCACTTCCCTGGCTTTGAGCATGAAACCGAAGGCACGGAAATTATTGATGGCGTATATCACGTTATGTGCGTGAAAGCCTAATCACAAAGAGTCTTTTTTTGAGGATGGCATGTATTCCCTGAGTATTGCTGCAAAACAATAATACTGTCATACCTTTTTGCGCGGGCCCCATCCCGCGCTTTTTTTATACAAAAATGACAAGTTTCCACTCGCGTACAACTTTTTGTACACCCTAATTCATCGTACAAATATTGTAATATTATTCAGGAAAGTTATTTTAGTGCAGTTTCAATTCATCACACAATTGACTCAGTCCCCGTTATCTCTCCCGTTTGGCGAGATCCGGTATTTTATGTTCATATTCCAGGAGTTCGGGTATGAGGATTTGCAGCAACGAACCTTGCATAGTGTTATTAACCGAAAAAGATACATGGTTACGAGTAAATGGTAAGGAGCCAATCAGCTTAAAAGCGAATCATATGGCCATTCTGGCTTGTGAAAATAACGTTATTGACATTTCATCATTAAATAGCGTGCTAGTAATACAAGTGAGTCGCAATAATATTAAAGACTATTTACAATTCCTGAATAAAGATCTCTCACACCTTCCCGTCTGGCAACGCAACGCCGATCCCTTATTGACCGCCAACTGTCTGACGCCGGATATCTTCAGGGTCGCCGCCCGCTACAGCGCGATGGAAACACCGGATGAAATTGTTAGTGAACGTACCCGTGCGCTCCTTTTCACCGTTTTATCCCGCTTTCTTGACCACAAAAAATTTATTTCTTTGTTAATGCACATGCTACGCAGCCGCATCAGTGACAGCGTTTACCACATCATTCAGAGCGATATTCATAAAGACTGGAATCTGAGCGCCGTTGCCAGCTGCCTGTGCCTGAGTCCAAGCTTGTTAAAGAAAAAGCTCAAAAACGAGAATACCAGTTATAGCCAAATAATCACGACCTGCCGAATGCGTTATGCCGTAAACCAGTTATTAATGGACGGGAAGAATATCTCTCAAGTCTCACAGCTGTGTGGGTATAACAGCACATCATACTTTATTTCCGTGTTTAAAGAGTTTTATGGTATGACCCCCCTGCATTATGTTAGCCAACATCGGGAACGATCGGCTGCCTAATTTTTCTACACTCAACGATAAGACACGATAATAGCAGCATTGGCGATAACCCGTCTCCGACATAATTCAGCGGCATTCTGAGGGGGTATGATACGACGTAATTTATCGTAACGAAGTCACCTTTTCAGGAGTCCAAATTATGTCTTCGGATGCTGATGCTCACAAAGTGGGCCTAATCCCCGTCACCTTAATGGTATCGGGGAATATTATGGGTTCAGGGGTATTCTTACTCCCTGCCAACCTGGCGGCCACTGGCGGGATTGCAATCTACGGATGGCTGGTCACTATCATCGGCGCCCTGGCGCTGTCGATGGTTTATGCCAAAATGTCGTCCTTAGATCCCAGTCCCGGCGGTTCTTATGCCTACGCACGCCGCTGCTTCGGGCCGTTTTTGGGCTATCAAACGAACGTGCTGTACTGGCTGGCATGCTGGATCGGTAATATCGCGATGGTCGTTATCGGCGTCGGCTATCTGAGCTATTTCTTCCCAATTCTGAAAGATCCGCTGGTATTAACGCTTACCTGCGTCGCGGTGCTGTGGATTTTTGTTCTGCTGAACATCGTCGGGCCGAAAATGATTACCCGCGTACAGGCCGTCGCCACCGTACTGGCGCTGGTGCCTATCGTAGGGATTGCGGTCTTCGGCTGGTTCTGGTTTAAAGGCGAAACCTATATGGCGGCCTGGAACGTGAGCGGCATGAATACCTTCGGCGCGATTCAAAGCACGTTGAACGTTACGCTGTGGTCATTCATCGGGGTAGAAAGTGCCTCCGTTGCGGCCGGTGTGGTCAAAAACCCGAAACGCAATGTGCCTATCGCCACCATCGGCGGGGTACTGATCGCCGCCGTCTGCTATGTGCTCTCCACAACGGCGATTATGGGGATGATCCCCAACGCGGCGCTGCGCGTGTCGGCATCGCCTTTCGGTGACGCGGCGCGTATGGCGCTGGGCGATACCGCAGGGGCTATTGTTTCCTTCTGTGCGGCAGCGGGTTGCCTGGGCTCTCTCGGCGGCTGGACGCTGCTTGCCGGTCAAACCGCAAAAGCGGCGGCGGACGATGGTCTCTTCCCGCCAATCTTCGCACGGGTTAATAAAGCCGGTACGCCAGTGGCTGGGTTGCTTATCGTCGGCGTGCTGATGACTATCTTCCAGTTCAGCAGTATGTCGCCGAACGCCGCGAAAGAGTTTGGTCTGGTCTCCTCCGTGTCGGTTATCTTCACCCTGGTGCCTTATCTTTACACCTGTGCCGCGCTGTTGCTATTGGGCCACGGTCACTTTGGTAAAGCGCGCCCGCTGTATCTGCTGATCACCTTCGTCGCGTTTGTGTATTGCATCTGGGCGGTCATCGGTTCCGGCGCCAAAGAAGTGATGTGGTCGTTCGTCACGTTGATGGTGATCACCGCGCTGTATGCGTTGAATTACAACCGCATTCACAAAAACCCGTATCCGCTGGATGCGCCGGTTAAACAGGATTGACCACGTGTAGTTAATGTTATCGCAACAGGCCGGATAGCGCAGGTTATCCGGCCGCCACCAACATTAAGTTCTTAAGGTTCACTTAATTTTACTTTGTCACGATTAGCGTCACCGAATCGATGGACGCATCAACATGTTAAAGCGCTTTCTTAAAAGACCTGTTCTTGGGCAAATCGCCTGGCTTCTGCTTTTTTCCTTTTATATTGCCGTCTGCCTGAACATTGCGTTCTACAAGCAGGTACTACAAGACCTACCGTTAAACTCGCTGCGCAATGTGCTGGTGTTTATTTCCATGCCGGTCGTCGCGTTTAGCGTGGTCAATAGTGTGCTGACGCTGGCCTCATTTATTTGGCTAAACCGACTGCTGGCCTGCGTTTTTATTCTGGTCGGCGCTGCCGCGCAGTATTTTATTTTGACTTACGGCATCATCATCGATCGCTCCATGATCGCCAATATGATGGATACCACGCCCGCGGAAACCTTTGCGCTGATGACGCCGCAAATGGTGCTGACGCTGGGATTAAGCGGCGTTCTGGCAGCCGTGATTGCCTTCTGGGTCAAAATCCGTCCGGCGACGCCGCGCTTACGTAGCGGGCTTTACCGCCTGGCCAGCGTCCTGATCTCTATTTTATTAGTTATTCTGGTCGCCGCCTTTTTCTATAAAGATTACGCCTCGCTATTTCGAAATAATAAACAGTTGATCAAAGCGTTAAGCCCATCGAACAGTATTGTCGCCAGTTGGTCATGGTATTCGCATCAACGGCTGGCGAATTTGCCGCTGGTACGCATTGGCGAGGATGCCCATCGCAATCCATTAATGCTGAAAGGCGATCGCAAAAACCTGACGATTCTCATCGTTGGCGAAACCTCGCGCGGCGATGATTTCTCTCTTGGCGGCTATCCGCGCGACACCAATCCGCGGCTGGCGAAAGACGATGTGATCTATTTCCCGCATACCACCTCTTGCGGTACGGCGACCGCGATCTCCGTTCCCTGCATGTTTTCTGATATGCCGCGCAAACATTATGACGAAGAGCTGGCGCATCACCAGGAAGGGCTACTGGATATTATCCAGCGCGCGGGGATTAACGTACTGTGGAATGATAATGACGGCGGCTGTAAAGGCGCATGCGATCGCGTTCCGCATCAAAATGTCACCGAGCTAAACCTGCCCGGACAATGTATCGACGGCGAGTGCTACGATGAAGTGTTATTTCACGGTCTGGAAGACTATATCGACCATTTGAAAGGCGATGGCGTTATTGTATTACATACCATCGGCAGCCACGGCCCAACCTATTACAACCGTTATCCACCGCAGTTTAAAAAATTTACCCCAACCTGTGACACTAACGAAATTCAGAACTGTTCCCAACAGCAGTTGATCAACACCTATGATAATACCGTGCTGTACGTGGACTATATTGTAGATAAAGCCATTAACCTGCTGAAATCTCATCAGGATAAATTCACCACCAGCCTGGTCTATCTTTCCGATCACGGCGAATCATTGGGTGAAAATGGCGTTTATTTACACGGTTTGCCGTATTCCATTGCGCCGGATACGCAAAAACATGTCCCGATGCTCATTTGGCTTTCTAAAGATTATCAACAGCGTTATCAGGTGGATCAGGCCTGCCTGCAAAAACGGGCGAGCACGCTGGATTATTCACAGGACAATCTTTTCTCAACCATGCTGGGATTAACCGGCGTACAAACGACGTATTACCAGGCCGCAGATGATATTCTGCAACCGTGCAGGAGACTAAGCGAATGAAGATACTGATTGTTGAAGACGACACGCTATTATTACAGGGGTTAATACTCGCCGCGCAAACCGAAGGCTATGCGTGTGATGGCGTTTCGACAGCGCGTGCCGCCGAGCATAGTCTGGAGTCTGGTCATTACAGTCTGATGGTGCTGGATTTAGGGCTGCCCGATGAGGATGGCCTGCATTTCCTGACGCGAATCCGACAGAAAAAATATACCCTGCCGGTACTCATTCTGACCGCCCGCGATACGCTCAACGATCGCATTACCGGGCTGGATGTCGGCGCAGATGATTATCTGGTTAAACCCTTCGCCCTGGAGGAGTTGCACGCCCGCATCCGCGCGCTGCTGCGCCGCCATAATAATCAGGGTGAAAGTGAACTGACGGTTGGCAATCTGACGCTCAATATAGGCCGCCATCAGGCATGGAGGGATGGACAGGAACTGACCCTGACGCCTAAGGAGTACGCGCTGCTCTCACGGTTGATGCTCAAGGCAGGCAGTCCGGTGCACCGGGAAATTCTTTATAACGATATCTACAACTGGGATAACGAACCCTCGACCAACACTCTGGAAGTGCATATACATAATTTGCGCGACAAAGTCGGCAAGTCGCGCATTCGCACGGTTCGCGGGTTTGGCTACATGCTGGTTGCCACTGAGGAAAGCTAAGTGAGCCTGATGCGTTTTCAGCGAAGAGCGATGACCCTTCGCCAGCGTTTAATGCTGACAATTGGTCTTATTCTGCTGGTGTTCCAGTTAATCAGTACCTTCTGGTTATGGCATGAAAGCACTGAGCAAATCCAATTGTTCGAGCAGGCGCTACGGGATAATCGCAATAACGATCGCCATATCATGCACGAAATTCGCGAGGCGGTCGCCAGCCTGATCGTCCCCGGCGTATTTATGGTTAGCCTGACGCTGCTAATTTGTTACCAGGCAGTACGGCGTATTACCCGTCCGCTCGCCGAACTGCAAAAAGAGCTGGAAGCACGGACGGCGGATAATCTGGCGCCGATCGCCATTCACAGCTCCACGCTTGAGATTGAGTCCGTCGTCTCGGCGATCAATCAACTGGTTACGCGTTTGACCACCACGCTCGACAATGAACGCCTTTTTACCGCCGATGTGGCCCATGAGCTACGCACGCCGCTGTCGGGGGTGCGTTTGCACCTGGAATTATTGTCAAAAACCCACAATGTTGATGTCGCGCCGCTTATCGCCCGTCTTGACCAGATGATGGATAGCGTCTCCCAGCTTCTGCAACTGGCGCGCGTGGGCCAGTCATTCTCTTCCGGGAATTATCAGGAAGTAAAACTGCTGGAAGATGTGATCCTCCCCTCCTACGATGAGCTGAACACCATGCTGGAAACGCGCCAGCAAACTCTGTTGCTGCCGGAAAGCGCGGCGGACGTGGTAGTGCGCGGTGACGCGACGTTACTGCGTATGCTGCTGCGAAATCTGGTGGAAAACGCGCATCGCTATAGCCCTGAAGGAACCCATATCACTATCCACATTAGCGCCGACCCCGACGCTATTATGGCGGTCGAAGACGAGGGGCCGGGTATTGATGAAAGCAAATGCGGGAAGCTAAGCGAAGCGTTCGTGCGGATGGACAGCCGTTATGGCGGAATTGGCCTGGGGCTGAGTATCGTCAGCCGCATCACCCAGCTACATCAGGGACAGTTTTTCCTGCAAAACCGTACGGAAAGAACAGGCACCCGTGCCTGGGTGCTGTTGAAAAAGGCATAACAGGCGTTTAATACGTCGTGACCCACACATAGATAAAACTGCTGACAATCAGCACACTACACAGGGTCGTCAAACTTTTATAAATATAGCTTTTCATGACGCTCTCCTCCAAAGGTATGGAGGAGAGTATGCCCGCGAGAGATTAAGCGAACCTTAAGCGCGAAATTTATTCATCGATACGCGGATGTTGCTGTACCAGACGCGAACGTTTGACCTGCAGCTCCGCAATTTCCTGATCGATGTCGTCGATTTTCTGCTCAATATTATCGTAATGCTCGCCCAGAATTTCCTTCGCTTCCTGGATGTCCGACGCCGCTGGCGTTGCGCCTTTTAGCGGACGATTGGCCGTCTCTTTCATGGAAATACCGGTAACCAAGCCTATCACCGCGATGACCATCAAATAATACGCCGGCATCATCAGATCCTGCGAGCTTTCCACCAGCCAGGCCGCCAGCGTTGGCGTCAGACCGGCAATCAATACAGAGATATTAAAAGCCGCCGCCAACGCGCTGTAACGAATATGCGTCGGAAACATCGCCGGCAATGTCGAGGCCATCACCCCGGTAAAGCAGTTCAGAATCACCGCCAGCATCAACAAACCGGCAAAAATCAGGCCAATAACGTTACTGTTAATCAGGATGAAGGCCGGGATCGCCAGCGCAAACAGCGCAATGCTGCCCATAATCACAAACGGACGACGACCGAAACGATCGCTCAGCAGCCCCATCACCGGCTGCACAAACAGCATCCCGATCATAATGGCGATGATAATCAACACGCCGTGATCTTCAGAATAGTGCAGGTTATGCGACAGGTAGCTCGGCATGTAGGTGAGTAGCATGTAGTAGGTCACGTTGGTGGCAATCACCAGACCGATACATGACAACAGGCTACGCCAGTGTTTGGTGGCAATCTCTTTAAAGGAGACTTTCGGCCCATCCTGCAACCCTTCGCGGTCGCCCTGCTCCAGTTTATCCACGTGCTGCTGAAACGCTGGCGTCTCTTCCAGCGCATGGCGTAAGTAGAGACCAATAATTCCCAATGGCAGGGCGATAAAAAACGGAATACGCCAGCCCCACTCCAGGAAATTCTCCTCGCCGACAATCGTCGAGATTAAGACCACCACGCCCGCGCCCAGCACGAACCCGGCGATGGAACCAAAATCCAGCCAGCTTCCCATAAATCCGCGTTTACGATCCGGCGAATATTCCGCGACAAAGATCGACGCGCCGGTATATTCCCCGCCAACCGAGAAGCCCTGCGCCATTTTACACAGCAACAACAGTATTGGCGCCCAGATACCGATCGTCGCGTAAGAGGGGATTAACCCGATACAGAAGGTACTGATCGACATAATCACAATCGTGATCGCCAGGATCTTCTGGCGCCCGTATTTATCGCCGAGCATACCAAAGAATAACCCGCCGAGCGGACGAATCAGGAAGGGAACGGAAAACGTGGCCAGCGCGGCAATCATCTGGACGCTGGGATCGGCGCCGGGGAAAAAGACTTTACCCAACGCGTAGGCAACAAATCCATAAACACCAAAATCAAACCACTCCATCGCGTTGCCCAGCGAGGCGGCGGTAATCGCTTTGCGAAGTTTACCATCATCAATGATGGTCACATCGCCCAGTGTAATCGGTTTTATTTTTTTCCTTTTCAGCATAGCTGTCCTCATAGGCTAAGCCCTGTAGCGCTATATACGGCGGGCACTGGCATACCGCGCCAGCGTCGCCGTCGAGCGGAGGGAGGGGCGCGAACGCTATCCCTCATACAAGCGTAGCAGGTTTACTTACACTGTCCGGTTACGGACTGTACAACCGAACCTGTTGACGCCTGAATGGGCAGTTAATGACCTTTTTACCCTAACAGGGTTTAAATATGTGATCAACTTCACACATATATGTCAATTCGGTCAAAAGGTGTAAATAAGGACGCCCCAATGCGCTGTGGTGACAGTAAAAAAGCGGTTATTTGAGTGTAAACCATTGCTGACTGGCGTGGCGCAGACCCTTTTATAAAAGCGGCAATAGTCCCGACAACGCTAAGGATTTTGTGTATAATTGCGGCCTTTTTCGGCGATCTGCCATTTTTGGGCGCGTTTGCCCCCGCTGACTTTTTGAGGATACCAACATGTCATTACCCCACTGCCCGCAATGTAACTCCGAATATACCTACGAAGATAACGGCATGTTCATCTGCCCGGAATGCGCTCACGAATGGAACGATGCGGAACCCGCTCAGGAGAGCGATGAGCTGATTGTCAAAGACGCCAACGGCAACCTGCTGGCGGACGGCGATAGCGTCACCATCGTGAAAGATCTGAAAGTAAAAGGCAGCTCTTCCATGCTGAAAATCGGCACCAAAGTGAAGAATATTCGTCTGGTTGAAGGCGACCATAACATCGACTGCAAAATCGATGGTTTTGGCCCGATGAAACTGAAATCCGAGTTCGTGAAAAAGAACTGATTTACCGTGTCATTGCCCGGTAGCGCCTTGCTTACCGGGCCTGAGCGGCCCTGCCACCGACAATATTGTGCCAATTTCGAACTACACTTAACGAGCATCTCTTACCTGAGGTAACCATCATGCCGTTAAGTCCCTATCTCTCTTTTGCCGGCAACTGTGCCGACGCCATCGCGTATTATCAACAAACGTTAGGCGCAGAACTGCTTTATAAACTCAGCTTCGGTGAAATGCCCCCCTCGGCGGCGGATAACGAAGAGGGTTGCCCGTCAGGAATGCGCTTTCCCGATACTGCTATCGCCCACGCCAACATGCGCATTGCCGGCAGCGATATCATGATGAGTGATGCCAGCGCGTCGGGAACGGCGCATTATTCCGGCTTTACGCTGGTGCTTGATACCCAGGATGTAGCAGAAGGGAAGCGCTGGTTTGATAACCTTGCCGCACAAGGGAAAATCGAAATGGACTGGCAGGAGACCTTCTGGGCACAGGGTTTCGGCAAGGTCAGCGATCGTTTCGGTGTGCCGTGGATGATTAACGTGATTAAACATCAGCCTGCCACCTAACTCCCCGGGAGGCTCGCCCTCCCCCTTGCCATCAGAGTGATCTTTGGCTGCACGTTATCCGCCGTTTAACTGCCATAGAATAAATAATGACGGTAGTTTGCTACAGTCTGGCGAAAGATGGTTGATCCTGATGAAGCGTCGGGAGGACATTATGTCAGTCTGTGAATTACGCCACGCGACAACAGAGGATACCGATTCTGTTTACGCGCTTATCTGTGAGTTACTTAAAAATGAGCTTGATTATCAGGCTTTCAGAGATGGGTTCGCCGCTAATTTACTGGACCCCAACCTTCATTATCGTTTAGCGCTACGCAACGGAGAGGTAGTCGGCATGATCAGCCTGCATATGCAGTTTCATCTCCATCATGCCAACTGGATTGGCGAAATTCAGGAGCTGGTGGTATTACCGCCGATGCGGGGACAAAAAATTGGCAGTCAGCTTCTGGCCTGGGCAGAAGAAGAAGCACGTCAGGCGGGCGCCGAGCTAACGGAGCTTTCCACAAATATTAAACGCCGCGATGCACACCGTTTTTATCTTCGCGAAGGTTACAAGCAAAGTCATTTTCGGTTTACGAAAGCATTGTGATCTGGCAGCCGTCATCGGGAGATAAGACATAACGTAATCAACCGTCACCGGGTGAAGTAGCGGAGCCATCTTAATTCTACTGTCGGCAAGCCTGGATAAAGGTTAAACGAGCTGACTCGCTTCTTTAGCAAAAATGGCCCTTTTAAGTTGTAGAAATGTAAATTTATTGTCAACGAACTACACTTTTCTCTTTGGCATCACCGGGAGGGTTGCCTGAAAATCCCGGGATGAGGTTTTCTTAGAAGGACAGTGACGTTATGTTCGCAGCAATCATTATCGGTATTTTTATTATCAGCGTCATTTATGCGCATTCACGCGGTGTGGAAAAACAAAAACTTTCCCGTCAACTCTTTGACCACTCGACGTTTATGGCGCCGATCAATATGTTCATGACTCGCTTCTCAACGTTACCGGCAAAGCAGCCGTACTTTGATACCACGGCATTTCCAGAGCTGCAGAAGCTGACGGAAAACTGGCAGGTGATTCGTGAAGAGGCGCTACGGCTTCAGCATCACATAAAAGCCGCGCAGTCCAATAACGACGCCGGATTCAACACCTTTTTCAAGCGCGGCTGGAAACGGTTTTACCTTAAATGGTATTCCGATGCCCACCCGTCGGCGGAAACGTTATGCCCGATAACGACAAAGCTGGTCAACAGCATCCCCTCTATTAAAGCGGCGATGTTCGCCGAGTTGCCTCCCGGAGCCTATCTGGGAAAACATCGCGACCCCTATGCCGGTTCAGTACGTTACCATCTTGGATTAAGCACACCGAATGACGACCGCTGTTTTATTGAAGTTGATCGACAGCGCCATAGCTGGCGCGACGGCGAAGCCGTCATCTTCGACGAAACCTACGTTCATTGGGCGGAAAATAAAACTGAGCAGACGCGTATTATCCTCTTTTGCGATATTGAGCGCCCAATGAAATGGCGCTGGGCGCAGAGCGTAAACCACTGGGTCGGCGCATCGTTGATGTCCGCCGCCAGTTCGCCAAACGACGAGAACGATCGCACCGGTGCGATTAATCGCATCTTTAAATACGTTCACGCAGCACGCGATGCCGGGCAACGGCTGAAAAAGAAAAACCGCACTCTCTATTACGCACTGAAATATCTCGTTATTGCCGCTATTTTTGCCGCGATAATCCTTTTCAGCCTCCTCTGAAGCCGGGCCGCGGTATGGAACTGCCTGCCGCGGCCTGTTCTATCCTGGCGTTAGTCTCAAAGCGTTCCCTGGCCTTGAGTCTATCCATCCGGGTAATTTCCACTTCAGGCAGAGCAGATTGCCGGATGGCGGCTCCGCCCTATCTGGCCTGCGCTCCGCGTTTCTCCCCATAATAAATGTCATGCGGTATTTTCTTTCGACACGTCAAAACTGACGATAGCCTGTTTTTCGTCAGGGTTTTGAGCAAAATTCGCCCGTAATATCAGGGAAAGCCCATACTAAAAAAGTGGCATAAAACATGCATACTGAGGGCGACAGCGCGTATGCGCGATTTGATTAACTGGAGCGAAACCGATGAAAAAAGTCGTCACGGTTTGCCCGTATTGCGCATCAGGTTGCAAAATCAATCTGGTGGTCGATAACGGCAAAATCGTCCGGGCTGAGGCGGCGCAGGGGAAAACCAACCAGGGTACCCTGTGTCTGAAGGGCTACTACGGCTGGGATTTTATTAATGATACCCAGATCCTGACCCCGCGCCTGAAAACCCCAATGATCCGTCGCCAGCGTGGCGGCAAACTGGAATCTGTTTCCTGGGATGAAGCGCTCAATTACGTCGCTGAACGTTTGAGCGCCATCAAAGCGAAGTACGGTCCGGATGCAATCCAGACAACCGGCTCCTCTCGCGGTACCGGAAATGAAACCAACTATGTAATGCAAAAATTCGCACGCGCCGTTATTGGTACCAATAACGTTGACTGCTGCGCTCGCGTCTGACACGGCCCATCGGTTGCAGGTCTGCACCAATCGGTCGGTAACGGCGCAATGAGTAATGCGATTAACGAAATTGATAACACTGATTTAGTGTTCGTCTTCGGGTATAACCCGGCGGATTCCCACCCTATCGTGGCGAATCATGTGATTAACGCTAAACGCAACGGGGCGAAAATTATCGTCTGCGATCCGCGCAAAATTGAAACCGCGCGCATTGCCGACATGCATATCGCGTTGAAAAACGGCTCGAATATCGCGCTGCTCAACGCCATGGGGCATGTCATTATTGAAGAAAACCTGTACGACAAAGCGTTTGTCGCCAGCCGTACCGAAGGTTTTGAAGAGTACAGTAAGATTGTCGAAGGCTATACGCCAGAGTCCGTCGAAGAGATCACTGGCGTGAGCGCACAGGAAATTCGTCAGGCGGCGCGGATGTATGCCAGCGCGAAAAGCGCAGCGATCTTGTGGGGGATGGGCGTCACCCAGTTCTATCAGGGTGTGGAAACCGTGCGTTCACTGACCAGCCTCGCGATGCTGACCGGCAACCTCGGCAAGCCAAGCGCGGGCGTTAACCCGGTTCGCGGCCAGAACAACGTTCAGGGCGCGTGCGATATGGGCGCGCTGCCGGATACTTATCCGGGCTACCAGTACGTTAAGTTCCCGGAAAACCGCGAGAAGTTCGCTAAAGCCTGGGGCGTAGAAAGTCTGCCTGCGCATACCGGCTATCGCATCAGCGAGCTGCCGCACCGTGCGGCGCATGGCGAAGTGCGCGCGGCGTACATTATGGGTGAAGATCCGCTGCAAACCGATGCGGAACTCTCTGCAGTACGTAAAGCGTTTGAGGATCTGGAACTGGTCATCGTGCAGGATATCTTCATGACCAAAACCGCGTCAGCGGCGGATGTGATTTTACCCTCCACCTCCTGGGGCGAGCATGAAGGCGTCTTCTCTGCGGCTGACCGTGGCTTCCAGCGCTTCTTTAAAGCCGTTGAACCGAAGTGGGACCTGAAAACCGACTGGCAGATTATCAGTGAAATCGCCACCCGGATGGGCTATCCGATGCACTACAACAACACCCAGGAGATCTGGGATGAGTTGCGTCATCTGTGCCCGGATTTCTACGGCGCCACTTACGAGAAAATGGGCGAGCTGGGCTATATCCAGTGGCCGTGCCGCGACACGTCGGATGCCGATCAGGGAACCTCGTACCTCTTTAAAGAGAAGTTCGATACCCCCAACGGTCTGGCGCAGTTCTTCACCTGCGACTGGGTAGCGCCTATCGATAAGCTCACCGAAGAGTACCCGCTGGTACTGTCGACGGTGCGCGAAGTCGGCCACTACTCCTGCCGCTCAATGACCGGTAACTGTGCGGCGCTGGCCGCGCTGGCCGATGAACCGGGCTATGCGCAAATCAATACCGCCGACGCCGCGCGTCTGGGCATTGAAGATGAAGCGCTGGTGTGGGTTCATTCGCGCAAAGGTAAAATCATCACCCGCGCGCAGGTCAGCGATCGCCCGAACAAAGGGGCGATTTACATGACCTACCAGTGGTGGATTGGCGCCTGTAACGAGCTGGTGACTGAAAACCTCAGCCCGATTACCAAAACGCCGGAGTACAAATACTGCGCCGTACGCGTTGAGCCGATCGCCGATCAGCGAGCCGCCGAGCAGTATGTGATTGATGAGTACAACAAGCTGAAAACCCGCCTGCGCGAAAGCGCAATGGGTTGATCTGCCGGATGGCGGCATCAGAATGCTTTATTCGGCCTGCGTCTACTGTAGGCCTGATAAGATGCATTAGCATCGCCATCAGGCATTTTCCCTATAACAGCCTCCGTCCGGAGGCTGTTTTTTTATCCATACGATCTCTTTATACTGTCTTTTCCGTACCCTAAATAAAATTCAAAATGAAACTACTTCTTGCATTGATGTTGTTTATGACATTCTTTGCCCATGCCGCAGATCCTGAGCCGGGTAGCCAGTATTTGCAGGCAGCAGAGGCAGGTGACAGACGCGCACAATATTTTCTGGCCGACAGTTGGTTGAGCTATGGCGATTTGAACAAAGCTGAATACTGGGCGCAAAAAGCCGCCGACAGTGGCGACGCCGACGCCTGCGCGCTACTGGCGCAAATCAAAATCACTAATCCGGTAAGCCTGGATTATCCCGACGCGAAAAAGCTGGCTGAAAAGGCGGCTAACGCGGGCAGTAAAGCGGGAGAAATTACGCTGGCGCGGATCCTGGTCAACACCCAGGCCGGGCGCCCGGACTACCCAAAAGCCATCTCGCTGCTGCAAAAGGCCTCTGAAGATCTGGATAACGACTCCGCGGTGGATGCGCAAATGTTGCTTGGCCTGATTTACGCCAACGGCGTGGGCATTGCCGCCGATGATGAAAAAGCCGCCTGGTATTTCAAACGCAGTTCCGCCATTTCCCGTACCGGCTATTCAGAATACTGGGCGGGAATGATGTTTTTAAACGGTGAACCGGGCTTTATTGAAAAGAACAAGCAGAAGGCGTTGCACTGGTTGAATCTAAGCTGTCTGGAAGGGTTTGATACCGGTTGCGAAGAGTTCGAAACGCTAACAAATGGCTGATGTTTATTGTCGGATGAACGTAGTCGTTGTAGGCCTGATAAGCGTAGCGCCATCAGGCAACCCGGAGCAGGTTGTCGGATGGCAGCGTGAACGCCTTATCCGGCCTACATTCTCTTTCGCTGTAGGCCGGATAAGCAAAGCGCCATCCGGCAATCCGTTATTGGGCGGTCTTATCAAATTTGCCCAGCACGTCGCGCTCGTAGGCCAGCGCTTTTTTGCGGTCAAACTTGTGTTCCCACTTGGCGATCACCAGCACCGCCAGCGCATTCCCCACCACATTTAGCGCAGTACGCGCCATGTCGAGGATACGGTCGACACCGGCGATAAACGCCAGCCCTTCCAGCGGAATGCCCACGCTGCCCAGCGTCGCCAGTAACACCACGAAGGAAACGCCAGGCACGCCGGCAATCCCTTTCGACGTCACCATCAGCGTCAGCACCAGTACAATTTCCTGCCACAGCGACAGGTCGATACCGTATAGCTGCGCGATAAAAATGGCGGCGATGCTCTGGTATAACGTGGAGCCGTCGAGGTTAAATGAGTAACCGGTCGGTACCACGAAACTGGTGATAGAGGCTGGCGCGCCGTAAGCTTCCATCTTCTCGATAATGCGCGGCAGTACGCTCTCGGAGCTGGCAGTCGAGTACGCCAGAATCAATTCATCTTTCAGAATGCGAATCAGAATCCAGATACTTAACCCGCACAGGCGCGCCACGATGCCCAGCACTACAAGCGCAAAGAAGATAATGGCAAAGTGTACCAGCAGCACCAGTTTCGCCAGCGGCCACAGCGACGCGAAACCAAAATTCGCCACCGTGACGGCGATCAGCGCAAAAACGCCCACTGGCGCATAGCGCATCACCATATGGGTGACTTTAAACATGGTCTCAGAGATGGAACGAAATACCGTCACCAGCGGTTCGCGGTGCGTTGCCGGCAGGGATGACAACCCCAGCCCAAACAGGACCGAGAAAAAGATAATTGGCAGCATATCCCCTTTGGCCATCGATGCGATGATATTGGTCGGCACCAGCGACAGTATCGTCCCCATCAGCCCATGCGCATGACTTTGTACTTCCGCCGTGGTGTTCTGGTATTTCGAAATATCGACGGTCGCCAGTTGCGACATATCAATGCCTGAGCCTGGCTGAAAGACATTCGCCAGCGTAATGCCGAGGATAATCGCCACCGTAGTGATCAGTTCAAAATAGAGAATGGTTTTGGCGCCGATACGGCCTAGCTGTTTTGCATCGCCAACGCCGGCGATGCCGACAATCAGAGTCGAGATCACGATCGGCACGACGATCATTTTAATCAGATGGATAAAGATATCGCCAGCAGGCGACAGCAGGTTGGCAATCAGCCATTCACGACTGTCACTGTGATAATGCAGATAGCTGCCCAACAGAATGCCCAGCACCATAGCCAGCAAAATTTGCCAGGCCAGGCTGACTTTCAAATTTTTCATAACAACAGACTTCCTCGATGAAGCGTTGCTCTCCGCCGAAAGCATGAGAGCAATACATACTGAAAGGGTATGATTTGTGTTGCGTTGGTTTGTAGAGTTTTTTAACGCGCATAATCAGTATCATTTGCATAGCGTCTTGCGCAACCCTTTCATAACAGGGCTTTTGGCTGTTTTTATGCATAATAACGCGAGTTTATGGCGTTAATGATGAATAACTATTTGTTATGGAAAGTTTTTTACTTCGTCAAAAACGAATAATACACTGAGGTAATTAATTTTTACTTGTGTCTCATTCGCCGTTTTTTTAAACAGCACACATGACAAAAGTCACAAAAAAGAAAAAATTATTTCTGCCGATTTTGTAACAATTTAGCCAAATTAATGGCCTCTACCAGCTGCGCGCGGTTCACTCGCGGCGAGTTGGCATCCAGTAAGGTTTGCCACAGCGACACGGCTTGCGCATAATCCGCCTGCATAAACGCATCCGCCGCCAGCAGCATCTGCGCGGTCACTTCTGTCGCATCCAGCGCTAACGCTTTATTAATCATTTCACGCGTCGCAGGCGTCATATGTTGCCCGGCCTGGTAATACAGCACCGTTGCCAGCGCGGCGAAAAGCTGCGCGTTATCGCCTCGCAGACGCAACGCCTGACGATATGCCAGCAGCGCATTGTCATACACGTTGCGATAGAGATAATACTCGCCCAGCCGCGCCCATTGCTCGCTATCCTGCGGATTGGCGCGGATTTTTTCTTGCAGCCTGGAAAGCTGCGCCTCTGGCGTTTGTGGGTTCGAAAAGTCACGTAGCGGATCGGCCAGACGCTGTTGCTCGCTACGCACAGCCTGCCATTTCGGCGTCAACAGATAGCCGCCGACACAGGCAGCCACCATCAACACCGCCGCAGCCGCCAGACGCTTTACGGGCATGGGACGTAACGGCGCAGTGGAGTGTTCAGACTGGCTCATTGTTCCCCCTTTTCTGCGTGCTGACGCTTTCTCACCCGCCAGGCCACCACCCCCACCAGCAATAACAGCAGGTACGGCAGCGTCCACAACAGCAGCGTTTGCTCATTCAACGGCGGGTTGTAGCGTACGAAATCACCATAACGGTCGGTCATCCAGGCGGTGATTTCCGCTTCGCTTTTACCTTCGGCCACCATGCTGTAAACCTGATGGCGCATACTGACCGCCACGGGCGCATTGGATTCCAGCAAATTCTGGTTCTGACACTGCGGACAGCGCAGTTGACTGGCAATAGACAGCGCTTTTTCCTGCTGTTGCGGATTGTCAAAGCGCCAGGTATCCACCACCTGGGCGTGGGTGGCGAAGGTGATTAAAAACAGGACGATCGTTAAGAGTAAAAACTTTCTGCCGGATGGCGCTACGCTTATCCGGCCTACGGTTTGCGCATCCTGTAGGCCGGATAAGGCGTTTACGCCGCCATCCGGCAATGCTGTGAGTAATTTACGCATCACGCTTCCTCCCTCGCCATCCGCTCAGCAGCGCGCCACACACCATCAACAATCCCCCACCCCAGATCCAGCGCACGCCGGTCTGCACGTATAAGCGCATGGCGTAACGGTCAGGTCCGGTTTTTTCGCCCATCACCGCGTACCAGTCATGTAGCAGGTTCCAGTGAATCCCCGGCTCCATCATCTGTTGACGACGCGCGGCATAGAAGCGCCTTTCAGGCTGCAGGCTGCCAATGCGTTTTTCATTCCGCCACAACGTGATCCGCGCTTTTTCACTGGTGTAGTTGCCTTTGGCTTCCAGATCCAGACGCTCAAAGCGGAAAATGTAGCCCGCCAGTACCACCTGCTGCCCGGGGCTGAGGTTAAGACTGATTTCATGCCGACTGCCGCTGGAAACCATGATCCCGGCGGCGAAGATAAATACGCCCGTATGCGCCAGCAACGCCGGAAGCTGACGATGCACAGAGACTTTGCGGCTTCTGATTGTCGCCAGCACGATAACCACCAGCATCAGCAGGCCAAACGGCAGCGTGACGCGATTAAAATAGGGCGCGCCCACCGAAAGCCTTCCCCAGCCGAACAACCCGTAAATCATCGGATAGAGCGTGCCAATCAGCACAATCAGTAGCACCGCGCAAAAAAGTAATAGCGCGACCAGAATAAGCATCTCACGCGACCAGCCGCCAAAACGCGCATTCTGGCGAATTTGCTGGCCTCGCCAGGCGTACAACCCGAGCGACGCCAGGCTCAATACGCTAAACAGCGCAAACAGCGGCGCGGCGCGCACGTTATCCAGCGCAAAGGCATGTACCGAAACAAGAATGCCGGAACGCACAATCAGCGTTCCCAGCAACGAGAGGATCAGCGTCAGTATCGCCAGCAGCAGCGACCAGTGGCGGAAGATCCCACGCTGACGCGTGACAAACAGGCTATGCAGCAGCGCGCTGGCGGAGAGCCAGGGTAATAAGGAGGCATTTTCGACCGGGTCCCAGAACCACCAGCCGCCCCAGCCCAGCTCGCAGTAGGCCCACCAGGAACCGAGGATTATCCCCAGCGTCAGCGCACACCAGCCGGGCAGCGCCCAGCGCCAGCACACCCAGGCGCTCTGCGCGTTAAAGTCACCGCGCAGCAGTGAGGCCAGCGCCACGCCCGCGGCTACCATCAAACCACCGTAACCCAGGTACAGCAGCGGCGGGTGGAGGATTAACCCAAGATGTTGCAGCATCGGGTTAAGGTCTCGTCCTTCTATAGCAGGCGGAAAAATACGTGCGAATGGATCGGACCAGACCACCACAAACAGCAGCAACAGCGCCGTCACCATTGACAGGACGCTGAGCGTCAGCGGAAACAGTGGGTCAGAATCACGCCGATAGCAAAGAGCGAACAGCGCGCTCCAGCCGGAAAGAAACAGCACCCACAACAGCAGCGACCCTTCATGGCCGCCCCACACCGCCGCCAGTTTTAATCCCCACGGCAGCAGGCTGTAGCTGTGCTGAGCAACATAGACCACCGAAAAGTCGCTGGTCAGAAAGCAGAATACCAGAATAGCAAAAGCCAGCAGCAGCAGCGCAAACTGCGTCCATATGCCCACGCTTGCCAGGCGCATCACGCCCTGCCAGCGCTGACGGACACCCATCAACACGGCAAGCGGGGTCAACACGTTGACCCCGAGGCTTAATAACAGTGCCAGAAAACCGGCTTCAGGAAGGAGAACGTCCAGATATCACCTTACGCAACGGTTAGCTGACCCGCATAGAGAATGAAAAAGCGCAGCAGCAGTACGCCAGTCAGGCTGGCGCCGCATACTGCCAGCACGCCATGAAACGTCGAACTGCGGTTGGCCCAGGGTTTTAGCAACATCGGCAGTATCAGCCCAAGCCCAGCCACGCCAAGCCAGAACCACCAGCTCCAGAATCCGCCGCCCAGTGCCGCCACCAGCGCGCGCATTTTGCCGTCATCGCCCAACGCCAGACCGACGAAGAACGCCGCCAGCAGGAAAATTTCCAGCCATACCACCGGAACCTCCATGCGATGCACAAAGCGCGCTTCAGTGCTGTGCGGGTTGCTACGATGGCGTAACGCCATGGCGATCAGCGCCACCGCCGCGCCGGAGGAAATCCCGGAGAACAGAAACAGCGCCGGCAGGATCGGGTTATTCAGGAACGGATAGGATTTCAGCGCCGACAGCAGAAAGCCGGTGTACGCCCCGAGCAGAACCGCCAGTACCAGCATTAACGTCTCCAGCGCGCGATGAAACGGCGCGATCAGCGTCAGCACTTTCTGCACGATCCCTGACCGCGGCAGCCAACGCTGTTGCAGGGCAATCACCTCTTTTTCAAAGATTTTCGCCAGCCACAGCACCAGCACTACCATGTACAACTGGAACAGCATCACCCCCATCGACATCACCGAGGTAAAGCTGTAGTGGAACATCAGCTTCCAGAAGGTCCACGGGCGCGTCAGGTGAAAGACCAGAATCAGCAGACCAAGAATAATCGCCCCCGGCCCTAACACCAGCGTAGTGCGCAGCAGCGTACTGTCCGAACCGCCCGCCTCCGGATGGAAGCGGCGCAGCAGAATCGCCAACGTAACCAGTCCGGCGGAGATGCCAATCAGAAACAGATAGATGGCGATGGGCCAGTCCCACACCAGTGATGCAAAATGAAATGCAGAAGCGGATGTCATTGGCTCACCTCCCCATAGTTAAAGGGAACGCGGTAGACCTTCGGTTTTGTGCCCAGCGCCAGCTTGTAACGATAGGTGGTTTTCTGCCGCAACAAACGGGAAATATCGCTGTTGGGATCGTCCAGATTACCAAACGTCAGCGCCTTCGTCGGGCATGACTCAACGCAGGCGGGCTGTTTGCCCGCTTTCAGGTTGGTTTTCCGGCAGAAATCGCATTTATCCGCCGTCTTACTGACCGGATGGATAAAGCGCACGCGGTAGGGACACGCGGCAATGCAGTACTGGCAGCCGACGCAAAGGTCCGGATTCACGTCGACAATACCGCTGGCGGCATCGCGGAATGATGCCCCCGTCGGGCAGACGTCAACGCAGGGGGCATGGTCGCAATGCTGGCACGAGTGGCGGAAGAAGCGATACTTCACATCAGGAAACGTCCCCTGCGGCTCGCTGCGAATAATCGTCAGGCGCGATACGCCTTCCGGCACGGTGTTGACTTCCCGACAGGCATCCATGCAGGCCGTGCAGCCGATGCATAATGACTCATCGTGTACCATGCCATAACGCACGCCATTAATATTCAACGTGTTCGCTACAACGCGTCCTGCCATCCCACTGACCGCCGCCAGCGCGCCGACGCGGGTAATAAATTGACGTCGGGTGCAACTCATGGCTGCTCCTTAAGCAACGGAACGGACGCCGGATTAAAGTGCGGGTTAGTACGCTGATCGCTGTGGCAATCCACGCATATTTTGATCCGCCCTTTCTCGCTTAGCGTCTGCATCGTGTCTTGCTGCGGATGCAGGGAATGGCAACTGGCGCAGGTCACTTTAGTAACATGAACATCGTGCGGCCAGAACGCTTTTTGCAGTTGTTCAGGCAAGTGGCAGGACATACAGACGCTGTTCTGCTGCTCTACCGTATACATCGGGTCGTTAAAACGCATCACATCTTTCACCCCTTCACGGTGGTGAAGCGACGGTTGACCGTGGCAGTTGGTACAGGTTATCGGCAATTTATTGTTCGGGTTGATAGCGCCCGTATGTTTACCGTGCATACCTTCGGTGTCCGGCTTGTGACAGTCCAGACAGGCAGCATCCGGATTACGCTGCTGGGTGACCGTCCAGCGTTGATCCGACTCCTGCGGCGTTGGCGTGGCAGTAATTCCACTCAGGCTCCAGAACAGGCCTGACGCCAGCACCCCAGCAGTTAATAACGAACGTAATACGCTCATATTCACTCCATTACATAATGCCTGATGGCGCGCAGCTTTAAGGCCTACAAGACTTCTGTAGGCCG
This sequence comes from Salmonella sp. 32010601201800023SM, assembly GCF_017572235.1. Taxonomy (NCBI): domain Bacteria; kingdom Pseudomonadati; phylum Pseudomonadota; class Gammaproteobacteria; order Enterobacterales; family Enterobacteriaceae; genus Salmonella; species Salmonella sp. 32010601201800023SM. Next base: position 395,323 of record NZ_JAGEQS010000003.1, read on the forward strand.
GATAAAGCGCTTGCGCTGTCATCCGGCAAATTTGTCACATGTGAGGTTATTGGCTTAACAGACCGTTTTTACGCGCCTGATCTTCCCACTGCGGTACGACCGTTTTCAGGAAGTCCTGCTTCTCCGCGTTGATTTGTTGCATATTCAAACCAATCGCTTTCTGCGCCTTCTCTTTCGTCGAAATATCCGGCAGCGGAATTTCATGGGTAATGCCTTTGGTCGCCAGCAGTCGCGCCAGTTTAGTACGGGCATCCGCGGCTTTATCCATCGCACTGCCTAACATCCGTAGACCTTCTTCCGGGGCATGCATATGAATACCGTGTGACGCAATCGCCAGATCCCAACGCCACTGCGCGTGGCGAATATCGTTCAGAATCGGTTTCATTTCCGCGTCTGTCGCCCCCGCATCCCATGCGGCTTTCGCTTCGAAGTGCGCATGTACCAGCTGATCTTCAACCTTGATTTTCAGGTCATGAATCGCCTGTTTACGCTCGGCGACCACTTTTTGCAGGGACGCTTTGTCCTGGGTGTGGCAGTTGGCGCAGGTTTGCGCGAAATTGTCGAACGGGTTGCCGATTTTATGGTCGGTGTAGAGCTTGCCTTCGGCGTTCTGTACTTTCGGCATGTGGCAGTCGATACAGGTCACGTTGTTCTTACCGTGAATGCCCGCGCTCCAGGTTTCATATTCCGGGTGCTGCGCTTTGAGCATCGGGGTTTTCGACAGAGAGTTAGTCCAGTCAGAGAAGGCGATAGTGTCGTAGTATTGCTCCATATTTTCGACCTTCATGCCTTCGTCCCACGGAAATTTAACGGCTTTGTTTTTACCGTCAAAGTAGTACTCCACGTGGCACTGACCGCAGACCATCGATTGCTGATCAAATCGTCCCGCTTTATCAAACGGTTTGCCGATAGCCTCCATCGCCCGTTCGGCATAGGGGCGCGACAACGTTAACGCTGGCTTCCCCTGGGCGAAATCGTCCGACGCGGTGTTATGACAGTCGGCACAGCCCAAATCGTTGACAATTTCCGGGCCGCCGCGCGCCCATTTGCCATGGAAGTAGCCGTCTTCGCCTTCTTGTTGGATAAGGCGCGCGACATCGGGGCTTTTACAACTCCAGCAGGCCATCGGCAGCGGGCCGTCTTCCGCCGTTTTTGGCGCGCCGGTACGCAGCGTTTCGCGCACGTCAGTTACCGCATACGCGTGGCCGCGTGGTTTGTTGTAATCACGGGAGAAGGGATAGCCCGCCCACAGGATCACCAGACGAGGGTCTTCCGCCAGCGCATCTTCACGGGCAGACTGTTCTGACGTCGCTTTCCATGACTGATATTGGTCGGGGTGTTGAGGCGCGAACATTTCATTTTTCGCTTCAACAGTAACGGTTTTTGCGGATTCAGGCGTTTGCTCAGCGTAAACAGAGGTAATGAAGAAAAAAGGAAATATAAGGCTGAAGAAACGGCGTGCGCGTAGTGTTTTCCTTGCCATAGAGGTCTCATCCAGATTGCGCCATTATCTTTAATGGCGATTTTTTATCGTTTTCCATAACAGCAACCGCACAAATACTGTTATTACATTGATCTCCTCTATGTGTAACAAATAACCACACTTAAAATGTTGTCTTTAATCAATTGTAAGTGTATGTAAAATACCACTTTAGAGTTAGTAACCTGGACAAAACTCCCTCTCTTTTCTGATTTCCGGACACGGATCACTTTTTTAAAAAATTTCATATAACGTCATGTTATCCCGAAAATTTATCTAATTTTGCGGGACACAATCAAAAAATAGATTGCTGCTTATTTGCACAGTTCCCTTTTTGCGTGATCTGTCGCCCAAATACTAAACAAAACTTATTAAGACCCTACATTTAACGTTTATGCGACATATTATTAACATCCTACAAGGAGAACAACAGCATGAGCCAAACACATAAACACGCCATTCCCGCCAACATTGCGGATCGTTGCCTGATAAATCCAGAGCAGTATGAGACTAAATATAAACAGTCTATTAACGACCCCGATACGTTTTGGGGCGAACAGGGAAAAATTCTCGATTGGATCACGCCGTACCAAAAAGTGAAAAACACCTCCTTTGCGCCAGGCAATGTGTCGATTAAATGGTACGAGGACGGCACGCTGAATCTGGCGGCGAACTGTCTTGACCGCCATTTGCAGGAAAATGGCGATCGCACCGCCATTATCTGGGAAGGCGATGACGCGTCGCAGAGTAAACATATCTCTTATCGCGAACTGCATCGCGATGTCTGCCGTTTCGCGAATACGCTGCTGGATCTGGGCATTAAAAAAGGCGATGTGGTAGCGATTTATATGCCGATGGTGCCGGAAGCGGCGGTGGCAATGTTGGCCTGCGCCCGCATCGGTGCGGTGCATTCGGTGATCTTCGGGGGCTTCTCGCCGGAAGCCGTCGCCGGACGCATTATCGACTCCAGCTCGCGGCTGGTGATCACCGCTGACGAAGGTGTACGTGCCGGACGCAGTATCCCGCTGAAAAAGAATGTCGATGACGCGCTGAAAAACCCGAATGTCACTAGCGTTGAGCATGTGATCGTCCTGAAGCGCACCGGCAGCGACATTGACTGGCAAGAAGGCCGCGACCTGTGGTGGCGCGATTTGATTGAAAAAGCCAGCCCTGAGCACCAGCCTGAAGCGATGAATGCCGAAGATCCGCTGTTTATCCTTTATACCTCCGGCTCCACCGGCAAGCCGAAAGGCGTGCTGCACACCACCGGCGGCTATCTGGTCTACGCCGCGACCACCTTTAAGTATGTCTTTGATTATCACCCTGGCGATATTTACTGGTGTACCGCCGATGTGGGTTGGGTGACGGGGCACAGCTATCTGTTGTATGGCCCGCTGGCCTGCGGCGCGACCACCTTAATGTTTGAAGGCGTGCCGAATTGGCCAACGCCCGCTCGCATGTGCCAGGTGGTCGACAAACACCAGGTCAACATTCTTTATACCGCCCCGACGGCTATCCGCGCGCTGATGGCGGAAGGCGATAAAGCCATTGAAGGCACCGACCGTTCTTCACTGCGCATTCTGGGTTCCGTCGGCGAGCCGATCAATCCCGAAGCGTGGGAATGGTACTGGAAGAAGATCGGCAAGGAAAAATGTCCGGTCGTCGACACCTGGTGGCAGACTGAAACAGGCGGTTTTATGATCACGCCGCTACCAGGCGCTATCGAACTGAAAGCCGGTTCCGCCACCCGTCCTTTCTTTGGCGTACAGCCTGCGCTGGTGGATAACGAAGGCCATCCGCAAGAAGGCGCGACGGAAGGCAATCTGGTCATCACCGATTCCTGGCCGGGCCAGGCGCGCACTCTGTTCGGCGATCATGAACGTTTTGAGCAGACCTATTTCTCTACCTTTAAGAATATGTATTTCAGCGGCGACGGCGCTCGTCGCGATGAAGACGGCTATTACTGGATCACCGGTCGCGTGGATGACGTGTTAAACGTCTCCGGCCACCGTCTGGGTACGGCGGAAATCGAATCGGCGCTGGTGGCGCATCCGAAGATCGCCGAAGCGGCGGTGGTGGGTATTCCACACGCTATCAAAGGCCAGGCGATTTACGCTTATGTGACGCTCAACCACGGCGAGGAGCCGTCGCCAGAACTGTACGCGGAGGTGCGCAACTGGGTACGTAAAGAGATTGGCCCACTGGCGACGCCGGACGTGCTGCACTGGACCGACTCACTGCCAAAAACCCGTTCCGGCAAAATTATGCGCCGCATTTTGCGCAAAATCGCGGCGGGCGATACCAGCAATCTGGGCGATACCTCGACTCTCGCCGATCCTGGCGTGGTGGAGAAACTGCTCGAAGAGAAGCAGGCCATCGCGATGCCGTCATAACCATAAATGCCGGATGGCAACGCGAACGCGTTTTATCCGGCCTACGACCCTACCCCTGCCCTCTCTCAAACCGGGAGAGGGAAATATAAAAAACCCTCCCCCAAAGGATTTCGTGTTACAGGAAGGCGGCAAGCGAGCACACCCTCAGCAGCATAGTTCACTATGTGGCTGGGGCGAGCGAGTGCGGCCAACGCGCCTGTAGCGCGAAAGACGCAGGGGGACCTCTGGAGAGCTCTGTGATGAATGACCAAATTTATCAGCGGATAGAAGACAGTGCGCGTTTCAGGGAATTAGTTGAAAAACGGCAACGGTTTGCCACGATTCTGTCGGTTATCATGCTGGCGGTTTATATCAGCTTTATTTTACTGATCGCCTTCGCGCCTGGCTGGCTGGGCACGCCTCTACATGCGGGAACCAGCGTCACCCGAGGAATTCCCATTGGCGTCGGGGTGATTGTGATTTCTTTTGTGTTGACCGGAATTTATATCTGGCGGGCGAACGGCGAATTCGATCGTCTTAATAACGCCGTACTGCATGAGGTGAAAGCATTATGAAGAGAGTTCTGACGGCGCTCGCCGCCGCACTCCCCTTCGCCGCTCATGCGGCGGATGCCATTAGCGGCGCGGTTGAACGCCAGCCCACCAACTGGCAGGCGATTATCATGTTTTTGATTTTCGTCGTGTTTACGCTCGGTATTACCTACTGGGCCTCTAAACGCGTACGTTCCCGTAGCGACTACTACACCGCTGGCGGCAATATCACCGGGTTCCAGAACGGCCTGGCGATTGCCGGCGACTATATGTCCGCCGCGTCATTTCTCGGCATTTCAGCTCTGGTGTTTACCTCCGGTTATGACGGGCTGATCTATTCGCTGGGCTTCCTTGTCGGCTGGCCAATCATCCTGTTTTTGATTGCCGAGCGCCTGCGTAATCTGGGACGTTATACTTTTGCTGACGTTGCCTCTTATCGCCTGAAACAGGGGCCAATCCGTATTCTTTCGGCCTGTGGCTCCCTGGTAGTGGTGGCGCTTTATCTCATCGCCCAAATGGTCGGCGCCGGTAAACTGATTGAACTGCTGTTCGGCCTCAACTATCACATCGCTGTGGTGCTGGTCGGCGTGCTGATGATGATGTACGTGCTGTTCGGCGGGATGCTGGCGACAACGTGGGTGCAAATTATCAAAGCCGTCCTGTTGCTGTTTGGCGCCAGTTTTATGGCCTTTATGGTGATGAAACACGTCGGCTTTAGCTTCAATAATCTGTTTACCGAAGCCATGGCGGTACACCCGAAAGGCACGGCGATTATGAGCCCAGGAGGATTGGTGCAAGATCCGATTTCGGCATTGTCGTTGGGTCTGGGACTGATGTTCGGCACCGCCGGCTTGCCGCATATTCTGATGCGTTTCTTTACGGTCAGCGATGCCCGCGAAGCGCGCAAGAGCGTGTTCTATGCCACCGGTTTTATGGGCTATTTCTACATTCTGACCTTTATTATCGGCTTCGGCGCTATCATGCTGGTGGGGGCAAATCCAGCCTATAAAGATGCCGCGGGCGCGCTGATTGGCGGCAATAACATGGCGGCGGTACATCTGGCCAACGCGGTAGGCGGCAACCTGTTCCTCGGCTTTATTTCGGCAGTGGCGTTTGCCACCATTCTGGCAGTGGTCGCCGGTCTGACGCTGGCGGGCGCATCGGCGGTGTCGCATGACTTGTACGCCAACGTGTTCCGCAAAGGCGCAACCGAACGTGAAGAGCTGAAGGTGTCGAAAATCACCGTCCTGGTGCTGGGCGTGATCGCCATTATCCTCGGCGTCCTGTTTGAAAATCAGAACATCGCCTTTATGGTGGGCCTGGCGTTTGCTATCGCCGCGAGCTGCAACTTCCCCATCATTCTGCTTTCCATGTACTGGTCAAAACTGACCACGCGCGGCGCTATGCTGGGCGGCTGGTTAGGTTTACTGACAGCGGTGGTGCTGATGATTCTTGGCCCTACCATTTGGGTGCAGATCCTCGGCCATGAAAAAGCGATCTTCCCGTATGAGTATCCGGCGCTGTTCTCTATCAGCGTGGCGTTCCTGGGGATCTGGTTTTTCTCGGCCACCGATAACTCGGCAGAAGGCAACCGTGAACGTGAGCAGTTCCGCGCTCAGTTTATCCGCTCCCAAACGGGATTCGGCGTACAACAAGGGCGTGCGCATTAATCTTACCGTTTCCTCCGGCCCCGTGGGTCGGAGGAAAATCAGAACATCACCCTCGCCACCAGCGGGGCTGCCAGCACCATCACCACGCCGGACAGCATCATTACCAGACTGGCGACGACGCCCTCCTGCTGACCAAGTTCATAGGAACGCGCCGTGCCCGCCCCATGTGACGCCGCGCCGAATCCTGCCCCTTTTGCCATGCCTTCCCGGATAGAGAGACGCAAAAATAGCGCGTCGCCGACCGCCATGCCAAACACGCCAGTGACGACCACGAACAGCGCCACCAGATCTGGCTGCCCGCCCAAGGGTTCTGCCGCCGCCAGCGCAAACGGCGTAGTAACGGAACGTACCGCCAGACTACGCTGAATCTCATCCGATAACGTGAACAGACGCGCCAGCCAAACGGAACTGGTGACTGCCACCACCGTCGCCGTCACTACGCCCGCGGTGAGCGACATCCAGTGACGTTTGATAATCGCGAGGTTATCGTACACCGGCACCGCAAAGGCAATAGTCGCCGGGCCGAGCAGCCACAATAGCCAGTGCGATTCACCAATATAGTTTTGCCAGGAGATATGACCGAACACCAGCATTAACACCAGCAGTGCCGGCGTCAACACTAATGGCATCAACGGCAGTTTGCGAAAACGGCGATACAGACGCTTATTGGCGAAGTAAATCCCCAGCGTAATCACCAGGCACAGTACGCTTAACTGAACGTTATTCACGGTTTAGCCTACTCATCTCATAGCGATACACTTTATCCACCACCCACGCCGTCGCGCCGAGTACCATTAAGGTACTGATCGCTATCACCGAGAAAATGCGCCAGCCGTCCACCAGTAACAGATGGGCATAGTTCACTACCGCCACGACGGCGGGAACAAAGAATAACAGCATCTCCGCCAGCAGCCAGCGTGCGCCTGCGCGTACCCAGCTAAGCGGAATAATCCGGCAAACGATCAGCGCCAACATAAGCACCATGCCGACCAGATTCGCGGGCAACGGCAGGTGCAGCCAGGAGACAAGATATTGGGAAAAAATGAATAAACCTGCATAGAGCAGTACCTGAACCGGTACCTGGAGTCGTTGCACAACGACAGGCGTAACGCGGCTTATCGCCACAGCCATGAGGGAATGTCCTGAAAAATAATACGGAGCGCCAGTATAGAGAACCTCCGTCACGGGCAGAAATGAATTAAAATCATTGCAGGCATAGTCGGAAGGAATAATCATGGATATCAGAACGCTGCGTTATTTTGTCGAGGTGGTGCGCCAGCAAAGTTTCACCCGCGCAGCGGAGAAGTTATTTGTCACCCAGCCCACCATTAGCAAGATGCTGAAAAATCTTGAAGATGAGCTTAACTGTACGCTACTGATCCGCGACGGACGTAAGTTATTGCTGACCGATACCGGACGCGTGGTGTTTGAACGCGGTCTGGCGATCCTCGCTGAGTTTCGCCAGTTAGAGGCTGAGTTGAGCGATATTAACCATCTCAATAAGGGCGTGCTGCGGCTGGGTATTCCCCCGATGGTCGGCATGTTGATGGCCGGGCCAATCAGTTTGTTTCGACAACGCTACCCTGGCGTTGAACTCAAAATTTCGGAGTTTGGCGGCCTGACGGTACAGCAGGCGGTAATGAATGGCGAGCTGGATGTTGCGATGACCGCGCTCCCGGTGGAAGAAGCGAGCGGGCTGACGACGTTATCGCTGTTCAGCCATCCGCTGTGCGTGCTGGTTCCCCGTTCCGGTCAGTGGACAACCGGCGACTCCATCGCGCCTGAAGCTCTGGCGGAGCATCCTCTTCTTATCTATAACGAAGACTTTGCCCTGAGCCGCCAGTTGATGACCTTATTTAGCCAGCATGACGTAAAACCACGGATTGCCGTGCGCAGCGGGCAATGGGATTTTCTCGCCGCCATGGTGCAAGCGGGCGTCGGCATCGCCATTTTGCCGGAGCCAATTTGTCAGCGTCTGGATAAGGCCACGCTGCGCTGGCTACCGCTGGAAAGCGATCTCCGCTGGCAGTTGGGCATGATTTGGCGAGAGGGCGTGTATCTGTCGCACAGCGCTCGGGCATGGTTAACCTGTTGCGAAGGGTTTTGGCTGAAACAACCGTAAGCCATGGGTTAAAACCCTTGCCGGATGGCGGCGCAAGCACCTTATCCGGCCTACTTGTAGGCCCGGTAAGCATGGCGCCACCGGGCCACAAGGACTACTGATTTTCTATCAGTAGCGCTTCCATCAAATCCAGGTCGTGCAGCAGCTTTTGCAATGTTTCATTGCTGATTTCTCGCGTGGCGCGCAGATGATACAACTCGGCGCGTTCGGAACGCAGCGCCGCCAGACGGAAACGTCGCTCCAGGTTTTCTTCCTGTATGGAGCTTTCGACATCATTTCGCCCATCGGCACGGCGACGCAAGTTACCAATGACACGCGAGCTTACTTCAGTAAGCAACTGATTATCGATGTTTTCTTCGGTATCCGCCGCCAAACGCTCTTCCATTTTCTGAATGGCAACAATCGCCACTTCCGCCGTCGCCGCACGGGCGATACGCTCCTCTTTCAACTGTTGCGCATGATCGGCGACTTCCAGATGTTGCAACAGCAGCGGCAGCATGATCACGCCGACAAATAACGAGAACAGAATGACGCCAGCCGCCAGGAATACCAGTTCATAACGCGCCGGAAATCCGCTGCCATCCGGCAAAAGTAACGGTATAGAGAGCACACCAGCCAGGGTGATCGCCCCACGAACGCCAGCGAAGGAAGCAATCAGAATTTCACGCGACGTCCAGCTGGCGAACTCCATCGGTTTCTTCTTCAAAAAGCGCAGGCTGAACTTTTTCATGGTCCACAGCCAGCCGAAGCGAACCAGCATCAATGCCGCATAAATCAGCACGATATCGGTAAAGAGCATCCAGGTTTCGACATTCGGGTCAGCTTCCGCCGCCGCCAGCGAAGATTCCAGAATCCCTGGCAATTGCAGTCCCAACAGCAGAAAGACCATACCGTTAAAGACAAATTCCAGCATCGCCCAGGTACTGTTCGCGCGCAAACGCATTGCCAGCGGCGCGCGGCGCATTACGCCAGAACGGGTGATGGTCATCCCGGCGGCAACCGCGGCCAGGATGCCTGAGACGCCAATATGTTCGGCAATCAGGTAAGACGCGAAGGGCAGCAGAAACAGCAGGACGATTTGAGTCGCGGGTTCATCGCCACCCCAGCGGCTCAAAAAACGCAGCGAGCGGCCATACAGCCAACTGACTACAAAACCCGCCAGAATACCGCCGATAGCGACCTTAAAAAATTCCAGCGTCGCGCCGCCGACGGTAAAGACCATCGTCCCCATCGCCACCGCGACGGCGAATTTCAGCGATACCAGACCGGAGGCGTCGTTCATTAACGCCTCTCCCTGCAGAATGCCCATGATTTTTTTCGGGATACGCCCCTCGCCCACAATTCCGGAGAGCGCTACCGCATCGGTCGGCGACAGCACGGCGGCCAGTGCAAAGGCGGGGATCAGCGGAATGCCGGGCACCAGCCAATAAATCAGGAAGCCGATTCCAACGACCGTTACCAGGACCAGCGCCAGCGCCAGCCCGAAAATCTCTCGTCCATGCTCAAGAAATTCACGGGTCGGCGTTTTCCAGCCATCCGCAAACAGCAGCGGCGGAATAAACAGCACCAGGAAGAGTTCCGGGTCGAATTCCACATGCAAACCAAACGTCGGCCACGCCAACAGCGCGCCAACGGCGATCTGCATAAGGGGTAAAGGAAGCTGGAAGGGTAATACACGCGTAAATACCCCCGACAGCGAGACCACAAGGGTCATGATGAGTATTGTGAAGAAAATTTCCATGCGTTCCCTGTTTGCGATGTTTTTTATGATGGAGAGAGGCATCATGCCTCGGTTTCACCTTCTTCAGATTAACGCAAAAGGTAACGTGATGTGTCCTGAAAATGAAAACGGGCGACCAACGCCGCCCGTTTTTCAGAATGAAGGCAGAACTAGATAGCCCAGCCGCCGGCATAAAAAGCGACCAGCGCGACCGCAATGACGACAGTTCCGATATTCAGCTTACGCCATTCACCGGAAACCAGACGCCCGACGACCAGCGTGGCAAAGCCGATCATAATCCCGGTGACGATGTTACAGGTCAGTACAATAAATACGGCCGTTACCAGCCCCGCCATCGCATCGACGAAATCAGCAAAATCGATTTTCGCCACGTTACTCAGCATCAGCAGACCGACATACATGAGCGCCGGGGCAGTTGCGTAGACGGGAACGAGATAAGAGAGCGGCGAAAGAAACAGGATCAGCAAAAACAGCACGCCCACGGTAATCGCCGTCAGGCCCGTTTTACCGCCCGCCGCCGTACCGGCCGCAGACTCGATATACACCGCGGCTGGCGCTGCCCCGACCAGGCCGGAGAAAACGCTACTCAGGGAGTCGGTGGTTAGCGCTTTGCCGCCATCGATAATTTGTCCGTCTTTGTCCAGCAGATTAGCCTGCCCTGCGACCGCACGGATCGTGCCGGTCGCATCAAACACCGCCGTCATCACCAGCGCCAGTACGCTTGGCAGAACGACAGGGTTTAACGCGCCCATAATATCCAGGCTGCCGATCAGTGAGTTGCCGTTTTCATCGCTCAACGAAGGCATGGCGAAAATGCCGGAAAAATGGACGTTAGGATCGAAGAGCAAACCCACAATAGAAATGCCAATAATGGTCAACAGAATGCCGCCGGGGACTTTCAGCTTTTCCAGACCGAGAATAACAGCCAGACCCACAAGCGACATAATCACCGGGAAGGTATCGAAATCGCCCAGCGCGACCGGCAGGCCATCCAGCGGGTTTTTAATGACCAGGCCGACGCCGTTGGCGGCAATCAGCAACAAAAACAGGCCAATACCGATACCGGTTCCGTGGGCCACGCCCTGTGGCAAGTTACGCAAAATCCAGCTACGAATGCCGGTGGCGGAGATAACGGTAAACAGTACGCCCATCAGGAATACGGCGCCAAGCGCGACCGGGACGCTAATATGCTGCCCCAGGACCAGGCTAAACGCGGTAAACGCCGTCAACGAGATAGCGCAACCGATAGCCAGCGGCAGATTCGCCCAAAGCCCCATAACGATAGAGCCGACGCCTGCGACCAGGCAGGTCGCTACAAAGACGGCAGCAGGCGGGAACCCGGCTTTACCCAGCATCCCTGGCACCACGATGACGGAGTAAACCATCGCAAGAAACGTGGTTAAGCCAGCAACGACTTCCTGGCGAACGGTGCTCCCGCGTTGTGAAATTTTAAACCAGGCGTCGAGTGAACCGCCGGTACGCGCTGAAGGCGTAGACATAGAAAACATCCCCTGAGAATTTATTATTCGTCGGTATACGTGGGAGGTAATCCACTAACAGCGCAACGTTATCTCCTTGTGCTACATTTACGACAACCGGGGCGCCGCAAAAAAGCAAACGTTTAGCTCCACGTATACAAAACGGGTGGCAAAAAAAAGCAAACGATTATCCAGCGATCATCAACGCTTTTTCAACTGAACTTTGCCGCTTTTTATGCTTTTCTGCTTAGTATGCTCAATAAATAGCCAGACGATGCGCAAACGTTATCGTCCCTGCGCAATCCAGCAACAATTTTTCGCATCGCTGTTAGCAAATACGTTGCGCAATCTGCTCACAAAAACGCCATTATCCGCCGGGAATGGTAAACGGACCGCCCTGCTGAATCGCTCGCTGCCAGGCTGGACGCATTTCTACCCGCGCTTTCCATGCGTTGATATGGTCGAGATGAGCGATTCCGCCTCGGGCAAGCAGCGCAAATAGCGGGAAGCTCATCTGGATATCCGCCATACTTAACTGCTCTCCGGCAAACCAGGGGTGATTTGCCAGATGCCCGTCAATAAAGCGCGCATGGGTTTCCAGTTGCGGATTGAGGTACGCTTTTTGCGCGCCCTTACCGATAACGCCGCCCAACGTTCGCAGGCCCAATGGGACCGGCGGTTTACCCAGAGAGGTAAAGAGCAGTCTCATCAATAGCAAGGGCATGAGCGAACCTTCAGCGTAATGTAGCCAGAATCGATAGTGTTGTTTCCCCTGCGCATCCGCAGGTTTAAAGCGTCCGATACTGTCGTAAGTGTCCTGCAAATATTCCAGGATGGCGCCCGATTCCGCAATAACCATACCATGATCTTCGATAACCGGAGACTTGCCCAGCGGATGCACTTTTTTCAATGCCGGCGGCGCCAGCATGGTCTTTTCACGCTGGTAACGCACAATCTGGTAAGGCAACGCCAGCTCTTCCAGCGCCCACAAGATGCGCTGCGAACGAGACTGATTTAAATGGTGCACCGTCAGCATGGCTGTCTCCTGTAAGGTATGCCAACTAACTATAGAAAATTATGGCAGTTGCCGTAAAAATTTCGGCTAAAAAATCAGCATTTCGCTGGCGAACAGGGCGTCGTCGCTTACACTTACAGTATCAACACAAACCGGAACCTCCACCACGTGCTCGATATGAGGGGTGTTGACGTCGGGGGAAACCCTCCTGTAATCAGCGGGATAGAGCGAAAGACAAAGACCGGAAACAAACTAAAGCGCCCTTAGCGGCGCTTTAGTTTTAGGTGAACTCAGCCCGATGGCCGAGTGCATGTTAATCATCTTCAAGCAGCCGGGCGCCCGTCCCGTGTTCGCCAAGCCTGTCGCCTGGATTTCGCAGCGGACAGTCGCTACGCGATAAACAGCCGCAGCCGATACAACCGTCCAGCTCATCGCGCAACGCCACCAGCGTATGAATACGTCGGTCTAACTCTTCGCGCCACTGCGATGAGAGCTGCTTCCACTCTTTCGCGCTTAACGTATGCCCTTCCGGCAAGATACCAAACGCGTCGCCGATAGTTGCCAGCGGGATGCCGATACGCTGGGCGATCTTGATAATCGCGACATAACGCAACACGTCACGCTTATATCGCCGTTGGTTACCGCTATTACGGATACTGGTAATTAGCCCTTTGCTTTCATAGAAGTGCAGGGCGGACACAGCAACACCGCTACGTTTCGCAACTTCCCCCGGCGTCAGTAAGGCTTTTAAACGGGGAGATTTTTTTTCCATAAATCGCTTTACCTCAAGTTAACTTGAGGAATTATACTCGCCCGCAGACAAAACGACGAATCGAATACTGTTTAAGAGGCAACAATATGTCGCATCAGCAGATAATTCAGACCCTTATCGAATGGATTGATGAACATATCGACCAACCGCTAAACATTGATGTGGTGGCAAAAAAATCGGGCTACTCCAAGTGGTATTTGCAGCGGATGTTTCGTACGGTAACGCATCAAACATTAGGCGAGTATATTCGCCAGCGCCGTCTCCTGTTGGCGGCCGTTGAGCTACGAACGACCGAGCGCCCGATTTTTGATATCGCGATGGACCTGGGCTATGTATCGCAGCAAACCTTCTCGCGTGTATTCCGCCGCGAGTTCGATCGCACTCCCAGCGATTACCGTCACCGCCTGTAGGGCCTCTGCCCGCGTATCGTCAGAGGCGCGGGCGTTTGTTGTAACCAGGCGATGAATTCCTGCGGCGGTAACGCCTTCGCAAAGTGCCATCCCTGACAATACTGAACGCCGCGTTTTAGCAACCAGCTAACCTGTTCAGCCGTTTCAACCCCCTCCGCAATGATTTTTAGCCGCAAACTTTGCGCCATTTCAATAATATGTTCCACAATCAAATGGCTGGCGCTATTAGTGGTTAGCGTGTCGACAAAAGATTTATCAATTTTTAAAAGGTCGACATTTAATGAGTACAGGTTATGCAAGTTCGAATAGCCGGTACCAAAGTCATCAATTGCCACCTCGTATCCCGCCTGGCGAAACGCCTGAATAATCGGCGTCATTTTAGGCACATCAATAAATCCGCGCTCGGTCACTTCAACTTTTATCTGTTGCGCAAGCACTGAATGCTGACGCGTTTTTTCATGAATCATCACAATTAGCCGGGAAGAGAGAAAATCAGCGGCAGAGAGATTGATAGAGACATAAAGATGCGGGTGCGCGGCCAGAAAACCACCTAAATCATTAAATACCTCTTCGACGACATAATCGGTGATCTGCTCAATCATCCCCTCTTTTTCCGCCAGCGGAATAAATTCGCACGGGCTCATCACCGGACCGTGATAGCCCGGCCAACGCAATAGCGCTTCGGCACCTACACATGTCCCGTTTCGGATATCAATGATCGGCTGATAATGAAGGCAAAGCTGGTGCCTGGTAATGGCCCGTTGCAGCAATCGACGCGGTGAGTAATATGCCTGCCGGGATCGTGACCACATAAATAAGATGATAATGCTACAGATGATCCCTAACGGTAGCGTTAACGTAAGCTGATGAAAGAGGTTCTGGTAAAAGCGTTGCTTTGAGGTTGAAACAATCGCGGCAACCGGTCGTTTTGCTGATTTAACCAGAGTATAAAAACGCTCACCCTGTTGGAACACAGGTTCACTCCGTCGTACCAAAGGTAATAGCTGATCAGCCTGCGCCTGTTCACTCAGGGAGAAAAAGGTGTTGGTCACCGTATCATACATTCCCCAGGCCAACGCCGGATCGTCTGACATCACCTCGCTATAAGATAAGGGATTGATAACCGCGACATAGTTTCCCCGCTGCATATATGTCATTTTATAACCGTTGAAAAAAGGCGTATCACGATAGTAATAAATAGCGATGTCAGGCTTTCGTTTATAGTCAGCGCGGGGAATAAAATAAGGACTTGTTGGCGTCATAACCGTAGAGCATAGAAAACGCTGGCCCTTAGCATAAATCAACTCATTAATGTACAAACGACCGCGGATAATATTCAGCATTCGCTGTTGATGGGCTGGCGTACAGGCTTGCCCCTGATATTGTTCAGCAGCATCGCGGGCTAAATCTGCTTGCAGGATAACCCGCTCCGTTTTATCTAATACCAACTGCGCAAATGAATGTAACTGATTTCTGGTTTCAGAGACTGCCCGGATATGAGCAAACCAGATCGCCAGCAATACAGGAAGTAACACCACAATGATCGTTCCGAGAAATCTCAACACCTTGCGTCGTGTGCTTTGACTCATTTTCAGCCTATTTCCCTGCATTATTTGTGACTATTATTGGCAAAATAAGACGTGAACCAAACGGAGGTTTACGGTGCATGAATTTATCAATATTAGCAACAGACTTTTACCGATCAACATTTACCATTAATAACTACGCGCAATCTCTCTCGCATACCTGGCAGGACGCTAAATATTTTTGACAATATCAGATTTATACTCAAGTAAACGATGGGGTATACATCTTTACTCCTTTCTTTTGATAAATAACTTGATATTTTTATCAGGTCTGAATTTCACGAAAAAAAATAAAAGAGTAGTAATAATACATCTTTGCTTTCCGGCAGTTTCTCTACGGACGCGTAGAAGTCACACAAAAAATACGGTTATAAAACGCACAAAAAATACATTGCCGATCTGGCGAACAAGCTGGTTTTTGTGATATAGTTCACAAAAACAATGAAATAGAAACAATGTTTCATTCGATGTTGATGTGACGTCCGTCGATAGCCAGAATATCCCATGCTTCCCGGGAGCAACGCCGCGCTGTCCTGGACAAAGGTCTATTCAGAGGAAATGTTTCATGGCTGCCATAACCACTGGTGTCGTTCTTCTCCGTTGGCAACTGCTGAGCGCCGTGCTCATGTTTTTAGCCAGCACGCTCAATATCCGTTTCCGTAAATCAGATTATATTGGTCTGGCGGTGATCAGTAGCGGTCTGGGCGTAGTATCCGCCTGCTGGTTTGCCACCGGTTTACTCGGTATTACCATGATGGATCTCGCTGCGATCTGGCATAACATTGAAGCCGTAATGGTCGAAACGATGAGCCAGACCCCACCAGAATGGCCGATGGTGCTGACCTGATAGGCTATCGCTGCCGCTGAAGTCGCCCACCGGTTATCTCAACGCGGAATCGCGCGCCAGGGGTAGCCTTGCGAACCATCACGTCCCTCGCATTGCCGTTGATGAGGGCCGCCAGGTGTGGTTATCCAAAAATGGCAAGTGGAATAGCCCTAACAGAATCGAGCTAAACTTATTGAAGACGTTGCCGACTCGTTAAATGACAAAAAAGACCCGTTTGTGCAACGGGTCTTTTTTATTAAGCAGTACCACCTGATAACAGCGACAAGCGCTGCTTATTTTACATTAATAATTTATCCGGAGAACAATCACGGATTATTTTTCCACCTTTCATTACCAGGACCCGGTCAAAATACTTTATCAGATATCGACGATGCGTCACCATGATCAACGTTTTCCCATGAATAAACTCATCTAAGTTATCAAAAATTTGCTTCTCGGTATTCTCATCCAGATTTGATGTTGGTTCATCCCATAAAAAGACGCTGGCGTCACTACTCAGACTACGTGCTAATAATAACTGCTGCTGCTGTCCGGATGACAGGTTTTTAGCCATAAAATTCACCGGAAACTTCAGCCCCATAGGATGTTGCAAGATAAAACCACAGTTCGCCAGCTGAAGCGCCTTGAGTACCCGGCCCCTGTCGTTTTGCGGTTTTAACGCGAAATTACTTTCAATGGTTCCGGTGAATAAAACATCATGTGTCGTCACCACGCTTAAATGCTGAGAAAAAAAGTTCTGCGATAAATGTCCTAAGTTATATCCATCATATAAAATGGCACCGTCTGTTGGCGAAAGGTAGCCAGATAGCATTCCCAGTAATGAGCTTTTTCCTGCTCCGCATTCGCCTACCACCGCGACACGTTGCCCCGCAGGTATGTCTATAGACAGTCGGTTAATAATCATCGGAGATTGAGCATCATACTGATAACTCACGCCCCGGATAGAGATATCGCCATTGCACTTTGATATTGACTGTAATGCCGGTGTTTTTTCTGCCTGATCTTCATCAAAAAAAGAAAGCAGATCCTTACCGGTTTTTTCTGCTGATAAAATAGAGATTAATGTAGAAGAAAAATTCGAAATGATCCCGGAAATACGGCCAGAGACAATGACAGATGAAACAATTGCGCCAGTAGTAACATCACCCTTGATTACCATAAAAAAGGCTATTACCATAATAGTTATTTGGGTAATAGATGACATACTCCCCAATATAGATTGATAGATAAGATTTAATTTCCTTATCTTCAGGTTAAGATACGACTGTTCATTTGATGTATTAACCCAATCAAAAAGTAAACCTTGATTATTTAAGGTATGGATCATTTTAATAGATAAGAAAACTTCTGAGATAAAAATATTCCTGTTCTTCTGTCCTTCTTTTTGTTTGTTCATTAACTCATTAGTATAATGGTGGTTAACGAGGGAAATAATAATAGAGACGATAAACATGGTAATAGGTACAATAACAACCAGACCTAAATTTACATATATAACAATGAGAAATATAATAAATATTGGAATATCGGCTATACGTTGAAAGATCGAGTTTAATAAAACGGGTTTAATTTTCTGAAACTCATTCCATAGCACAAATGCTGATGACATGGATCTGCCATTTTTCTTTTTACTATAAAGTACCGCTTCAAGAAATGCGATATCAATATCGACGTCATCCTGCCTTGCTGTGATAGACTGATAAATATCTTTCGAAGTACGAAGGATAAACTCAAAAACAATAAATACAGCAACAATTATAGCCACGCCAAATAAAGATGAAACCGAAGCGCTTGGAACAAGCTTATCATAGAACAGATTACTAAATACTGGGATAGTTAACGCAAAAATTGCCATAAAAAGAGATGAAAAGAAGTATTTAGTATAAAAAATCTTGTTCATCGATAAAGAGTTTTTTATGATATTTTTTACTCTTATACTATCAACAACTTTATTTAAAGGTAGTATACTAAATGCAGATAACTCTTTTAAATATTCATCTTCAATTTCAACATAACAGAGTTCACCGCGCGCGTTTACCAACTTTATTTTTTGCCCGCCGCTCACACACACCATCCACTTCATTTCTGGTGTTAATAGTAAAATCGGCATAGGCTCATTTAGTAAATCCTCACCATTATTAAATAATATATCCTGTAGAGAAAGCCCTAACGACAAAAAGAAATTCTTCATTTGTATAGAGTCATCAGTGTTATTTCTGTCGTACTTTTTAAATCTTAAATTTATATCATCCTCTTTGATATCAATTTTTATGTTGAATTTTTTAGACACTATAGATAATGCCGTTTCCGCACTTAAATAATAAGGTTCTAGTTTTTTATCCATAAGTAAACCCCCTCACCCAAAGGTGAGGGGCCTCCGTTATTATGCGTGTTCTTCTTGATTATCTACAGGTAGCGTAACTTCATTAACGGCGAAAACATCAATAGCGCCGTTATTGTTGTGCCCTACAGAACTCGTGGAAGGGGAATCATTAATATCATCCTCGGTCTTTCCTCTTGCATTCATTGCGTTCACAATATCCGCCGAGGAGTGATCGACTGAGAATGTTTTCTCCTTAATCAGGAAATCATTGTCTTTATCAATGAATTTCACGTCCATAGTATATTCACCATCTTCCAAAGATAGCGGAACTTCGAATATTGCTTTCTGGTTAGTTATCGGCAGAGTAAACTCTTCTCCTTCAAACATAATACTGACATTAACAATATTCTCAGGTACTGATATTTCAAAAGAAGGTGTCTGACTAATTGAACGATCTATTTCATCCCCAGAGTCAGCGTTTAACAATGTAATACTATAGGCTGTCTCCTTCACCACGCTTTCTTCCGCCGCAGACGGCACTGTACGAAGATGCGTAGCGCTTTCGGCATTCACTGTTTCAGACTCCGGTGGAGTAACCGCTGTTGCCGTGGCGTCATCGCTCGCATCGTCATGCTGGCTATCCGCTGTTACCGTCACCGTTGAGTCAACCGTCACCGCTAGCGAAGCAGATTGCTGTGAATTCCCCGCGCGATCCACCACCGTCACGCTCAGCGTGTAGGTACCATCATTCCAGGCGGCTGGCGGCGTGAAGGTCCAGCCATCCGCGCCTTGCGTCGCCTGATAGGTGTCTGTCACGCCGTTATGCGTCACGTTTACGGTCACCCCGGTCACATCAGCATCAATATGCTGCAGCGTGAACTTAGGCTGGGTGTGATTCGTCACGTTATCGCTGTCTGAAACGCCATTGTCTTCACCTGCTGCCAACGCAATCTCCGGCACCGTCAGCGTACTGTCGATCGTAACGGTAATGGGTAACGAGTTTTTCTGATTACCCGCGGCATCGCTTGCGATTACCGATATCGTATAGGAACCATCAGCTAACGGTGTACCTGGCGTAAAGAACCAAACGCCATCGGCATTTTTTTCAGCATTATATACGGTCCCATTGATATCGACCTGAACGACCACAACATCGCTTTCCAGATTCCCGATAATAAAGGTAGGTTGCTTATCTCGCGTAATATTATCGCCCACCGTACCACTGTCTGAGTCTGGAGATAATGAAATAACGGGAACCTCTTTCATGATATCGAGAGAGACATCATCACTCCGGTTACCAATCGCATCCACACTCGTAATGGTAAACTTCCCTTCCGATGGATACGGGATAGCCATACTCCATTTACCATTATCAGGAACGGTTAACGTATAAGTATTCCCATTACTATCGGTTATTATTAGCTGAGATTTGGCTTCCGCCGTCCCCTGCATAATAATTAGATCGTTGACAATATCTGAATAAGTTACGACCGGAGCGTTTGGTGGCGTTCGATCAATAAATATTTCATGTACCTCTTCCTTACGGTTGCCTGCGTTATCCTCAATACTCAACGTGATATCGTATTTACCTTCCGGAAGCTGATCGGTCGATAATTCCCACTGCCCATTAGCCGCAACGACAGCGGTTGCCAACGTGACCCCTGCCACGATTAATGATACCGTAGCGCCAATTTCCCCCATACCTCTCATGGTAATAGTGGAGCTATTACTCCACCAGTCCGTTTTCGATGATGATTTATTGTCATCAAGCTCGCTGGTAAATACCTGGATATGCGTATCGACCCAAATGGAATACTTTTCCTGATTTACGTTACCAGCACGGTCCGTAGATTTAACAGTGATATCCAGTTGGCCTTCTGTGAAATAAAGCGGGTTCACCGGCATCTGCCAGTGGCCTTTTTCATTAACCCAAACTTCCCCCACATTTAAGCCATTAATGATGATTTCTATTTTGCTATTGGGCTCGGCACTGCCACTAAACAATAAGTTACGCGTCGTGTCCGTTATATATATTTTGCCATCACTACCGGTCATCTCTGCTAACGTTTGTCCACCGATAGAATCAATGGCGACAGGCGTCGTATTAAAGGTATCGATAGTAAAGTTTAGCGTTTTCGAGGTAGCCGTGTTGCCTGCTTTATCGGTGATAACATAATAAATGCTATGGGAACCATCGCCCAACGGTGACTCAGGTCGATAAACTTGATTTCTGTCCGTCACCGTGATCGTATCGA
Organism: Salmonella sp. 32010601201800023SM; assembly: GCF_017572235.1. Lineage (NCBI taxonomy): Bacteria > Pseudomonadati > Pseudomonadota > Gammaproteobacteria > Enterobacterales > Enterobacteriaceae > Salmonella > Salmonella sp. 32010601201800023SM. The sequence goes on from NZ_JAGEQS010000003.1 coordinate 415,945, forward strand.
CTAACACCCCATCAATGAAAATCTGAACACTCTGGTTCATTTCTCCAGAAATACTAAACGTAGGCCGGGTCTGACTCGTTATACTATCATTACTGAAAATACCGTTATCAGAACCTGCCACCATAGCAGGATTATCGATAAACGTACTGGTATCTATCGTGACGAGTAAGCGAGGCGATTCTGCCGTATTACCTGCCGGGTCTTCGGCAACCACACGGATAGAATATTCACCATCTTTTAACGCATTATCAAACTGGTAGGACCAGGTTCCATCTTCAAGCACAAGCACATTTGCCACGATCTTTTCATCCACATAAATATGGATTGTGGCTCCCGCTTCTGCGGTGCCAACTAACACAGGCTTGTTGTGATTAGTAATCAGATCGTCAAGTGAACCAGAGTTGCTTGCATCTTCAAGGTTGAGCGTTGGGAAGTCGGTTGATGAATCGACATCCACGCTATAATCCTTGCTCACTTCAGTGTTGCCAGCAACGTCAGTAATGCTGAAATGAATATTAAACGTACCATCATCTTGCAGCAGTATCGGCGCGCGCCATGTGCCATCAGCCTCAACCATAACAACGTTGACTAATTTACCATCGACAAAGATGCTGACCTGAGAACCAGCCTCCCCGACACCTGAGACTGACAACGCCCGGTTATTAGAGAGGGCCGGTAATGAATCTTCATCAATGTCAAAGACAGCAATTTGAGAATCGATTGTCACGGTTGTAATCGCAGACTCAACCCGGTTACCAGCAGTATCCGTAGCAACAAATTGCACCTGATACTCGCCGTCGGCGCTATTTGCCGGCATGGTATAGCTAATATTACCTGACGAACTCGCCTCTACTGTGCCTTGTAACACACCATTAATATAAACCTGTACCGTCGCGCCGGGATCGGTCATGGCAACCAGTACCGGAGACTTATTATTGGTAATCAGATCATATTTATCACCGCTATTAGTATCCCGACTTAATGAAATATCGCTGATTTCAATCTGCGTATCATGTTCTATCAGGATATCTTTTTGTTGGCTGTTGCCCGCTTTATCTTCCGATACCACGACAAAGGCATTACTACCTTCACGCAGATCTAATTCTGCGCTCCATCGACCATCATTGCCTACCACCAGGGTAGCAATAACCACCCCCTGCGGACTCCTGATGGTTAAAGTACTTCCGGCTTCGGCAGTACCATCGATGGTGACATGAGATTTATTGGTGATCCAGTCGCCAACTTTGCCACTGTCATCAGCTTCGCGTAATACCACGGTTAACGGCGAAATTACCGTATCCAGTATCACATTCTGCGGACCAAACTCTCTGATATTGCCGGCAACATCTTCAACTTTAAACGTTAATACATAATTACCGTCATTACCCAAAGCAGGTAATACTACGCCCCAGTGTCCTGCGCCTGTCGTATAAGCAATCGCTTTTTCAACGCCATTCACAAAGATAGTGATTTTGCTGTTTGGCTCACTGGTGCCGCCAATCTCCGGCGTCACCGTATTGATATATCCGCCCTCATGCATTCCAGATATATTCCATACCAGTTCAGCAACCTCGGTATCGATAGTGACATCAACGGCGGTGGAACGCAGTTCGCTATTATCGCGAGGGTTGACGATACCCACCTGGACGACATAATGGCCATCTTTCATTTCCGATAACTGGAAAGTATATCGACCCGCTGTATCCGCTGTCGCCTCGCCGACCTTCACGCCATCCACATAAATACTCACAATCGCATTAGGTAACGTGTTCCCAACCAGGGTCGGCGTTTTATTATTCGTGGTAAAGTCTCCTAAGGCACCACTATCGCTCTCCTCGCTGAGCTTTATGGTTGGAGGCGTGACATCAATAACAGGTATTACGACAGGAAAGTCGACCTGCGACGATTCATTACCCGCTTTATCTTTGGCAACAATGCTCACAACATAGGAGCCTGGCGCTAATACTGATGGCGGCGTCCAACTCCATTCGCCATTCGCATTGGCGTTTGCGGAGCCGACCACTTTCCCATCCCACTGAATCATAATCGTCGAGAACGCTTCGGCAAACCCTTTGAACTCAGGACGCAGGCTGGTTGCTTCATGCTGATCATCAATAGATGGATCCGAAAGGCGAATGGTGGGATCGATCGTAACCGTATCGATAGTGAATCTTTCCTGCGTTTGCGCAGTATTTCCCGCGACATCTGTTGCGACGACGTTGATGGTATACATGCCATCCGGCAGTATATTCGGCGTCACACTCCAGTTGCCATCAGCGCCAACCGTAATCGTTTGTTTTAAAACCTCCCGACCTGACTTATCGTCAACAATGGTAATCACCAGTTTCGCATTGGGCTCTGCAGTACCTTCGAATTTGGGATTTTGCTTATTCGTAAGGTTATCGCTATTGGAATTTCCGGTATCAGACGCTGGCTCCATTCTGACACTGACGCTTGTCGTGGTATCAATGGTAAAGGGCAGCTTAGTTTCAGAAGTATTTCCGGCAATATCTCTGAAGACAACAACGGCTTCATATACGCCATCGTTTAACGCAACGGGAACCTGGAATTCCCAGAGGTTATTGCCATTTGCCGTAACCGGATAAGAAACGCCGTTAATTCTGATTACAACAGTATCAATATCGGCGGGTACATTGCCAATAACGAAACGTGGTTTAGTGACACTCGTAATATTATCAACAGCGCTTTCGCCAGTATCATCCGCATCCAGCAAATCAATACTGGGATCAGAAACAATAGTGTCTATTGTGAATGATACCTCTTTGCTAATTTTATTACCTGCGATATCTTCAGCCACTATTTCTATTTTGTAAGTTCCATCCACTAACGGTGTATCAGGGGTAAACAGCCATTTATTACCTGCCCCCTGAGTCAGTGTGCTGGATTTCCCGTTTAAAATTACCGTCACGCTCTGCAGCGGTTCTCTGGCTGAAATTTCAAAACGTGGAGAGGTAATATTCGTAATACCATCCGTAGAATCCTTTCCGGCGTCGTCCAGCATCACGACGCTCAGGCCGTCAATCTGCGTATCCACGGTGAAGCCCAGTGTGGAATTTGCCGTATTCCCTGCCCGATCCGTCGCCTGGACATGGAGAGTATAATGACCATCAGGCAATGCGCTACCTGCAGTAAATTCCCACTGCCCGGCCGCATTTTTACTGATGGGCGTCCAGTTTACGCCATCGAAAGAAACCAGCACCGATGTCACATCATCAGGCGTTGCAATTTCAAAAGAGGGACGGGTAGCATTGGTGACATTATCGTGATCGTTGACGCCGCTATCTGTTGTTAACGTAACACTGTCAATCTGAACCTGCGTGTCGATTTCAATCTTCAGTTCGGCCGATGTTTTGGTATTACCAGCAATATCCGTTACGGTAACAGAGATCGTATGCTGACCGTCAGACAGCGGTTGATCCGGCGTAAAGGTTAAATTCCCCCCTGTGTTTTCAATGGTGTAATCCCGACCATCAATATGAACCACAATGTGTGATACATCATTATCGACATTACCGATAATAAACACCGGTTTGTTAATCCTGGTAAGATTATCATTAGTATCATCACCAGTATCATGGGTGGGATCGAGTACAATTGTCGGCTCTCGCAGAGTCGTATCAATCGTAAACTGCAGCGTTTCTTGCGCAACGTTGCCGGCGATATCAGTCACATCAACCAAGAGAGTGTGTTGCCCATCAGGTAATGCCGAACCGACATTAAATATCCAGCGGCCATCCCCTCCTTTTGTGAGTTCAATCCAATTAGCGGCGTTATCGATTTTAACGCGCACATGGGTAATATCATCAGCGGTAACAATACTAAACTGCGGCTTGTCGACTTTGGTAATGTTATCTACATCGCTATCACCGCTATCTGTAACCAACGTGACGCTTTCAATTTCAGCCGTCGTATCTATCACAACAGGTAATGGTTTCGATGTCGCGGTATTTCCGGCCTTATCTTCAACCGTAACGGTAATATTATAAGAACCATCCGGAATGGCATTGCCTGGCGTAAATTGCCAACCAGCCCCAACCTTAGTCGCGTTATAATCATGACCATCAATCGTCACCACGACTTTGATAACATCGGGGTCAACATTACCAATCGTAAAGGTGGGTCGTGAAATATTAGTGATATTATCGGCTGTATTCGCTCCGGTATCTTGTCCTGCGTCTAAAGCAATAGTCGGAACCTGTATATTAGTATCGATATTAAATACTAAATCTTTATTCGCAATATTACCTGCCTCATCCGTGGCCTCTACGCGAAGGGTATATGTGCCGTCAACCAGAGTATTCGGGCTGTCAAAAATCCACTGTCCGTCGGCATTTTTGCGTATCACATTCCAGTTAGCGCCACCATCCAGGGTTACGCGTACCTGGACGACATCACCGGGAACGTCAATTCTGAATGACGGTTTGGCAACATTCGTTAATTGATCATTCTGCACGCCAGTATCATTAAGCAATACGATATTGTTAATGGTTGTCGTGGTGTCAATACGCACCTCAAACGGCGCAGACTCTTTTACATTCCCCGCCAGATCTTCCACCACAACGGCTAACTGATATGAGCCATCAGCCCAGCTCGCAGAAGGCGTAAAGCGCCATTGACCATTGGTGAATACCGCCGCTTCCTCGTGCGTTTTACCGTTGTAAGTTACTTTGACCATCACGCGCGTAACGTCAGAATCAACCTGGCGTATGTCGAACACAGGCCGATCGTGATTGGTGAGGCGATCGCCAACAGTACCGCTATCTTCGCCAGCTGCCAGTTCAATCACCGGCGTAGTCAACGTACCGTCTATCGTCACCTTTAAAGGCGCGGATGTTTGCTGGTTGCCTGCCACATCTGTTACCGTCACGGTGAATGTGTAGCTACCGTCCGCCAAAGCAGAATCCGGTCGATAGCGCCAGCCGTCGGCTGATTCGGTGAGTACCACCGTTTTAAACGTGCCGTTATGCTCAATACTCAATTCCACGTGTCGAACATCTTTATCGATACTCCCCAACACAAATACTGGCTGAGTGACGCTGGTCAGATTATCGTTCTTATTCTGTCCGGTATCCTGATCGGGCGCCAGCTCAATGGTTGGCGTCATCAACGTGATGTCGATAGTGAAATTGAGCGTCTCCGTCATCTTATTACCCGCACCGTCAGTCACTTCCACGGTCAGGGTATGCTGTCCCTCTGGCATATCCGTCGGCCAGGTGTAATCCCAAATGCCAGCCGTCGAACTCTTGATTGCGGTAACCCAGGTCGTGCCGCCGTCAATACTCAGAAGAACCTTTTCCACATCATCCGGTACCGAGATCTGGAACTGCGGACGCACATGTTTTGTCACATTATCGCCAGGGACGCCGCTATCGTTGACTAATTCAATATGATCAATGGCTATTTGCGTATCCACTGTCACCGTCAGCGGCGTAGACGGACGCGTATTTCCCGCCCGATCCTCCACTGTCACCGTCAGCGTATAATCACCGTCGCCCCACGGCGCTGGCGGTGTAAAGCTCCAGCCTCCAGCCCCCTGTGTCGCGGTAAACGAGGTTGTCGTTCCATTATGCGTGACGCTGACTGTAACGTTGATAACATCCGAATCGATATTCTGCAGAATAAAGGTCGGTCGGGTGCGATTGGTCATATCATCGCCAGGCGTACCGGTATCATCCGTGCTATCCAGCGCAATGGTCGGCGTCGACAATCGGGTGTCGATGAAAAATTCAAGCGTTTGCGTCGCCGTATTGCCCGCTCTGTCGGTGACCATGACGGTTAGGGTGTGTTTTCCATCGCCCATATCCGTTGGCCAGGTATAGCCCCAGACGCCTTCGATACCCTGCGTCGCGCTCACCCAGTTTGCGCCCCCATCAATGCTCAGTTGCACAGAATTCACATCCGCCGGCACCGTGATCTCAAACTGCGGACGGGTGCTATTAGTTAGATTGTCATCAGGCACGCCATGATCATTGACCAATGTAATATCAGTAATGCTGGTTTGCGTGTCCACCGTCACCACCAGCGGCGTGGACTGACGAACGTTTCCTGCGTTATCCTGGACTTCTACCGTTAGCGTATAGCTACCGTCCGCCCAGTCAGCATCTGGCGTAAAGCGCCACTGTCCTCCAACCTGGGTTAGTGTCACTTCCTGGCTATTGCCGCCCTGTGTGATCCGCAAAATGACCGAGTGCGCATCGGCGTCAATATTGCCAATGGTAAAGCCCGGTCTTTTGACGCTCGTAATATGATCGCCAATGGCACCTGTATCGTCCCTGCTATCCATAGCGATGGTAGGCGTTGACAGCCGGGTATCAATGGTAAAATCGAGCGTCTGCGTCGTCTTATTTCCCGCCTTATCGGTCGCTTCTACCGTCAGAGTATGTAGCCCGTCGGTCACATCTTTCGGCCAGGTGTAATCCCAGGTCCCTGCCGTGCCCTGTGTTGCACGAACCCACGTATTACCGCCGTCGATACTCAGACGTACCTCGTTGACATCCCCTGGCACCGTGACGCGGAAGTGTGGACGAACGTCATTGGTCAGGTTGTCGCCGGGAATACCGTTATCATTAACCAGTTCAATAACATCGATGGTGATTTGGGTATCAACCGTGACCGTCAGCGGCGCTGAGTATTTTACGTTCCCCGCATCATCCTCCACCCTCACCGTCAGCGTATAGTCGCCATCTGCCCATGTGCCGGTCGGTGTCACGCTCCAGATGCCGGTCGCGCCTTTGGTGGCCGTCAGCACTTCTTTCGTGCCGCCATGCTGCACCTCAACCGTGACATACCGCGCGTCTGCGTCAATATTACCCAGTAAAAACGTCGGCTTATTTACGTTGGTCAGGTTATCGCCTTTTGTTCCGCTGTCGTCCGTGTTGTCCAGCACGATAGTCGGTTCTGACAGTAGGGTATCGATGATGAAGTCCAGTTGCTGCGTCGTCTGGTTTCCCGCCTTGTCGGTCGCCTCCACTGTCAGGGTATGCTTCCCCTCTCCCACATCAGCCAGCCAGGTATAATCCCAGACGCCCGGCGTCGCGCTCTGGGTAGCGTTGAACCACGTCTTGCCGCCGTCAATGCTCAGGCGCACCACGTTGACATCCGTCGGTACCGTCACCTGGAAGTGCGGACGCACGTTATTAGTCAGATTATCGTCGGGAATACCGCTGTCATTGACCAGTTCAATGTTATTAATGGCGATTTGCGTGTCCACCGTCACCGTCAGCGATGCAGAATGGCTGGTGTTCCCCGCTTTATCTTCGACTGACACACTCAGGGTATAATCACCATCCGCCCACGCCCCTGTCGGCGTAAAGCTCCATCCGCCTGTGCCTTTCGTGGCGTCAAATGTGGTGGTGACGCCGCCATGCTCCACGCTGACCGTAACGCGAACGGCATCATCATCAATATGCTGCAGGGCAAATGTCGGCTGGGTGCTATTGGTCATGTTATCGCCCTGGACACCGGTATCGTCCGCGCTATTCAGTACGATGACCGGCACTGACAGCGTGGTATCAATAGTGAAGTGGAGTGTCTCCGTCACCGTATTACCCGCATTGTCAGTCGCTTTCACATTCAGCGTATAGTCGCCATCCGGCACGGTGCCCGGCCAGGTATAATTCCAGACGCCCGGCGTCGCGCTCTGTGTCGCCTTAACCCAGGTCACGCCACCGTCAATGCTCAGACTAACTTCGTTAACGTCCCCCGGTACCGTCACGCGGAACTGCGGATGGGCGTCGTTAGTCATATTGTCGCCGGGAATACCGTTATCATTAACCAGTTCAATAGCATCAATGGTGATTTGGGTATCAACAGTGACCGTCAGCGACGCTGAGTGTTTTTCGTTCCCCGCCTCATCTTCCACCCTCACTGTCAGCGTATAGTCGCCATCTGCCCATGTACCGGTCGGTGTTACGCTCCAGTTGCCGGTCGCGTCTTTGGTAGCCGTCAGCACTTCTTTCGTGCCGCCATGCTGCACCTCAACCGTGACATACCGCGCGTCTGCGTCAATATTGCCCAGTAAAAACGTCGGCTTATTTACGTTGGTCAGGTTATCGCCTTTTGTTCCGCTGTCGTCCGTGTTGTCCAGCACGATAGTCGGTTCTGACAGTAGGGTATCGATGATGAAGTCCAGTTGCTGCGTCGTTTTGTTTCCCGCCTTGTCGGTCGCCTCCACTGTCAGGGTATGCTTCCCCTCTCCCACATCAGCCAGCCAGGTATAATCCCAGACACCCGGCGTCGCGCTCTGGGTCGCGTTGAACCACGTCTTGCCGCCGTCAATGCTCAGGCGCACCACGTTGACATCAGTCGGTACCGTCACCTGGAAGTGCGGACGCACGTTATTAGTCAGATTATCGTCGGGAATACCGCTGTCATTGACCAGTTCAATATGGTCAATGGCGATTTGCGTATCGATGGTGACCGTCAACGGCGCTGAGTGGCGAATATTACCCGCCTCATCTTTCACCGTTACCGTCAGCGTATAGTCGCCATCAGTCCACGCGCTGCCGGGTACAAAACGCCACTGCCCGTTAGTCTGCGTCAGCTCCACCTCCTCGCTGTGACCATCGCGCATCACCTGCACGACGACCTGAGTCACGTCAGAATCAATACCGCCGATAATAAAACCCGGCGTTTTAACGTTAGTCTTATTATCGTTGGCGGTGCCGCTATCATCTGCGCTATCCAGCGTGATGGTCGGTGTCGACAATGTGGTATCAATGATAAAATTGAGCGTTTCCGTCGCCGTGTTGCCTGCAACATCGGTTGCTTTCACTGTCAGGGTATACGTATTTTCGACCAGATCTGTCGGCCATATATACTCCCAAACGCCGTCAGACGTCAGCGTTGCGTTAACCCAGTTGATGCCGCCATCAAGACTCAGTTGCACAGAGTTCACGTCCGTCGGTACCGTAATATGAAACTGTGGACGTGCTTCATTGGTCAGGTTATCCCCGACAATACCCGTGTCATTAAGAAGCTCAATGCGATCAATAGACGTTTGCGTATCGATAGTCACCGTCAGCGGCGCAGAATAATTTGTATTACCCGCCTTATCTTCTACCTTTACCGTCAGCGTATAGTCGCCATCGGTCCAGGCTGCGCCCGGCGTAAAGCGCCACACACCGCCGTTCTTAATCAACTCTATCTGTTGGTTCTTACCATCATGCGCCACCGTCACCACCACTTTGGTCACGTCGGCGTCGATATTACCGAGGGTAAAGCCTGGCATCTTAACGTTGGTGATGTTATCGCCAGCGGCGCTATCATCCGCGCTGTCCAGGGTAATCGTCGGTTCTGACAGAATGGTATCGATGGTGAAGTCCAGTTTCTGCGTCGTTTTGTTTCCCGCCTTGTCGGTCGCTTCCACCATCAGGGTGTGAGGGCCGTTAGCCACATTCGTCAGCCAGGTATAATCCCAGACGCCCGACGTCGCGCTCTGCGTGGCGTCAAACCACGTTTTGCCGCCATCAATGCTCAGTCTTACACCGTTAACATCCGCCGGTACTGTCACCTGAAAGTGCGGGCGCGCTTCATTGGTCAGATTATCGCCGGGGATACCGCTGTCGTTAACCAGTTCAATACGGTCAATGGCGATATGCGTGTCTACTGTCACCGTCAACGGCGCGGACTGCTTCACATTTCCGGCCCTATCTTCTACCTTCACCGTCAGGATATAGTCGCCGTCCGCCCAGTCGCTGGTCGGCGCAAAGCGCCACTGTCCGCCGGTCTGAACCAGTGGCACCTCCTGTTTAATGCCATTGTGCATTACCTCCACTATCACCCGGCTGACATCGGTATCAATATTGTTGAGGGTAAAGCCCGGCGTTTTAACATTGGTGATATTATCGCCCGCGATGCCGCTGTCATCTGCGCTGTCCAGCGAGAGGGTCGGCACAGACAGAGTGGTATCGATGGTGAAATCGAGCGTCTGTGTTGCCTTATTTCCCGCCTCATCGGTCGCTTCTACCGTCAGGGTATAGCCCCCGTCGGCCACATCATCCGGCCAGATATAATCCCAGACGCCCGTCGTCGCGCTCTGGGTCGCGTTGAACCACGTCTTGCCGCCGTCAATGCTCAGGCGCACCACGTTGACATCCGTCGGTACCGTCACCTGGAAGTGCGGACGCACATTATTAGTCAGATTATCGTTGGGAATACCGCTGTCATTGACCAGTTCAATGTTATTAATGGCGATTTGCGTGTCCACCGTCACCGTCAGCGATGCAGAATGGCTGGTGTTCCCCGCTTTATCTTCGACTGACACACTCAGGGTATAATCACCATCCGCCCATGATGTCGGCGGCGTAAAGGTCCATCCGCCTGTGCCTTTCGTGGCGTCAAATGTGGTGGTGACGCCGCCATGCTCTACGCTGACCGTAACGCGAACGGCATCATCATCAATATGCTGCAGGGCAAATGTCGGCTGAGTGCGATTCGTCATGTTATCGCCCTGGACACCGGTATCGTCCGCGCTATTCAGTACGATGACCGGCACTGACAGCGTGGTATCCACCGCGAAATCGATGGTCTTCGTCACGGTATTGCCTGCTTTATCAGTCGCCTCCACCGTTAGCGTGTATTGACCATCTGCCAGGTCTGTCGGCCAGATATACTCCCAGCTGCCTGCCACGCCCGGGGTTGCCTGAACCCACGAATTACCACCGTCAATGCTCAGACGGACTTCATTGACATCCGTAGGTACCGTCACACGAAAGTGGGGACGGTCGTCGTTGGTCATATTGTCGCCTTTCACACCGCTATCGTTGACCAGTTCCACCCCATCAATGGCGATTTGGGTATCGATAACGACCGTCAGCGGCGCTGAATAGCTGGTATTTCCTGCCTTATCTTCTACTTTCACCGTTAACGTGTAGCTGCCATCCGCCCACGTATTCCCTGGTGTAAATAACCAACTACCATTGAGGTGGGAAAGTTCGATCTCTTCGCTCACGCCATTGTGCATCACCTGTACGACGACCCGATGCGCATCGGCATCAACACCGGAAATAGCAAAACCTGGCTTATTGATATTGGTCAGGTTATCGCCTGTAACCCCCGTATCATCCTTAGAAAGCAGGGAAATCACCGGCGTTGATACTGTGGTATCGATAGTAAAATCGAATACCGCACTGTTCGCTTTATTACCCGCAATGTCCTCAACCTTGACATAAACCTGATGCAAGCCTTCCGTTAAATCTGAAGTAAAGGTATAGGCCCATGAACCATCAGGTTGTTGCGTGGCAACACCGATCTGCGTATCAGACGCGGCATCCCATACCTGAACACTGATAATGTCCGGATCAATATCTTTTAGGTGCAAGGTAGGTTTAACGATATTCGTTAAATTATCATCTGAAATTCCCGAATCTGAATCCGGGCTCAATGAAACTATCGGTATTGAAATAGCAGTATCGACGCTAATTAAGAAAGGATCCGAATGGGCAATGTTGCCAGCGATATCTTCAACTGAAGCGGTTATTCTATGATCGCCATCAACCAAACCTTGATCGGCTTTTAGAGTATACTCCCATCTGCCATCTTTATTTGTTCTGACCTCAGCGATCAGTGCACCATCAATATAGAGTTTAACCGTTGAATAGGGTGCAGCGGTTCCTGTCAGTGCAGGATTCTTTTCATTAATAATATGGTCTGTATTATCAACCCCCGTATCGTTGACCAACTCTATTGTTGGTTTTTGTGTTTGCGTTACGATTTGGAAATTATACGCTGATGAGGAGGCAGTATTACCGGCAATATCTTCTACCTTTACCGTTACGTCATGCGAGCCATCGGATAACGCTGTGGTAAATTGAAAATTCCATACACCATCATCGCCAGCAATAGCCTCGCCACTTAACACACCGTCAACATAGATGGAAACCTTAGCATTAGCTTCAGCCATCCCGGTAAACAACGGCGTATTAATTTTAGTAATCATATCGCCTTTAACGCCAGAATCAGCGCTATCATGCAACATAACAGTAGGGATCGGCGTAAAGCTATCAATGGTAAGCTGATAATCTACAGATGACGTTCTTCCTAAAGGATCGATGGATTCAACCGTAATCTTATAAACATTGTCAGACAGATTTCGGGAAATATCAAAATTCCAGTTACCGTCTGCATCCGCAGTCGTCACGCCTATCGTTTTACCATCAATAAGGATATTTACGGTAGCAAACCTATCCGCTGTTCCCAGTAACGTCAGAGCATTATGTTTATTGGTAATCCAGTCGCCTTTTGCACCGGAATCATCACTGGCATCGAGTTCCGCTTTTGGAGGTACAACTTCAGTTTGAATAGTAAAAGAATATTTAACAGTAGAGGATTTATTACCGGCGGCATCCTGAGAAATGATTTCAATATCATAGGCACCCTGAAGAAATTTATTACTAAACTGATAATTCCAGGTCCCGTTTGAGTCAACCTCAATGCTGTCATATAATTTACCATCTCGCATCAATAAGATGGTAGACTTTGGCTCTGCCGTACCGACTAAAGCCGGTAAATCATTCCCTGATAAAATTATACCATTCGGTAAAACAACAAAGTCCTCCAAAGAAACCGTCGGAGGTACAGGGGCAATAGTATCGATAACGTAACTAAAGGAAAAATCCTTTTTGTTGCCAGCGACATCTTCAACAGTGAACGTAAGATTGTTAATCCCTTCCACTGAGTCGGAAGTGAAATTGAACGTCCATTCGCCCTTGTCATTCGCTTTAAAAATAACCTCTTCGCCAGTCTCACTATTTATGACACTGATAATAGCATTTGGCTCAGTTTTACCTGTAAAGGTTGGGCGAGTATTGTTAGTAACGTTATCTCCAACAATACCGCTATCATCAGTAGTTTCAATCTCAGCGCTGAAATAGCTGATACGTGTATCAATAGTAAAAGGCAGATTTGCCGTCGCTGAGGTATGCCCGGCAATATCAGTAGCTGTTGCTGTTATATTGTATTCGCCATCCTTGAGCGGCGTAGTAAGCGTATAGCTCCATGTCCCATCTTTAGCAACAATGACCTCACCAAGATGTTTAAGTCCAAGATAAATAGAGACTGTAGAACCGGGTTCCGCCACACCAATAAATGTTGGCAGGGTGCTATTAGTAATGCTGTCATTTTTAATGCCGGAATCACTACTATCATCCAGCTCAATCGTCGGCTTTTCCGGAGCAATGGTGTCGGTTATGATACTATCCGTCGTTTCGTTTTTATTACCTGCTTTATCCACGGCAACGACTTTTATACTATTTTCGCCCTCAGATAGTTCATTATCTTTAAATTCATAACTCCAGTTTCCATCTTTATCGACATCAACGCTGGCAACCAGTTTATTATCTACATAAATGTCAACCTTGGCATTCTCTTCCGCCGTACCAACAATTGAAGGCGTCAAGGTCGGCGTTAAGCCCTTATGACCAGACACACTACTTTCAGGCGAAAGTTCAAATGTTGGCTTATCGGTAACGGAATCGATAGTAATGACAAGTTTGGCGCTACCGCTCCCATCAGCAGTCTTGGCCTCTGCCTCCAGATTGTATGTTCCATCAGTCAATGTTTCAGGCGCAGTGAAGGTGAAGTTACCCAAACTATCCGCTACAGCCTGACCGACAGCAATACCATTAATTTTAATAATGACCGTGGCATTGGGAGCAGTGCTACCTACAAACTGAGGTTTGGTAAAATTAGTTATACTATCATCTTTGCTACCACTGTTACTCTCGGCCGCAAGCGCTAATGTGACTTTAAGCGGCTCTTTAACAGACTCGGCATCGAGCTTATTTTCCTCATTTTTACTGCTATTACTTTTGCCAGTACTGGTATTTTTATTAATAGGTTGAGGAAGAACTTTTTCAGCATCGTTCTGTTTAGAAGCCTGCGTTGCTTTAGCCTGTGTATTTTGCTGGGAAGCATCGCTTTGCTGAGCCAAATTGTCTTTTGCTACATTGTCAGCCAAAAAGTTCTGCAGCATTTCTTCAATTTGCTTTGACGAGTTCTGTACTTCAAACGCTTCATTGAGCGCTTTTTCTGCTGCCTCCTTAGCTTTCTCTGCTTCTTCCTTCGCCTTATCAGCTTCTTTCTTTGCGTTTTCAGCATCGTCAAGCTGCTTTTTTAATTCCTCTTCTTCCTTCTTATTTCGTCGTTTGCCATTACCTTTCTTTTCTACCTGAGCAGAATCAACCAATGAGCTGTCAATTCTCTCCAGTTGAATATCTTTTAAATCTACGCTGCCCAGAATTTTAGCGCCGGTAATAGTCTTATCTTTAAATTTAACAGCGAGGTTATTGCCTTTGATACTTGAATAAAGAGCGCCATTGACAATGATCACTGAACCACGCGGCGTGGTAATGTTCATGTCTGGCCCGGAAAGAGAAACTTTTGCGCCTTTGGCATTACCCAAAGAAGATAAATCAATTACAGAATTTTGATCGGCAAAAAACTTTTGTATGCTTTTATTTCCCATAATATTATATTCACTCTCAAGGTGTATCTAATCGTTTAGTATTAACTGGTTCTGAAAAGGCTTTGTCCACGCCTTTCATCAAGGGAGATAACAGGTATTCCATAATACTGTGTTTTCCGGTAATTACACTGGCGTCAACAGTCATACCTGGTTTTAACCACCGTAAATCATCTTCATTAACATCGAATGCAATAATTACTTTATAATAACGCTGAATTGTTCCTCCGGTATTTTCCTCATAGGAATCAGGGCTAATATTATCGATAGTCGCATTATACGATTTTATCTTTGGTTGGATAATTGACTGCACATCCAGTTTAACGGCTTCATCTACATATATTTGGTCACGGTATTTGGGTAATATTTTCACATCGGCCAGCATAGTCCTTACTTTTGGTTTTATTTCAAAAAGTAAGTCCGCCGCCTGAATCACACCACCATGAGTAGTGGCACTTTTATTGATTTTATAAATTACACCGTCAACCGGTGAATAGATATCCTCCTCATTTATCTGCTTCTCTATTACTTTTAATGTAGAGTTAACAACCTCAAGCTCCTGAAGATTTTTAGATATTATTTTAGATAAAGATAAGCGCAATTCATTATTAAGCGCCTCAATATCATTAACAACCAACTCAATATCATCTTTTTTTAAAGTGATGCTACTTTCAATATCATTAATTTCAGACTTAACTTTTATATACGCCTGTTTCTTGTTAAGAAAATTGGTATATGGGCTAATTCCTTTTTTTACCAGTGGGGAAAGAATATTTATTTCTTCGGCAAGCAATGCGAGTTCTTTTTCTTTCGAACTCAGCTTCTCTTGTAATCCGCTAATCTCAGAATCAAGAGAGGTTTTTTTTAACTCTTTAGCTCTTATCTGACTATGCACTAATTCAATATTCGCTTTTACCTCTTTATTGCTTAAAGAACGGGTGCCATCCAGGGTAATCAACCCACTCTCATTTTCTTTATCAAGAATGAAAGATATTTCGTTAACATCTTTATCCAGATACCCTTTTTGAGTTCTATACCTTTGATATTCTTTTTGCAGATCAAGGTTAACGACCTTTGCAAGGAGTTCTCCTTTTTTTACAGTATCACCCTCGGCTACATAAATATCTTGTATCGTCCCTCCTTTAGAAAGAGATATTAACTGAGCATTATCTTTAGTAGTGATAACGCCCTGACCATGAACCACTGAATTAATTTCTATAAAGTAGGTAAGGATAATAATTAAGATCGTCAAAGAAATAATTATCATCATGAGATGATCGCTTTGTCTTCTATTCATTTCATTACATTTAACTCACTTTCAGTATTTCCTTTTAAATAATCCATTAAATGAAAAATCAATGAGAGTTGCTGTAGCTTTAAAATATACAGGCTATATTTGCTGTCGATCATGCTTACATATGCCTGAAATGCTTCATTACGGCTTGAAATTAAATCAAGCAAACTTTTTTGCCCTAACTGAAACTCCTGCTCATATAATTCAGTAAGCTGTAACGCGTTTGTATGTGAACGTTCCGCCACTGAGTAAGTCTCTTTTGCAGCGGCGTATCTTGAAAGTTGTGAATCAATGTTATAACGCGTTTTAATCAAAAAATCGTCAATTTGCAGCTTAGCCTGCGAGTAACTTGCCACCATTTTTCTTTCCTGGGCTGAATTTCTGAACCCATTAAAAATGTTGAAACTGACATTGATACCCGTTTTAAATTCATCTTCATAATCACTTTTTTTGGCACTACCGCTCGGGTTATTCTGTACATAGCTGGAAACAAGATCTACAGTCGGAAAATAGGATGATTTTGCGGCATTAATATCTTCGGTCGCGGCTTTTCGGGTATTGACAAGCATCTTATAGTCATCGTTGTATTTCATCACCATGTCCATAAGTTTTTCAGGGCTTTCGACAAAGATATATTTTTTGAAGAGGTTGAATTTTTCATCGCTTTGAATCTGATCTGGTGATAAATTCAGACCAGTCATATTCTGCATTTTATACATTTCATCATCCAACATCGACTGATACATAATGCTTCTGGTATTTAATGCATCGATAGATACTTGTACTTTACGCATATCAGATTGCATCGCTACACCGGAAGATACCAGCAACGAAAAAGTTTCCAGCATCTTTTTATAAAACTCTTTCTCCAGATTTACGCCATCAATCATTTCACGATATTTACTGATGTTGTAATAGGTTGTCACAACCTCCTGAGACACTATATTCTTTGTTTTTTCATAGTCAGTTTTACTATTATCTCTTTCATATTCAGATTTCCTGATATTAGCCCCCCTCACTCCAAAATCCGTTATTCGGTATGATAAAGACACCTTATTTTCAACGTTCCTCTCGGTACCTGATGACTCTTTCCTGTTATTATTAAGGCCAGATGTTAGATCCAGGGTAGGATAAAGTGCTGCCCGTGAAAGATCTAAGTCACTGTTTTTCTTTTCAGTCTCATAATATGAAACAGCAACAGAGGGCTGATGCGTTAATGCGGCATTAACTAAATCTCTTAGAGGAATGACCGGAAGCTCGCTGGCGTATGTGCTTTGTGTAATAAAAGCAGTCGTCAGAAAAAACATCTTAATCTTCATTTTTTTCCTCCTTGTTTAACAAACGTTGCTTTACTATTTCCTGATGCATAGATGTTATTTTTTCCATTAATGGCATATAGGTATCACGGTAGCTAACCATTTCAGCACTAATCTCTTTAGTATTGGCAATAATCTTTTTATCAGTAGCCGATAGATCGGATAGCGCTAAATGAACATTATTCATATCCTCATCCATTTCTTTTCTCAGCCCATCGAGAGTATGAGAAATATCGGCACTGCCAGCAGCAATATCGTTTATGGTCTTACCATGTGAAAGAGATTCCTGATAACATTTATCAACTGATGCCATTATTGAATCATTCTTTTTATCTATAATATTCTGTATTGTACTCATTGCCTCCAGTCGTGCATTATTATCAGCAAGCAGGATATTACCTTCAGATAAACGAGAGGTAATTGTTATTACACCGTCAGATAATTTTTTGAGATTTTCGTTACTGCTTACCAGATAACCATCAATCAGCGTAGAAAGTTGTTCCAGTTTTGCTGAGTTATCCAATAGTCGGTTTTGCAAAGTGACAAAGCTATCTGATAGCATCACTCGTTTCTTTTCTTCATCCTGCGTCCGTAAGTTTTCAACTGTCAGGTAGTTATCAAAAAACGCTTTAAACAACTCTTTAAATTCTACAAGCGTCTCTGATTCAACCCGCAGGCTTCGTTGTTTATTATTGGATCTGTTGCTTATGATTTTTAATTTTTTGATTTCCGTAGAAACAAGGGAATAGGAGCTGCGAACAAAAACACTTTGTGAGGTCAGGAGTATGGCGCAAACAACACCATAGATAGAAGATACAAATGCGGTATTCATCCCTTTCAATGGTTCAGAAAGCGACGCTACCATTGTCACGATCATATTGAGTGTATTACTTGCATTATCACCGCCAACATCTGATGGCGAGCTCAATAAGTTCCCGATTGAACCAATCGTAATAGACAGACCCGCAAACGTCCCCAACAGGCCAACAAGCGTCGACACATTGCTACAGCTCATAATAAATGACAATCGTTGGTTACGGGCGGTAGACACATTGTCATCTAATTCCATCAGCAAATTGAAATCACACTGTTTGGGTTCCCCGGCAAACAAAACCTGATTGAGGTTAGAAAGAATGCTATTTTTTCTACTGGCGTCCTGAGCTATTAATATGTCTTTTGCTGAAATATTTTTAAGAATAGTGAATAATGCACACAAAGAACCTGTAATATAAATGGCAATAATGACTCCATTGTAAATTGCAGAAACCATAAAGTTATCAAAAACATACTCTCTTATACCGGGAAAAGATAAAGCGAAAAAAGGGAGTATGGCAAGGAAAAAACAGACAAACAAATAGCGGTAATGATTTATATATTTCACTCTGACACCTTTTTATTAATAGTCGTGATAATAGCTTTACTCGTTGTACTTGATGCTGCGGAGTTAACACTCATGTCAATAACTACATCAGGATATATCTTCTTAATCTCTTTCATTAAAATAATTCCCCGTTCATATCCCAGTCGTAAAGAGTCAGAGAAAGAGATGTCTGCCTGAGGAATAACCATTTCTATCAATAAATTACTATTAGTTTTGTCTTCTAACCAAGCCTCTATTTTATGAGTATCCTCTTCTGAAAAGCTTCTCAGCCTGCCATGATACGTAATAACAAGCTCATTTTTTGTAGACGTTATATCAGTTTTCTGACCATCGGCGATATCGTATACTCCAACCTCCTTACCTGACATTGTAGTCATTCCGTCCGACACATCTTGGGTATTCACTTCCTTATTAACTATTTCATTAGCATTTGAATTGTCATTGGCTCCGTTATTTTGAGCAGTAGATTTAGTCTTATTCTCTATATTTGCTTTATAAACTTTAATTGAGTTGTCATACATAATAATCATATTATTAAGTGCAAACACCAACATAAGAAATATAAAAATGCACAATACCGTAGAGAATGTATCAACAAAACTAGGCCACGGATTACTTTCGTCTTCCATGTTGTCTCCTGATATTACATTGTGAATAAAATGTTTTTGTGGATTAGAAAGGATAAAGGATGCTCAACTTATTCAGAAAGTGAACGCTACCGCCCTTGGCTTCCTGCTACCAATACGCTTTATAGAGTTCAGTTTTCTTACATCTCGTAATCAGAAAAATAAAAACAACGACGCCATTTTTATGCGCCCACAACAAAGATGAGTGCTTTAATTAAAAACACTCTTCATTTTTTTAATTAGGTAGACATCAATTATTGCACTAACTATATCTTCCCCAATAATAGGTATCGCATAAGCTCTCAGCTCATAAATAAAAAATAGTCATCAGCAAATTAAAACCACCCGCCGATAAATAGATTTGTTAGCTAATCATTGAAACTCTAAATCATTTTAAGGACATATTTCTTTTTAATACGCGTTATAACCATACGTATTTAATAAATTTGCCTCCAGAGGATAAAATGAATTTTCACAATTAAAACATAGGGTCATAGGGACTTCAATATAACTTAAATCATTGAAAATATAATAAGTGGGGAGTAAAAAATCAGAATTGCGTAAAAAAACACACAAATAAAACCATTTTTTATATAAAGCCAGCTATAAGTAACAATTTTATCTTCAGCAATTAAAAATAAAGCAAGATACACATATCATATTTGAGCTCATCACAAGCTAAAGCAAACATTTAATTAACTATTGATAATACCGCCCCTTCTCTACCGTTATTTTATAATATCTTTTTGTTGTCAAAAAATGGCTATAAATTATATATTTTGCAGATGAGATTTCTCTTTCATATTTAAGACAATCCGGGTTATTGCAGTACATTTATGAACTTCGGCTGGATAATGATGTGCCGAGGCGAGTCGGCCAGAGGCGATAAGCGACATTTTTCCGTAAGATATGCGCTTCTCTTTTTTGAAAGGGATACAAAGACAATAATACCAGGTAAGAAAATGCCTGGTTTACACCAGGCATTTCAGCAGACGAGAACTATAGCGAAAATGCAAATAACGCTTTGAGTTTTTTACCAAAAATCAGAACGGAATGTCGTCGTCAAAATCCATTGGCGGTTCGTTAGACGGCGCTGGCGCGGATTGCTGTGGACGCGACTGCGCGCCGCCGCTGAACTGGTTGCCGCCCTGCGGCTGCTGAGGTTGTTGCGGTTGACCCCAACCCCCCTGCTGCTGACCGCCTGCCGGTGCGCCGCCGCCCTGGCGACCACCCAGCATCTGCATCACGCCGCCGATCTGCGGAACGTTAATTTCAGTCGTATAGCGTTCCTGGCCACTCTGATCGGTCCACTTGCGGGTACGCAATTGACCTTCGATATACACCTGAGAACCTTTACGCAGATATTCGCCGGCCACTTCCGCCAGTTTGCCGAACATCACCACCCGGTGCCATTCAGTCTGCTCTTTCATTTCGCCGGTCTGCTTATCGCGCCAGGATTCAGAAGTAGCCAGCGTTAAGTTGGCGACAGCGCCGCCACTCGGCATATAGCGTACTTCCGGGTCCTGGCCCAGATTACCAACGAGAATCACCTTGTTTACGCCTCTGCTGGCCATAATTGAGTCTCCTGAATACGTTTCATAAATAGTGTAAACGCGTGAGTGTACCATTTCCACGTAGCATTTTAATAGCTGCGATGCAGGTTCCAGGTCACTCGCGCGAACCTCATATTGTTGCATACTTTAGCTGAAGATGCATTCCAATACTGTATATTCAAACAGGTTAAATTGTGTCATAATTAGCCGTTTCTGCCGTTTGTCCTTCAAACAAACCAGGCATCCGAGTCTCTACCGGGAAAGGTGAATGGATAAGATCGAAGTTCGGGGCGCCCGCACCCATAATCTCAAAAATATTAACCTCGTCATCCCCCGCGACAAACTGATTGTCGTGACCGGGCTTTCGGGTTCAGGCAAATCCTCACTGGCTTTCGACACTCTGTATGCCGAAGGGCAGCGTCGTTACGTTGAATCGCTCTCCGCTTACGCGCGGCAGTTTTTGTCGCTCATGGAAAAACCGGATGTCGACCATATTGAGGGGCTATCGCCCGCGATCTCAATTGAACAGAAATCGACATCGCACAACCCGCGCTCTACGGTGGGTACTATTACCGAGATCCACGACTACCTGCGCCTGCTGTTTGCCCGCGTGGGCGAGCCGCGTTGTCCGGATCATGACGTGCCGCTGGCGGCGCAAACCGTTAGCCAGATGGTCGATAACGTGCTGTCACAGCCGGAAGGCAAACGTCTGATGCTGCTGGCGCCGATTATTAAAGAGCGTAAAGGCGAACACACCAAAACGCTGGAAAATCTGGCAAGCCAGGGTTACATTCGCGCCCGTATTGACGGCGAAGTTTGCGATCTCTCCGATCCGCCGAAGCTGGAGCTGCAAAAGAAACATACCATTGAGGTGGTGATCGATCGCTTCAAAGTTCGCAACGATCTTTCCCAACGCCTGGCGGAGTCGTTCGAAACGGCGCTGGAATTATCCGGCGGCACGGCGGTTGTTGCCGATATGGACGATGAGAAAGCGGAGGAGCTTCTGTTCTCCGCCAATTTTGCCTGTCCGATTTGCGGCTACAGTATGCGCGAGCTGGAACCGCGTCTGTTCTCGTTCAACAACCCGGCAGGCGCCTGCCCGACCTGTGACGGCCTCGGCGTTCAGCAATATTTCGATCCGGACCGCGTGATCCAGAATCCCGACCTGTCGCTGGCAGGCGGCGCGATTCGTGGTTGGGATCGTCGCAATTTTTACTACTTTCAAATGCTCAAGTCGCTGGCGGAACACTATAAGTTCGACGTGGATGCGCCGTGGGCAAGCCTCAGCGCCAACGTACACAAAGTCGTGCTGTACGGTTCCGGCAAAGAGAACATCGAATTTAAATATATGAACGATCGCGGCGATACCTCCGTGCGCCGCCATCCGTTCGAAGGCGTGCTGCATAATATGGAGCGCCGTTATAAAGAGACGGAATCCAGCGCGGTGCGCGAAGAGCTGGCGAAATTCATCAGTAATCGCCCCTGCGCCAGCTGTGAAGGAACGCGACTGAATCGCGAAGCGCGCCATGTATTTGTGGAAAATACGCCGCTGCCTGCTATTTCCGATATGAGCATTGGCCATGCGATGGATTTTTTCACTAATCTCAAGCTTTCCGGGCAACGGGCGAAAATCGCCGAAAAAGTGCTAAAAGAGATCGGCGATCGCCTCAAGTTTCTGGTGAACGTCGGCCTGAACTATCTCACGCTCTCCCGCTCGGCAGAGACGCTTTCCGGCGGCGAAGCCCAGCGTATTCGTCTGGCGAGCCAGATAGGCGCCGGGTTAGTCGGCGTGATGTATGTGCTGGATGAGCCGTCCATCGGTCTGCACCAGCGCGATAACGAACGGCTGCTGGGTACGCTGATTCATCTGCGCAATCTTGGCAATACCGTGATTGTGGTGGAACACGATGAAGACGCCATCCGCGCCGCCGACCATGTGATCGATATTGGCCCCGGCGCGGGCGTTCACGGCGGCGAGGTGGTGGCGGAAGGCCCGCTGGAAGCCATTATGGCGGTACCGGAATCGCTGACCGGCCAGTACATGAGCGGTAAACGCAAAATTGAAGTGCCGAAACAACGCGTGCCGGCAAATCCAGAAAAAGTGCTCAAACTCACCGGCGCGCGCGGCAACAACCTGAAAGATGTGACCCTTACGCTACCGGTAGGGCTGTTTACCTGTATCACCGGCGTCTCGGGTTCCGGTAAATCGACGCTGATTAACGACACGCTGTTCCCCATCGCCCAGCGTCAGTTAAACGGGGCGACTATCGCCGAACCGGCGCCGTATCGGGATATTCAGGGGCTGGAACATTTCGATAAAGTGATCGATATCGACCAGAGCCCAATCGGGCGCACCCCGCGTTCCAACCCGGCGACCTATACGGGCGTCTTTACCCCGGTTCGTGAGCTTTTTGCTGGCGTGCCGGAGTCTCGCTCGCGCGGCTACACGCCAGGGCGATTCAGCTTCAACGTGCGCGGCGGTCGCTGCGAAGCGTGCCAGGGCGATGGCGTCATTAAAGTCGAAATGCACTTTCTGCCGGATATTTACGTGCCGTGCGACCAGTGCAAAGGCAAGCGCTATAACCGGGAAACGCTGGAGATTAAGTACAAAGGCAAGACCATCCACGAAGTGCTGGATATGACCATTGAAGAAGCGCGTGAGTTCTTTGATGCGGTTCCGGCGCTGGCGCGTAAGCTGCAGACGCTGATGGACGTAGGGCTGACCTATATCCGTCTTGGTCAGTCGGCGACAACGCTTTCCGGCGGCGAGGCCCAGCGCGTGAAGCTGGCGCGCGAACTGTCGAAGCGCGGCACCGGGCAGACGCTGTATATTCTCGACGAGCCGACCACCGGCCTGCACTTTGCCGATATTCAGCAGTTGCTTGACGTTCTGCATCAGTTACGCGATCAGGGCAACACCATCGTGGTGATCGAACACAACCTGGACGTCATTAAAACGGCGGACTGGATTGTCGACCTCGGCCCGGAAGGCGGCAGCGGCGGCGGCGAAATTCTCGTCGCCGGTACGCCGGAAACCGTGGCGGAGTGCGAGGCGTCGCATACTGCCCGCTTCCTTAAACCTATGCTCAAATAACCTTCACGCCGCTTTCCGATTCGCCGGGAAGCGGCATCATTTTTCCTCATCCCACCTCATTGTATCCGTGTTGAGCATTTGTGATTTGCGTGCCGCCTCGCTCTGACATGTGATAGCGCAAACGGTCTGTTATGGAAAACACCATGAAGTTGCCCTACGCAATCACACTACTGCTGTGCCTGTTTTTATCCGCCTGTACGCTGCCTGACCGCTTTAGCGCCGTGGCTTTTCAACAACTGACGCTATTACAAGCGCGCTCAACCCGCTTCCTGCAGGACGCGGCGCGAATACCGTGGCAAAAAGAGACACTGCTCAAGGATGACCGCGATATCCGTCAGACATTTTTTCAGGCTGAGCGGGTCGCCTGTCAGGGTGGGGATAAACACCGACTCGATAATCTGGCGCTGCTGAAAAATCACTATTTGCGTCTTTATGCGCGGGTTATGCAACGTAAGCAACCACTTACTCACATCCAGGCAGAGAGATACCAACAGCAAAATAATCAGGTCTGGAAATTAGCCATACAGGGTGAGTGTCTGCATTGGGGCGCCCGCTGCACTCAGGGAGAAGAAAATGGCGTCTATTAACGAAATACATTACCTGATAACCACCGCCCAGGCCGAACACCCTGTAGCGTCCTCGGCGATTGCCGAGTTTATCCAGACGTATAAGCAGGCAAGAGAAGACAGCGACGACGGTATCCGCGAGTCCGCCGCGTTTATCGCCCGCGCGCTTCAGGAACATGCTCGCGGCTGGCTGGACGACGATGATATGATTATTCTGCTGGAAGGACAGCGGGACCTCGCCAGGCTACGCGCCAATAATGCGCAAATCGCCCTTGGCAGCCGTATCCGGTCTACGGTCATCCGCCTCATTGATATCGCCCTGGCGTTGTTGGTCGGCGCGCTATAATCAGGACTGCGGCAACTGCTTGCGTTTATCTTCCGGCAGCGCATTTACCGCCTGTTGATAAGAGGCATCGACCAGATAATAGAGTTG
This sequence comes from Salmonella sp. 32010601201800023SM, assembly GCF_017572235.1. Classification (NCBI taxonomy): domain Bacteria; kingdom Pseudomonadati; phylum Pseudomonadota; class Gammaproteobacteria; order Enterobacterales; family Enterobacteriaceae; genus Salmonella; species Salmonella sp. 32010601201800023SM. The sequence goes on from NZ_JAGEQS010000003.1 coordinate 440,690, forward strand.
TGAATCCGGCAGCGAGCCGTCCAGATAGACCGTGCTCCAGTGCGCTTTATTAAGGTGCCGACTCGGTCGTACATCGCTGTGCTGCTGGCGTAACAACTCTGCCAGTTCCGGGCTGGTTTTGAGAGAGGCTGCCGGGCGTCCTTCAACTTCTTTTACCATCGCGAAAAGTACATCTTCCACTTTAATTTGCGTCGCTTTCCAGTCGCTGTGAACGCTCTGCTCTGCGCCAGGTTTTGCCATGCAGTATTGCAGTAATTCCGAAATGGTCATTATCATTCCCCTTGTAGTGTCGCGATGATTTTACGTGGACCGCCGTGAATACGGTGTTCTCCCAACCAGATACCTTGCCATGTTCCTAACTGTAAACGCCCCTGGCGTACAGGCAGCAGCAACGAGACGCCCAATACTGACGACTTAATATGCGAAGGCATGTCATCCGCGCCTTCGTAGTCATGTTCATACGCCGCATTATCGGGAACGGTTTTCAGGAAATGGCGCTCCATGTCAGCGCGCACGGTAGGATCGCAGTTTTCGTTTAACGTCAGCGAGGCCGAGGTATGTAGCAACAACAGATGCAGCAAACCCGTTTCGACAGGCGGTAAGCCAGACAATTTATCGGTAATTTCATCTGTTATCAGATGAAACCCGCGCGGCTTCTCGCTCAGTGTAATGGTGCGCTGATACCACATAGGCTGCTCCTTCCTAAAAACAAACGTCTCCTGAATAGTGTGCAGCAAGTCTGGAAAAGGTAAAAGCCAGCGGGGCAAGTTTGTGCAAAAATCATGCAAAAAAGGAGAGCCTGTCGCTCTCCTGATTTTTAGTACTCCGAGTTGACAATGACTTCCTCGCCAAACGCTCCTGCCTGCGGCAGCGGTTTGTAGGTGGAGTTAGCCGCGCGCAGGATGCGAATACCGCGGATACCACAATCACGAGCCGCGGTAATATCGTTATCCGAATCGCCGTAGAAGATACGCATGTTCTTCTCCTGCAGCCACTGTACTTTCGTATTTTGTTCCGGTTTATCGCCGGCGAAAATCACCGGATTCATATTCGCCGCCGGAATATGGAAGTTATCCGCCAGCGTTTTCGACACGGTTTCCGTTTTCGTCTGACTACGACCAGTGACAAAGTAAATACTGTCGCCACGGCGAACATGCATATCAATGAGCTGTCGGGCCACTTCTTTTGGAATACTGAACTCATCCCAGCCGTTGTTCATTTTTTCCCAAAAGGCCGGATTTTTCAGATAATCGTCGCTGTCCGGGGAGTAGGTTTTCTTTCCGCGCCAGAATCCGGGGCTGGAAAATAACACGGTGTCGTCAATATCAAAGCCGACCGCCATCGGCGGGCGTCCGGTGAGGCTGTTTTCAATCTGGGCGACAGAGACCCAATGGACAGGTGCTTGTTCCGCGAGTTTTGCAACATTAGTGCCCGGATTGAGTGTCGAAGGGGAAGATACTAACGCATTCGCGGAATGGTTTAGCGTAAACAACAAACAGACGGCACTCAGCGCCAGGGTTATTTTTTTCATAGTTTTCCCTTAAAATTCAAAATATTATAATTATTAAGATGAGTCTTTGCTCAAAAAACTATCTGACCATAACGCCAGTAACGGTCAAAAGGAAGGATTATCTGCGGTTTTGTTACGAAAAAAGAGGATGATCACAACAGCTATTGTCAGGCCGGAGGGCACTGTTATCGCCGTCCGGCCTGAATATTACATGACAGCGGCAAATGCCTTCGCCACGCGGTGTACATTTGAAGCATTAAGCCCGGCGACACACATGCGGCCACTGGCAATCAGGTAAACGCCAAACTCATCGCGCAACCGCTCGACCTGCTCCTCGCTTAACCCGGTATAGCTGAACATACCGCGCTGCTGTAACAAGTAATCAAAGTTGCGGTCAGGCATCTCCGCCTTCAGCTCCTTCACCAGCGTCTGGCGCATCGATATAATGCGGTTACGCATCGCGTCGACTTCCGCCAGCCAGCCCGCTTTTAACGCCTCATCGCCCAGGACCGTAGCGACCACCTGAGCGCCGAAACACGGCGGACTGGAGTAAATTCGGCGCACCGTCGCTTTTAGCTGTCCCAGAACCCGCGCGGCGATTTCAGCATCTTCACACACCACGGACAGGCCGCCGACGCGCTCGCCGTACAGCGAGAAAATCTTCGAAAAAGAATTACTGACTAACGCAGGTAACCCAGCGCTGGCAATGGCGCGAATAGCGTAAGCATCCTCGTCCATGCCTGCGCCAAACCCCTGATAGGCAATATCAAGGAACGGAATCAGATCGCGCGCTTTCACTATTTCAATCACCGCATCCCATTGCGAAGGCGTTAAATCCGCCCCGGTCGGGTTGTGACAACAGGGGTGCAGCAACACGATACTGCGCGCAGGTAACGTATTCAGCGTGGCCAGCAGATCGTTAAAACGGATGCCGTTAGTCGCGTCGTCATACCAGGGGTAAGTACTCACTTCGAATCCTGCCCCGGCAAATATCGCAATATGGTTTTCCCAGGTGGGGTCGCTCACCCATACGCCTGCGTCGGGGAAATAACGCTTAAGGAAATCCGCGCCCACTTTCAGCGCGCCGGAACCGCCTAATGTCTGGATAGTGGCCACGCGCTGTTGCTGAAGAACCGGGTGATCGGCGCCAAAGAGCAAAGGCGCGATAGTATGGCGATAAGTATTGAGTCCTTCCATCGGCAGGTACAGCGAAGCGCCATGCGGCTGCGCGTTAAGCCGGGCTTCGGCTTCGGCCACCGTTTTGAGCTGTGGGATAATCCCGTCTTCGTTGTAATACAGGCCAATGCTCAGATTTACTTTGTCGTGACGGGAGTCGTCTTTAAAACGCTCCATCAGTGAAAGAATCGGATCGCCGGCATAGGCGTCAACTTTTTGAAACACGCGATGGTTCTCCAGGTTTACAGAGGGCAGGAAATAACACAATAAACCGGAAGGACGAGAAGATCGAGAGGATGTTGTGGTGGATGCGCATATTACCGGATAGCGGCGTGAACGTCTTATCCGGCCTACAGCCAATGCGCGATACAAGCCGGATAAGCGCAGGCGCCACCCGGCCTGCCGCGTATTTAATCAATATACTTCATCGCCACCCTTGAGGTCAGGCGCGTGATAAGTTCGTAAGCACTTACTTTTGTCATTTCAGCGATACGTTCAACCGGCAGACCTTCACCCCATAAGACCACCGGATCGCCCGCGTTATCCTGCGCGTTTGGCCCCAAATCCACGCAAATCATATCCATCGCCACCCGCCCGACAATCGGAACTTCACGACCATTGACCAGTACTGGCGTACCGGAAGGCGCCGCTCGTGGGTAGCCATCGCCATAACCCATCGCCACCACGCCCAGGCGCGTGTCGCGCTCACTCACCCATGTCCCGCCGTAGCCCACCGGTTCGCCCGCTTTGTGGTCACGCACCGCGATCAAACTGGAGGTTAAGGACATCACCGGCTGAAAACCAAAATCCGGCCCCCAGGGTTTGTGCTCCAGCGGCGATACGCCATACAAAATAATGCCCGGACGCGCCCAGTCAAAGTGAGACTGCGGCCACAGCAGGATACCGCCAGACGCGGCAATAGAGCGCTGCCCGGGTTTACCCTGACAGAAGGCATTAAAAATGTCGAGCTGATGTTCGGTAGCGCCGCATTCCGGCTCATCCGCACGGGCAAAATGGCTGACGATATTCACCGGCTGGCGTACATTTTTACAGTGCGTCAGACGCTGGTAGAACGCTTCCGCCTCTTCGGGACGCACGCCGAGACGATGCATACCGGTATCCAGTTTCATCCAGACCGTTACCGGCTCCGCCAGCTCCACCGCCTCCAGGGCGGCAAGCTGCTCTTGATTATGTACGGCGGTATGCAGACATTGCGCGGAAATGGTCGGCAGATCGGCGGCGTCGAAAAAACCCTCCAGCAGCAGGATAGGCTGCGTGATCCCGCCCGCTCGCAGACGTAGAGCCTCTTCAAGACGCGCCACGCCAAAAGCGTCAGCATCAGGGAGCGTTCGCGCGGTCTCCAGAAGACCGTGTCCATAAGCGTTCGCTTTCACCACCGCAACCAGCTTACTGGCAGGCGCCAGTTCACGCAGACGTTGCAGGTTGTGTCGCAGAGCGCGGCGGTTAATGACGACTGTTGCCGCTTGCATTTGAATTCCTTGTTAACAGAATGACGGAGAGTTACTCATCATCGTATTGCGGTCCCGCATAGTTATCGAAGCGCGACCACTGACCATTGAACGTCAGACGAACCGTACCGATAGGACCGTTACGTTGCTTACCAATAATAATTTCAGCAATGCCTTTTAAGTCGCTGTTCTCGTGATAAACCTCATCACGGTAGATAAACATAATTAAGTCGGCATCCTGTTCAATAGAGCCGGATTCACGCAGGTCGGAGTTCACCGGACGTTTATCTGCGCGTTGTTCCAGAGAGCGGTTAAGCTGCGATAGCGCCACGACCGGCACCTGGAGTTCCTTCGCCAGCGCTTTCAACGAGCGAGAAATTTCGGCGATTTCCAGAGTACGGTTATCAGAAAGCGACGGCACGCGCATCAATTGCAGGTAGTCGATCATAATCAGACTTAACCCGCCATGTTCGCGGAAAATACGCCGCGCGCGCGAACGGACTTCTGTCGGCGTAAGACCTGAGGAGTCGTCAATATACATATTGCGTTTCTCCAGCAGAATGCCCATCGTGCCGGAGATTCGCGCCCAGTCTTCATCATCGAGTTGACCGGTACGAATACGTGTCTGATCGACGCGGGACAGCGAGGCCAGCATACGCATCATGATCTGTTCGCCGGGCATCTCCAGACTAAAGATCAGTACCGGTTTATCCTGCAACATCGCCGCATTTTCGCAGAGGTTCATCGCAAAAGTGGTTTTACCCATGGAGGGGCGCGCCGCGACGATAATCAAATCCGAACGCTGTAACCCTGCCGTCTTTTTATTGAGGTCCTGATAGCCGGTATCCACGCCTGTAACGCCATCGTGCGGTTGCTGGAACAACTGCTCAATACGCGCCACGGTGGCGTCGAGAATCTGGTCGATGCTTTTCGGACCTTCGTCTTTGTTGGCCCGGTTTTCCGCGATCTGGAAGACGCGCGACTCCGCCAGATCCAGCAGTTCGTCGCTATTGCGCCCCTGTGGATCGTAACCGGCGTCCGCAATTTCATGCGCCACCGCGATCATATCGCGGACCACGGCGCGTTCGCGCACAATGTCCGCATAAGCACTGATATTCGCCGCGCTTGGCGTGTTTTTAGACAGCTCCGCCAGATAGGCGAAACCGCCGACGCTGTCCAGTTGGCCCTGCCGCTCCAGCGATTCCGCGAGCGTAATCAGGTCGATAGGACTGCCGCTTTCCTGCAAGCGCCCCATCTCCGTAAAGATATGGCGATGCGGGCGGGTATAGAAATCTTCCGCCACCACGCGCTCGGCCACATCGTCCCAGCGCTCGTTATCCAGCATTAAACCGCCCAACACCGACTGTTCCGCTTCAATCGAGTGCGGCGGCACTTTTATCCCGGCAACCTGCGGATCGCGGTCGCGGGCATCAGTCTGTGGTTTGTTGAAGGGTTTATTTCCTGCCATAGTGAATGGAGTTACCGAGATAGTGATTGGGTCGAAAGATTACCACATTTCTTTTGGAGGAAGCATGGCAACGCGTATTGAATTTCACAAGCATGGTGGTCCGGAAGTGCTTCAGACCGTGGAGTTTACGCCAGCGGAACCGGCGGAACACGAAATCCAGGTTGAGAACAAAGCCATTGGTATCAACTTCATCGACACCTATATCCGTAGCGGACTCTATCCGCCCCCGTCGTTGCCTGCGGGCCTGGGAACCGAAGCTGCGGGTGTGGTCAGTAAAGTCGGCAACGGCGTGGAGCACATTCGCGTGGGCGATCGCGTCGTCTACGCGCAGTCAACGCTCGGCGCTTACAGTTCCGTCCATAACGTCCCCGCAGATAAAGCCGCGATTTTACCTGACGCCATTTCCTTCGAACAGGCGGCAGCCTCTTTTCTCAAGGGGTTGACCGTTTTTTACCTGTTGCGCAAAACCTATGAAGTGAAACCCGACGAACCCTTCCTGTTTCATGCCGCTGCGGGCGGCGTCGGTCTGATCGCCTGCCAATGGGCAAAAGCGCTGGGCGCGAAGCTTATCGGTACCGTCGGTAGCGCGCAAAAAGCGCAGCGGGCGCTGGACGCCGGTGCCTGGCAGGTAATTAATTACCGTGAGGAGAGCATTGTCGAACGGGTAAAAGAGATCACCGGCGGCAAAAAAGTCCGCGTGGTCTATGACTCCGTGGGGAAAGATACCTGGGAAGCCTCACTGGACTGCCTGCAACGTCGGGGACTGATGGTCAGTTTCGGCAATGCGTCCGGCCCCGTCACTGGCGTGAATTTAGGTATTCTGAATCAGAAAGGTTCCCTGTATGCCACGCGACCTTCACTACAGGGGTATATTACGACGCGTGAAGAACTGACCGAAGCCAGCAATGAATTGTTCTCATTGATCGCCAGCGGCGTGATTAAAGTTGATGTGGCTGAAAATCAACGCTATGCGTTAAAAGATGCCCGTCGCGCGCATGAAGTGCTGGAAAGCCGGGCCACACAGGGCTCAAGCCTGCTGATTCCGTAATAGCTCTGCAAAGAAATTGGGCTTCCACCCGGGAAGCCCTTTCTTTTTTGTTCGGCTGTATGTAGGGTACAGCGCGATGAATTCGTTACCTGCGCAATCATGACAGATTTAATAATCGATTCCTATTTGCTTGTGAGGGCAAAGTTCCAGGTTGTGACGAACCGCTCAATACCTTAGTAAAACCGACGGTTATTGCGCTGATACTGTGGGATTTTTGGCGTTTTTACTGCTTTGATCACCCACACCACAGCCACCGCCAGCAGTAGCCACGGTAACAGCTTGATCATCAGGGCGAACATTCCACCCAGGAACATGACGGCAGTCGCTACAACCAGCGCGGCCAGAATGCCCAGCAAGGAGACGCCCGTCACCATTAACATCAGAAAAAAGCCAAGCACAAAAAGTAGTTCCAGCATAGTCGCTCCCCATAAAGATGGCATTGCCCGGCGGCACGGCGCTTACCGGGTTTGGTCAGGTAAGCTATTACAAAAATCATGCCAATATTTATGTTTTTGATATATAAAGAAAACGCCCTGCAAGACTGCACAGAGCGTGGTGAGATTGACTAATTTTTGGCGAACTTTTAACGCTTGTCTGCTACCAGTTTTAGCGCCTGCTCCAGTACAGCAACATCCGCGCCAGCTTTATGGGCGTTTTCGCTCAGATAGCGACGCCACTGCCGCGCGCCGGGGATGCCCTGGAACAACCCCAGCATATGGCGAATGATATGCCCCAGATACGCTCCCTGGCTCAATTCACGCTCAATATAGGGATACATCGCGCGAACCACCGTAACCGGGTCGGCATCGGTGGTATCGGCGCCGAAAATCTCCCGATCTACCGCGGCCAGTATACCCGGATTCTGATAAGCTTCGCGGCCAACCATGACGCCATCCATATGGCGCAGGTGTTCCTTCGCCTCTTCCAGCGATTTGATGCCGCCGTTAATGGACATGGTCAGGTGCGGAAAATCCCGCTTTAGCTGGTATACGCGCGGGTAATCCAGCGGCGGGATCTCACGATTTTCTTTCGGGCTTAAGCCAGAAAGCCAGGCTTTGCGCGCATGGATAATAAACATCTCGCATTCGCCCCGACCGGAAACCGTATCGATGAAATCACACAGAAACGCATAACTGTCCTGATCGTCAATACCAATGCGGGTTTTTACCGTTACCGGAATCGAGACGACATCACGCATGGCTTTAACACAATCGGCGACCAGTTGCGCATTGCCCATCAAACAGGCGCCAAACATACCATTTTGCACACGATCGGAGGGGCACCCCACGTTGAGGTTAATTTCATCGTAGCCACGCGCTTCCGCCAGCTTTGCACAATGCGCAAGCTGAGCCGGATCGCTTCCACCAAGCTGTAGAGCGACCGGATGCTCTTCTTCGCTGTAAGCCAGATAGTCACCCTTACCGTGAATAATCGCGCCCGTGGTCACCATTTCGGTGTAGAGCAGCGTCTGGCGAGACAGCAAACGCAGGAAATAGCGGCAATGTCTGTCCGTCCAGTCGAGCATAGGCGCGATGGAGAAGCGATAAGCAGGAAAAGCGGAGGACTGGGTTTCAGGCTGCATGGCGAATAAATAAGCATCCGGTTAAAAAAGGGGCGTCACTATAGCATAACGCTAAACCGGAGGCGTAGCGCCTCCGGTGAAAACGCCTCAGAATGTCATCGTAAGCTGCGCGCCAGCCCCCCAGGTTTCATCTTCGCCGTACAGTCCCATTAAGTCGAGATGCACACGGTTAAAGGGCGCAAAGCCAAGACCGCCGGTAACCACATTGCTATCGTTATTTTTCACATCCGCACGATACCCTGCGCGCACCGCCAGCCATGACAACGGTCGAACTTCAGCGCCGACGCCAACGTACTGTGAATTGTCTTCGCTCTTAAAGCCTTTCGTTTCCGTCAGATCACCATCGGCGCTTACGGTCAGCAAATCGTTATGCCATGCGACGCCCGCGGTAACCAGAGGGCGGATTTGGTATGTATCTTTGTAGTTGGTGGTTTCTCCCGTCATACCATTAGTGATGTAAATATCTTTCGTATCGATATCGCGAGATACCAGATTTTGCCCGCTCAGCCCCAACGTCCAGTTTTCACCGATATCGGCAGCAAGCCCCGCATCAATGTTAAAACCCGTATCGTCATTGCGATAACGGCTGCTATTCCAGTCGCTACTGTCGTAGTTATAAATTGAGGTGGTGTAGTTATAGAGCCAGGTTTTTTGCAGTTTTGGCGTAACGCCAATGGAAACAGGCACCTCGCCCACCACAAACTGCTTCGCCAGCGCAATACCGTAGTCAGATACAATCGCTACCCGCCCCGACGCGGTAGAGTTTAAATGCTTTGTAATTTCGTCAGACCCCAGCAAAGCAGCGCGTCCTGCTTCACGAAGCGCGACACGTTCATCATGCTGGATATCGCGCAAATACTGAATATCGTTCTGATCAATGGACGAACTCACGCGCCCATGCGCATAACCTTTGGCGATAAACGCCACGGAAAGCGTTTGCCCTGGAATACTTACCGCCAACCCGGCGCCGGCATTGGCGCGGGCAGTTTTTCCGTTGAGATATTCCAGCTCATCGGCCAGGTCGCGCGCGGCGCCCTGAAATTGATTCAGCACGCCTCGCGGATTGAGCAGAATTTGCCCCAGCGTAAGGTTATCGACGACCTCATCGTAGTAATCCACTTTATCGCTGATATCGTCAATTTCATCCTGGAGATTGTCTTTATCCGTAATCTGGACGCCGACCGCAGGAAGGACAACAGTGATATTGTCTTCCGGTTTGGCTTTTGCCAGTAACGCCGGATTTAACAGTACTCCGCTGCCATAATTCGCGGACGCGACGCCCGTCCCGCCCATTGCGTCATTACGCGCTTCCGTCCAGGTATTGGCGGCGCTCGCCTGCTTTGCCATAAAAAGCGAGACCGCGATAGCAATCAGTGAAAGTTTGACGTTTTTGTTCACAGTTAGCCCATCTTATTATCAGGTGAAGTAATCCCTCCGCCACGCCTTACCGGACAGAGGCGAACTATTGCTGTGAAATAGTGATGTTAAATCCTGTTGTTATAATATCGACCCTCATTATGTATAGATGAGAATACTGGCGCGGAAAAGCTTAGCAGGCGATATATTGTCGCGGGGTAATTTCAGAGTTTTAAGCAGCTCGTGGTAAAGTAGCGGATTAGACTTTCATGCCATTCGAGGTGCTACATGGAAAAGACCACAACGCAAGAGTTACTGGCGCAAGCTGAAAAACTCTGCGCGCAGCGCAACGTGCGCCTGACGCCTCAGCGCCTCGAAGTGCTGCGCCTGATGAGTCTGCAACAGGGTGCCATCAGCGCATACGATTTGCTCGATTTGCTGCGCGAAACGGAACCACAGGCCAAACCGCCCACCATTTACCGCGCGCTGGATTTTTTGCTCGAACAGGGTTTTGTCCATAAAGTGGAATCCACCAATAGTTATGTGGTTTGCCACCTGTTCGACCAGCCGACGCACAGCTCGGCCATGTTTATCTGCGATCGTTGTGGCGTGGTGAAGGAAGAGTGTGCCGAGGGCGTGGAAGACATCATGCATACTCTGGCGGCTAAAATGGGCTTTGCGCTACGACATAACGTTATTGAGGCGCACGGTCTGTGCCCTGCGTGCGTAGAAGTGGAAGCGTGTCGCCATCCGGGCGACTGTGGTCACGATCACTCGGTGCTGGTGAAGAAAAAACCGCGTTAGCCTGAACGGAAAAACGGGCGGCAGTAGAGAGGGGCACGCCCGCATTCATAAGCAAACAGTGGGAAGCACATCCATGTACTCCTGGTAGGGGAAAACATATTACCAGCGATAGTTGTTACGGGTTTCCCAGTCAACAACCTCTTTTTCCGCCTGATCTTTCTGGTAACCGTAACGCTCCTGGATTTTACCTACCAGTTGGTCGCGTTTACCTTCGATAACGGTCATATCGTCATCGGTCAGTTTGCCCCATTGTTCTTTCATTTTACCTTTAAACTGTTTCCAGTTACCGCCGGCTTCGTCTTTATTCATCATCTTGTCCTCATCATTCGGTTAGGAATAGCAGGTGTTATTCGCCCAAATGCACTGCAATTTCTGCTGGACGTGATAATAATTGTAGGCAGGAATTCGGCCTTCGGTTTTATATTCAGAATTTTTAACCGTCACGATCTGGCAAACCATGTACCCTCGCGCCAGTGACGACGCCAGATAAGGCTCAACGACAGACCGCGAAGCGCCAGGAACACGGTTAATGCCAGCCATAAACCATGATTTCCTAATACCGGCAGGGCGAAGAGCGTCAGCGCGAATCCTCCCGCGGCGACAGCCATGCTATTGCGCATTTCGGCAGCGCGCGTCGCGCCAATAAACATACCATCGAGCAGATAGCACCATACGCCCACCAGCGGTAATACCACCTGCCAGATAAGATACCGATCCGCCAGTAGCTGTATTTGCGGCAATGAGGTCAGTAACGCGACAATATGTTCGCCTGCCAGGGCATAGACTGTAGAAAACAACAAGGCCACAATTCCTGACTGACGACACGCCGCTCGCCAGACGTCCAGTAGCTTGCTACCGTCACGCGCGCCGTAAGCCTGACCGGAGTGCGCCTCCACCGCATAAGCAAAACCGTCCAGCGCATAGGCCGTAAAGGTGAGTAAGGTCATCAGGACTGCATTTACCGCGATAATATCGCTGCCCAGCCGCGCGCCTGACACCGTGATTGCGCCAAAACAAAGCTGAAGGAGCAATGAGCGCAGCATGATATCGCGATTGAGCGCCAAAAGGCGGCGCACATTGCCGCGCCAGGCCTGTTTTAGCATATCCAGCGACACACCGCGGAGATGGAGAACTTTACGTACCATCATAAAGCCGATCAGTAACGTGGCATATTCTGCGATGACCGTCGCCAGGGCGGCGCCCTGCACGTTCATATGAAGCCCCATCACCAGCCACAGGTCGAGCGCGATGTTGAGGATATTGCCCACGACCAACAAGATAACCGGCGCCCGCGCATACTGAACGCCTAACAGCCAACCGAGCAGCACCAGATTCGCCAGTGACGCGGGAGCGCTTAGCCAACGAATTTCAAGGAAGCGTCTCGCCTGCACCAGGACAGCGTCGTTCCCGCCGACAATATGTAAAGCCAGCTCGATAAGCGGCGTGCGAAATAGCACAATCATCACGCCTGCGCCCAGCGCCAGCAATAACGGTTGAATGAGCGCCCGGGCTAACGCCTGCGGATTTTTGGCGCCAAATGCCTGCGCCGTTAGGCCGGTGGTGCTCATACGTAGAAATAGCAGCAGCATGAAAAGAAAGCTGGTGGCAGTCGCGCCCACCGCCACGCCGCCCAGGAAAACCGGGCTGTCCAGATGACCAATCACCGCCGTATCGACCAGCCCCAGTAAGGGGACGGTGATGTTAGAAAAAATCATCGGCAGCGCGAGACGCCAGAGAGCTTTATCAGAGGAGGTAAAAAGCGGCATGGAGAAAAGCCTGACAAGGAGTTAAACGAAACGAGCGCATTGCCGGATGGCGACGTAACGCCTTATCCGGCCTACAAATTAATCATCTCAGGAACTGCATTCCCGTAGGCCTGATAAGCGCAGCGCCATCAGGCTGCACGATTGCCGGATGACGGCTTACAAGGAGATTAAAAAGAGATTACAACCATTCCCCGTTGCGAATGACGCCTACCGCCAACCCTTCAATCGTAAAGCTTTGTTCGCGCAGATCCACCACTATCGGTGTAAACTCGCTGTTTTCCGGCAGCAGCTCCACTTTATTGCCCTGCTTTTTCAGGCGTTTTACTGTCACTTCATCGTCAATGCGAGCGACAACCACCTGGCCATTACGGACGTCCTGCGTTTTATGTACCGCCAGCAAATCCCCATCCATAATACCGATGTCTTTCATCGACATACCGCTCACGCGCAGCAGGAAATCGGCGCTGGGTTTGAACAGTGAAGGATCGACCTGGTAATGGCCTTCAATATGCTGCTGCGCCAGAAGCGGTTCACCCGCCGCGACACGCCCAACAAGCGGTAATCCGTCCTCTTCTTCCTGTAACAGACGGATACCTCGCGATGCGCCGGAAACGATTTCAAGCACCCCTTTGCGCGCCAGCGCTTTAAGGTGTTCTTCCGCCGCGTTTGGGGAACGGAACCCCAAACGCTGCGCGATTTCCGCACGCGTCGGTGGCATACCTGTCTGGCTGATGTGATCCCGGATGAGATCAAACACCTCTTGTTGCCTGGCCGTTAACGCTTTCATTCCGCCCCCTGGGTGTATATACAGTCATGCTGTGAGTATATACAGTTAAAGGTGATTTTGGAACCACAAACGGCGCAAAAAACAAGAGATTTATAAAATTTGGAACCTTTATCGAAAATGTGACCATAACAGGATGCCCCAGGTCATCAGGGCAACGAAAATAGACAGTAGCACCGCAGCCGATCCCATATCTTTCGCACGGCCGGAAAGCTCATGGTATTCAGAACCGATGCGGTCCACGACCGCTTCAATAGCGCTGTTGAGGATTTCAACAATCATGATAAGTAAAACGGAACCTATCAATAACACACGGGTAATCGCATCCACATCCAGCCAGCAGGCGATGATGACGCCCAGCAATACCGCGATACTTTCCTGGCGAAACGCCGCTTCGTGAGTCCATGCGGCGCGAAATCCTTTCCAGGAATATCCTGCCGCTTTGATAATTCTGGTGAATCCAGTGGTATTATTGGCCATCAAAAGAACCTTTTTACATTATTAACGTCAATGACATTATACGGTTGCCCTGCACGATTCGGACTGCCGTAACGCAGCGCGAAGTATGACGGGATACAACAGAAATTCGCTAAACTTTCTGATATCCTTGCACCGCATTTGCATTATTAACCAGAGGCTTTACATCGTTTATGTCCGGCTGGCCACGAATTTACTACAAATTACTGAATTTACCATTAAGCATACTGGTAAAAAGCAAGTCTATTCCGGCGGAACCCGCCCAGGAATTGGGGCTCGATACTTCTCGCCCCATTATGTATGTCTTGCCATACAACTCAAAAGCGGACTTACTGACGCTGCGGGCGCAATGTCTGGCGCACGATCTCCCGGATCCGCTGGAGCCGCTGGAGATCGACGGCGCGCTGCTGCCACGCTATGTATTTATTCACGGCGGACCGCGTGTCTTTACCTATTACACGCCAAAAGAAGAGTCGGTGAAACTTTTTCACGATTATCTCGATCTGCATCGGAGTAATCCGGCTTTGGACGTGCAGATGGTGCCCGTTTCCGTGATGTTTGGCCGCGCGCCGGGTCGTGAAAAGGGAGAAGATAACCCGCCTTTACGTATGCTGAACGGCGTACAGAAATTCTTTGCCATCTCCTGGCTGGGTCGCGATAGCTTTGTCCGATTCTCGCCGTCCGTCTCATTGCGTCGCATGGCTGATGAACACGGCACCGATAAAATCATCGCGCAGAAGCTGGCTCGCGTGGCGCGTATGCACTTTGCTCGCCAGCGCCTGGCGGCGGTTGGCCCACGCCTGCCCGCCCGTCAGGATCTGTTTAACAAACTGCTGGCCTCGAAAGCGATCGCCCGCGCAGTAGAAGACGAAGCGCGCAGTAAGAAAATCTCTCATGAAAAAGCGCAGCAAAACGCCATTGCGCTGATGGAAGAGATCGCGGCGAACTTCTCTTACGAGATGATTCGTTTGACCGACAGGATTTTGGGGTTTACCTGGAACCGTCTTTACCAGGGAATTAACGTGCATAACGCCGAGCGCGTACGCCAACTGGCGCACGACGGGCATGAAATCGTCTATGTACCCTGTCACCGCAGCCATATGGACTACTTGCTCCTTTCTTATGTGCTGTACCATCAGGGACTGGTTCCGCCGCACATTGCCGCCGGTATTAACCTTAATTTCTGGCCCGCTGGCCCGATTTTCCGTCGTCTGGGCGCGTTCTTTATTCGTCGCACCTTTAAGGGGAATAAACTCTATTCCACCGTCTTTCGCGAATACCTGGGCGAGCTGTTCAGCCGCGGTTACTCGGTTGAGTATTTTGTCGAAGGAGGACGTTCGCGTACCGGACGTTTGTTAGACCCGAAAACCGGCACCCTGTCGATGACTATCCAGGCGATGCTGCGCGGCGGTACCCGTCCAATTACGTTAGTGCCTATTTACATCGGCTATGAGCACGTCATGGAAGTGGGCACCTATGCGAAAGAACTGCGCGGCGCGACAAAAGAGAAAGAGAGCCTGCCGCAGATGCTGAAAGGCTTGAGCAAGCTGCGCAATCTGGGTCAGGGCTACGTTAACTTTGGCGAACCGATGCCGCTCATGACGTACCTGAACCAGCATGTGCCGGAGTGGCGCGAATCTATCGACCCTATAGAGGCCATACGCCCAGCCTGGCTGACGCCGACGGTAAATAGTATCGCCGCCGATCTGATGGTGCGTATTAACAACGCTGGCGCGGCAAACGCGATGAACCTGTGTTGTACCGCGCTGTTAGCGTCGCGTCAGCGCTCGCTCACCCGCGAGCAACTCACCGAGCAGCTTGATTGCTATCTCGATCTGATGCGCAATGTCCCTTATTCCACAGACTCAACCGTTCCTGCCGCCAGCGCTGGCGAGCTTATCGCTCACGCGCTGCAGATGAATAAGTTTGAGGTCGAGAAAGACACCATTGGCGATATCATCATTCTGCCGCGCGAGCAGGCGGTGTTGATGACCTACTATCGTAACAATATCGCGCATATGTTGATTATGCCTTCGCTGATGGCGGCGATTATCACCCAGCATCGTCGCATTTCGCGTGATGCGTTGCAGCAGCATGTTGAAGCGCTCTATCCGATGTTAAAAGCGGAGCTGTTCCTGCGCTGGGAGCGCGAGGAGTTAGCCTCGGTCATTGACGCGCTGGCCAGTGAAATGCAGCGTCAGGGGCTAATTACCCTGCAGGATGATGAACTGCATATCAACCCGACGCATTCCCGTACGCTGCAGCTGCTGGCGGCAGGCGCGCGCGAAACGCTACAGCGTTATGCCATTACGTTCTGGCTGTTGAGCGCCAATCCGTCCATCAACCGCAGTACGCTGGAGAAAGAAAGCCGTACCGTGGCGCAACGTCTGTCTGTCCTGCACGGTATTAACGCGCCGGAGTTTTTCGACAAAGCGGTGTTCAGTTCACTCGTGTTGACGCTACGGGATGAGGGTTATATCAGTGATACGGGCGATGCCGAACCGGCAGAAACGATGAAGATATATCAGATGCTTGCCGATCTAATTACCTCTGATGTCCGTCTGACGATTGAAAGCGCGACGCAGGGCGAGTAAGCCAGTGCCTGAAATGCCCGATAGTGCAAGCTCATCGGGCAACTGATATGACGTATTGAAAATTTTGGTTTTGTAGGCCGGGTTCGCCCGGCATGACATCAGAAGTGCCAGTAACTCATCGCCAGCCCTAAAAATAGCACCAGGCCAACGTAGTTATTGTTCATAAAGGCTTTAAAGCAGGCTTCACGCTCACGGTTCGCAATCAGTTTTTGCTGGTAGACAAACAGCGCGCCCGCCACCAGCACAGCCCAGTAATATCCCCATCCCAGACCATTCAACCAGCCGATCAGCGCCATTAACGCCATGACGCCAAGCTGCAGAATCCCGATAATCAATGTGTCATAACGACCAAACAGGATCGCCGTCGATTTAATGCCTATCTTGATATCATCATCTCTGTCGACCATCGCATATTGCGTATCGTAAGCCACCGCCCAGAGAATATTGGCGAGGAACATCAGCCAGCAGCTCAACGGCAGGGATTCGCTCACCGCGGCGAACGCCATGGGGATTGACCAGCCGAAAGCGGCCCCCAGCACGACCTGCGGCAGGTGGGTGTAGCGTTTCATAAAGGGATAAACCCAGGCCAACGCCAGCGCCGCCACGGAAAGCAGAATCGTCATGGCGTTCAGCGTCAGCACCAACAGAAACGCCAGCAGCACCAGCACCACAAACAGGTTGCGCGCTTCTTTCTCTGTCACGGCGCCGCTGGGTAAAGGTCGGTTGACCGTACGTTTTACATGTCCGTCAAATTTACGATCGGCATAATCATTCACCACGCAGCCCGCCGCGCGCATTAACCACACGCCAGCGACAAAAACTGCCAAAATCCACAGCTGAGGCATACCCGGCGTCGCCACCCATAGCGCCCAAAGCGTCGGCCAGAGCAGCAGCAACGCGCCAATAGGCTTATCTGTACGCATCAAACGGTGAAACGCCAGCAGCTTACTCTGCGTCAGACTCCACTCCATCTTTATCTTCCTCTCAGTACAGCGGCGATGCAGGTAAAAAAAGCTCGGTAAGCAACAGCGGTTTTCCGCTCAACCGCAGTCGAGAGCGGCGCCCCCACAGCGTTGCATCGCGTCCAATTTCAATAAAATCGCGGGTCAGTGTCGATGATGTAAATAGATAACGTCCAAGCGGGGTTTTACCCAGATGTTGTAAGACCTGTTCAGGTCCGCACAGCGTGGATTCCGGTACCACGGTACGTCCGGCAAGCCAGGGCTCGCCGTCAGCGCAAAGCAGTATCTCACGTAACCAGTAGCGGGATTCGGATGGCAGTAAACCTGATGCCTCCTCGACCTCACTTTGGCCGACAAACGCTTCCCGAATCAGCGTCACGCTTACCCGCTTTCCCTGCTGCTCAAAACGTTTAGTCATAGAATCTTCCAGCAACAGCCAGTCCAGCAAATGGGGTTCAAGCGCAGGAATCGCATCAAAATAGCGCAGCGCACGCAGTCGCGTTAACGCAGGGTGTGACATGCCTTACTCTCCGATTCATAACCTAAAGTCATTGTATCTCAGAAAAGACATTACGGGGGGCGCAATCACAATTAAGTGATCTGTTGCGCAACAAAAAAATAACAATTCGCATGAAATGACAAAAAAAAGGTGCGCCAGGAGACGCACCAGTTGCTGCAAAATCAGCACTGTGGGGAAACAATTACCCCTTGCCTTTTACACTGCTGATAAAGGTGGAACGGGCAGATGTCGATCCCAGACGTTCGGCCTCATCAAGCAGTTTCAGCGCTTTATCGACGTCGCCTTTCGCTACGGCATCCTTAATCGCTTTATTAAAGTAGCTTTCCGTATCGTTCAACATCGGTTCGCTTTTCTTCGGCGCGACTGGCGCTGGCGCAGCGACCGGCGCTGCGGTATTGCCTACCGTTACCGGCCCGGTACCGGACGAGCCAAACAACGGCCCGACCAATACGCTGGAGCTGCTGTTGGTTTTCACCTTCAGTTTCACCACGCCATCAGTGGTATGGCGAGCAACTGGATCGGGAATATCCGGGATAGAGTTACCGACGCCTTTGGCATAGGCTTTTGCCGGATCGAGCAGCGTAGTGGTTTGCTGAAGATCTTTTTCGGTCGTAAACACCAGAACATAGAGTTTCTGCTGCCCCAACGCAGGCGTCAGGCGCATCACGCCTTCCAGCCGGTCTGCGCTCATGACGCCCGGCTGCTGATAAGTAAAGTAACTGCTGGGGAAGAACGCCGAAGGCGTCATATTTTGGTCAAGAATCAACACGTTTGGCGCAAAAACGCTGGCTTGCTTATTGACCTCGCTGGTCAGAGTTAATGTCAGCTCGCCGATATTCGCCGGAACGCTATAAGCGGCGACCGGGCCGGTAATGCCGGCGACGTCAAGGCGCTGGCCGCCCGTCGCCAGTTGGGTAGACTGCGTTTTTGACTGATCTACAGGCGTCCAGGTTAATTGCTGTAGCGCAGCAGCAGGAATAGCGGGCGCGGCGCTGGTATTTTGCGGTACATAGTTCACTTCCGCCAGGCTGATACCCGGCACGCTGGCGAACAGCCCTGCGGTTAAACAGAGGGCGACGAGACTTTTCTTCATTTTCATTATTCTCACCTCAATAAGGCGGGTTCAGCGGTAGCCAGGCAATAGCGCGCCAACCCAAACATATCGCCGAATGGCGGCTGACGCCTTATTCGGCTTACAAGCATCATCAGACCTGATGTTTCAGAGGGGCTTGCGCCCCTCGTTACGTCAGATGACCATCGTATTACCACCAGATTTCCATCTGGGCGCCGAAGGTCCACTCATCGCTATCGCCACGGCTGTTGGTGGAAATGCCGGAGTTAGTCGCTGCGGCATAACGGGAAATGTTATCGCCGTCTTTGATATAGCCCCATTTCTCATCCCATTTCGCGTAGGTGGCGAAAATACGGATAGCCGGACGCGACCAGATGCTGTCGCCCGCCTGCCACTGTTGCGCCAGGGTGATTTTATATTGATTGTTACGATCGCCGGTCTGCTGAGATTTCACGTTGTCGTAGCCGACTTCCAGCAGGGTGCTCATGATTGGCGTCCACTTGTACATTGGACGTACACCCACGGTCCACCACTCAGTACCCAGGTTATTATCCCAATCGATATTCTGGTACATACCGACGTACATCAAATCCCATTTATCACCAAGCGAGATGGCGCCATGATCCAAAATACGCCACATATCGCCATTATTATTGATGACCTTATTGGCATAATTAATTTTGGTTCCATCAGACAATTCTTCAGTGAAAGATGAAGAACCGTCGGAACCGCGCGCCTGGCCTTTACCCTGCGTGGTCATGGCATCGGTGGCATATTGCACGACAAACTTGTTATAGCCTTTCAACATGCTTTGCGTGTGTTCGGCGGTGAACATCCAGCCGTCTTTCGATGCCCCATCAGCCAGCTTATAACCATCGGTCGTATTGGCGCGACCGTAATCAACGCCTAGCTCCAGTACGCCGTCCGGGTTCGTTTGCAGACCAGCCAGACGTACGTCAAAGACGTCGTTAGCGGTATCTTTCACTTCATCATAAATATTCTGGCTGCTGAAGGTGTAAGAGCCGCCCGCTTCAGTAGACCGGGTCGCCGCCAGTGAAAGCTTACCGAAGCCCAGATCGATATTTTCGATACCTGCGCCAGGACCTGAAATATCCCAGTAGTAGAAGTCGATCATGTGTACGTCATGACGCTGATAGAAGCGCTTACCGGCCCAGATGGTAGAGCCCGGCAGCCATTCAATCAGGTTTTTACCCTGCACGTTCGCTTCGCGGAAGGCGGGATCGGTCGATTCCCAGTCGTTCTGCTGGTTAACCGAATAGGCGACGTTGGTGTCGAAATAGAAGCTCTTATCGCCCTCTTTCCACACTTCCTGGCCCAGTTTCAGTTCCGCATAGGTTTCACATTCGTTACCGAGACGGTATTTACTTTGTGCACCGGTCACCTGGAAACACTGTTGTTCGCCGCCGCTTCCCGTCCAGCCAATACCGGAACGGGCGTAACCGTGGAAATCGACAGCCATTGCCTGAGCGGACATTACGCCCGCTGCGACAGCAACCGCCAGTGGGAGTTTGCGCAGAGTAATCATCATTCTATCTCCTGAGATCATTGCTTTTCTTTAAACGCTGCCACCTTCTAAAACTGCGAATGGTTTTGCGTTTCGTTTTTTTATGGAGGCCTTAAACACCCGGCTCTTGATGCAGACGACGACATGCGCTGCCATCCTCGCGGAACAGATGACAGCGCTCTGGCGGCAGGCCGATAGCGAATGTGGCGCCCTCTTCTACCAACACCACGTCATTCTGGCGATAAACCAGGTTTTGACGGATGGCGGGGATCTGGATATGAATTTGTGTTTCGTGCCCTAACTGCTCGACCACCTGGACTTCGCCTTCCAGGGTGACATCGGCGATATCGCTCGGCAGCAGGTGTTCCGGCCGAATGCCTAAAGACATATTGGCGCCGACCTGCACGCCGCGACTTTCGACCGGCAGCCAGATTTGCTGGCGATTCGGCAGTTCGACCTGGACTTGTTCAATCGCGGTGGCGGTCACTTTCACCGGCAGGAAGTTCATCTTCGGCGAGCCGATGAAGCCCGCGACAAAGCGGTCCGCCGGATAGTGGTACAGCTCCAGCGGCTTACCGACCTGAGCGACGCGACCGGCGTCCAGCACCACGATTTTGTCGGCCAGCGTCATCGCCTCGACCTGATCGTGGGTGACGTAAATCATCGTGCGGCCCAGACGTTTATGCAGGCGAGAAATTTCAATACGCATCTGCACGCGCAGCGCGGCGTCCAGGTTAGAGAGCGGTTCATCCAGCAAAAACACACGCGGCTCCGCCACCAGCGTGCGGCCAATCGCTACGCGCTGACGCTGCCCGCCGGAAAGCGCTTTTGGCTTACGTTCCAGCAGATGCGCCAGTTGCAGCACTTCCGCCACCTGGTTGACGCGTTGATTCATTACCTCTTTTTTGGCGCCCGCCAGCTTGAGGCCGAAAGACATGTTTTCTGCAACGGAGAGATGGGGATAGAGCGCATAAGACTGGAATACCATGCCCACGCCGCGCTCGGCAGGCGGAATATCATTCATACGGGTTTCCCCGATAAACAGGTCGCCACTGGTGATGGTTTCAAGCCCGGCGATCATACGCAGCAAGGTCGATTTACCACAGCCTGACGGTCCCACAAACACCACGAACTCCCCGTCATGGATATCGAGGTTAATATCTTTCGATACCACCACGTCACCCCAGGCTTTCGTTACATTTCGTAGCTGTACGCTCGCCATGCCCTTCTCCCTTCGTTACAACCTGTCATTGACAGCAACATTCATGATGGCCTGACTATGCGCGATCCCTGACTGGGGTAAATCCTCCACCCCCCGGCTTTTTTATGGGGGAGGAGGCGGGAGGATGAGGACACAACACCTGAGACCACGGGCGCGGACAGAAAAGGAATTTCGTGATGCCGCCCGCAAAAATCGGCGTGTTTTTGTGTGCGCCAGCACGCATTACTCACATTTATGCAACACAGATCACATAAAGCCGGGGTGGGGCGTAGGGGCGGGGAGGATGGAAAGAGGTTGTCGTATAAAGAAACTAGAGACCGTTAAACCACCTCTGTGTACATCACCAAAAAGGATGGGAGATATGAAGATTAAAACTGGCGTAGGCATCCTCGCATTATCCGCACTTACGACGATGATGATTTCCGCCCCGGCTCTCGCCAAAATTGAAGAAGGTAAACTGGTTATCTGGATCAACGGCGACAAGGGTTATAACGGTCTGGCCGAGGTCGGTAAAAAATTTGAGCAAGACACCGGCATTAAAGTGACCGTTGAGCACCCGGATAAGCTGGAAGAGAAATTCCCGCAGGTGGCAGCCACCGGCGACGGTCCTGACATTATCTTCTGGGCGCACGACCGTTTTGGCGGCTACGCGCAGTCTGGTCTGCTGGCGGAGGTCACTCCGGATAAAGCGTTTCAGGACAAACTCTATCCGTTCACCTGGGATGCGGTACGTTATAACGGCAAGCTGATCGCCTACCCCATCGCCGTTGAAGCCCTCTCCCTGATTTATAACAAAGACCTCGTCCCGAACCCGCCGAAAACCTGGGAAGAGATCCCGGCGCTGGATAAAGAGCTAAAAGCGAAAGGGAAGTCGGCGATAATGTTCAACCTGCAAGAGCCGTATTTCACCTGGCCTTTGATCGCCGCTGACGGCGGTTACGCGTTCAAATTTGAAAACGGCAAGTATGACGTGAAAGACGTTGGCGTCGACAACGCCGGCGCGAAAGCGGGCCTGACTTTCCTGATCGATATGATCAAGAACAAAAATATGAGCGCCGATACCGATTACTCCATCGCCGAAGCAGCCTTCAATAAAGGCGAAACGGCAATGACCATCAACGGTCCGTGGGCATGGTCGAACATCGACAAGAGCAAAGTCAACTACGGTGTCACCCTGCTGCCGACCTTCAAAGGTAAACCCTCGAAACCGTTCGTCGGCGTGCTGAGCGCGGGAATTAACGCTGCCAGCCCGAATAAAGAGCTGGCGAAAGAGTTCCTCGAAAACTACCTGCTGACCGATCAGGGTCTGGAAGCGGTGAACAAAGATAAACCGCTGGGCGCCGTGGCGCTGAAATCTTTCCAGGAGCAGTTAGCGAAAGACCCCCGTATCGCCGCCACCATGGATAACGCCCAGAAAGGCGAGATCATGCCGAATATTCCGCAGATGTCCGCCTTCTGGTATGCGGTACGTACGGCTGTGATCAACGCCGCCAGCGGCCGTCAAACCGTGGATGCCGCGCTGAAAGATGCACAAAGCCGTATCACTAAGTAATGCCGCGAGCCTGTGCCGGATGGCGGCATAAATGCCTTATCAGGCCTACAACACACCGTAGGCCTGATAAGCGCAGCGCCATCAGGCACATCTCCGGCCAGGAAGTTTCAACGCTGTAGAGGAAAACCCCCATGGATGTCATTAAAAAGAAACACTGGTGGCAAAGCGACCAGCTTAAATGGTCAGTAATTGGTCTGCTGGGCCTGCTGGTGGGTTACCTTGTAGTTTTAATGTACGTACAAGGGGAGTATCTGTTCGCCATCATGACGCTGATTTTAAGCTCTGCTGGCCTGTATATTTTCGCAAATCGTAAAACCTATGCCTGGCGCTACGTTTACCCTGGCCTCGCCGGCATGGGGCTATTTGTGCTATTCCCGCTGGTGTGCACCATCGCTATCGCCTTTACTAACTACAGCAGCACCAACCAGCTCACCTTTGAACGCGCCCAGCAAGTGCTGATGGACCGTTCTTATCAGGCAGGAAAAACCTATAACTTCGGTCTTTACCCGAGCGGCGACGAGTGGCAACTGGCCCTTACCGACGGAGAAACGGGCAAACATTACCTGTCTGACGCATTTTCCTTCGGCGGCGAACAAAAATTACAGCTGAAAGAGACCGATGCCCTGCCGGGCGGCGAACGCGCCAATCTGCGGATAATCACCCAGAACCGTCTGGCGCTGAACCAGATAACCGCCGTCCTGCCGGATGAAAGTAAAGTAATTATGAGCTCGCTACGTCAGTTTTCCGGTACTCGTCCGCTGTACACACTGGCTGATGACGGCCTGCTGACCAATAACCAGAGCGGCGTAAAATACCGGCCAAACAACGATAGCGGTTATTATCAGTCGATCAACGCCGACGGAAGCTGGGGTGATGAAAAACTCAGTCCTGGTTATACCGTTACTATCGGCGCGAAAAACTTTACGCGCGTCTTTACCGACGAAGGGATCCAGAAGCCTTTTTTCGCTATCTTCGTCTGGACCGTGGTCTTTTCGGTCCTCACTGTGGTGTTAACCGTGGCGGTTGGGATGGTATTGGCCTGCCTCGTACAGTGGGAAGCGCTGAAAGGTAAAGCTATCTACCGCGTCCTGCTGATTCTGCCCTACGCCGTACCGTCGTTTATTTCAATTTTGATTTTCAAAGGGTTATTCAACCAAAGCTTTGGCGAAATCAATATGATGCTGAGCGCGCTGTTTGGCATTAAACCTGCCTGGTTCAGCGACCCCAACACCGCGCGGGCAATGGTGATTATCGTGAATACCTGGCTGGGCTATCCCTACATGATGATCCTGTGCATGGGACTGCTGAAAGCGATTCCGGATGACCTGTACGAAGCCTCCGCAATGGACGGCGCCGGTCCATTTCAGAATTTCTTTAAAATCACCTTACCGCTGCTTATTAAGCCGCTAACGCCGCTGATGATCGCCAGCTTCGCCTTTAACTTTAATAACTTCGTGCTGATTCAACTGTTGACCAACGGCGGGCCAGACCGTCTCGGCACCACCACGCCTGCCGGTTATACCGATCTGCTCGTCAGCTACACCTACCGTATCGCCTTTGAAGGCGGCGGCGGTCAGGACTTCGGTCTGGCGGCGGCCATTGCCACGCTGATCTTCCTGCTGGTAGGCGCGCTGGCAATAGTGAACCTGAAAGCCACGCGTATGAAGTTTGATTAAGGGAGATAATAACAATGGCTATGGTCCAACCCAAATCTCAGAAACTGCGTCTCTTCATCACGCACCTGGGGCTGCTGATTTTCATCGCGGCGATCATGTTCCCACTGCTGATGGTCATCGCTATCTCGCTACGTGAAGGGAACTTCGCCACCGGAAGCCTGATCCCGGATAAAATCTCCTGGGAACACTGGCGGCTGGCGCTGGGTTTCAGCGTGGAACATGCGGATGGTCGGGTAACGCCGCCTCCCTTCCCGGTACTGCTGTGGCTGTGGAACTCAGTGAAAATCGCCGGTATTACCGCCATCGGCATCGTGGCGCTCTCCACCACCTGCGCCTACGCTTTCGCACGAATGCGTTTTCCAGGTAAAGCAACACTGCTCAAAGGGATGCTGATTTTCCAGATGTTTCCGGCGGTTTTGTCTCTGGTGGCGCTGTATGCGTTATTTGACCGCCTGGGACAATACATTCCATTTATCGGTCTGAATACGCATGGCGGCGTGATCTTCGCCTATCTTGGCGGCATCGCGCTGCACGTCTGGACGATTAAAGGCTACTTCGAAACTATCGACAGCTCGCTGGAAGAGGCCGCCGCGCTGGATGGCGCAACCCCGTGGCAGGCATTTCGCCTGGTGCTGCTGCCGCTTTCCGTACCGATTCTGGCGGTGGTGTTTATTCTGTCGTTCATCGCGGCGATTACCGAAGTTCCGGTCGCCTCGTTGTTACTGCGCGATGTGGACAGCTATACGCTGGCCGTGGGTATGCAGCAATATCTCAACCCGCAAAACTACCTGTGGGGCGACTTTGCCGCCGCCGCCGTCCTTTCTGCTATTCCTATCACCCTGGTGTTCCTGTTGGCGCAACGTTGGCTGGTCAACGGCCTGACGGCTGGGGGTGTGAAAGGTTAAGTTTTATCGAAGTACCTGCCCGGCAACGGGCAATGCCACTGCCCTCAACTTATGTTATCCCCACTTATGGTCGTATTTTGGCGCTCTTCGGAGCGCTTTTTTTATGCGTTATAGACAGCGGCTAATTTATTGCCACGCCATACGTCCGTTACGGTGTGGCGACGCCTATTCTCGCCGTAGTCGGTTCGAATTACATAACCACAACGTGATAACCAACAGGAGGATCGCCGCCGAATAGAGTAATACATCCATTGGCGTTTTATGATCGACAATGATCAGACGCACAATCGCCGTGATCCCAATGTACACGAAATAGCGCAGCGGAAAGTGAAGGCCAGACTTAAAGTACTTCACAATCAGCGCAATAAATTCGAAATAAAGAAAGTAGATCACCAACCCTTCCACCAGTTCATATTTGCTGGCTTGCTCAGGCGCGAATAATGCATCCGCCAGGTGCACCGTCTCTTTACCGAGAAAAACGACCAGGATCAGACCGAGGGTAAGCAGCCCCAAATTTAGTACGTTTTGTAAAATCGTGGCGATAAACTCAAGACGTGAGCGCGATAATGGCATCATAACAGCCCCCTCTTTCTCTGCGGCGAGGTTTCTGTATAACGCACAAATGTGACGGGCATCTATATTTTTTATTTATGTTTATATTTTGTTCAATAAGATAATTTGCCGGATAGCGCCGTGAACGCCTTATCCGGCCTGAGTATTAACGGAAATTTACGCTCCTGTCACTGGTCATATCATACAGGCCAAACTTACGGCCAAGCTGTTGACCACCGTCACGCGTCAGCGGCGTCCAGCCAATTGCCGCACGACTTCGGGTTGGGCCGGACGAGAAGATATCCAGCGGCACGGAAACATATACGCCTTTGGTAAAATCCCCTTCCCCATATTCATCCGGCGACGCATCGGTAATCGTCGCGTAACCGCCGACAACGACGCCGCTATCGAAGCGTTTGGCGATCTCCAGCGTACCGCCTTTATCGCCCGCCAGATACTGACCAACGCTGGCTTTCACCAGCACATCCTGGGCGAACGACGGCGTCCAGTATGCGGTCAAATGTCCGGTCTTCACGCTGTAATCGGTAAACTTCATCATATCCTGCGCGCTACGCCAGTCACGCTGTTTCACGTAGTTGGCATCCAGACCAAACGCCCAATTGCTGTCTACCGGGCGATACAGGACTTCCGCCCCGGCACCGCCAAACATGGTCTCCAGATAACCGCCGTAGACCTGCCCATAGAAACCATTGCCAAAATACTGGAAGTAGTTGGCCTGTAGGTTATTCACATAAACATCGTTCTGCACATACTCACGGACATGCGTACGCACCCGCGGCAGATGCGAGTCCTTCGGCGGATTGGTGTAGTTAAATTTGTCGTAGTTGTTGGCGATATTGGCAAACACGCTGCCCGTGGTGAGCAGATGATCTGTGACCCACAGATCCGCGGTTCCCATTACGCCCAACTGATACATATAGAAGTTTTCCGGGCCGCCTACCGACTGATTCAGCACGGGATCAAGATGAAAATCAACGCGCGACTTGTCGATATACCAACCCTGTTCAGTACTCTCTGGCACGATCGGCTCCACGCGTTTTTGCGCCAGCGGAGTTTCATGTCCCAGCGGTTCGCCTTCCAGATGGCGTTTCAGGCTGGCGACATCGGTTTCAGTGGTGACCTGCGGCAGATTAAGGCGGTTTTCCGTCACGCGGATCGTGCGGATCCCCTCCGGCAGATCGTTCATGACGATCCGGTTAGCGCGCACGATCCCTTCACGGGAGTCGCGGTACTTCACCTGTTCACCGGTAACGTATAGCGTATCGCCTTTGACCTGGATTTTCGGGTCCGCCAGACCGGCATTATATTTCAATAACGTTAATTGATTAGCCACTACCGAATGTTGCAGGATGGCATCCTGCGGCTGTGGTCGGTATTGCGGGCGTGAATTGTCATGATACGCGGGACGTAAATCGTTGAAATTGGTGCGCAGCGTAACGCCAAACATAAAGGTGTTGCCGCGCTCGTAGCTGAGGTTAACGTCGGCCCAATCGGTGACGCGGTAAATGGCGCCGACGTTAAACTTGCTCTTCTGCTCCAGTTTACCCGCAAAATCCTGCTGATAATTATTGCCTTCATACTCCAGCTTCAGGCGTAGCGGTTGCCACGGGGTCTGATATTCCACGCCGCCAAACAGTGAGGCCGGGCCGTGAAACATATCGCTACCGTCGACGGAACCTGCCTCTTTATAGCTGTTATCACGCGAACAGAATTTATCACTATACGAACAGAAAGGATTAGACACATTGCCGCTGGTGCCAAGATAGCCCCAGCCGAGACCTAATGAAAAATCAAATGGCCCCCAGGCCTTACTCGCTACAATATATTCCGCATCAAACAGCCCCGTCCCGCCGATATCGCGCGCGCCAACCGCCACCTGCGGCATCCAGTAACTCTCTTCCCACAACCGCAGTTTCACATCAAACGCTTTATCTTTGTAAGTCTGGTCGCCGGAGAATGATTCCACGCTGCTGTACTTTTTCGTACGGACATCGGTATAGCGCAACGTGGTTTCCAGCCACGGGAAAAGCTGAACCGAAGCCGAGTAGTAGCGGTACTGATCGTTATCGCGATAGTTCAGGCTCATCTCCCCTTCACGCGTCATACGCGCTGTCGGCGTTTGCAGCAGGCCCACGCCGCCAAAGTCAGATTGTGAAGGCCCAACAGGGGCTGGATATGTTTCGGCATGGCAGGCCGCGCTAATACCCAGCGCCAGCACGCTGAGCAGATGTGTTTTTTTCATTATTCCGGTATCCGCTGCGTCAGGGTATGAAGAATGTCGGCATTTATCGCCTCCGGCGTGCCGCGCCAAAGGGAATCGGCAAAACCGACAAAAATAATGCTGCCGGGCATCGGCTCGATATGACGCTTATTCCAGTAAGCCACCGGCGCTTTTTGGCTGCGTCCATCAGGGTAAACCACCCAGGCATAGCTACGATCCGCGCCGCTGAGTAAGCGCTGATCCTCAAGATAACTGGCGACGTCCCGCCCAGGGACGAACGGCTGGCTGCCCGGCTGGCTAATCAAGCCAAAGAGCGTCACCTGCGTGGGTTGCGGCCCGACCCAGAGCGTGTAGTGACCTTGCAGCGGCGGGTTACCACGTTCGCTCACCCGCACCACGTCAGGATCAAGATTCACGAATTGTCTGCCCGTCACCTTCACCGCCTGAATCTGTCGGCGCAGTGTGTTTATCGCCGCCGCCGCATCGCCGTCTTCCTCAGCGCCGAGCGCCGCCAGTCGCCCGAGAAGTTCCTGCTGCTGCTGACGCGCCGTCACGGTCGCCTGTTCTTCGCCTATCACCGCCGCAGGCCACCAGCTCGTTGCCAGGCGCGGCTGTCCGACTAAATCGAGCAGACGCTCAGCGTCTGTCAGCGTTTTAGGCTCGCTATTACCCTGGGTAAAAACGGTAACAGTGCCGCTGGCAAAGGCGGATGACGCGACAAAGGCCAGCGCCAGCGCGCTTATCGTCCTTTTCATCATGATTTTGCCGCCTTAATCAGCGTGGTTTTCACCGGAAAGTAATTCGCGCCCAGATACTGTTCCGTCTGGCGAATTTGGCCTTCGCTATCAACCCAGTAGCGATTACGCCAGCGCGTTTGATCGGTCGTCACTTCTTCATCCAGCACCCGCACGGCGGTCTCTTCACTGCCGACGTTCACGCTATCGGTCCCTCGCCATGTAAAAACGGAACGGGCGGTGGCGTAACGCACCTGGCGATGTTCGGTCCAGCCCAGGGTGCGAGTCCAGGTCGCGCCATCGATAATCTGTCCTGGTTTCGCCAGCGGGTCGGTCGCCAGATTATTCACATCGATCAGGTTGTCGCCGCCGAGCAGAGTTTTGACCAGACGGCCATGCTGCGTCACGATCGTCGCGCCATCCTGCGTCACCCATTTCTGCTGCCCGTTTTCCGAGAAAGCGAGCACCACAAACAGTTGAGGACCGCCGTTAAGCTGCATGTACTGGCTGGCATAAGGCATGTTTTGAATATCGTCATCCGTTAGCTGTACGCCTGGCGTACCGAACAAACTGTCCCACAGTGAATCGCCCAGGCCTTTGGTGGTGGCCGAACACGCCTGTAATAGCAGGCAAATCAGGATAAGTGCGAGTCGCTTCACGACGCTTCTCCAGAGGGGCAAAATAACCACACCGGAGTGTGGTTATGGTTAAACGTACCGATACTACTGGGTACTGGTGGTCGTGGTGGTCGTGGTTCCGGTATTGGAACCATCGCCGCCGCCGGTTGCCGCTAACGCGACGCCCACCGCCGAACTTACGGTGCTAACGCTGGTAGCGGAGGAGCTTCCCGCCGATACCGACGTCGCTGCCGACCCTGCCGCTTCACCCACCTGAACGGGGGCTGCCGAGACAGATGTCGCCGCAAGCGCGGTTATGGCAAAAATGCCATACAGTACTTTTTTCATCATAATTTCCCTTCATTGAATGAATGGAGATTTACCCAAAAGAATTTCGGGCGCTACCGAGTATACACAACCAAAGCAGGCGGATTATGCCCGGGAGAAATAACATCGAAGTTTTAGGATAATTAAACTTTAAAGAAGTAACGCCTACATTATTTAATTAACAAACAAATAAAATCAATAAGTTAAAATTAAACTAAAAGACATCAGCATCCGTATAATCTGAAAATAACGCAGAGTGATTTTCTGGTTATTGCTTATTTTAGGATTAAGCTCAATATAAAATTTTGGGGATAAAGACGGACAAGCGGAATTATCTTATAAAAAAAGCCGATGTGAATATCGGCCTTTTTATTATCTTATTCTCTTTTTGCCGGATGGCGGCGAAACGCCTTACCCGGCCTACAGACGCTATGCATTACGTAGACCGGATAAGCGCAGTGCCATCAGGCGCGCCAGGCTTTATAACGGTTAATCAGACCGTTAGTAGAGCTATCATGGGACGAAATAGCTTTATCATCGCCCAACTCCGGCAGAATACGGTTAGCCAACTGTTTACCCAACTCAACGCCCCACTGGTCGAAAGTAAAGATGTTCAGGATGACGCCCTGCGTAAAGATTTTATGCTCATACAACGCAATCAGTGCGCCCAGGCTGAACGGCGTAATTTCGCGCAGCAGGATAGAGTTGGTCGGGCGGTTGCCTTCAAACACTTTGAATGGCACAACGTGTTCAAGCTGCGCCGGATCTTTCCCCTGATCGCGATATTCCTGCTCAACCACCTCGCGGGATTTACCAAACGCCAGCGCTTCGGTCTGCGCGAAGAAGTTAGACAGCAGCTTCTGATGATGATCGGATAGCGGGTTATGGGTGATAGCCGGGGCGATAAAATCACACGGCACCATTTTAGTACCCTGGTGAATCAATTGATAAAACGCGTGCTGACCGTTGGTGCCTGGTTCGCCCCAGATAATTGGGCCTGTCTGGTAATCCACGGCGTTGCCGTTACGGTCAACGTATTTACCGTTGGATTCCATGTTACCCTGCTGGAAGTAGGCGGCGAAACGGTGCATATACTGGTCGTACGGCAGAATGGCTTCGGTTTCCGCGCCGAAGAAATTGTTGTACCAGATGCCAATCAACGCCAGCAGAATGGGTAGGTTTTTCTCCGCCGGAGTGGTGGAGAAATGCTTGTCCATCGCGTGCGCGCCGGAAAGCAGCTCGACAAAGTTGTCGAAACCGACGGACAGAATAATGGACAGCCCGATGGCAGACCACAGCGAGTAACGACCACCGACCCAGTCCCAGAACTCGAACATATTGGCCGTGTCGATACCAAATTCGCCGACCGCTTTGGCGTTGGTGGAGAGCGCAGCAAAGTGTTTCGCCACGTGTTTTTCATCGCCTGCAGTTTTCAGGAACCAGTCGCGCGCGCTGTGGGCGTTGGTCATGGTTTCCTGGGTGGTGAAAGTTTTAGAAGCGACCAGAAACAGCGTGGTTTCAGGGTTCACTTTCTTCAGCACTTCAGCGATGTGGGTGCCATCGACGTTAGAGACGAAGTGCATGTTCAGATGGTTTTTATACGGACGCAGCGCTTCGGTCACCATGAACGGGCCGAGGTCGGAACCGCCGATACCGATGTTCACCACGTCGGTGATGGCCTTACCGGTGTAGCCTTTCCACTGACCGGAGATAATCGCTTGCGAGAAAGTTTTCATCTTCTCAAGCACGGCGTTCACTTCCGGCATCACATCTTTGCCGTCCACGATGATCGGCGTATTGCTACGGTTACGCAGCGCCACGTGCAGCACGGCGCGGTCTTCGGTGCGGTTGATCTTCTCGCCGGAGAACATGGATTTAATCGCGCCGGCCAGATCGGTCTCTTTCGCCAGATCCTGTAATTTTGCCAGCGTCTCTTCGGTGATGCGGTTTTTGGAGAAATCCACCAGCATCAGATCGTCAAACGTCGCGGAAAATTTAGCGAAACGGTCGCTATCGTTCGCGAAAAGCTCAGCGATCGTAACGTCTTTCATTTCATCGTAGTGTTTCTGGAGCGCCTGCCAGGCAGAAGTCTGCGTTGGATTGATGTTTTTCATTAGCAATACTCTTCTGATTTGAGAATTGTGACTGGGATCGATTGTAACGCCAGTCACAGAAAAGTGTGATTGTTTTAGTGCCGTTGCCCCAGGCACTGTCGAATGAGGATAAAAAGTATATACCCTAAATAATTCGAGGTGCAGAAAGGCGGCAAATGGGTATCGGGGTTATAAGCGCTGTTACTGAGCCTAAACTCAGCATAAAAAATCCGCATAATCCCAACGTTGACAGTCCAGGCCACAACTTTTATTTATAAATACGTTACTTGCATTTGCGCCTGCACCGGTTTCTGTTCTGCCCTTGTGCCATGGTCGCGTTTTTCATTTCCTGACACGAGGTTGATATGACAGAGATCGTTGTTTCCAAATTTGGCGGTACCAGCGTCGCTGATTTTGACGCCATGAACCGTAGCGCGGATATCGTACTTTCCGACGCCAATGTTCGTTTAGTCGTGCTTTCCGCGTCTGCCGGCATCACTAATCTGCTGGTGGCGCTGGCCGAAGGGATGGAGCCTGGCGAACGTTTCGCTACGCTCGACGCCATCCGTAAAATCCAGTTCGATATCCTTGATCGTCTGCGTCATCCGAATGTCATTCGCGAAGAGATTGAACGCCTGCTGGAAAACATCACTATTCTGGCGGAGGCGGCATCGCTGGCGACATCGGCAGCCCTGACCGATGAACTGGTCAGCCACGGCGAGCTGATGTCTACCCTGCTATTTGTTGAGATCCTGCGTGAACGCGACGTACAGGCCCACTGGTTCGACGTGCGCAAAGTGATGCGTACCAGCGATCGCTTTGGCCGTGCGGAACCGGACGTCGCAGCGCTTGCGGAACTGGCCGCGCAGCAGTTGCTCCCGCGCCTGAGCGAAACGTTGGTCATTACTCAGGGTTTTATCGGCAGTGAAAGCAAAGGCCGCACCACGACATTAGGCCGCGGCGGCAGCGACTATACGGCAGCGTTGCTGGCTGAAGCGCTCCATGCCGCGCGGGTTGATATCTGGACAGATGTGCCCGGTATTTACACCACCGACCCGCGCGTGGTGCCCGTCGCGCAGCGAATTGATGAAATCGACTTTGAAGAAGCGGCGGAGATGGCAACCTTCGGCGCAAAAGTACTGCATCCAGCCACCTTACTCCCGGCCGTGCGCAGCGATATCCCGGTCTTCGTTGGCTCCAGTAAAGATCCGCAAGCGGGCGGTACGCTGGTGTGCAATAAAACCCAAAACCCGCCGCTGTTCCGCGCGCTGGCGCTGCGCCGCAATCAAACGCTATTGACGCTGCACAGCCTGAATATGCTGCACTCACGAGGTTTCCTGGCAGAGGTGTTCGGCATTCTGGCGCGGCATAATATTTCGGTAGATCTGATTACCACTTCGGAGGTGAGCGTCGCGCTGACGCTGGATACTACCGGCTCCACCTCCACGGGCGATACGTTACTGACCCAATCCTTATTGATGGAGCTTTCCGCGCTGTGTCGGGTAGAAGTCGAAGAAGGACTGGCGCTGGTCGCGCTGATTGGCAACAACCTGTCAAAAGCCTGCGGTGTTGGTAAAGAAGTGTTTGGCGTCCTGGAACCGTTCAACATTCGCATGATTTGTTACGGCGCCTCCAGCCACAATCTGTGCTTCCTCGTGCCGGGAGACGATGCCGAGAAAGTGGTGCAAAAGCTACATCAGAACTTATTTGAATAATCGCCCTGACACGACAGCGGGTGAGCGCTATCAGGCAATACGCTGCCGGATGGCGACGCAAACGCCTTATCCGGCCTGTCGCTGCTCCCGGCGTATAGCGCTTGTCGCTATACGCCATACCCGATATCGCTTACAGCATACGCCGCTGGTGCTGTTTTTCCGTGTGGACCCGCTTAACGATTTTATAGATCCACTGCAGTGTTAAATTGTACTTTTTGGCCAGCTCCGCATAATTACGCCCATCGCACTCGCTGTAAATCTGATAATCCCGTTCCGAAGCCCGACCAGAGATACCTTTGGGAAAATAAATGCTTTGCCCGCCCCAGTTGCGCATCATTCTGTCAGCAATTGCCTGACCGGCATTTTCGGCTGACGCGCTATCAATATTCATGCTTTCAATAAGTACCTGCGACGCATGAAACGCCAGATCGTTAATAATCTCCGGAAGCCGAACCATTTCTTTTGATTTCTGAATCATATTTTATCTCCATATCCAGCACCATGCTCCCCGTGACGGCACCAAAAAGGGAAGCGTAAAAAACGGTGCAATAACTACCTATCAATATATTCAAAATATATATAAATATTTACTATCAACGACATTTAATTATAAATTAAAAGAATGTATATATCGCTTTCAATTTATAATATGTATTTATTTTATAGGTGAAGTAAGCCTTCACTGATGTCATCATTTTACACAATACTGTATGTATATACAGTTAATTTTTTGCATTTTTTTCTGCGTTCGATCAAAAAGATCGCTTTCCTCACGATCGCGTGAATTTTTAAACTGACTTTAAAAATCAATAAGATAATTTTAATCAAAGATTATTATGACGCAGCAATACCGCCATCGTAGCCTGTCACAGACACATACTGACTCTCCGCAGGCAACCTCTACCCACTGCCTCGAAGGCTTTATTTATTCGTTTATTTGTTGGCATTTGACACCATGCGCTAAACATTTTTTAAAGTTATTTATTAAAGCCCTTTTCGTTCTTCCACTATGGGGAAAAGCGATACTTCTCTCTCAATTATCAGGAGATAGAGTATGCGAAAAATTATTGTTCCCCGACTTTCCGGCTGGCTGATTGCCTCTGTCGTACTGTTTGCGCTTATCGGCTGGACATCATCAGCGCAAATTCCGGTCGTCATCTATAAACTCAGCCTGGTTTCGTTATCAGCGGTGCTGGGTTACTGGCTCGACCGTAGTCTTTTCCCCTGGGCACGTCCCGACTCCTTTTGCCCCTGGGAAGAATCGCTGTGCTGCGCCGCGGCGATGATTCGTCGCGCGATCATCGTTGCGGCAATTTGCCTTGCCGTCGCGCTGGGGCTGTAACGATGCGTTATCAATACGTATGCCTGGTCTGCGCTATGACTTTCTTGTCTGCCGACGCTGCCGAACCGCCGCGCGCTTCTCTGCCGTGGCGCAACGAGTTAATTCGCACCGCGCGCGAAATCTGGGGGCTTAACGCCCCTGTCGCGGATTTCGCC
Source organism: Salmonella sp. 32010601201800023SM (assembly GCF_017572235.1). Taxonomy (NCBI): domain Bacteria; kingdom Pseudomonadati; phylum Pseudomonadota; class Gammaproteobacteria; order Enterobacterales; family Enterobacteriaceae; genus Salmonella; species Salmonella sp. 32010601201800023SM. The sequence continues at coordinate 475,935 of NZ_JAGEQS010000003.1, forward strand.
GGGCAATTGCACCAGGAATCTGGCTGGGCTCCTGACGCCCGGTCCCCGGCGGGCGCGCAGGGCATGGCGCAATTTATGCCTGCAACGGCAAAATGGGTAAGCCAGTTGTACCCGGAACTCCGTGAAAACAAGCCGTTTAATCCCTCCTGGGCGATCCGCGCGCTGGTGCAGTATGACCATCAGCTCTGGAAAAGCCTGCCTGCAAAAGATAACTGCCAGCGAATGGCGTTTACCCTGAGCGCCTATAACGGCGGGCAAGGCTGGGTTAACAGAGATAAAAAGCTGGCCGCCGCAAAGGGGTTGGATGCGTCCATCTGGTTTGAACATGTAGAACGCGTTAACGCCGGGCGCAGCGCCGCAAACTGGCGCGAAAATCGTCATTATCCTGAAGCGATTTTATATCAACACGCTTCCCGTTATTTGCAATGGGGGCAGGCCAGTTGTCTTTATTAATCAGAGGGGTCAATGAAGCTCAGCATCGACTTTTGGGAAGTTATCTCCCTGTTGCTTTCTTTTGTTGGATTAATGTTTGCCGCCGGTAAATTACTGTTGGCGCAAATTGAAAAACGGCTAAATGAACGTTTTGAAGCGCTGGAGGTAGCGCGACGAGAATCAGAAGCGGGCTGGTCCAGGCTGGAGAGGGAATTTCTTGAATTTCGCGCCGATCTGCCGCTGCATTATGTCCGCAGAGACGACTATCTGCGCGGCCAGGCCGTCCTGGAGGCAAAACTGGATGCGCTATATAGCAAAATAGAACTGATCCAACGAGGTAATCTTTAAATAAATCCCCGCCGTTTATACGCCGGGGATCTTTTATTTTCTTTTAACTTTTTTCTCTAAAGCAGATTAAAAGACGCCTGATGCCTGATACATCAAAATACGTCTGAACGATAACGAAGAGAGAATATTATCTCTCCCGGTAAATCAAGGAAAACCGTATATGGAAACATTATCTGTTATACATACCGTGGCGAATAGACTACGTGAATTAAACCCTGATATGGATATACATATTTCATCAACCGATGCGAAAGTATATATCCCAACAGGACAGCAGGTAACGGTATTAATTCACTACTGCGGTTCGGTTTTTGCCGAACCAGAAAATACGGATGCCACGGTACAAAAACAACTAATCCGGATTTCCGCCACCGTTATTGTTCCGCAAATAAGTGACGCGATAAACGCGCTGGATCGTCTACGTCGCTCGTTGGGGGGCATTGAACTTCCCGACTGTGATCGTCCGCTCTGGCTGGAAAGCGAAAAATATATCGGCGACGCCGCAAACTTCTGCCGTTACGCCCTGGATATGACCGCCAGCACCCTGTTTATCGCGGAACAGGAAAGCAAGGACTCCCCCCTGCTGACAATCGTTAATTATGAGGAAATTCAATGAAATATATCTACAGTGGCCCGGCAAGCGGCGTCACGCTCGCCGACGGTCAGGAAGTCTTACTGTGGCCCAATAGCGAAATCTCGCTGCCGGAAGATAACGAGTGGGTAATCACCATGATTGCCCGCCGTCACCTGGTGCCAGTGGTTACGCAAGAAGTAGAAACTAATGAAGAGGAAATTGTCCATGGCAGCTAATTACCTGCACGGTGTAGAGACCATTGAGATCGAAACCGGCCCACGTCCGGTTAAGGCGGTTAAATCTGCGGTTATTGGTCTGATCGGCACCGCGCCATGCGGCCCGGTTAACCAGCCGACGCTGTGCCTTTCTGAAAGCGACGCGGCACAGTTTGGCCCAGGTCTGGCAAATTTCACCATCCCGCAGGCGCTGAAGGCGATCTACGATCACGGCGCAGGGACGGTCGTGGTGATTAACGTGCTGAATCCGGCGGTACACAAAAGTACCATTCCCAGTGAAACCGTGAAGGTTGATGACAACGGTCAGATTCAACTCAAGCACGGGGCCGTGCAAACGATGAACATTGGCCGCAGCACGAACGCCGGAAACGCTTATATCAAAGGCACCGATTACACCATTGATATGCTGACCGGTAAAATCACCTGCATGGGGACCAACCTGAAACCCGGCGTTCAGGCCTATGTAAATTATACTTACGCGGACCCCACCAAAGTGACTGCCGCCGATATTGTTGGCGCGGTAAACACGGCGGGTGACCGTACCGGCATGAAGCTGTTACAGGACACCTGGAACCAGTTTGGTTTTTACGCGAAGATCCTGATTGCGCCGGTCTTTTGTACGCAAAACTCGGTCGCCGTTAAGCTTATCGCTCAGGCAGAAGCGCTGGGAGCCATTACCTACATTGATGCGCCCATCGGCACGACTTTCCAGCAGGTTCTGGCAGGGCGCGGTCCGCAGGGGGCGATTAACTTCAATACCAGTTCCGATCGCGCGCGTCTGTGCTATCCGCACGTTAAAGTGTACGACAGCGCGACGAACAGCGAAGTCCTGGAGCCGCTCTCCTCTCGCGCCGCTGGCCTGCGTGCCAAAGTGGATCTGGAAAAAGGCTTCTGGTGGAGCAACTCCAATCAGGAAATTCAGGGCATTACCGGCGTAGAGCGCTCGCTGTCAGCGATGATCGACGATCCGCAAACCGAAGTGAATCAACTGAATGAAAACGGCATCACCACCATCTTCAACAGCTATGGCTCCGGTTTGCGCCTGTGGGGCAACCGTACCGCCGCCTGGCCGACGGTTACTCATATGCGTAACTTTGAGAACGTGCGCCGTACTGGTGATGTGATTAACGAATCGATTCGCTATTTTAGCCAGCAATACATGGATATGCCGATTAATCAGGCGCTGATCGACGCGCTAACCGAATCGGTGAACACCTGGGGCCGCAAGCTGATTGCCGACGGCGCGTTGTTGGGCTTTGAATGCTGGTACGACCCGGCGCGTAACGAACAGACTGAACTGGCAGCCGGGCATCTGTTGCTGAGCTACAAATTCACCCCGCCGCCGCCGCTGGAACGTCTGACGTTTGAAACCGAAATTACCTCTGAATATTTAGTTTCTCTGGAGAGCAATCGCTAATGGCTGGAAAAATTCAAATTAACCGTATTACCAACGCCAATATTTATCTTGATGGTAATAATCTTTTAGGTCGCGCGAGTGAAATTAAACTGCCTGATATCAGCATGATTATGCAGGAGCATAAAGCGCTGGGGATGGTCGGTAAAATTGAACTGCCTGCCGGTTTTGACAAACTGGAAGGTGAAATTAAATGGAACTCGTTTTACCACGACGTCATGCGTAAAACGGCAAATCCGTGGCAGGCGGTGGCATTGCAGTGCCGCTCCAGCATCGATTGTTATAACTCGCAGGGTAAAGCGGATCAGTTAGCGCTGGTGACGCATATGACCGTAATGTTTAAAAAGAACCCGCTGGGAACGTTTAAACAGAATGAAAACCCGGAATTTAGCAGCGCCTTCGGCTGCACTTATATTAAACAGGTGGTTGACGGTGAAACGCTTCTTGAACTGGATTATCTGGCGAATATTTTCCGCGTAAATGGCGCGGATCAATTAAATGCCTACCGCAATAATATTGGCGGTTAATTACTTCGGGGCTACGGCCCCGAATTTAACACGACGAATAAGGACTACACCATGAACGAAAAATATACCCTGCAATTTCCGTTTACCTCCGCCGCCGGGGAACGTATCGACGTTCTGCAATTACGTCGCCTGAAGGTAAAAGATATGCGCGCCGCGCGACGCGCCAGCGATAAACCGGAAGAGTGGGATGAGCCGCTGATGGCGGCTATGACCGGGCTGGTAACCGAAGATCTGGCGGAAATGGATCTGCTGGACTATCAGGCATTGCAGAAACGATTTCAGGCCATGCTTAGCATGGCTACAGAACCCACAGCAACTGTGGCAGGCAATGGCGCTGCTGGCGAGGTGGTTTCGTTTTCCGCCCAGTGAAATTGACGCGCTGTCGGTTGACGATTTTACCTGCTGGCTGGACGAAGCCAGCGCGCAAATTAAACACGAATACGACTCGCAGGCTTAATGCCTGCGGGTTTCCTGACCCAAGCCCGGTTCACTCCTTCCCTGTCCTTTTTCCGGCAAGCAGCCTGTTACCGGGCAACTTATACGAGACACTATTTTGGCCAACGACATTATTACTCAGCTTCAAGCGCGTAATGAGACGTTGACGCAGGCAATAGCCCGTTACGGCTCACTCAACGCCAGCACGCTGCACACGCTCAGCTTTGAGCAAACAAAAATCACCCGGCTTACGCAACAGCTCGCTAACTCTGCCCTTCGCCGGGAAGAGAACGATAAACAGCGCGCCGGGTTGCTGGAAAAAACACAAACGTTCGCCGGACAGCTCGGCAAGCTCCTGAACGTTGAGACTCCCGACTGGAAGCTGCCTTACGAATTTCAGGGCAACATGGTCGATATGGCGGCGAAAGGCGGCATGGATAACACCGCGCGGGACGCCCTGAGCCTGAATATCCGCGACTGGAGCCTTGATTTCAATCAGGATCAAAAAGATCTGCAAAGCGCCGCCGCCACGATGATTGAAGGCGGCGTCAGCGCATTGCAGGATCTTAGCCGCTACATGCCCGATATCGCCAAAGCCGCAACCGCCTCCCGTGACAGCGCGCAAAGCTGGGCGCAGGCGGCTCTGGCCACTCGCGACAAACTGAACATCGCCCCTGACGACTTCCGTTTTGCGCAAAATATGCTGTACAGCGTGGCAAAAAGCGGCGGCGGCTCCGTTGCAGAACAAACCCAGTGGATTAACGCCTTTGCCGGAAAAACCGGCGCTCAGGGGAAAGAAGGCATTGCGGAACTGACCGCAACGATGCAAGTCGCCATGAAAAACGCCCCTGACGCAGGCGCGGCGGCAGCAAATTTCGACCATTTCCTGAAATCTACCTTCTCAAAAGAGACGGACAGTTGGTTTGCCCGCCAGGGCGTGGATCTTCAGGGATCGCTGCTGGAACATCAGCAAAATGGGATCGGCGTGACGGAAGCGATGGCCCACATCGTGCAGATGCAACTGGAGAAAATGAACCCGCAGATCCTCGACACCTTCAGGCAAACCATGAAGATTGAGGATCTTTCCGCGCGCGGCGACGCGCTACAGGCCATGACGGAGAAATTTAACCTCGGCGCGATGTTCGGCGATGCGCAAACGCGGGATTTTCTCGCCCCGATGCTGGCGAATATGGTCGAATATCGCCAGCTAAAAGCCTCCGCAATGCAGGCGGCGGGGCAACATTTTATCGATGATGACTTCGCCGTGAAAATGACATCGCCCGGAGAACAGACCAAAGCGTTACAACTTTCACTTAACGATCTGTGGCTGACCGTCGGTATGGAGCTGATGCCCGCCATTGGCGAACTGGCGCAAAGCATCACGCCGCTGGTACGGCAGTTCAGCGCCTGGCTGCGGGAAAATCCGGCGCTGGTGCAAGGGGTCGCTAAAGTCGTTGGCGTTATCTGGCTGTTCAACGGGGCGCTGAATATTCTCAGGCTGGGAGCAAACCTCATTGCGTCACCGTTTATTCGCCTGATCGATATCTTCCTGAAGGTCAAAGCCGGTCTGGCGCTGGGCGGCGGCAGTCGCGCGCTGTCGGTTCTGAAATCGTTTGGCAACGGTGCGAAAGGCCTGACGGTGCTGCTGGGAAACGGCCTGATAAAAGGGCTACGGCTGGTCGGCCAGGCGTTTATCTGGCTGGGTCGGGCGCTGCTGATGAACCCTGTCGGCCTGACTATCACCGCTATCGCAGGCGCCGCCTATTTACTTTATCGCTACTGGGAACCGATTTCCGGTTTCTTTGCCGGAGTCTGGGAGCGTATCAAAACCGCCTTTGACGGAGGCATTGCAGGCGTCACGCGTCTGATTCTCGACTGGTCGCCGCTGGGGCTGTTTTACCGCGCCTTCGCCAGCGTACTGGACTGGTTTGGCATTGAACTCCCCGCCAGCTTTAGCGAATTTGGCGGCAATATTCTGGATAGCCTGATCAACGGCATTCTGAATGCGCTTCCTTTCCTGAACGGGGCGATTGAGAAGATAAAAGCGCTGATCCCCGACTGGGCGAAAAGCGCGCTGGGCATCAGCACTGAAATGCCGTCTGTCGCCGCCGCCGTCCCCGGTATTGCCGGAACAATGGTCGCGCAACAGGCCAGCGCGCCGCTGGCATCGGGAGCGAAAGCGGTGACAACCTCGGCCAAAACGATGGCCTCGCCGCAGCCTATGAAGACGAAAAGCGCCGCCACGCCGCCGACGCCAGCCGCGCTTCCCGGCAAATCCGGCGGGAAACCTTATACGCTGCCCTCCCGCGCGCAAAGCAACGTGCAGGTACACTTTTCCCCGCAGGTTACCGTGCAGGGAAGCGGCGCGAATGCCGCCAAAGATATCAACAACGTGCTGTCGCTGAGTAAACGCGAGCTGGAGAGAATGATTAACGATGTCATGGCGCAACAACGGCGCCGGGAGTACGCATAATGTATGCCGTATTAGGCGAAATAGAATTTGACGTCGTCGCTTACTGGGACGAATTTGAAAGCACGATGGGCGTGGATTATACCAGCCATGCCCGTATTGAAGGGAAACCGGGCGTGCAATTTATCGGCGATAAGCTGGACAAAATCACCCTGAAATTCAACTTTCATAGTCAGTATTGCCAGCCGACCACCGAGCTGAACCGTCTGCGAGAAGCGATGACCGCGCACCAGGCGATGGCGCTGGTGTTCGGCAACGGCGATTATCGCGGCTGGTTCGTGATTACCGATCTGACCGCTACCCACCAACACACCGATCCTTACGGTAACGTCATTGCCCAGGGCGGCAGTTTGTCGCTACAGGAGTACACCGGCGATCCGAAGAGCCCGCTGCTGCCTCCGGCCATCACCACCCAGGAACCGAACATTGACGAGATGTTGGATGAGCTTCCCGACGTTAGCGATTCCTGGTTCGATGAACTGATGAGCGCCGTTGAAGAGGGTATGCGTGAAGCCAAAGAGATGATGGATGAGGTGGCCGACGCCATTGATGACATCAAAAAAACGATCGCCCAGGCGAAAGAACTGGTGAAGGAAGCCAAAGCGCTGAAAGAAAAATGCGGCGATATCGTCGATTCGCTGAAAAAAACCATTAGCGCGATAGACGCGCTGTTCCAGCAGCCGCTGGATTTGCAAACGCTGGCCGGGCTGCCGAAAGCGCTGGCGGCGAAAATGCAGGAACTGATCGACAGCCTGCCGGGGATCCGCGAATGCGCGGGCGATGCCGGCACGCTTATCGAACACGCCGAATCGCTGTTTGACGCTATCACCAGCAGCGTCGCGGAAGCGACTTACGACAGCGCCGCGACGCTGGTCAATCAGGCGCGCGGCACGCTGCAAACAAGCGCCCCTGACGTGAGCCAGCTTGCCGCCGCCGATATTACGAGGAGTCTGTAATGCGCTACCTTGAACATGTCACCACCGACGGCGAACGCTGGGATAATCTCGCCTGGCGCTATTACGGCGATGCGCTGGCCTACGAACGCATCATCGCGGCCAATCCGCACGTCGCTATTATGCCGGTTTTGCCGTCAGGCGTGCGGCTGATCATCCCGGTTATCAGCGTCACGCAAACGACCCCGAAGCTACCGCCATGGCTGAGATAACGGTATCCGGCGGGGTGTTCGCCACCCTGACGCCCATTTTTACCCTTTGGTACGGACATAAAGAGATCACTTACGACATTGCGCCTTATGTCACCAGCATCAGTTACAGCGACAGCATTAAAAACGAGTCGGATGTTATTGCCATTGCGCTGGAAGATAGCGCCGGGCGCTGGGTAAACGAATGGTATCCGGGAAAAGGCGACACGCTGGCGCTGCGCCTGGGCTACCAGGGCGAAGATCTGCTCGATTGCGGAATCTATATCATTGATAAAATTGATATCAGCGCACCGCCTTCGACGGTCAATATCGACGGTATCGCCACCTCGGTCAGCAAAGCGCTACGCACCAAAAACAGCCAGGGCTTTGAGGAGACGACGCTTTCCGCCATCGCCAGTCGCATCGCGCAAAAACACGGTTTAACGCTGGCGGGCAAGATTGCGCCGCTGACGATTGATCGGGTTACGCAATATGCCGAAACCGATGTGGCGTTTCTCAAACGGCTGGCGAGTGAATATGGCTATACCGTGAAAGTGACGGCGACGGAGCTGATCTTTTCGCATCTGCCGACGCTGCGCTGTCTGGCGCCGGTGAAGACGCTCAGGCGGACGGATATTTCGCACTACACGTTCAAAGATACCATCAACCGGATCTACAAAAACGCCACCGTGCAGCATCAAAATAGCAAGCAAAAAGAACTGGTTATCTACACTCATGACAGCCAGGAAAAAGCCCCGGCGCGCGGTTCGGCGACCAGCGCCGATACCCTGAAGATTAACAGTCGCGCTCCGGATACCGGCGCGGCGCAGGCTAAAGCCAATGCCGCGCTGGACAGCCACAACGAATACCAGCAAACCGGCACGCTCAGCATGATGGGCTGCCCGCAGCTGACGGCGGGCAACAAAATTGAACTGAGCGATTTTGGCGTGCTTTCCGGGCAGTGGCTGATTGATAAATCCATGCACAAACTCACGCGCAGCGGCGGCTACACTACCGAAATCGACATTTCACGCGGACCGGCAACCAGCCAGTAAGGAGACAATATGAAAGGCGTTACCCGCCAGACGGGCATTATCAGCGATATTGATGAGGCGGTCGTGCGCGTCAGAGTCACTCTGCCGGAGTGCGATAACCTGCGCAGTAACTGGCTTGCGGTGCTGCAACGCAACACGCAGGACAACAAAGATTACTGGTTGCCGGATATTGGCGAACAGGTGGAGGTTTTGCTCGACGACAACGGCGAGGATGGGGTGGTGCTGGGCGCGGTCTACTCCAGCGTGGATACCGCGCCGCTGGCCTCGCGCGACAAGCGCTACGTGCAGTTTTCCGACGGCGCGGCCTTTGAATATGACCGTGCGTTACACCAGCTCACCGTCAACGGCGGCATAGAAAAAATCGTCATTGAAGTGAAGGAACGTACGCAGCTTACTTCACCGCAAGTAGAGGTCAGGGCGCAGCACGTCACGGTGATATCAGAAACCGTAGACGTGGCGGCCACCTCCGTGGGCGTCAAGGCGGTAGATGTCAACGTGGAAGCGTCCCATACGGGCATTAAAGCGCTGAATGTCACCGTCGATGCGCCGCTCAGCACCTTTACCGGCGACGTTACCGTGATGAAAAAACTCACCTGGCTTGGCGGTATGGCAGGCAGCGGCGGTATTGGAAACAGCGCGGTGATTACCGGCAACGTGAATGTCCTCGGCAACGTTAACGCCAGCGGCACGCTGATGGACAACGGCGGCAACTCTAACCACCACTCCCACTAACCTGCAAATTGCTGCTGGATGGTGGCTTCGCCTTATCCAGCCTGCAAAAGGTGCATAAACACAGGCCCGGTAAGCGCAAAAGCGCCACCGGGCAAATTGCTGGAGGATATTTATTTTCAGCGCAACGTGATTAGTCCCTTTTCGCGCGCTATTTCCGATGAAAATGTAATCACTTTGCGCTGCAAATATTGCATATATGTATATTGGAAAACTAACGCTATTTTTTACTTTAACTTCGCCCTGTTTACATAAAATCTGCTGTTCAGGAATGATCCTCTCAGTTTTGTCTGGTAGACTTCGCTGAATTACAACTTCTTGATTGCTATAATGATAAAATTATTTATAAAGTACGTTTCGATAGGCGTACTTAATACTGCTTTGCACTGGGCTATCTTTGCCCTTTGCGTCTATGGATTTCAAACAAGTCAGGCTTTGGCAAACGTAACGGGCTTTGCTGTCGCTGTCAGTTTTAGTTTTTTCGCTAACGCCCGGTTTACCTTTGGAGCCAGCGTATCAACCGGACGTTATTTGCTGTACGTCGGTTTTATGGGCGTGCTGAGCGCCGTCGTGGGATGGACAGGCGACAAGTGTGCTATGCCTCCCATTTTTACGCTCATTGTATTTTCCGCAATTAGCCTTATTTGCGGATTTTTATATTCCAGATTCATTGTTTTCAGGAATGAGAAATGAAAATTTCATTAGTGGTTCCCGTCTTTAATGAAGAGGACGCGATCCCTATTTTCTATAAAACGGTCAGAGAATACAGTTCACTTAAACCTTATGACGTTGAGATTATCTTCGTTAATGATGGGAGTCACGATGCGACTGAATCAATCATCAGCGCATTAGCTGTTGCCGATCCTCTTGTTGTTCCGATCTCATTTACCCGCAATTTTGGTAAAGAACCTGCACTTTTTGCCGGATTAGATCACGCGACCGGAGATGTGGTGATCCCTATCGATGTTGATTTACAAGATCCCATCGAAGTAATCCCACATTTGATCAATAAATGGCAGGCTGGTGCAGAAATGGTGCTGGCTAAGCGTATCGATCGTTCAACGGATGGCCACCTGAAGCGTAAAAGCGCTGAGTGGTTCTACAGGCTGCATAACAAAATCAGTACGCCAAAGATTGAAGAGAATGTCGGTGATTTTCGATTGATGTCGCGCGAGATTGTAGAAAATATCAAGCTATTACCAGAACGTAACCTTTTCATGAAAGGTATACTTTCATGGGTTGGAGGTCAAACAGATGTTGTCGAATATGCCCGTGCTGAACGTGTCGCAGGTAACTCAAAATTTAATGGCTGGAAACTCTGGAACCTGGCGCTGGAGGGGATTACAAGTTTTTCTACTTTCCCTTTGCGTATCTGGACGTATATAGGAGTGAGCGTTTCTGCCCTCTCCCTGATATATGCCATGTGGATGATCATTGATAAATTGATGTGGGGAAACCCTGTTCCCGGTTATCCTTCGCTTATGACCGCGATTCTCTTCTTAGGCGGCATCCAGCTTATCGGCATAGGCATCATGGGTGAATATATCGGACGCGTTTACACGGAGGTGAAGCAAAGACCCCGCTATATCGTGAAAAACAAAAAAACAATGATGGAATAATGAACACTATGCTCAAGATATTACCGAAAACGGCGATGATACTACTGGCTTTTTTGGCCATTTTTCTTATTGAATGGTATACCCCCATTCACTCTGATGATTACCGCTATTACCTTTTAGGAATTTCGCCGGAATCACATTTTCATCATTATATGACATGGAGTGGCAGGATTATAGCTGATTACACCAGCGCACTCATCCTGTATACACGTTCTCAACTCGTGTATTCCATCAGCGCTGCCGTTTCGACACTGGTATTTTGTTATTTCATTGTGAAGACACCCTCAGGTACATTACGCTGGAATAAATCCGACTACTTATTATTCCCACTAATATTCTTCACTTACTGGATTTCGAACCCGAATTTGGGTCAAACCACTTTCTGGATCGTTGGTGCTGCGAATTATTTGTGGACGAATCTGTTCGTTGTTGCATGGCTGTTCTTCTTTTACACCATAACAATAAAAAACAGTAAAGCGATCAGCCCGTGGGTTGCATTACTAAGCTTTATGGCAGGCTGTTCCAATGAAAGCGTCTCACCTTTCGTCTCGCTTATTTCTGTTCTGGCCATTGCATACGAGTTATGGCAAAACAAATCTGTTTCGCGCAATAAGATAGTTTATAGTCTCTGTGCAATCGCAGGTTCATGCGTATTGATACTTTCTCCGGGCAATTTCATCCGCGCCAGCGGCAAAGAATTCTGGTATGGAAGGCCGATTTTTGAACGTATTTTCATTCACTTAACAGAACGCGTTCATAACCATCTGGCGCTGATCTGGATAGCTTATGTTGTTTTGTTATTGCTGGTCTTACTGGTCATATTCAATAAGCAGATTCGCGCCAAAATTGATAAAACGTCCCTTATCTGCGCTGCGTTAGTCGTATGTATAGGTATTGGCACTTCCTTAATCATGTTCGCGTCGCCGTCCTACCCCGATCGGGTTATGAACGGTACGTTTATGTTTTTCCTTTTAGCTATCTCCTTCATCGCTTACGCCCTGTTGAAAAGCGGCGTTAAGGCTGGAGTCGTCGGCGTAACTGCCGTGACTGTTCTCTGTGGTATCGTATTCCTTTGGTCCTATTCATTGATGCTTAACGGTTATAAAAAAACGGCCGGACAGGAAATCGTAAGACAAAAAATCATTACTAAAGAAATAGCGGCAGGTAAACAGAAGTTTATCATCCCTGACTATTATTTCGTCAAGTTGCAAAATAGCGGTGGTCATTTTGGTTTATTCCATGATCCTGCTGTTTACGGCGAGTATTATCATGTACAAGCTATTTTCAAAAAGAAAGTCAATTTTGATTATTCTGTAATCGCTAATGGAGCGAAGCACAGCCTTTCCAATGAAACGACGGCTTATAGCAACACCCGCGGGGATTTCGCTATTATCAGCCGGGAGCAGCTAACGGGTTCGATCACACTCTCGGTTAATGGACGGCAGAAAACGATTCCAGTTGAGAAAATGAAGCACGCAGAAATCAATGATGAATTCTGGTACTACGCTTCTGTAGACAAAGGTGAAATTACAGCAATTTCATTTTAACTTTACGTAAAACGCGATCTTCGCCATTTAACAAAATGTGCATCAACACAGGCCCGGTAAGCGCAGAAGCGCCACCGGGCAAAACACATTCTGACCCCGCCATCAATTATTTCCTTAAAGCGCTTTAATATCTCTCCCCCCGCCGGAAGGCGAAAATAGCCTCATGAACACGAAAACACGACCCTCGACCCTGCACTGGCAACCTGCCTTGCAACGTCCTGAAGAATACGTCTGCGGGCTGGATGATATTCATCAGGCAATACACATCATTCTGCGCACGCCGCGCGGCAGCGATCCCCACAGGCCGCTTTTTGGCAGCAATCTGTGGCGCTACATCGATTACCCGATCGAGCGGGCCATTCCGCACGTTGTTCGCGAATCGGTGGAAGCGATTCGCATGTGGGAACCCCGCTGCCGGTTGCTGAAGGTGACGCCGACGATTGATGGCGAACACCTGACGTTACGCGTGCAATGGCGCGCCGCAGACGGCGTAATCAACTCAACGGAGGTGTTATGGCGATAGCCGAACCCGACTTTATTGACCGCGATCCCGCGCAAATCACCAGCGAGATGATTGCGCAATATGAAGAAGCCAGCGGTAAAAAACTCTATCCGGCGCAGGCTGAGCGGCTGCTCATTGACCTGTTTGCTTATCGTGAAAACCTTGTCCGCATCGCCATCCAGGAGGCAGCGAAGCAAAACCTGGTCGCGTATTCCCGTGCGCCGATGCTGGATTATTTAGGCGAGCTGGTTGGCGTTCACCGTCTGCCCGCTCAGGCGGCAAAAACCACGCTGCAGTTTTCTGTTACTCAAGCGGCTAAAAGTAACCTGGTGATTCCACAGGGTACCCGCGCCAGCGCGTCGGATAGCGTGATGTTCGCCACCGACGAAGATGTTCTGTTGCCTGCGGGCAGCCTGAGCGTTGCGGTAACTGCAACCTGTGTAGCAACCGGTGAATCCGGCAATAACTGGCAACCTGCGCAAATCAGCGCGCTGGTGGATCGGGTGGGCAATTACGATCTCAGCGTCACCAATCTGACGGCCTCAAGTGGCGGCTGCGGCGAAGAGAACGACGACGCGCTACGTAAACGCATCCAGCTAGCGCCGGAAAGTTTCAGCAACGCGGGCAGCTATGGCGCCTATCGCTTCCATACGCTCTCGGTCAGCCAGTCGATTATCGACGTGGCGGTGCTGGGGCCGGATGAAGGGCTGGCGGAAGGCTGCGTGGAACTCTATCCGCTGACCCTGAACGGTCTGCCGGGGCCAGAGCTTCTTGCCCAGATCGAACGGGAGGTGAGCAAAGAGAAAAAGCGCCCGCTAACCGATAAGGTGAGCGCTAAATGTTCTCCGCGCGTACCTTATCAGATCCGCGCCCGGTTGACGCTGTTTACCACCGCCGATCAGGAGACGACGCTTGCCGCCGCGCGTGAAGCGATTAATACATGGACGCGCTCGCGCCAGACCCGGCTGGGTCAGGACATTGTGCCAAACCAGATAATTAAAGTATTACAGGTTGACGACGTTTACGACGTGGCGCTGGATATGCCTGCGAAAAAGGTACTACAGGCGCACGAATGGGCGGAATGCACGGCCATTGACGTGACGATTGCCGGAGTCAGCGATGGATAAACTGCTTCTGCCGCCGCCGCTGGCCAGCGACGAACGTTTCTCAATTCTGGCGAATATTGCCGCCGAACGCTTTGCGCAAATCGACCTGACGGCGTTGCTGGTCTATCTGGTGGATATCGTTGATGCCTCGGCACTGCCCTCGTTGGCCGGACAGTTTCATGTTCAGGGGCTGGAGGGCTGGCTATTTGCCGCCAATGAACAGGAGAAACGAGAGTTAATTAAACAGGCGATTGAACTGCATAAATATAAAGGAACTCCCTGGGCCGTTCGCCGTGTACTGGAAATATTATCCTTACCCGGCACGATTTCCGAATGGTTTGAGTATGGCGGTAAAGCTTATTTCTTCAAGGTTGAAATTAAGCTAATCAATCAGGGCATGGATGAAAATCTGTTTAATAACCTGGTCGATCTTATTCATGAGTATAAGAACGTGCGCTCAAAGCTGGAAGCGTTAATTGTCTGGATAATTAACCAAAGCGCTATTCCTGTTATCGGCAGCGCGCTTTACGGTGGAGAAATAACGACCGTCTTACCCTTCCAGGTTCTGGAAGTTCAACAAACTAAACCGATCTATTTCGGTACAGGGCAATGGAGCCTTGAAATTACATCTATTTACCCGGAGTAATTATGTATAATGAGTTTTATACCCTCCTGACCGACTGGGGAATGGCGAAAATCGCCAGTGCCCTTGCGGATAAGAAACAGATACATCTGCAAAAGATGGCGGTTGGCGACGGCGGCGGACAATATTATGAACCGACCGCCAGCCAGACCAATTTACGTCACGAAGTCTGGCGCGGCGAGATGAATACGCTGACCGTTGCGCCGAATAACCCTAACTGGCTGATTGCCGAGTTGGTGCTGCCGGAGGATGTTGGCGGCTGGTACGTACGTGAAGTGGGCGTATTCGACGACGAGGGCGAGCTGATCGCCATCGGCAAATTCCCTGAGTCGTACAAACCGCTGCTGCCGGGCGGCTGTGGCAAGCAGGTTTGTATCCGCCTGATTATGGAAGTCTCCAACACCACGGCGGTGACGCTGACGGTCGATCCGAGCATCGTGCTGGCGACGCGCGACTATGTGGATACCCGGCTGGACGAGCATGAACATTCGACAAATCACCCGGATGCGACATTAACGCAGAAAGGCTTTACACAGCTCAGTAACGCCACTGACAGCGATGACGAAACCAAAGCGGCTACGCCAAAGGCGGTGAAAGCGGCGATGGCAGAAGCGCGTAATCACACGCATACCTGGAACCAGATCACTGGCGTTCCGGACGGTACGCTGACGCAAAAAGGAATTGTTCAGCTTAGTAGTGCGACGGACAGCACCAGCACAACGGAAGCGGCAACGCCGAGTGCAGTCAAGGCGGCGATGGATAAGGCGAATGCGGCAGCTCCGGCGAACCATACTCACGTCTGGAACCAGATTACCGGCGTCCCGGACGGCACGCTGACGCAAAAAGGGATCGTGAAACTTAACAGCGCGACGGACAGCACCAGCACCACAGAAGCGGCAACGCCCAGTGCGGTAAAGGCGGCGATGGATAAGGCGAGTGCGGCGGCCCCGGCCAGCCATACTCACGCCTGGGGGCAGATCACCGGCACCCCGGACGGTACGCTAACGCAAAAAGGGATCGTGAAGCTTAATAACGCCACCGACAGCACCAGTACGACGGAGGCGGCGACGCCGAGCGCGGTGAAAGCGGCGATGGATAAGGCGAATGCGGCACTGAATCTGGCAAATACGGCAGCTTCAAACGGGCCTCGATACCAGTTTTTTACAGCTAATGGGACTTTTACTGTGCCTGATGGGGTAACACAGGTTTTTGTTGAAATGCTGGGAGGAGGAGGTGGTGGTGGTGGTGGCGGATGCTCCCCTGCTCCCGATAAGACTAATACCTTTTCAGCTGGTAGGGGAGGTGATCATGGAGAGTTAAAAATTGCCATTATAGGTGTGACATCTAAAAAAACTTATACGGTTTCTGTTGGGGCTGGAGGTTCAGGTGGAGGCGGCGGTTTTGTACCTTCATATGAAGATAGAACATCTATTGGTCCTAATGGACAAGGCCATACGCTATTTAAAGGAGATGCAGGTGAACCAGGGCTTGATGGAGGCGACTCATCTTTTATTAATATCTCTGCTAAAGGCGGATTAGGTAGCAGCGGCAAAATAGCGGAATTTACATCTACCGAATCATATCCAGGAGGGGTTGGTGTGGGTTCGGCCTTTGGCACAGGCGGCAGTGCGGCTGCATTTGCAAACGGAGGAAATGCCGATGGCTATGGAGCTGGTGGTGGTGGTGGTGCGTCATTGAACCAAAATACGCGCTCCGCGATATCTGGATATTCTGGTGGGCGCGGCTCTGATGGTTTTGTAAAAATTTCATGGTGAAAATATGACTAAATATGTGTACTACCATCCTTCGACTTTTGAAGTTATCGACTGGATTGACGATACCTCGCTAAATGTTGTATTACCAGAATCCATAAAACCAGTAAATGATGAACAATGGAAATTAAGAGGAAAACCATGCTGGATTTGTTTAGCACCATTTTCATTTATCACTACACCACCGCCAGGTGAATTTTATCAACTGGTAGGTGATAAATGGATATACAACCCGACAGCTTTCAATGATGCGCTGGTAAATAAAAAAGAAAATGTAGTTCTAAGTATAAAAGCTCACCGCGACACCGTTACCGCCGATTATATCGTTATCGACGGCAACCATTTCCACAGCGATGCTAACAGCCGTATTCAGCAAATGTCACTCACCAGAATGGGTCAGGCAAAGCAGATTCCGGCAGGGTTAATGTGGCAGACCAAAAATAACGGTTTGATTGAACTGACCAACGACATCGCCGCGCAGTTTGAAACCGTCACTATGGATCACGACATGCGCCTGTTTGCCAACGCGCAGCGGCATATTGCGGCGGTAGAAGCGCTGGGGGATATCGAGGCTGTGCTCGACTACGACTATTCATCAGGCTGGCAGCCATGAGTCAAACCACCGTCTGGCTCGCTTGCTATAAGGGGCGATCGGAGTATCGCGGCATCGCCAGGTTTGTCGACTGGCTCACGCGCAAAGTCACGCGCGGTATCTACTCTCACTGTGAACTGGCGGTGGCGCACGGCGGTAATGAATACCTCTGCTACTCCGCATCGTTTCGCGATCGCGGCGTGCGGGGAAAGATAATACCGTTACCGGACGATAAGTGGGATAAGCTACCGTTAAAGGCCACGTTGCCGGAAGTGGAGGCCTTTTTCCGCAAACACAACGGCAAACGCTATGACTGGCAGGGCGCGCTCGGTATCGCGCTGTATAACCGGGAGCGCAAAGATAAACTGTTTTGCAGCGAGTTTTGCGCTGAATTTCTCGGACTAAACGATAGCTGGCGCTACTCCCCCAGCCACCTTTATGCCTTAGTTAGTAGCTGGCAATACGATTGTTGAATCTCTCGCCGGGTATAAAGCCCGGCGGTGTTGAATTAAATTAATACCCTTTATTATTTATTTTTTAGCATCAAATGTTCAGTTTGTATAGCAAATGAAGTATTATAAAAAGCCATCTTATAGTATTTTTACCAATTGATACGTGAACCTCCTACGATAATAACATTTATTTAACAAGCTAGATTTCTTCATTGGAGGAAGAAAAAATCAAACTCTTACATTACTTATTATTTTCCATATCTAAAAAAGGAAATGGATTACGGGAATACTGGCGACATGAGATTATTCGCAGTAATGAATTTTTATTATATCGATTACTTATGCAGGCCAATAACAATCGCCGTCGTAATTTTTTATTTTGGTGGCGTCTGGCAAATGAGATGTATATCTATGGTTCAAAAAAACAGAAAAAAACTGGATTATAGATTAATCGCAAGCTAAATTCCAAATTTGGAATTGATATAGAGCCGGGAGCAGTAAAAAGGGGAAATAAGATCACTCCCATCCCAACTCTTATTTTATATCTCCCCATGGAAATATAAAAGACAAAACAATCACTAAACCATTTATCAACTTACATTACATATATTAATAACATTATAAACAAATTAATTACATTCACATCTTGAATGTAATTAAACTTCAATAACCATATGAACACTAATTTTGTTGCAATATAAAGCACATTAAATATAGTGGAACACGGCTAAAAACACCTAATATTCACAGGGGAATATAATGATTATTGTTTCTGTGCTCAGACAAAGCAAAGACTTCACCACAAAACATGCTCAATGGTTACATAAGCAGCTCAAAGGTTATGATTCTGTTTGTTTAACAGATGCGCTAAAGATAAAAGGAGTAAATACAGCGCCTCTTTTGTATGATTGGCCAGGATGGTGGGCAAAACTAGAACTTTTCAATCCACTGCATCCTGTTCTTGGTAATGAGGATATTCTCTATATTGATATAGATAGCGTTATTGTGGGAGATATTACTCCTCTGACAACTGTGAAAAAAATAACATTACTTAATGACTTTTCTCAGCATGGTGCTTCAGTTGCGCCAGCAACAGGTATTATGTTTATTCCTGCACCCGCAAAAAAAAATGTGTGGGATGAATTTATGAAAAATCCTGAAAAGGAAATCAATGCCATAAGAACCCCACCCTATCATGGCGATCAAGGATTTATCGGCAGAATATGTCAAGATGCTGAAAGATGGCAAAACATCTTACCCGGAAGAATTATTAGTTACAAAGCTAATATAGCAACACCAAAAATGATTGGTTTTAACCCTGAACTATACGATGGGACAGGTAATGGAAAATTACCTGACGGAGCAAGCATAGTCTGTTTTCATGGTTCCCCTCGCCCCTGGAACACAGCATTGCCCTGGGTGCCTTATTTTAGTTTAAAAAACACAATCCAAAGCAAAGTGAAACAATATAAGTTATCACTGCGTTAAAGCTTCCTTCTCTTCAATGCCGGCGCTTTTCTTTACGCCACCAGAACCTCTATATATTTCTAATACGGTAGCGTAAGCGCCATCGGGCGATGCGTTGCCGGATGGCGACGCAGGCGCGTCATCCGGCCTGCCACGTGCCCACACTGGATCATGAGCGTAATTTGTTTGAATAATCTTCCTTCACGCGATAAACAATAACTATGGTCTGGCTCGATCCTGACCCGTTGATAACAAACACAACATACTTGCAAGGAAAACAACATGCTCGCCGTCATTACCCGGCTGTTCCCGTTATGGGCGCTGCTGCTCTCTCTCATTGCGTATTACACACCATCCACCTTTACTCCTGTTGGGCCGTGGGTCGCGACACTACTGATGTTGATTATGTTCGGTATGGGGGTCCATCTTAACGTTGACGACTTTAAACGCGTGCTCTCCCGACCAGCCCCTGTCGCCGCAGGGATATTCCTGCACTATCTGGTAATGCCGCTCGCGGCATGGCTGCTGGCGTTGCTGTTTAAGATGCCGCCAGATCTGTCCGCCGGGATGGTACTGGTCGGCAGCGTAGCCAGCGGCACCGCCTCTAACGTAATGATCTATCTGGCGAAGGGAGACGTCGCGCTCTCAGTCACCATTTCATCGGTCTCCACGCTGGTCGGCGTGGTCGCCACACCACTACTCACGCGCCTGTACGTCGATGCCCATATTCAAGTCGACGTGATGGGTATGCTGCTGAGCATTCTACAGATTGTGGTCATTCCAATCACGCTGGGGCTGGTGATTCACCATCTGTTTCCGCGCGTAGTGAAAGTGGTAAAACCTTATCTGCCAGCATTCTCGATGGTGTGCATTTTGGCAATCATCAGCGCGGTGGTCGCGGGTTCAGCTTCACATATCGCCTCCGTCGGCTTTATGGTGATCATCGCGGTGATCCTGCATAACACCCTTGGCCTGCTTGGCGGCTACTGGGGTGGACGTCTGTTCGGTTTTGATGAGTCAACCTGTCGAACGCTGGCGATCGAAGTCGGGATGCAGAACTCTGGTCTTGCTGCTGCATTGGGTAAAATCTACTTTGGCCCGCTCGCAGCGCTGCCTGGCGCGCTGTTCTCAGTGTGGCACAACCTTTCAGGGTCACTACTGGCTGGTTACTGGTCCGGGAAACCGATTGTTGAAAAATCGGGCGAAACGGCAAAGGTAAATTAAAATATTGCCGGGTGGCGCAAGCTTACCCGGCTTACACGCTATCCGCCCGTTGCGTATTGCCGTAGACTAAATGCATCGGCTAACTGAGGGCACCCGTATGGCACTCCCCCGCATTACCCAAAAAGAGATGACCGAGCGCGAACAGCGCGAACTGAAAACGTTGCTGGACCGCGCCCGTATTGCACACGGTCGTCCGCTGACCAATTCTGAGACCAACAGCGTAAAAAAGGAGTACATCGATAAGCTGATGGCGCTGCGTGAGGCTGAAGCGAAAAAAGCCCGCCAGTTGAAGAAGAAGCAGGCGTATAAACCCGATACGGAAGCGTCATTCTCCTGGTCGGCGAATACGCCGACGCGCGGCAGACGTTAACGTCCTTTCTTCTTTCGTCCCGGCGAGGTAAAGCGCTTACCGCTTGATGTCGGGCGCGCTTTCTCATTGCTTTTTTCGATCGCAACGACCGGTCGCTTAATACCCGTGGTCTTCGGCTTCGCTTTGGCCTTTGGTTTGGCTTCGGAAGAGGAACGCTCAATCAACTTAAACAGATCGATCAGCTCATCGTCCGTCAGGTCGCGCCACTCGCCCAGCGGAATCCCGCTCAGGCTGACGTTCATAATGCGCGTACGCTCCAGTTTCGTCACTTCATAACCAAAGTATTCACACATACGACGGATCTGACGGTTTAATCCCTGCACCAGGGTGATGCGAAAGACAAACGGCGCCTCTTTTTTCACCTTACATTTTTTGGTGACGGTACCCAGAATCGGCACGCCAGCGCCCATACCACGAATAAACTCGTCGGTAATCGGTTTATCCACCGTCACCAGATACTCTTTTTCGTGATCGTTACCGGCACGCAGAATCTTATTGACCAGATCGCCGTGGTTAGTCAGAAATATCAGCCCCTGCGAGTCTTTATCCAGACGGCCAATCGGGAAGATACGTTTGCTGTGGTTCACAAAATCGACAATATTGTCGCGTTCGCCGTCTTCAGTGGTACTGACAATGCCAACCGGTTTATTCAGCGCAATCAGCACTAAATCATCCGCTTCTCGCGGCTCAATCAACCGACCATTTACTTTAACAATATCCCCTGCGACTACCTGATCGCCAATGGCGGCGCGTTTGCCGTTGATAAAAACATTGCCCTGTTCGATAAAACGGTCCGCCTCGCGACGCGAACAGATGCCGCTTTCACTGATATATTTATTAAGCCGGGTAGATGTGTCGGTCAGCATATTTACTCTCTGAGAAATTTTTCTACATAAACGTCGGGAATGTGACTTACCACATCAAATCGTCAGGAACTTTAAAATCGGCATACGGATCATCTTCGTCCTGCTCTTCCTGACTCAGCGCACTGTTTACGACAATACTGTCCGCATCTCGTTGTGCGATTTTATCGGCGACGCTCGCGGGAATAATCGCATATTCACATTCACCGCTGTTATTGATAACCAGACGCGCAATCGCGAGACGCCCATTAATCAGTTGCGTCTGAGTGAGCTTATCCACGTCTATTTTTTTGATGACGTTATTATCGGTGAAGTTAAAACCAATATTGCCTTTAGATACATTGATTCTATTCATTTCAATAAGTTGCTTAACCTGAGCTTTAAACTCTTTCGCTAAAACCGCTTGTTTTTGCTGTTCACTGAGTTGTTTATCACGCTCAAGTTGCGCCTTTTTATTTTCTTCCACCGCTTCTCTGGCCTCACGAGCCTGAACGCGTGATTTTTTAGCCGTGCGTTGGACTTTGGCCATTTTTTTGCTGGTCACTAATCCCGCTTGTAGCAGTTGCTCTTGTAAGGTCAGTTTTGCCATTTTCGTCTCTAAACGTGTTAAATAATTTTGCGGATTATACCTGTAATTTTTCAGGCGATACCAGATGGCAGATCTGGCCTGTCGTCACTTTTAGCGACCGCGCGTTGCCTGTAACACGCGTAACATCATGAGCCATATCAGTAAGACATTAAATGGATAATGGTAGCATTATTACGTTTTGACATTTCCTGATGAGGTGGAGAAGTAATGGAACTGCTTTTATTAAGTAACTCGACGCTGCCGGGTAAAGCCTGGCTGGAACACGCTCTGCCGCTGATAGCGAATCAATTGAACGGTCGACGTTCAGCCGTGTTTATTCCGTTTGCCGGCGTCACGCAAACATGGGACGAGTACACGGATAAAACCGCAGAGGTACTTGCGCCATTAGGGATAAACGTCACAGGGATTCATCGTGTCGCCGATCCGCTTGCGGCGATTGAGAAAGCGGAAATCATTATTGTCGGCGGCGGAAATACCTTCCAGCTACTGAAAGAATCGCGTGAACGCGGGCTGCTGGCGCCGGTGGCGGACAGGGTAAAACGCGGCGCGCTGTATATCGGCTGGAGCGCGGGCGCCAACCTTGCCTGCCCGACTATCCGCACGACCAACGATATGCCGATCGTCGATCCAAACGGTTTCGACGCGCTGGATCTGTTCCCGCTGCAAATTAATCCTCACTTCACTAACGCCTTGCCGGAAGGTCATAAGGGCGAGACCCGCGAGCAGCGTATTCGCGAACTGCTGGTGGTCGCGCCGGAACTGACAGTGATTGGTTTGCCGGAAGGTAACTGGATTCAGGTGAGCAACGGCCAGGCGGTTCTCGGCGGCCCGAATACCACCTGGGTGTTTAAAGCGGGCGAAGAGGCCGTGGCGCTGGAAGCGGGTCATCGCTTTTAATCCCAGGCCACATTGAATGCCGAATGGCGGGCCTACGCGCATGTTCTCCGTAGGCCCCGCCATCCGGCATTTCACTTAATACTCGCCCCGTTCCTCATCCTGATCCGGCTGTTCCAGTACGCTATAGGCGACCGAACAGAACAGTGAGTTAAGACGCTTCATATCGCCCAGCAGCCCTAAATGGAGCGAGCTGGTTTCAATGCTTTGCACGTTCTGCTGGTGCAGGCGGTCGACATGCGCATGTGAGTATCGGCGATTAAGTATACGGAAGCGATGTTTACTGCGGCGCAACCGACGGGCGCTGGTGACATCGCCGGAGAAAAAGACCGACATCGCCAGTTGCAGATTACTGAGCAGTTGATCGTAAAGCGCATCCAGCTCTTTCAATCCTTCTTCTGAAAATGCCCGACGCGCCGCCAGCGACTTGTCGGCAATCTCACTGCCCATTCGCTCGATAATATCCGACGCCTGTTCGAGGTTCAGGGCCATCTCAATAATCTCCGCCCACCGGCGGGACTCCTCCGCCGCCAGCTCGTCTTTTGGCATTCGCGCCAGATAAAGCTTAATCGCGGTGTAGAGCACGTTAACGTCATCCGCCAGCTTGCGCAGCGCTTTCTCTTCACGCGGCTCGCCGTGCATGACCTTTTTTAGCCCTTCCATCATCTGTTCCATCGCATCGCCAATGCGCAGCACCTCACGGGCAGCATTAGCCAGCGCCAGCGTTGGCGTATCCAGCGCGCTGACATCCAGATGTTTCGGCTTCAGATGGGTATCCAGTTCAGGCTCATCACGAATAATTCGTTTACAAAAACGCGCCATCAGCTCGGCAAATGGCACCATCGCCAGGCAGCGCACCAGGTTATAGAAAACGTGGAAATAGATCACCAGCTCTGATTTCGGTAGCGATAGCTCATCCATCAGATTCGCCAGCGGATGGACAAACGGCAGGATGACCAGGCTGCCGATCAATTTGAACAATAGGCTGCCGAGCGCTACGCGACGCGCGGCAGCATTGGCGGCGCTGTTATTGAGCATCGCCAACAGCCCCGATCCCAGATTAGCGCCGATAACCAGGCACAACGCCACCGGGAACGATATAATCCCCGCCGCCGTCAGGGTCGCCGTCAGCAACACCGCCGCCAGGCTGGAATAACTGATAATAGCGAACATCGCGCCAATCAGCGCATCCAGCATAATGTCGCCCGTCAGCGACGCGAAAATGACCTGCACGCCATTAGCCTGAGTGATCGGCGTCACTGCCTGCACAATCAGCTCCAGCGCCAGTAGAATCAGGCCAAGCCCGATACCGACGCGACCCAGCTGCCCGGCGCGGGACTGCTTACGTCCCAAAAAGAAAATCACGCCGATAAAAATCAGCAGCGGCGACAGCCACGAGAGATCGAAGGTCAGGATACGCGCCATTAGCGCAGTACCCACATCAGCGCCCAGCACAATCACCAGAGCTGGCGTCAGGGCGACAAGATCCTGGGCGACAAACGACGTTACCAATAAAGTGGTGGCGTTACTGCTTTGTACCAGCGCGGTAACACCGATACCCGCACAAAAGGCGAGCGGTTTCTTTTCCACGCTGCGGCTGAGGACAGTGCGTAGACGCGCGCCAAACACGCGCATTACGCCAGTACGAACGATATGTGTTCCCCATACCAACAGCGCAACGGCAGAAAGTAGATGGAGCAAAGTTAACACGGCGTCAGGTTCTCCTTATCGTTATACGTTTTCCTGAAGCTCACTTGCGGTAAATTGCCTGATGGCGCACAGCGTTAAGGCCTGCTGGCGTTGCACGCCACCGGGCTTACCATACGTAATACGGTATGCTGGATAAGGCGTTTACGCCGCCATCCGGCAAATTCAGCGTAGAGCCTTCCTTCAGTATAAGGGTTTAATTGTAAGAAAGAGACAAGGCACCCAATGAGTGCCTTGTATGTTGTAAGGAAAAGTGACGATTTTATGAATCAGTCCGCATCGTAACCCAGGTTCGGCGCCAGCCATCGCTCAACGTCCTCAACGCTCATTCCTTTACGAAAAGCATAATCTGTCACCTGATCGCGTTGGATCTGCGCTACCGCGAAGTATTTGCTCTCAGGATGGCTGAAGTACCAGCCGGAGACCGACGCGCCAGGCCACATGGCGAAAGATTCGGTGAGCTTCATCCCGGTGTGTTTTTCGACATCCAGTAGCTGCCAGATAGTGCCTTTTTCGGTATGTTCCGGGCAGGCAGGATAACCCGGCGCCGGGCGAATCCCCTGGTAGTTTTCGCGGATTAATTCGTCGTTACTCAGGCTCTCGTTCGGCGCATATCCCCAGTAAACCTTACGTACACGCTCATGCAGATATTCCGCGAACGCTTCCGCCAGACGGTCGGCAATCGCTTTCACCATGATCTTGTTATAGTCGTCGTGTTGCGCTTCGTAAGCATCAGCCAGGGCGTCTTCTTCAAGACCGCCGGTGACGGCAAACGCGCCGATGTAGTCCGCTTTTCCGGACAATCTCGGCGCGACAAAATCCGCCAGACAGTAGTTGGCAAAACCGACTTTCTCAGTCTGCTGGCGCAGGTGGTGGCTGACCGTCAGAACATGAGTACGGGTTTCGTCGCGATAGATTTCGATGTCGTCACCCACACGGTTCGCCGGGAACAGGCCCACCACGCCACGCGGATTCAACAGTTTCTCGGCGCTCAGTTTATCCAGCATATCATTGGCGTCTTTAAACAGACGCTGCGCCTCAACGCCCACCACCTCATCTTCCAGAATGCGCGGGTATTTGCCGGCCAGCGACCAGGTCATAAAGAACGGCGTCCAGTCGATGTAGTTGCGCAGAGTTTCGATGCTGGCTTCCACCTCCTGCACGCCCAGACGGTGGGCTACCGGCGGGGTGTAGCGTTCCCAATCGAATGCCAGATCGTTATCGCGCGCCGCTTCCAGCGTGACCGGCGGCGTGCGCGGTTTTTTGCGGGCGTGCTGAATACGCACGGTTTCGTACTCTTTGCGGGTACGGGCGACAAAGTCATCGCGCTGGGTGTCGGAGAGTAGCGCCGCCACCACGCCCACGGTACGCGAAGCATTCTGCACGTAGACCGTCGGACCGCTGTAGTTCTGCTCGATTTTCACCGCCGTATGCGCTTTCGAAGTGGTTGCGCCGCCGATCAGTAGCGGGATAGTAAAGCCCTGACGCTCCATCTCTTTCGCCACGTTGACCATTTCGTCCAGCGACGGGGTAATCAGCCCGGAAAGACCGATCAGATCGGCATTCACTTCACGCGCCGTTCTGAGGATTTTCTCCGCTGGCACCATCACGCCAAGATCGACGATTTCGTAGTTGTTGCATTGCAGCACCACGCCAACAATGTTCTTGCCAATGTCGTGCACATCGCCCTTCACGGTGGCGATGACCATCTTGCCGTTGCTGGAGCCTTTTTCTTTGCTGGCTTCAATAAACGGCTCCAGGTAGGCCACCGCTTGTTTCATCACGCGAGCGGATTTCACCACCTGTGGCAGGAACATTTTCCCTTCGCCAAACAGGTCGCCGACCACATTCATGCCGTCCATCAGCGGCCCTTCGATCACCTCAATCGGGCGGGCGGCCTGCTGGCGGGCTTCTTCGGTATCCTGTTCGATAAATTCGGTAATGCCTTTCACCAGCGAGTATTCGAGACGCTTTTTCACGTCCCAGCTACGCCATTCCGCCTGCTGGGCGTTGGCAGCCTCGTCGGTTTTACTGCCGCGATATTTCTCCGCCAAATCCAGCAAACGCTCGGTGCCGTCATCGCGACGGTTAAGAATGACATCTTCAACCGCATCGCGCAGTTCGGCAGGCAGGTCGTCATAAATCGCCAGCTGTCCGGCGTTGACGATACCCATGTCCATGCCGTTGCGGATGGCGTAGTAGAGGAATACCGCGTGGATAGCCTCACGTACCGGGTCGTTGCCGCGGAACGAGAAGGAAACGTTAGACACGCCGCCGGAAATCAGCGCGTGCGGCAGCTCGCGTTTGATGTCTTCGCAAGCGCCGATAAAGTCCTGCGCGTAGTTGTTGTGCTCTTCAATACCGGTCGCCACGGCGAAGATATTCGGGTCGAAGATGATGTCTTCCGGCGGGAAACCCACCTCTTCGGTGAGAATTTTGTAGGCTCGGCGGCAAATTTCGATTTTACGCGCGCGGGTATCGGCCTGCCCCTGCTCATCAAAGGCCATCACCACCACTGCCGCGCCGTAGCGACGCAGAAGCTTCGCATGATGAATAAAGGCTTCCACGCCCTCTTTCATCGAAATAGAGTTGACGATGCCTTTACCCTGAATGCACTTCAGCCCTTTTTCGATAACCTCCCATTTGGAGGAGTCGATCATGATTGGTACACGGGCAATATCCGGCTCACCGGCAATCAGGCTGAGGAAACGCACCATCGCCGCTTCGGCGTCGAGCATCCCCTCATCCATATTGATATCAATAATCTGCGCGCCGCTTTCTACCTGCTGACGGGCGACATCCAACGCTTCGCTGTATTTCTCTTCTTTGATCAGGCGCTTAAATTTGGCCGAGCCGGTGACGTTAGTACGTTCGCCGACGTTGACAAACAGGCTATCGTCGCCAATGTTCAGCGGCTCCAGGCCGGAAAGGCGGCAGGCGACCGGGATATCCGGCAGCTGGCGCGGCGGCAAACCGGCAACGGCGCGGCTCATGGCGGCGATATGCTCCGGCGTAGTGCCACAGCAGCCGCCAACGATATTCAGGAAGCCCGCTTCCGCCCATTCGCGAATCTGTTTCGCCATGGTGTCGGCGTCGAGGTCGTACTCGCCGAAAGCGTTCGGCAGGCCGGCGTTCGGGTGCGCGGTGACGTAGCATTCGGCAATCCGCGACAGTTCCTGGACGTACTGGCGCAGTTCATCTGGCCCCAGTGCGCAGTTAAGGCCAAAAGTGAGCGCCTCGGCGTGGCGCAGCGAGTTATAAAAGGCTTCGGTAGTCTGGCCGGAAAGCGTACGGCCAGAGGCGTCGGTGATGGTGCCGGAAATCATGATCGGCAGGTCAACGCCCAGCGCTTCAAACTCTTCTTTCACCGCAAACACCGCCGCTTTCGCATTCAGGGTGTCAAAGACGGTCTCAATCAGAATCAGATCTACGCCACCTTCCACCAGCGCTTTAGTGGATTCACGGTAGGCCGCCACCAGCTGATCGAAGGTGATATTACGAAACGCCGGGTCGTTGACGTCCGGCGAAATGGAGGCCGTGCGGTTAGTTGGACCAAGCACGCCCGCAACAAAGCGTGGTTTTTCTGGTGTTCGCGCCGTCCATTCATCAGCGCAGGCACGCGCCAGTTTGGCCGCCGCATAGTTAATTTCCGCCGACAGGGATTCCATCCGGTAATCCGCCATCGCAATGGTTGTCGAGTTAAAGGTGTTGGTTTCGATGATATCCGCGCCAGCCTCAAAGTAGGCGTTGTGGATAGCGGCGATCACCTCCGGCTTGCTGAGGACCAGCAGGTCATTGTTGCCTTTCAGGTCGCAGGGCCAGTCGGCAAAGCGCTCCCCGCGGAAATCTTCTTCATGTAGACGATAGCTCTGGATCATAGTGCCCATACCGCCGTCCAGCACCAGAATACGTTCATTTAACTGCGCACGCAGTTGTTCAACTTTGCTGCTCACACTCGCTCCCGACAACGCTCCACGTAACGAGCCATACTGGCACAAAGCGTGCTGGCGGAAAAGAGAACAACGGGCAACATGAGACATGTTCAGCTTGCCACCCACTTCTGTCGCTTTGCCGGATGGCGGCGCAAGCGCCTTATCCAGCCTACAAATTACTTTGGCAGCTCCCAAAGCGTAGGCCTGATAAGCGAAGCGCCATCGGGCATCCTGTGATGTCACTCATCCGATCAGTTCAGGAACTCTTGCATTATAATTGAATAAAACGAAAATGATTTCCACGATACAGAAAAAGGAGTCTGCCATGGTTGCCCCTGTTCCCGCGAAACGCGGGAGAAAACCTGCCGCTACCACTGCACCCGTAACCGGGCAGGTTCAGTCTTTAACTCGCGGTCTGAAGCTACTGGAGTGGATTGCCGAGTCCAACGGCAGCGTCGCGCTGACCGAACTGGCGCAACAGGCGGGTTTGCCTAATTCCACGACTCACCGTCTACTCACCACCATGCAGCAACAGGGTTTTGTCCGCCAGGTTGGTGAGCTGGGCCACTGGGCCGTAGGCGCACACGCGTTTATCGTCGGTAGCAGCTTCTTACAGAGCCGTAATCTGCTGGCGATTGTCCATCCGATTTTGCGCAAGCTGATGGAGGACTCCGGCGAAACGGTAAACCTTGCCGTACTCGACCAGAGCGACCATCAGGCTATTATTATCGACCAGGTGCAGTGCACACAATTGATGCGCATGTCCGCCCCTATTGGCGGCAAGCTGCCCATGCACGCCTCTGGCGCGGGCAAGGCGTTTTTATCACAGCTCAGTGAGGAACAGGTTACCAGTCTGCTGTACCGCAAGGGGTTGCACGCTTATACCCATGCGACGCTGGTGTCGCCGATCCATCTGAAAGATGACCTCGCCCAGACGCGCAAGCGCGGCTATTCCTTTGACGACGAAGAACATGCG
This sequence comes from Salmonella sp. 32010601201800023SM, assembly GCF_017572235.1. Taxonomy (NCBI): domain Bacteria; kingdom Pseudomonadati; phylum Pseudomonadota; class Gammaproteobacteria; order Enterobacterales; family Enterobacteriaceae; genus Salmonella; species Salmonella sp. 32010601201800023SM. The sequence goes on from NZ_JAGEQS010000003.1 coordinate 505,551, forward strand.
CTCGGTCTGCGCTGCGTGGCCTCGTGTATTTATGACGAACACCGCGAACCGTTTGCGGCCCTCTCTATTTCCGGCCCCTGCTCACGCATTACCGACGATCGCGTCACCGAACTTGGCGCCATGGTGATTAAAGCGGCGAAAGAGGTGACGCTGGCCTATGGTGGAACTCGCTGAAATGAGCAGCCTGAAATTATACTGGCAGGAGAAGTACCCACAGGCCTTCTGTTGGTCTTTCGGTGATTCGCCGGCGCTGGCCGACGAGCTGGCGGCGCTAGTGGTCGCCGGTAAAAAGCGTGGCACCTGTAGCTCGCTGGTTAGCTATCAGAAAGAGCAGCCCCCTGTCACGCCCGGGTCATATCACATTGTGCTCAACGGCACAGGCGACGCCGTGTGCGTCATACGCACGCTGGCGCTCAGGCTGATCCGTTTTAACGAGATGAGCGCCGATCTCGCCGCACTGGAAGGCGAAGGCGATCTTAGCCTGGCGTACTGGCAAGCGGCACACCGGGCCTTTTTTGAGCGCGAGGGTAATTGGTCGCCGGAGATGGAACTGGTTTACGAAGAGTTCGCCGTACTTGAGATCGCGCCGTAACGCACGCTAAAGCGCTGGCGACGTCGATAGGCATACACATCTTCTACATGCCCTTCTTTAATACGCGTCTGTAGCGCGCGCCAGTAATCGGCGCGAAACAGGTCGGCATGCATCTCTTCAAACAATGGCCCGATACGCGGATCGGCACACAGCCAGTGGCGAAACTCCTCCGGGAAAACATCACCCGGCGAGACGCTATACCAGGGTTCGCTGGCCAGTTCGTCTTCCGGATAACGCGCTGGCGGAATATCGCGGAAATTCACTTCCGTCATGTAGCAAATTTCATCGTAGTCGTAGAACACCACGCGGCCATGACGGGTAACGCCAAAGTTTTTAAACAACATATCGCCGGGGAAAATATTAGCGGCGGCAAGCTGGCGAATCGCATTACCATATTCTTCTATCGCATCGCGCAACTGCTGGCCTTCTACCTGTTCTAGCCAGATATTGAGTGGCACCATGCGACGTTCAATATAGAGATGGCGAATGACGATATGTTCCCCAAGATCGGTAATCTTCTCTGGCACTTCTTGCCGTAACAGCGCCATCAGCGCCGGATCGATTTGCCGTTTATCCAGTACGAAATTCTCAAACTCCTGGGTATCCGCCATACGACCGACGCGATCATGCTCTTTTACCAGTTGATAACAGGCACGCACATGGGCGGCAGACATCTCTTTCTGCGGGGCGAATTTGTCTTTAATGATTTTAAATACCCGGTCGAAACCTGGCAGGGTAAACACCAGCATCACCATGCCGCGGATACCAGGCGCCTCAATGAATTTCTCATCGCTTTCAGCCAGATAACACAAATATTCGCGGTAGCTTTCGGTTTTCGCATGTTTCTGGCAGCCAATCGCCATATACAGTTCGGCAGTGGTTTTACCCGGCAGGATTTCACGCAACCACTCAACCAGCGCGGCAGGCAGCGGCGCATACACCATAAAATAAGAGCGGGCAAAACCAAACACAATGCTCGCTTCTGCCGTGGTGGTCAGGCAGGTATCGACAAACAGTTCCCCCTCATCAGTGCGATGAATCGGCAATAAAAACGGCAGCGTACCGTCAGGTGTGGTTAATTTACCTACCAGCCAGGCCGCTTTATTACGGTAAAACAACTCGTTCGCCACCTGGACATGGCAGCGAGGTAGCGCGTCCTCGCCCAGTGTTTCAGTCAGGTGCGCGATAATATAGCGGATATCCCGGCTTTTATTCTGCCAGGGCAGACGCAGCGGTAAGTCACTGAGTATGCGCATCAACAGCGGCTCCCAACCGTGATCGGGAAAGAAGTCTTTGGCCAGCGGGCGCGGGATAGTACGAAAGCGACGCTCCGGTTGCGAACTGAAAATAAACAACCGCTCGGGTGTTAACGAGCGGTGGTCAAATAACCGGCAATAAACGGAGTTGAAAAAACTCTCCGCAATCTCGAAGCGCGGGTAATCCGGCAACAGCCGGGTGTAATGCTCTTTAACGCGTAAAAGGAAATCCGCGTCGGTACTTTTGCCATCGGTAATACAGCGCAGTTGCTCCACCACCAGACCCACATGATGATCATAGAGGTGGATACGGCTTTTCATCGCCTGCTGGACGGCGTGCCAGTCGGCCTGTTCAAAACGCTGCTGCGCGCCGGAAGTCACTTCCAGAAATCGACCATACTGCGCGTCAAAGCCTTGCAGGATGGTTTGAGCAATCAGTAATTCCAGGCCACGCGGCATTTTTTTCCCTCATCCGGCACCACATCATGCCGGATGGCGCGTTCGCTTATCCGGCCTACGCTATCTGTAGGCCCGGTAAGCGCAGCGCCACCGGGCATCAATCAAAACTGCGATTCTTCGGTGGAACCCGTTAATGCGGTAACGGATGACGCGCCGCCCTGAATAATGGTGGTGACTTTGTCGAAGTAACCAGTACCCACTTCCTGCTGGTGGGAAACAAAGGTGTAGCCATCTTTCGCCGCGGCGAACTCGGGTTGTTGAACCTTCTCAACATAGTGCTTCATGCCCTCGCCCTGCGCGTATGCATGCGCCAGGTCGAACATGTTGAACCACATGCTGTGGATGCCCGCCAGGGTAATAAACTGGTATTTGTAACCCATGTCCGACAACTGCTGCTGGAAGCTGGCAATGGTCTTGTCGTCCAGATTCTTCTGCCAGTTGAAGGATGGTGAACAGTTATAGGCCAGCAGTTTGCCCGGATACTTCGCGTGGATAGCATCGGCAAAACGACGCGCCAGTTCGAGATCCGGCGTAGAGGTTTCGCACCATACCAGATCGGCATACGGGGCATACGCCAGACCGCGGCTGATCGCCTGCTCAATGCCCGCATGGGTGCGGTAGAAACCTTCGCTGGTGCGTTCGCCGGTAATAAAACTGCTGTCATAGGGATCGCAGTCGGAGGTGATCAGATCTGCCGCATCCGCATCGGTACGCGCAATCACCAGCGTCGGGACGCCCATCACATCAGCGGCCAGACGCGCAGCAACCAGTTTCTGAATCGCCTCCTGCGTGGGAACCAGCACCTTGCCGCCCATATGGCCGCATTTCTTCACCGACGCCAGCTGATCTTCGAAGTGAACGGCCGCTGCACCGGCTTCAATCATCGATTTCATCAGTTCGAAGGCATTCAGAACGCCGCCAAAACCGGCTTCCGCATCAGCAACGATCGGCAGGAAGTAATCCACATAGCGCGGATCGTTGGGTTCAATACCGGATGCCCACTGGATCTGATCCGCACGACGGAAAGTGTTGTTGATCCGATCCACTACCGCCGGAACAGAGTTTGCCGGGTACAACGATTGATCCGGATACATGCTGGATGCCAGGTTGGCATCTGCCGCCACCTGCCAGCCTGAAAGATAAATCGCCTCAATACCGGCTTTCGCCTGCTGCAACGCCTGACCGCCGGTCAGCGCGCCAAGGCTGTTGATATAGCCTTTTTTCGCTTCACCGTGCAACAGCCGCCACATTTTCGCGGCGCCGAGCTGCGCCAGCGTGCACTCCGGGTTAACCGAGCCGCGTAATTTCACCACCTCCTCCGCGCTGTACGGGCGGGTGATGCCTTCCCAGCGCGGTTGTGTCCACTCTTTCTGTAATTCTTCGATTTGTTGAGTACGGGTTTTCATGTGCAGATGCTCCATATTGTTATGTGGTGAATTAAGCCAGTAAGCGATAGCCCGGCAGGGTGAGGAAGTCGATTAAGTCATCTGAGGTGGTGATTTGCTCCATCAGACGTGCGGCATCGTCGAAGCGCCCGCTGCTGTAGCGGTGCTCGCCCAGTTCGTCCTGGATTACCCGCATCTCTTCCGCCAACATTTCGCGGAAAAGCGCTTTCGTTACGGGTTTTCCATTGCTCAGTGTTTTCTCATGGTGAATCCACTGCCAGATAGAGGTTCGTGAGATTTCCGCCGTCGCGGCATCCTCCATCAGACCGTAAATCGGTACACAGCCATTGCCGGAGATCCACGCTTCAATGTACTGCACTGCCACGCGAATATTGGCGCGCATTCCCGCTTCTGTGCGTTCGCCTTCACATGGCTCCAGTAACTGTTCAGCGGTAATCGGCGCATCTTCATCACGGGTAATGAACAGCTGATTTTTGTGCTCGCCCAGTACCTCGTTAAAGACGGCCATTGCGGTATCCGCCAACCCGGGATGCGCAATCCACGTGCCGTCGTGGCCGTTGTTCGCTTCCAGCGCTTTATCCGCTTTCACTTTGGCAAGGACCTGATTGTTGCGTTCAACGTCTTTGCTCGGGATAAACGCCGCCATACCGCCCATCGCGAACGCGCCGCGCTTGTGACAGGTTTTGATCAGCAGGCGCGAGTAGGCGCTCAGAAACGGTTTGTCCATCGTTACCACCTGCCTGTCCGGCAGGACGCGATCCGGGTGATTTTTCAACGTTTTGATATAGCTGAAAATATAATCCCAGCGACCACAGTTGAGACCGACAATATGATCACGCAACGCATGAAGAATCTCATCCATCTGGAAAACAGCAGGAAGCGTTTCAATCAACAGGGTCGCTTTGATCGTACCGCGCGGCAGGTTAAAGCGGTCTTCGGCGTAGCTGAAGACTTCGCTCCACCAGGCTGCCTCCTGCCAGGCTTGCGTTTTCGGCAGGTAAAAATACGGGCCGCTACCTTTAGCGAGCAGCGCTTTATAGTTGTGGAAAAAGTACAGAGCAAAATCAAACAGGCTGCCGGGAATGGCTTCCCCCCGCCAGGTAACATGTTTTTCTGGCAGATGTAGACCACGTACACGACAAATCAATACGGCCGGATCGGGCTTGAGCTGATAGATTTTTCCGGCTTCGTTGGTATAGCTAATGGTGCCGTTCACCGCATCACGCAGGTTGATTTGACCATCAATAACTTTATTCCAGTCCGGCGCCAGCGAGTCTTCAAAATCCGCCATAAACACTTTCACATTTGCGTTCAGGGCATTAATCACCATTTTACGTTCAACCGGCCCGGTAATTTCTACTCGGCGATCCTGTAAATCCGCCGGAATACCACGAATCTGCCAATTACTTTCTCTAATGGAAGTGGTTTCCGAAATAAAATCAGGCAACTTACCGTTATCAATATCCTGCTGTTGCTGGATACGTGCAGCCAGGAGTTTATTGCGTTTTGGCGTAAAACGGGTGACTAACTCCGTCAAAAACTCGACTGCTTCAGCGGTCAGGACTTGCTTTTCCAGCTCGCCTTGCGGCCTGGTAAAGGTTAATTCATCAGTTGTGGTTGCCTGTGGATTCATCATGCAGCTCCTCGTTGTTGATCCAGATACATCCCCAATGCGAACGAAGGATCACTGTGCGCTTTTCGTTCAACACAACTAAGACTACTCAATTAAATTTCAAAATCAAAAACAATTTCCATTTTTAATTTAATTATGCATTAACCTATTGATAACAATATAAATTAAATTTAATTACATGATGAGGTGCGTTTCGGAAATAAAAAAGGCACCCGAAGGTGCCTGATTCAACATGCTGAAACGCTTTAGGATCGTCAGAAGCAGAAGATTAATCCAGGGTTGGATTCATGTGACGCAGATCATATGGCGTAATCTGGTAGACATAATAGTTGAGCCAGTTAGTAAACAGTAAATTACCGTGGCTGCGCCAGGTTGCGCGCGGTATGTTTTGCGGATCGTTTTTTGGGAAATAGTTGTACGGAACCTCCGGATTTAACCCGGCCTCAACGTCACGAAAATATTCACCCGCTAACGTATGAGCGTCATATTCAGGATGACCGGTGACAAACGCAATACGTTTATCTTTGCTGGCAAACAGGTACGCATCCCCTTCTTCTGTTTCGGCCAGAATTTCAAGATCCGTATAATCCCGTATCAGCGCCGCCGGGAAATCGGCATAGCGTGAGTGTGGCGCCAGAAACGAATCATCAAAACCACGCGTTAACAGAGCATGTGGATGAAGGATGTGATGTTCATAGACGCCGGAAAGTTTATCTGTACGGGTCTGCTTAGGGATACCATACAGAATATTGAGTGCGGCCTGAACGGCCCAACAGACAAATAGCGTCGAAGTAACGTGATCTTTCGCCCATTCCAGCACCTGCCTAATCTGCGGCCAGTAAGCCACGTCATTAAACTCCACCAGACCCAGCGGCGCTCCGGTCACGATAAGCCCATCAAAGTTCTGATCGCAGATATCGTCGAAGTTACAGTAAAAGTTGTTCAGATGCTCGGCTGGCGTGTTCCTCGACTCGCGGGCATCTATCCGCAGTAGTTGAATATCGACCTGCAATGGCGAGTTCGATAGCAAACGCAGAAACTGATTTTCCGTTTCAATCTTCTTCGGCATCAGGTTAAGGATAAGTACCTTTAGCGGGCGAATTTCCTGACCTGATGCGCGAGAAGTCGTCATGACGAAGACATTCTCCTCACGTAAAAAATTGACGGCGGGTAGCTCGTCCAGCACGCGAATCGGCATAACCTGATAACCTCACGACATACGTTTAAACGTTTAGACATCCAGATAGCTGAAGATACTCAGAAATCAGGCGAATGTCGAGTCTGCAAGTTCAAGGTGAGAAAGTTTCACGACAGCATTTGCATTAGAATAGAAGTAAGCAAAAAAGGAGTGAAGATGATGATTAACATTCGCCGTTCAAGGCATGAGGAAGGGGAAAAACTGATTGCGATCTGGCGTCGCTCAGTCGATGCCACGCACGATTTTCTGTCAAACGCTTATCGGGCCGAACTGGAAGAGCTGGTGAGCGATTTTCTGCCAGAAGCGCCACTATGGGTTGCCGTGACCGATCAGGATGAGCCGGTAGGATTTATGCTGCTTACCGGCGAACATATGGATGCGCTGTTTGTCGATCCGGACGTGCGTGGTCAGGGTATCGGTAAGATGCTGGTTGAACATGCGTTAACACTGGCACCAGGGTTGACAACCAATGTTAACGAGCAGAATACACAAGCTCTTGGATTTTATAAGAAAATGGGATTTAAGGTGACGGGACGTTCGGAGGTCGACGATCTTGGGAAACCGTATCCATTGTTGAATTTAATTTATCCGTGAGTAGCGGCGCTGTCTGATAAGTGCATGTAGGCCGGATAAGGCGAAGCGGCCATCCGGCGGTGCAGGTTGCCTGATGGCGCTGCGCTTATCAGGCCTACATTTTTAAATGTTACCACACACGCAAAGAAGCCCGTCCTGACGGACGGGCTTCTTCACTAAACTGATGCCTGGCAGTTTATGGCGGGCGTCCTGCCCGCCACCCTCCGGGCCGTTGCTGCGCAACGTTCAAATCCGCTCCCGGCGGATTTCTCCTCCTCAGGAGAGTGCTCACCGACAGACCACAGATAAAACAAAAGGCCCTGTCTTCCGACAGGGCCCTTCGTTTTATTTGATGCCTGGCAGTTCCCTACTCTCGCATGGGGAGACCCCACACTACCATCGGCGCTACGGCGTTTCACTTCTGAGTTCGGCATGGGGTCAGGTGGGACCACCGCGCTAGTGCCGCCAGGCAAATTCTGTTACCGGAAACGAATCTTTTACACCGATGCTGCGTTGGCTGCATTCGCAAAGTCAGTCACATACTTCTGTATGCTCCTTCCTTTCCTTCATTTGCCGCCTTGCCTCAGCGTAAAATCTTTCGTTCCCGAAAATCCGGAATCAGTGCTGAAAATCTTCTCTCAACCGCCAAAACATCTTCGGCGTTGTAAGGTTAAGCCTCACGGTTCATTAGTACCGGTTAGCTCAACGCATCGCTGCGCTTACACACCCGGCCTATCAACGTCGTCGTCTTCAACGTTCCTTCAGGAGA
>NZ_JAGEQS010000023.1:0-523 GCF_017572235.1 Salmonella sp. 32010601201800023SM
GGGCGTTAAGTTGCAGGGTATAGACCCGAAACCCGGTGATCTAGCCATGGGCAGGTTGAAGGTTGGGTAACACTAACTGGAGGACCGAACCGACTAATGTTGAAAAATTAGCGGATGACCTGTGGCTGGGGGTGAAAGGCCAATCAAACCGGGAGATAGCTGGTTCTCCCCGAAAGCTATTTAGGTAGCGCCTCGTGAATTCATCTCCGGGGGTAGAGCACTGTTTCGGCTAGGGGGCCATCCCGGCTTACCAACCCGATGCAAACTGCGAATACCGGAGAATGTTATCACGGGAGACACACGGCGGGTGCTAACGTCCGTCGTGAAGAGGGAAACAACCCAGACCGCCAGCTAAGGTCCCAAAGTCATGGTTAAGTGGGAAACGATGTGGGAAGGCCCAGACAGCCAGGATGTTGGCTTAGAAGCAGCCATCATTTAAAGAAAGCGTAATAGCTCACTGGTCGAGTCGGCCTGCGCGGAAGATGTAACGGGGCTAAACCATGCACCGAAGCTGCGGCAGCGA
>NZ_JAGEQS010000004.1:0-434549 GCF_017572235.1 Salmonella sp. 32010601201800023SM
CAGTACACCTCCCCGCCGTCCGGGCGCGCCAGCCCGGTCAGCAGGCGCAGCAGGGTGGTTTTTCCGGCGCCGTTGCCGCCGGTGACCTGCACCCACTCCCCGGCGTCCACGGTGAACGACAGCCCGCGAAACAGCGTCCTCTCGTCCCGCTCGCAGTACAGATCTCTGGCTTCAAGCATTCCCACTCATCAACGTCCTGTCAGAAACCTGGTTTAACATCACGCATATCCGGCAGTTTATGCGCGATCCCTTTGTGGCAATCGATACAGGTCTGTCCGTCTTTTACCGCCTGATCGTGCATTTTCGCCGCGACGCCTTTTTGCGCGGTCAGATCCATAAAGTCGAAATTGTGGCAGTTACGGCATTCCTGCGAGTTGTTGTCTTTCATGCGCCGCCACTCATTTTGTGCCATTGTCAGGCGATGAGCTTCAAATTTCTGCGGTGTATCTATCAGCCCAAATACCTTCGCATACAGCTCTTTACTGGCTTTGATCTTACGGATCATCTTCGGCCCCCACTCATGCGGCACATGGCAGTCAGGACAGGTGGCACGAACGCCGCTACGGTTGTTGTAGTGGACGGTTTCCATGTACTCCTCATACACCGTGTTGCGCATTTCATGGCAGCTAATACAAAACTCTTCGGTGTTAGCCTTTTCCATGCCGGTATTGAAGCCGCCCCAGAAGATGATGCCGCCGATAAAACCGATTAACAACAGCGTCCCCAACGCCAGGCGGCTGGGGCTGCGCCACCATCGCCAGACGCGCTTTATCCAGCCGGGTTTACGGTTAGAATTTTCCATAATGACCTCTTATTTCCCGTAACCTTGCGAGGGGGTAAAGGTATTGTCGATAATCGGCGCGGTATCAGACTGCGGTACGTGGCACTGCAGGCAGAAATAACGACGCGGCGCGACGTTGCCCGACACTTTACCGTCGCTGTCCATAAAGTGCGTCGGACTGATACGCGGCGCGCCCGTCGTACGATAACTTTCCACGCCGTGGCATTGCAGACAGCGGTTGGTATTGGTCGTCACCTGGTAGCCCTCGACGCTGTGCGGGATCATCGGCGGCTGGTTGACGTAATTTAGCGGCATACGCTCCTGCTCTTTCGGCATACGAATCGCCCCTTCCTGCGTCCCGGATACTTCCGGCGACTGGCTCAGATCCACTCCGTTTGCCGCCCAAACCGCACCACTTACCACCAGGGCAAGCGTGGCCATCCATTGACACAGCGCTTTCATCAGGTCATGGCTTTTCATTGTTTCGCTCCCGAACTCCATCGCATTTACACTTCATCCTTCGAGCTGCCTCTTTGTTGGCTGCGCTCCAAAATCCCAGTCACATCGTTATCTATGCTCCTGGAGATTTCCTCGCTTACCGCCGCGATGCATCCCGAATGATGTTGCGTATCGTTATTGTAAAAACATCCTCAGAACAGACATCCACGCAGCGACCGCAGGTCATGCAGTCGCGGTGAGCGACCTGCGCCGGGCTTTGCTCATCCAGCACCGGCGCACGTAGCACATGCGGTTCCGGGCAAACATGAAAACAATCCATACAGCGATTACATTTCTCACGTTTTTTGGCCGTCACGGTCACTACGCCTTTACTGCCCAGCACGCCATACAGCGCGCCCATCGGGCAAATATGCCCGCACCAACCGTGCTCAACGACTAATAAATCAAATAAAAACAAAGCAATAATCAGCAACGCGCCGCTACTAAATCCCATAATCAGACTACGACCTAACAGCGACACGGGATTAATCCATTCCCACAGCAGCGTGCCGGTCAACGCCGAACCGATTAACACCACCACCAGAAGGACGTACCGTATATGGCGTGGAATCGTCGCAGACTGGTTCAGGTCAAATTTCCTGCGCATCCAGTTAGCCAAATCGGTAACGGGGTTTAGCGGGCAAACCCAACTGCAAAATAATCGCTTTCCCGCCAGCGCATACAGCACAGCGATAATCACTGCTCCCGTCAGCGCCACGGTAGCGGGAAGATGTCCACTGGCGAGACTTTCCAGGGTAATCAGCGGATCGGTCAACGGGAGGGTATCGAACAGCAAACTACTGCTGTAGTTGCCATGCAAAACCCAAAAGCCCAGCCACGGGCCGCTGAGAAACATCCCCAGCACCATAAACTGGCTGATACGGCGTAACACCAGCCAACGGTGGCTACGCCACCAGCCTTTTTTCGCCCGCGCTTCTCGCCCGGCGTCGCGTTTACGATTTGCCATCTTTCCCCTCCAGCCAGCCGAAGCGGTAATGGTGTCCTAACTCCCCTTTCGCCAATGACAACGGCAACACTTTTATCGCTGGTTGCTCCAGTACGCAGACTTTTTCGCATTTGCCGCAGCCGGTACAGGCGTCGCTGTGTACGGTGGGCAGAAAGCGCGCATGTTTGCCGGTGCGCATGTTGCGATCCAGCTCCAGCGTGATGGCCTCATCGATTTTCGGGCATTCGCGGTAACAAACGTCGCAGCGCAGCCCCTGAAAGTTGAGGCAGTTTTCCTGATCCAGCAGCACCGCCAGCCCCATGCGCGAGTCATCAATGGAGGCGATATCTTTATTCAGCGCCCCACTGGGGCAGACTTTGGCGCACGGAATGTCTTCACACATTTCGCAGGGGATGTCGCGAGCGACGAAATAGGGCGTGCCTGCCGATAGCCCGGAGGCCAGCGTCGCCAGTTTTAGCGTGTCGTATGGACACGCCTGAACGCACTGCCCACAGCGCACACAGGCGCTGGCGAAGACATTTTCATTCAGCGCGCCAGGCGGACGCAGCCGCACGCCCGTTGCGCGCGCGGTTTGCTGTTGCAAGCCCAGCGCCACGCCAACCGCCGCCAGCCCGCCCGCAGTGCGCACAACATCACGCAGGAAGCGGCGGCGGCCATTTTGGGGTTTCGCTGTACGGGACATAACGCGTTACACCTTCGCCAGCTTAACGGCGCACTTCTTGAAGTCCGTCTCTTTAGAGAGCGGGTCCGTCGCATCCAGCGTCAGGTTGTTCACTAGCTGAGCGGCATCGAAGAACGGCATATACACCAGTCCCTGCGGCGGACGGTTACGTCCACGCGTTTCGACAATCGAAATCACTTCGCCGCGGCGGGACGACACTTTAACCTTATCCCCACGACGCAGATCGCGCGCTTTCGCATCCAGCGGGTGAATAAAGACCACCGCTTCCGGGAAGGCGCGATGCAATTCAGGCACGCGGCGCGTCATACTGCCGGTATGCCAGTGTTCCAGCACGCGACCGGTGGAAAGCCACAGATCGTACTCGTTGTCCGGCGACTCCGCCGCGGGTTCAAATGGCAGCGCGAAGATCACCGCTTTGCCATCCGGTTTACCGTAGAATTTGTACCCTTCCCCCGCTTTTACATACGGGTCGTTGCCTTCGCTGTAACGCCATTGCGTCTCTTTGCCTTCGACGACCGGCCAGCGCAGACCGCGCGCGTTGTGGTAATCGTCGAACGGCGCCAGATCGTGCCCGTGGCCACGTCCAAACCAGGCGTATTCTTCAAACAGCCCTTTTTGCAGATAGAAGCCCAGCTCACGAGACTCATCGTTTAACTGATCCTCTTTCAGCTCGCTCAGCGGGAATTTGCTGACCGCCGGCGTGGCGAACAGAACGTCATACAGCGTTTTACCGCGCAGCTCCGGCTTCTGGGCCAGCAACGCCTCCGGCCAGACCTCCTCGGTTTTAAAACGACGGGAGAACTGCACCAGTTGCCAGAGGTCGGATTTGGCTTCGCCCGGCGCTTTAATTTGCTGACGCCAGAACTGCGTGCGGCGTTCGGCGTTGCCGTAAGCGCCTTCTTTCTCAACCCACATGGCGGTCGGCAGGATCAGATCCGCAGACAGCGCGCTCACCGTCGGGTAAGGATCGGAGACAATGATAAAGTTACGCGGATCGCGCCAGCCCGGCATCCGATCTTCATTGATGTTCGGCCCGGCCTGCATATTGTTATTACACATTACCCAGTAGACGTTCAGCTTGCCGTCTTTCAACGCGCGATCCTGCGCCACCGCATGTAAACCCACTTTTGCCGGGATAGTGCCAGCGGGGATCTGCCAGTGTTTTTCGCAGATATCACGGTGTTTTTCGTTCGTCACGACCATGTCTGCGGGTAGACGGTGTGAGAAGGTTCCCACTTCACGCGCCGTACCGCAGGCGGAAGGCTGGCCGGTCAGCGAGAAAGGACCGCAGCCAGGCTGGGAGATTTTTCCGGTCAGCAGATGGAGGTTGTAAACCAGGTTATTCGCCCACACGCCGCGGGTATGCTGGTTAAAACCCATCGTCCAGTAAGAGATCACGCGCTTATTCGGATCGGCGTAGAGCTGTGCCAACTGTTCCAGTTGATCTTTCGGCACGCCGGTCATTTCAGCAGTCTTGTCCAACGTATATTCCGCCACGAAGGCTTTATACTCGTCGAAGCTCATCGGCTCGGAAGCGTCGGAGCCCGGATTCTTCGCCGCTTTTTCCAGCGGGTGCGTCGGGCGTAAGCCGTAGCCGATATCCGTCGCCCCTTTACGCAGATTCACATGCTTTGTGAAGAAATCCTGATTTACCGCGTTGTTCTGAATAATGTAATTCGCGATATAGTTAAGGATCACCAGGTCGCTTTGCGGGGTAAAGACAATACCGTTGTCCGCCAGTTCAAAGCTGCGGTGCTGGAAGGTGGAGAGGACGGCAACCTTCACGTTCGGGTCGGACAAACGGCGGTTAGTGATGCGCGACCATAAAATCGGGTGCATCTCCGCCATGTTGGAACCCCACAGCACAAACGCATCGGCCTGCTCAATATCGTCGTAGCAGCCCATCGGTTCATCCATGCCAAAGGTGCGCATAAAGCCCACCACCGCCGAGGCCATGCAGTGACGCGCGTTCGGGTCGATGTTGTTAGAGCGGAAACCAGCCTTGAACAGTTTCGCGGCGGCATAGCCTTCCCAGATGGTCCATTGACCCGATCCAAACATGCCGATCGCTTCTGGTCCTTTCTCTTTCAGGGAGGTTTTAAACTTCTCCTCCATCACATCGAAGGCCTGTTCCCAGCTCACCGGCGTAAACTCGCCGTCTTTGTGATAGCTGCCGTCTTTCATGCGCAGCATCGGCTGCGTCAGACGATCTTTACCGTACATGATTTTGGGCAGGAAGTAGCCTTTAATGCAGTTCAGACCACGGTTGACCGGCGCGTCGGGGTCGCCCTGGCAGGCGACCACACGGCCCTGCTGCGTTCCCACCAACACACCGCAACCCGTTCCGCAAAAACGGCACGGCGCTTTATCCCATTTGATGGCTTCCTGCTGCCCGACAACGGCGCGGGCGACGCCCGGCACGCTCAGACCGGCAGCCGCCGCAGCGGCCGCAACGGCGTTAGCTTTCATAAAGCTACGACGACTGAGTTTCATGGTGTTTCCTCACCTTGCTCATCCTGCTGGTGATAAACCAGCGACACCGCCAGTACGCCCTCGACATTGCGTACTGACTCAATTGTTTGCATCAGCGTTTCACTCTGATCTGCTTCCGCCACCACGATCAGTTGCCCGCTTTCAACGTCGCTAAACGCGACTTCGCAACCCGGCAACGTGTTCAACTGTGTGCCAATGGCGGCGATGTTCTGACTTTTGGCCTGCACGACCAGGCTACAGACCTGCCAGTTAGTGCGCATGGTGGTTCTCCGCTTTGATGGCTGACACGGGACAGATAGCCACACACGCCCCGCATCCGTGACAGGCCTGCGAGTCAAGCTGCGGCTGGTAAATGCCGGATAGCGTGGGACGAAAGGTAATGGCCATAGGTTCACAACTGTCCTGGCAGCGATGGCATTCAACCGATTGCCTGGCGAGGCAGTTTTCCGTGAGCGTAAAAATCAGATCCCAGGCCCTGGTGTGGCGCGGAAGAAAAAGCGATTCAGTACAGGCCTGCGCACAGGCATAACAAAAGCTGCACTCGCCCCGTTTGAAATCTACGCTCGGATATCCCCCCGCCCCTCGCTGCAGGATGTCGGCCTCACACGCCTGGATGCAGGCGTCGCAACGCAGACAATGTGCGAGAAAATAGGTTGTTTCTCTGGCCCACGGCGGAAGAATCCCATTGCTGGCGTTGCGCCAACTGCCGGTCAACATGCTTCGACGGGATAAATCAACCATGATATCGCCCTTCCATAACGACACGCTTCCATAGGGAGTGAATACCAATAAAAACCGTACAATTTATGAGTAGTTGTTTTTGTAAATAAGATATTTCAGGATGTGTAAGAGATGCATACCCCGATAGAGGTAAATGCTGTTGCCGGATCAAAAGAGTGCCAGGTAAAGACCCGTAAACGTGCTTTTTCTCACATTTCAATGAGTTATATAGATGCTTATATAACGAAAATCACCAATAGTTGATAATTTCATTTACATTATCAATATCGGAATATTCCACTATATAAAAAGACGCTATTTTATTAATAATCTTGAAAATATGAGTAAATACAGATTAATAGATAACATGAATGTGTTAATCTGTTGCCCGTGCATACCGAAAACAGCAGAAAGGAAATACTGTGAACAATCAAATGAAGATGTTTGTCCCTGCCGTCGTCTTCGCCGCCCTCGCCAGCGCCTCTGCCTGGGCTAACAATGGCGATACCGCCCAGCCGCTGGAAAAAATCGCCCCCTATCCGCAGGCGGAAAAAGGAATGAAGCGGCAAGTGATAACCCTTACCCCTCAGCAGGATGAATCTACCCTCAAAGTGGAACTGTTGATTGGTCAAACGCTGAATGTGGATTGTAACCAGCATCGTCTCGGCGGCACGCTGGAAACAAAAACGCTGGAAGGCTGGGGCTACGACTATTATGTCTTTGATAACGTCACCTCTCCGGTATCAACCATGATGGCCTGCCCTGAAGGTAAGAAAGAGCAAAAATTCGTCACCGCCTGGCTGGGTGAAGACGGGATGCTGCGCTACAACAGCAAGCTGCCGATCGTGGTGTATACCCCGGCGAATGTGGACGTGAAATACCGCATCTGGAAAGCGGACGCTAACGTACAGAACGCCGTCACGCGATAATGTTACGCTGCCCGGTCACACTTACCGGGCATCTGAACACGCCGACTCACGCAGCGCTCCGGGGTTCTTTTTAAAACACGTCTGGAAACCCGCCCGCAGCCTGGTGGCGACGCGTGGCATCTTATCAGGCCTACGGGCTGCCATCAGGCGGTTTATCCGGCGCCATAATCCATTACGCAGTACGCGCAACCGCATCACGCGAAGCGGCGTCACGTTCGTCGCCGGTGAGTTCGGTTAGCTGTCCGTTACGCATTTCAAGCAGACGATCGGCGTGAATAAAATAGTGATCATCATGGCTGATGGCGAAAATGGTTTTGCCCATTTCCTGCATTAACGGCAACAGTACCTGATAAAATTCCCGGCGGAAATGCGGGTCCTGATCGGCGGCCCACTCATCCAGCAAAATAATATCGCGCTCTTCCGCCAGCGCCAGCAGCAGCGCAATGCGCTTTTTTTGCCCTTTCGACAGTTTAAGATTCAAAATGCGCCCGTCGTTTAGCTCCAGCTTGTGCGTCATTTTCAGGTGCTCAAGCCACTTTTCGACCAGAGCGGGATTGGCGGGTTTCCCCTGCGGCCCCAGCAGGCGGTCGAATAACCACACATCGGTGAACACCGCAGAAAACAGTTTGCGATAATCTTCCGGCTGCCCGGCGGCAATAGGTTGACCGTCAAGTAAAATCGTTCCCGATTGCGGCTGGTATAAACCGGTCAATAACATGGCCAGCGTCGATTTCCCGCTACCGTTGCCGCCAATTAAAAACAGCAGTTCGCCGCGGTGAATCGTCAGGTTGATGGGCCCCACGGAAAACGCGTTATCCTGATAGTGGAAAACCACGTTGCGCAGCTCCAGCGTCTTCCAGTCGGGAAAGGCTTTCGGCTGTGGAAAATCAGGCTTATACGGGGCGAGCGCGAATTTATTCAGTTTATTAAACGCCACCTGTGCGGTCAGTAGCGTTGGCAACGCCCCCACCGCAGACAGCAGCGGCGTGCGCAGGAACAGCAACGTCAGTGAATAGGTCGCCGCGACGTTGGTATCCGCCCAGCCGAGACTATTCGCCATCCAGAAGACCAGGCCTATCGCCCCCAGCATCATGATATTCGACCAGTTGACGGCGCTCAGGTGAAAAGTATCGGCACGGATAATGTGATGACGGTACTCTTTGGCGTCCGGGATATAGCATTGCTGAAAAATCTGCTCCGCACGCTCGCGGTTTAGCGTCAGCTCTTTGCGTCCTTCCAGCACCGTCTGATAGTCGTTGTACAGCTTATCTTCGGTCTCGCGCAGGGTCGCCATATGCTGGTAAACCCGCGCCACCAGCACAAATCCGCCCCAGATAGTGACCGCCATCCAGATAGCCGTAACCAGCAGCATTTTTGTCGATAGCATCGCCAGATACGCCGCCGAGCCGACGGTGAGGATAATGCCCTGCACCAGCTCAGGCAGACGCACAAAGGCGATAGTAATATTGCGAATATCGCTGGTCAGACCGGCCAGTAAAGAGGCGCTGCCCAGTTGCTCAATGCGTTCAACGTGCGTATCCAGAATGCGCTTGATAAATTCGCTGCGCAGGCGGTAAACGAAATGGTGTCCCAGAGTGGTGAGCGCCAGTTGGGAACCTAATGTGACGACCATTAGCAACAGGAGCAGGCCGAGAAATTCCGGCAGCACCATAACGTTGGTGTCCACCGTTTCAATCAGGCGCTGATTGATAAACGCGATCAGGCCAATCCCCAGCGCCGCGCTGGCGAGGCTCAGCGCCATCACGCTAATAAATGGCCAGCGGTACTGCCGCCAGACAAGAATAAGAAGTTCCATGCTTACAACCCGGACCGATAATAACAGCCCGCAGTTTAACTAACTCCACCTGCACAGCAATAATAATTCTTATTTTTATTCTTTTTCAGCTGCCTGACGGAAGGTGAGATTGTAACGAAATTCACCGGTCATGGGATGAAAGCCCGCTTTAAGCGGCTGGATACCATGATAAAACAGCCGGGACTCGCCGCCCCAGACCACGATATCGCCATGCTCCAGTAAGATCCGCTGGATCGGGTCGCTGCGACGCAGGCCGCCAAACTGAAAAACCGCCGGCACCCCCAACGAAACTGAGATAATAGGCGCGCGCAGATCCGGCTCGTCTTTATCCTGATGCAGCGACAGTTTAGCGCCGGGCGCGTAGCGATTGATCAGGCAGGCGTCCGGTTGGAAGCTCGCATACCCTGCCGCGATTGCCGCCTGACGACATACGCTGGCAAACGATAACGGCAGCGCAGGCCAGGGTTTATCGGTCAACGGATCGCGCACGGCATAACAATAACCGTGACGATCGGTGGTCCACCCTAACGCGCCGCAGTTGGTCATCGCCACCGACATGGTGTAGCCGCCCGGCGTCACCATCTGACGAAACGGAGACTGACTGGCGACAAACCCGATATCGTCTAATAGCGACTGCGCCGCGCGAAACGCAAAGCGGCGCAACACCACCGCGCCAGGCGCCAGGGGCTCTTGCCAGGGCGCTTCATCAGCAAATAGATCCAGCATTGCTACTCCTCTTTTTGCGCTTCTCGCTTTAATAGCTGCGCTTTTCGACGCACGCCCCAACGATAACCGGAGAGTGCACCATCGCGACGCACGACCCGATGACACGGGATCACCATCGCCAGTTTATTCGCGCCGCACGCGCTGGCGACCGCGCGTACCGCCGTGGGTTTGCCGATAGTCGCGGCAAGCTGTTGATAGCTTACGGTTTCGCCGCAGGGAATTGCGCATAACGCCTGCCAGACCTGCTGTTGAAACGCGGTTCCCTGAATATCCAGCGGCAACGAGAGCAGCACATCGCGTGTGTTGATAGCCGCGACAACCTGCCGCACCCGTTGCTGAAAAGGCGCGTCAGCAGGTTCGTGGCGGGCCGCCGGGAAAAGGGTGTGTAATTCAGCCAGTAGCGCGTCGTCGCTATCACCGGGGAGAATCGCGCAAATCCCCCGCTCGCTCTCCGCCACCAGGCACCGTCCGTAAACCCAGTCCGTCAGCGCATAGCGAACGGAGACATTATCGCCGCCTTTGCGAAACTGTTTTGCCGTCATGCCCAGCGTCTGGTCGGCATGACGGTAGTAGCTACTGCTATCCGGGAAGCCGGCGCGGTAAATAGCCGCCGTGATCGGCTCTCCTTTCGCCAACGCCTCACGCAGCCGCCGGGCGCGCCACGCCTGCTGCCACCCTTTCGGCGTCATTCCGGTGCTCGCTTTAAACAGACGGTGCAGATGAAACGGGCTCATCGCCACCGCCTGCGCCAGAGACGCCAGCGTTACCGGCGTCTCCTGCTCAAGCAAACGGCAGGCGCAGGCAATCTTATCCAACCGCCGTTGCTGCGCGCGCGCATTATCCGGCTGACAGCGCTTGCAGGGGCGAAAACCGGCGTCCAGCGCCTGCTGCGCGTTGGCAAAAAAGCGAACATTTTTACGTAACGCCCGCTTCGAGCGACAAGAAGGGCGGCAAAAAACGCCGGTGGTTCGCACCGCAAAAACGAAACGCCCATCCGCGCTGGCATCGCGCGCCTGCACCCGCAGCCAGCATTCATCATCGGTAAGTAACGCTTTTTTCATCATAGACTCCTTCATTAAGCATAGTGCTTGCTTACATGCAGTGTGTCCGTAAATCCGCCCACAAAAACCCGTAATCTTGCGTTTTAATTCTTATCGCTCACCAGGAACGTTTTGAACTGCGGCGACATCCAGGTTTTAAAGCCTTCACCTTCTTTCATGATCATAAATACCGCCAGCCCTTCCCTCCGCACGACCTCTTGCGCCTTTTGCGTACCAAGCACCATCAGGCCGGTGTCCCAGCCGTCCGCTTCCAGCGCCGTTGGCGCGATGACCGTAACCGATACCAGATTGTGTTCAATGGGGCGCCCCGTTTGCGGATCGATAACGTGCGAGACACGCTTGCCATCCAGCTCGTAATAGTTACGGTAGCTGCCGGAGGTGCTGATGCCATGCCCGTTGATATCCACAATCGCCTGCACTGCGTTTTCCCGGTCGGTCGGCTTCTGAATCGCGACGCGCCACGGCTGCCCCTGCGCATTCATCCCGCGACTGCTTAATGCGCCGCCCACCGAGACCAGATAACGCGCAATGCCCTCCTGCTCCATCAGACGCGCCAGATGATCCGCCGCATAGCCCTCCCCGACCGTGGAGAGATCAACATAAAGATCCGGCAGATCTTTTTGCAAAAACTGATGTCCAGCCCTGTCGATAACCTGCAAATGTTGCAGGCCTGTTTTCGCTTTTGCCGCATCGATTTGTGCTGGTGTTGGGATATGCAGCGGCTGCCGATCCGGCCCAAACCCCCACAGATTGACCAGCGGGCCCACGGTGATATCCATCGCGCCATCCGTCTTCGCGCCAATACGCAGCGCCGAGGTCACGATATCCGCCATGGCTTCGCTGACCGGCCAGGGCGCAAGACTGCGTGAATGGTTAAAACGCATCAACGCGGAGTCATTTTTATAGGTAGAAAGCAACCAATCATCAGCATCAAGCTGAGTCTGGATTTTAGTCTGTAACTCTGCGGCGCGTTTCGCATCGATACCAACCACGCTCACCCGCCAGAGAGTCCCCATCGTTTTACCTTCCAGCACCTGAGCGGCAGGTGACGCTGTTGTCGTTTCGGGAGCCTCATCGCAGCCCATAAGTAAAAAAGCCGCCGCCAGACACACGGCCCGGCCAAAAGTCATTTTCATCGCTGTTTATCCTCATTCGAATGGACGCAAGCGTATATCAAAACGTCGTATTTGTACGCCGGAATAAGGCATGAAAAAAGGGCCCGCAGGCCCTTTAGCAACATCTTTTGCTGATTAGAACTGGTAAACCAGACCCAGCGCTACGATGTCGTCGGTGTTGATGCCCGCATCGCGGGTAAAGTCGTTTTTATCCAGCAGGTTGATTTTGTAATCAACATAGGTGGACATGTTTTTGTTGAAGTAGTAAGTCGCGCCGACATCAACATATTTTACGATGTCCTGGTCGCCATAGCTGGCGCCGTAGCCGTTGCTGATGTCCTTACCTTTAGACTGCAGGTAAGCCACAGACGGACGCAGACCAAAGTCGAACTGGTACTGAGCAACCACTTCAAAGTTCTGCGCTTTGTTGGCAAAACCGTAAGAGGTGGACGGGTTGCTACCGTTAGAGGTACCAAAACGGGTTGCGTTATAGGTCTGAGAATACTGCGCTGCCAGATAGATGTTGTTCGCATCGTATTTCAGGCCGCCGGTGTAAACCGTGGCGCGATCGCCGTTACCATACAGGCGAGCGTTAGCGGTGTTATTCTGATCGGCAGTACGTTTAGACGTGGTGATAGCGCCACCGACAGAGAAGCCTTCGCCGATTGCATAGGTCAGCGATCCGCCGTAACCGTCACCGTTCTGGTTCAGCAGGCTGCGACCGTTAGTGTTTTCACCGCTCACGCTGCCGTTTTTGCCCTGATACTGCAACGCGAAGTCCAGACCATCCACCAGGCCGAAGAAGTCGGTGTTACGGTAGGTGGCATAGCCGTTACCACGCTGCTGCATAAAGTTGTCAGCGCCGTAGGTGTCGCCGCCGAACTCCGGCAGAACGTCGGTCCAGGAGGTCACGTCATAGGTTACGCCGTAGTTACGACCATAATCGAAGGAACCTGCGTCAGCGAATTTCAGACCCGCAAACGCCACACGCGTCCAGGAGTCGTTGCTGCCTTCAGTCTGGTTGCCCTGAATCTGATATTCCCACTGGCCATAACCGGTCAGCTGATCGTTAACCTGCGTTTCGCCTTTGAAGCCGATACGCATGTAGGTCTGGTCACCGTCGCTGCCTTTGTCGTCAGAGAAGTAGTGCAGGCCATCAACTTTACCAAACAGGTCTAATTTGTTGCCGTCTTTATTATAAATTTCAGCCGCATTCGCTGCGCCCGCCACCAGCAGAGCTGGTACCAGGAGGGACAGTACTTTAACTTTCATGTTATTAACCCTCTGTTATATGCCTTTATTGCTTTTTTATGCCACTGCTTACTGGTTAACCCTCATTAACCAGTCGGCAAGTCCATTCTCCGCAAAAATACAGAATAATCCAACACGAATATGATACTAAAACTTTTAAGATGTTACAGTTATCTACATAGATGTTTCAAAATATGAATTTTACGGAACTTTTTTAAAGCAAAAATCAAGTAAAAATAAGCACAAATAGACAAAATATATTCACGAGACTTTTAAAATCAATGGGTTAAATTGATGAAATTCATAGCACTGAATGATAAAACAGAATCTTCATTCGCAACTAAAATAGTGACCGCTATCATCATTAACTTTATTTATTACCGTCATTCACTTCTGAATGTCTGTTTACCCCTATTTCAACCGGATGCTTCGCATTCGGTTTTTTTTACCCTTTTTCAGGCACACCCGGCTGATTTATGCTACCTGCCTAAAACTATCACGGTTATTCACTACACTCCCCTGCTCGACCGTTCGTAAGACATTAGCAAATAATTTCTTGATATTTAGTGCTAAACATTTATAAGTAGTCTTTATATTTGTACCGTTCTGCGAAGGTTGTACGCTTTTCCCGTCCCGCCGACGGAGCGCGTGTTAAGTTGCCCGGCATGACGTAAGAGTCTGGAAATTCATTCATTACCCTTTATACTGCCCTTCACCTTCAGCGTTGCTTTTACAGGTCGTAAACATAAATGAGTCAGTCTGACACAACGGTCTCTACCCGATTCTCCCTTCTACCGGGAAGCATTACCCGTTTCTTCTTATTGCTGATCATTGTGCTGCTGGTAACGATGGGCGTTATGGTACAGAGCGCCGTCAACGCCTGGTTGAAAGACAAAAGCTATCAAATTGTCGATATCACCCACGCTATTCATAAACGCGTGGATACCTGGCGGTATGTTACCTGGCAAATTTATGACAACATCGCCGCGACCACTACGCCATCGACAGGTGAAGGACTTCAGGAAACGCGTCTGAAGCAGGATGTGTATTATCTTGAAAAGCCGCGACGTAAAACTGAAGCGCTGATTTTCGGTTCCCATGACAGCGCCACGCTGGAAATGACGCAGCGTATGTCAACCTATCTGGATACGCTGTGGGGCGCGGAAAACGTGCCGTGGTCAATGTATTACCTCAACGGACAGGATAACAGCCTGATTCTTATCTCTACCCTACCGTTGAAAGATCTCTCTTCCGGCTTTAAAGAGTCCACTATTGGCAATATCGTCGATTCCCGCCGGGCAGAGATGTTGCAGCAGGCGAATGCGCTGGATGAGCGCGAAAGTTTCTCCTCATTGCGAAAACTGGCCTGGCAAAACGGTCACTATTTTACGCTGCGCACGACCTTCAATCAGCCAGGACATCTGGCGACCGTAGTGGCGTTTGATCTGCCCATTAATGATTTAATCCCGCCGGGAATGCCGCTGGACAGTTTTCGGATAGAGCCTGACGCAACCCAGGCGACGGGGCGAAGCAGTGAAAAGGAAGCGCCAGATAGCGTCACGATTAGCTTTAACGGTTCAAAAATTGAGATCTCCTCAGCGCTTAACTCTACCGGAATGCGCCTGATCTGGCAGGTACCGTTCGGTACGCTTTTGCTTGATACGTTGCAAAATATTTTGCTGCCTTTACTGCTGAACATCGGGCTGCTGGCGTTGGCGTTATTTGGCTACGCCACGTTCCGTCATCAGCCGGGACGGTCGACGGAATCGACATCCGGCAACGCGGCGAATAATGAGCTTCGCGTCTTACGCGCCATTAATGAAGAGATCGTTTCTCTGCTGCCGCTGGGTCTGCTGGTCTACGATCAGGAAGGCAACCGCACCGTGATCAGCAATAAAATCGCCGATCATCTGTTGCCGCATCTTAACCTGCAAAATATTACCAGCATGGCGGAACAGCATCAGGGCGTGATTCAGGCGACAATTAACAACGAACTGTATGAGATCCGTCTGTTTCGCAGCCAGATCGCCCCCCGCACGCAGATCTTTATTATTCGCGATCAGGACCGGGAAGTGCTGGTGAATAAGAAGCTTAAACAGGCGCAGCGTTTGTATGAGAAGAATCAGCAGGGCCGCGCCGCCTTTATGCAAAATATCAGCAACACGCTTAAAGAGCCCGTACGCCAACTGGCGGTTAACGCCGCGGCAGTCACCACGCCGGAAAGCCTGAAACTGGCGGATCAGGCGGATGTATTGGTACGTATGATCGATGAAATCCAACTGGCGAATATGCTGGAAAATGACGCATGGAAAAGCGAAGCAACGCTGTTCTCCCTGCAGGATCTTATTGACGAAGTCGTGCCGGAAGTGCTGCCCGCCATTAAGCGTAAAGGGCTGCAACTGCTGATTAATAACCATCTTAGCGGCAACGATGAACGCTGGGGCGATCGCGACGCCCTGCGTCGGATTTTGCTGCTGTTGATTCAGTATGCCGTCACAACGACCGCTATGGGTAAAATTACGCTTGAAGTCGAGCAGGATGAATCTATCGCGGAGCGTCTGACTTTCCGTATTCTGGATACGGGCGAAGGCGTAACGTTAAACGAGATTGATAATCTGCATTTCCCGTATATGAATGAAACGCAGGGCGATCGTTACGGCAAAGCGAATCCGCTCACCTTCTGGCTGTGCAATCAACTGGCGCGCAAACTGGGCGGTCATCTCAACATTAAAGCGCGAGAAACGCTGGGCACGCGCTATACCGTTCATGTCAAAATGCTTCCTCACGATCAGCATACTCAGGTCGAAGAGCGCCTGCTGGACGACGTGAGCGTGATGGTCGATGTGACGTCCAACGAGGTTCGCGCGATTGTGCTGCGTCAGTTAGAAAACTGGGGCGCTACCTGCATCACGCCGGATGAAAGGCAGATAAGTCAAGAATATGATCTCTTTTTAACGGATAATCCGTCTAATCTTACTGCCTCGGGCTTGCTTTTAAGCGATGATGAGTCAGGCGTGCGGAAAATTGGCCCGGGTCAGTTGCGCGTCAACTTTAATATGAGCAATGCTATGCAGGAAGCTGTACTACAACTTATCGAAGAGCAGCTGGCGCAGGAAGAGATTCCCGCCTCCCCGCTCGGCGGAGATGAAAATGCCGAGCTTCATGCCAGCGGCTATTATGCGCTATTTGTAGACACAGTACCGGATGATGTTAAGAGGTTGTATACTGAGGCGGCAACCAGCGATTTCGCTGCGCTGGCCCAAACGGCTCACCGCCTGAAAGGGGTGTTTGCCATGCTTAATCTGGTACCCGGCAAGCAGTTATGTGAAACGCTGGAACATCTGATTCGTGAGAAAGATGCTCCAGGTATAGAAAAATATATCAGCGACATTGACGCCTACGTCAAAAGCTTGCTGTAGCAAGGTAGCCCAATACATGAACAATATGAACGTAATTATTGCCGATGACCACCCGATTGTACTGTTCGGTATTCGCAAATCACTTGAACAAATCGAGTGGGTGAATGTTGTTGGCGAATTTGAAGATTCCACAGCATTGATCAACAACCTGCCGAAATTAGATGCGCATGTGTTGATCACTGACCTCTCCATGCCGGGAGATAAATACGGCGATGGGATCACCTTGATCAAGTACATCAAGCGTCATTTTCCGAGCCTGTCTATTATCGTTCTGACCATGAACAACAATCCGGCGATCCTGAGCGCCGTGTTGGATCTTGATATTGAAGGGATCGTACTCAAACAGGGTGCGCCAACCGATCTGCCTAAGGCGCTGGCCGCGCTGCAAAAAGGCAAAAAATTCACCCCAGAAAGCGTTTCTCGTCTGCTGGAGAAAATCAGCGCAGGCGGTTACGGCGATAAGCGCCTGTCGCCAAAAGAGAGCGAAGTATTACGCCTGTTCGCCGAGGGTTTCCTGGTCACCGAAATCGCCAAGAAGCTCAACCGCAGCATTAAGACCATCAGCAGCCAGAAGAAATCGGCGATGATGAAACTGGGCGTAGAGAATGATATCGCGCTGCTCAACTATCTCTCTTCCGTCACCCTGAGTCCGACAGACAAAGAATAAATCGCTTTTACGTTACCCAGCCTGATGGCGCTACGCTTATCAGGCCTACCAGTCGACTCATCTTTTGCAAGCCGGACAGGCGACGCCGCCATCCGGCATTTTTTATGCCCGCGTTTTACGTACTCGTTCGGCATACACCGCCAGCGTCTGTTTCAACACATCCAGCGTCACAGGCTTCGACAAACAGCTGTCCATACCGGACTCCAGGCAACGTTGTTTCTCTTCCGCCAGCGCGTTCGCCGTCACGCCGACGACAGGCAGCGTTAGCCCAAGCTGACGGATACGCTGCGTCAGGCGATAGCCGTCCATGTTCGGCATGTTCACATCGCTCAGAACAATATCGATAGCATTTTTACTCAGCACATTCAGAGCGTCCACGCCATCATTGGCTGTCTTACACTGATACCCCAGCGATCCCAATTGATCGGCCAGCAGACGGCGATTGATCGGATGATCGTCAACGACCAGAATCATCATGTCGTCATTTGAATCTGCGGTTTTATCCGTCGTCGGCAATGCGCTGGAAAGCGCTTCACTATCCAGCTCAATACTATAGATACGCGCCAACAGTGCGGGCAACTCATGCACCGACGCCACACTATGCACCCACTCGCCCGGCGCTCTTTCCAACGGAATCCCGATATGACGGCGGCAAAAGACGACCGCAGCCCTCCCCTGCCAGGTATGCTCCAGCGCGTCATCGACAATTAAAATATCGTCCGCGGCGGGTTCTTGCCCTTCATAACGCTGCGTATGAACGCCGCTACGCGCCAGACTGGTCTCAATAAACTGGCACAAAGAAGTATTGCGCACCGCCAGCCAACAGCAGGTTCCGGCGAGTCCTTCCACGCTCTTTTTCACAGGGTATTGCGCGCCATAAAGCGGGATGCGCAGCGTAAACTGGCTTCCCATGCCCGGCTCCGAATCGACGGAAATATCGCCGTCCATCATGCTGATCAATTTTTCGCAAATCGCCAGCCCCAGACCGGTCCCCTGAAAGTTACGCTGTACGCCGGTTCCTACCTGGAAGAAGGGATCGAACAGGCGAACCACCTCTTTTGCCGGAATACCAACGCCGGTATCCCGCACGCGAATGCTGAGATAATCCCCATCACAGCGCACATGCAGCACGATGCAGCCAATATCGGTAAACTTAATGGCGTTGCTCAACAGGTTTGAAATGACCTGCTGTAAACGCATCGGGTCGCCGTTCAGCGATACCGGCACGTCAGGCTCAATAAAACAATACAGGCCGAGCTGCTTACGCACCACCAGCGGCAGATAATTGGCGGTGATATGGTTCATCACCTCTCGCGGTGAAAATTCGCGCGGCTCAATCTTTAGCTGTTCCGACTCAATTTTCGAGAAGTCGAGAATGTCGCTGATAATTTTCAGCAACAGACTGGAGGAATTATTCATCGCCGTGACCAGACGATCCACGCCTTTTGGCAGCTCTTTGGTTTGCAGCAGATCGAGATTGCCAATGATACCGTACAGCGGTGTGCGCAATTCATGGCTGACCGTTGCAAGGAACATGGATTTAGACTGGCTTGCCTGCTCCGCCGCCTGCGCCATCTCTTGCAGCGACTCTTCCATTTTGACGCGCGTACTCACATCTACCAACACGCAAATCGCGACGTTTTCATTACGATAGCGGGAATGGACGAAGCTAATTTGCAAATTGGTATTATTGCTGGTCAATACATCAACAAAGTTGACCTGCTGGCCGCAAATAATTTGCGTCAGGCGCTGTCTGTCTTCATGCGTGAGCATGTTCAGGTAGGTGTGCGCCAGTTCGTTACTCAGAATATTGACACCATCAATAGTGCGCAGAATACAGATCCCCACCGGCGCGGAGGCGACGATTTTACGGTTGAACTGTTCATGCTCTTCCAGACGCTGGGCATCGCTCTCCGCCGGAATGAAAATTCGCCGCTCATACATCCGCGCAAGCGTAAACAGCCCTGCACCCACCAGCACGTTCAGCAGGATAGCGTTCAGGATAAGAATACGAATACGCTCCAGGACTAAATCTACAGGCACAGAATAGACAATACTGAGCGAGGATGGCGGCAGGCTTTTTTTGAGTACCAGTTCGCGAAAACCTGGCGTATAACCAAACCAGGAACGCTCCTGCATCCAGCGCGGCTCCGCTTTAATATTGCCATCAGGACCGGTCAACGAAATCAGCGAATGGCCGTTCTCATCAATAATGGTGACGCCCATCGGCAAACTGCCCGGCGTGAAAAAATTTTCCATGCGGATGGGCTGCTCGACGCCCAGCAGCGCTTGCAGACGGTTGGCCAGATACACCGGCGTCAGCGCATAAAAGTAGCCCACGCCCTGACGCGCGCCCTGGCTTATCCAGAAAAGGTTATTCCCACTTTCTTCCTGCGGCGCGTTGCGGTATTTCATAATCCGCTCATGTAACGCTTTTAACGCATCATCGCGCTCCACGGGCATTTCACGCAGGCCGAAATTCGCCATACAGAGGTTATCGCTGCCAATCAGGAAAACGCGGTTAAGATCATACGCCGCTGAAAAGTTGTCGCGCCAGTAACGCATAAACCATGCCAGCGACTCCAGCGATCCGCGCCAGGCGGAGCCCATCGCCGCACAGTCTGAGTCGGCAAATAGCGGTTCAAAGTCCGGCACCACCATTTTGTCATCACGCGCACGCGACGACATGACGCCGTTTTCCGCCGTTAAACGGTTCTCGGCGATATATTTGAGCTCTTTCATCACGTCCGACGTGCGCTGGATAAAACGCTGCGCCTGATCGGAGCTAAGGTTGAACTCCTGACGAATTTCAGACTCCCGCTGGTGCAGGGCATTGACGATGTAAAACACCGAAACAAAGGCGATTAAGAGCCAAATGAGTAACGCTAACGCTCTGAATAAGTAGCGCGAGACTTTCAGCGTAGTTCGAAAGGAAGCAAGGTATTTCAAAGGGGCGAAGCTCCGCCTCAGGATGTAAATAGAGTGTGACTAAGGTAGCGGTAAATGACGTAGCCCGCAACGGCAAAGAAAAAGGGCCGGATATCCGGCCCTCGCACAGCAATAACATTACTCGTCAGCGTCATCCGCAACGTCGTCATCGCTTTCCGCTTCCGGGGCGATATCCTCATCGCCTTCCGCCACGCTGCCGTCGATAGCGTCGAGTTCTTCGTCATCTACCGGTTCAGCAACGCGTTGCAGACCCACCACGTTTTCATCTTCCGCCGTGCGGATAAGGATAACGCCTTGGGTATTACGTCCCACTACGCTGATCTCGGACACACGGGTACGCACCAGAGTACCGGCATCCGTGATCATCATGATCTGGTCGCAATCGTCTACCTGTACCGCACCGACAACGGAACCGTTGCGCTCGGTCACTTTGATAGAGATAACGCCCTGCGTCGCACGAGACTTGGTCGGGTACTCGTCCGCTGCGGTACGCTTCCCGTAGCCGTTTTGCGTTACGGTCAGAATAGCGCCTTCGCCGCGTGGGATGATCAGAGAAACTACTTTATCGTCTCCCGCCAGCTTAATACCGCGCACACCGGTCGCGGTACGCCCCATCGCACGGACGGCGTCTTCTTTGAAGCGCACCACTTTACCCGCGGCCGAGAACAGCATGACTTCGTCAGAACCAGAAGTCAGGTCAACGCCAATCAGCTCGTCGCCGTCGTTGAGGTTCACCGCGATAATACCGGCGGAACGCGGACGGCTGAATTCGGTCAGCGCCGTTTTCTTCACGGTACCGCTGGCGGTCGCCATAAAGACGTTGACGCCTTCTTCATACTCACGAACCGGCAGAATCGCGGTGATACGTTCGTTGGCTTCCAGCGGCAGCAGGTTGACGATCGGACGACCGCGCGCGCCGCGGCTGGCTTCCGGCAGCTGATAGACCTTCATCCAGTACAGACGGCCCCGGCTGGAGAAGCAGAGGATGGTGTCATGGGTGTTAGCCACCAGCAGGCGGTCGATAAAGTCTTCTTCTTTAATACGCGCGGCAGATTTACCTTTCCCACCACGACGTTGCGCTTCGTAATCCGTCAGCGGTTGGTATTTGACGTAACCCTGGTGAGACAGCGTCACGACAACATCTTCCTGGCTAATCAGATCTTCGATATTAATATCGGCGCTGTTGGCGGTGATTTCGGTACGACGCTCATCGCCGAACTGATCGCGAATTAACTCCATCTCTTCGCGGATCACTTCCATCAGGCGATCGGCGCTGCCCAGAATGTGCAGCAGTTCAGCGATCTGCTCCAGCAACTCTTTGTATTCGTCGAGCAGTTTTTCATGCTCCAGGCCGGTCAGTTTCTGCAAACGCAGATCCAGAATCGCCTGCGCCTGCTGTTCAGTCAGGTAGTACTGACCGTCACGCACGCCAAATTCTGGCTCCAGCCATTCCGGACGCGCAGCGTCATCACCAGCGCGCTCCAGCATCGCAGCAACGTTGCCCAGATCCCACGGACGCGAAATCAGCGCCGCTTTCGCTTCCGCCGGCGTCGGCGCGCGGCGAATCAGTTCGATAATCGGGTCGATGTTAGCCAGCGCAATCGCCAGAGCTTCAAGGATATGCGCACGGTCACGGGCTTTACGCAGTTCAAAAATAGTCCGACGCGTCACCACTTCACGGCGGTGGCGCACGAACGCTGAAATGATATCTTTCAGGTTCATGATCTTCGGCTGGCCGTGATGCAGCGCCACCATGTTAATACCGAAGGAAACCTGTAGCTGGGTCTGGGAGTAGAGATTATTAAGCACCACCTCGCCCACCGCATCGCGTTTTACTTCAATCACGATGCGCATCCCGTCTTTGTCGGATTCGTCACGCAGCGCGCTGATGCCTTCCACGCGTTTATCTTTCACCAGCTCGGCGATTTTCTCGATCAGGCGCGCTTTGTTCACCTGATAGGGAATTTCATGGACAATGATGGTTTCACGGCCCGTTTTCGCGTCAGCTTCAACTTCCGCGCGGGCGCGAATGTACACTTTTCCACGACCGGTACGGTAGGCTTCTTCGATACCACGACGACCGTTGATGATCGCGGCGGTCGGGAAGTCCGGACCCGGAATATGTTCCATCAGCCCTTCAATGCTGATGTCTTCGTTGTCGATATACGCCAGGCAGCCGTTAATCACTTCCGTCAGGTTGTGCGGCGGGATATTCGTCGCCATACCTACTGCGATACCGGAAGAACCGTTCACCAGCAGATTCGGAATTTTGGTCGGCATGACGTCCGGAATTTTTTCCGTACCGTCATAGTTATCCACGAAATCCACCGTCTCTTTTTCGAGATCGGCCATCAGTTCGTGGGCGATTTTCGCCAGACGGATCTCCGTATAACGCATTGCCGCCGCGGAGTCGCCGTCAATAGAACCGAAGTTACCCTGACCATCCACCAGCATGTAACGCAGCGAGAATGGCTGCGCCATACGAACGATGGTGTCATACACTGCGGAATCGCCGTGGGGATGGTATTTACCGATTACGTCACCAACGACACGGGCAGATTTTTTATAGGCTTTGTTCCAGTCATTGCCCAATACGTTCATGGCGTAAAGTACGCGACGGTGTACCGGCTTCAGGCCATCTCGGACATCCGGCAGCGCACGGCCAACAATGACCGACATCGCATAATCCAGATAGGAGCTCTTCAGCTCTTCCTCAATGTTGACCGGTGTAATTTCTCTCGCAAGGTCGCTCATCTAACCGCTATCCCTCTACTGTATCCCGGATTCAAAGGTCGCAAATTATAACACATTCGCCCACGTACTGGTAAACGGAATGCAGCCAGACAATGCTTTATTCGGGTGCCGCATGCTCTCTTCATTTATAAGCGTGGTCTCGGCGTTTATCGGCGATCGGTTTCAGAGGCGACACAGGGGAGATCGGGGTCTGGCCAGGAAGAGGCTGGAAAATCAATACCTCCCGCGTATACCCGTCATACTTCAAGTTTCATGTGCGTTGGCGGCAAGTTACTCGGCCCATCCCTGGGCCTCGCCCCGTCGGGGTTAGCGCAAGCGCTGTTCAAGACGGTTAACCATTTTATCCTGCAACTCGAATTATTTAGGGGATATGCCGGGAGGCATAAACCATAATCAGTATCACCAGATGCTATTTAATCACATAGGCCAGATATTCTTTCACTACCTCATCGTTTAATTCCTGACCCAATCCGGGCTGTTCCGGCGCGACATAATAGCCATTTTCCGGTTGATAATCGTGGGTACAAAGTTCCCGAATAGATGCTTTCATCGCATTGGTATGATGCTCATGAATAATAAAGTTGGGAATTGCTGTTTCCATATGCAGCGCGGCTACCGTGGAAACAGGACCGCCGCAAACATGCACCTGTACAGTGGTGTCATAAATATTAGCATAGTCACAGATTTTCTTTCCTTCGGTAATTCCGCCGCAGAGACACAAATCAGGTTGCGCTACGGCAATAGACTGCTTCTCCAGTAATTCCCTGTATCCCCATCTTGTGTAGGAACGCTCGCCAGTGGCGATTGGAATCGTTGTTGAACGGGAAACTTTCTGCATATTATCAGAATTTAATGGATGAATCGGTTCTTCATAAAGAAAGATACGATACTTTTCTATCGCCTTCGCAAATTGAATAGCTGAGTTTGTACCGAGAAGAGAATGGATTTCCACGATAATATCAGCATCATCCCCCATTGCTTCACGCATAGCGGCAATTCGCGCTTCCCCCATTTTTAATTGATCGGCCAGTAACAATCCTGAATAGTTACGATTTTTATTCTGAAAAACACAGTCATCGCCATTACGATCGATTTCGAGTGGATCCACTTTAATCGCATCATATCCATCGTCAAGAGCCGCACGCGCCGCCTCAGCATATTCCTCAGGTGTCACTAATATCTGGCGTTTATCCCCCCAACCAAATTGTAACTGACTAGCATAGGTTCTTAATTTTCCATTAGTTTTCCCGCCAAGGAGCTGATAAACAGGTACACCTAAATATTTACCTTTGATATCCCAAAGAGCAATATCAATAGCGCTCATTCCGGCATAAAAAACGTTTCCGCCCCCCATCCCCCAAAAAGTCTTTCTGAAAAAGAACTCCCAAATTTTTTCGATATTTAATGGATCTTCACCCACAACCAATGGCGCCAGATCTCTGATGATCCCTACGCCAGCTTTAGCGCCTGCGCCATAGGCCAGTCCTACTTCGCCAATACCACTTAATCCTGAGTCGGTATTCACCCGGATAAGTACTGGATTATAGGAGGACATCGTTTGATCTCTTTTTTTTAATTCACAGTCAAAAACTTCAATAGACGTAATTTTCATAATTTCTCCATTTATCAGGTTCGTGATACAACATTTGTTTGTTGGCTTTTTTCTTTTTTCACATCAATTTTCATTAACGCCAAAACGGCTACCGCAGCGAAGCAAAGTATTGCCTCTACAATAAATATTCCTGTCGCACCATAATGAGTAGAAACGAATCCCAGTGATTTATTAATCAGGAATCCGCCAAGACTTGAACATGAGTTAATAAACGCAATGCTGATAGCCAACCCTGACGGCGACAATAATGCAGAAGGCAGCGCCCAGTAAGGTCCGTAATAGCTGAGGATCCCAACACCATAGAACGTTAGCCCCAGCATTCTCAGCGACATTGAGGGGACAAGAGCAATCATCAGAAAACCACAGCCTGCCAGAAACATGGGTAATGCAGCATGCCATTTTCGTTCATTCTTTTTATCGGAATGCCAGCCCCACCAGGGCATGCTGAACATAGCGAAAATAAACGGAATACTCATGATTAAACCAACGTCAGTATCCGTAAAATCAGCTGAAAATCCCTTCACCAACCCCGGCAACCAGTAGTTTGCCGCCAGAGCAGCCGCCTGAATCAACATGTAGGCGAAAGAAAGCTGAAGCAAAACTGGATTTTTGATTACGGAAAGAAAGGATGAGTTGGTATTTTTATTTAATGCAGCTGCGGTTTCATTGTCAGTACGTAATTTATTAACTAAGGCCGATATCTGCTGTGGCGTAAGCCATTTAGCCTTTTCTGGACTGTCAGGCAGTAAATAAAATGTCAGGATGCCAAGGAATACGGTAGGGATACCTTCAATAGCAAAAAGCCAGCGCCAGCCTTCATAATCCGGGGTATTCAAATGCTCGATGATCCAACCAGACATCGGTGCAGCCAATACCGATGCAACAGCAATAGATAACATGAAGAAACTATTGACTTTTCCGCGTTCACGAGCCGGGAACCAGCATGCAAGATAATAAACCATGCCCGGGAAAAAGCCAGCTTCAAATACCCCCAAAAAAATGCGAGCCAGCAAAATATGTTGAGTATCTTTAGCAAAAAAAATCAGCCCTGTTACCGCTCCCCAGCCGATAATAATGGAACTAATCCATTTTCTTGCGCCAAGCTTTTGCAAGCCAATGCTACTCGGAATTTGAAAGATTAAATATGATATGAAGAATATAGAAGAAATATTAGCAAAATCCTCAGGCGTAATACCGAGAGATTCATTCATGCGTAATGCAGCAAACCCAATATTGACACGATCCATATAGTTAAAAAAGTAAAGAATAAAGGCCAAAGGAATGATTTTCCTTTTTACAATACGAATTGCATCGTATAAATTTTCTTGTGGACTACTCATTTTGCATCACCTTTTATGATTCAATGAATAAGGGTATTGACCGGAATTGATGTTACGTAAAAAACAATACAATTCAAAAGCTAATGTGTCATATCTGATATATCAGCAAGCAAACTTAATGAAATATACAATAACAACAATAAAGTATGTAAATTTTCTTATATCTGATATATTAGATCCGTTAATTTTGAATAAATTAATTACAATGGAGCCGGGTTTAACCATGGAGGAGAAGAAAATGAAAAATAGATTAAAGCGTGATTTTAGTCACATATCAATTGAAATACCCAAATCCATCACCCAGGTGATTAAAGAGAAAATAAGGGAGATGATTATCCATGGCGATTTCGATCTTGGGCAAGCGATCAGTGAAAATGAACTATCAAATATTCTGATGGTAAGTAAAACACCAATTCGTGAAGCTTTTATTTGGCTGAGCTATAATGAAAACCTGGTCAACATCATTCCCCGCAGTGGGACATTTGTTTTTTCTGTCACCGACGAGGATATCAATGATCTCATCAAAATGAGGGTTATCCTTGAACAGGGCGCAATTCGTGAAGCGATGGAGAAAAATGCTAACAATGTCATAGTCGAATTAAGCAATATTTTATCGAAGTCAGCAAAAATTAATGCAGAGCGCGATACGCAAGCTTACCTCAAACTGGATCATGATTTTCATTATGTTTTTGTGAAATATGCCGATAATAAATACATTTCACAAGCACACCTGTTGATCTCAGCACGTTTATTGGCAATTCGCTACAGACTGGATTTTACCGCTGAATATATCACCAGCTCTAACCGTGGACATGCCACTATTTTGGATATGTTAAAAAACAACAACGTCGAGGGCGTCTGTAATTTTATCACGCACCACATCGGTAGCGGTTTTACAGAACGCGCAAGAAAACTTCTTGCGCTGAAAGCGTAATAAAGACGGCAGTAGATATAACGCAGCGACTTTGCACCTGCTATACTGCCCCGATAGATCAATAGCGGAATCTCATGTACTCATGAACACTGAAAAACCGTCGGTAGCTCACAACGTTGACCATAATGAAATCGCCAAATTCGAAGCCGTCGCGTCGCGCTGGTGGGATCTGGAGGGCGAATTCAAGCCATTGCATCGCATCAACCCTCTACGCCTTGGCTACATTACTGAGCGCTCAGGCGGCCTGTTTGGTAAAAAGGTACTCGACGTCGGCTGCGGCGGCGGCATTCTGGCGGAAAGTATGGCACGCGAAGGCGCAACCGTCACCGGGCTGGATATGGGCTTTGAGCCTTTGCAGGTCGCCAAACTGCATGCGCTGGAAAGCGGCATCGAGGTAGAGTACGTGCAGGAGACGGTTGAGGAACATGCGGCAAAACACGCCCAGCAATACGACGTCGTCACCTGTATGGAAATGCTGGAGCATGTTCCCGATCCGCAATCGGTCGTCCACGCCTGCGCCCAACTGGTTAAACCCGGCGGCGAGGTGTTCTTCTCAACGTTGAACCGCAATGGAAAATCCTGGCTGATGGCGGTCGTCGGCGCTGAGTATATTCTGCGCATGGTGCCAAAAGGCACGCACGACGTGAAGAAATTCATTAAGCCTGCTGAACTGTTAAGCTGGGTAGATGAAACCGTCCTGAAAGAGCAACATATCACCGGGCTGCACTACAACCCGATAACCAATACTTTCAAACTCGGTCCCGGAGTAGACGTTAACTACATGTTGCATACCCGCGCTAAAAAAGCCTGACATCAAAGAATTTTCCTATAAGGGTTGCGTTAGATCATCGGGCGCAACCTTTCTCTTCGATGAAGAAATCAGCATTCGATCAAATTTTGATTTTTTTTTATGAATTGTTGACATCCTCTCCAGGCCTTATCAGACGCGCATTTAGCGATTCTTACGCTTTTGCAACCGCAATTTAACGCCAAAATCAACTCTTGTACTCAAAAGAATCCCTACTAGAATACTCACCATATAGCGTTTCACTTATCGATTACCCCCTATATATAGTATTTATCCACAGAGTTAGTCACAACGTGGCGTTGTGGATAAGCGGGGGGATATTTTTCTTTCACGGACAGGTAAACAGGTAGAAAACCACATGAATCAGAGTCTGCTGGTGACAAAGCGTGACGGCCGTACTGAGCGCATCAATCTCGACAAAATTCATCGCGTGCTTGATTGGGCGGCAGAAGGACTGAATAACGTATCGGTTTCTCAGGTCGAGCTACGCTCGCATATTCAGTTTTATGATGGGATTAAGACCTCCGATATCCATGAAACTATCATTAAGGCCGCCGCAGACCTGATCTCTCGCGATGCGCCGGATTATCAATACCTGGCTGCGCGTCTGGCGATTTTCCACCTGCGTAAGAAAGCCTTCGGCCAGTTTGAGCCGCCCGCACTTTACCACCATGTGGTAAAAATGGTTGAGTTTGGCAAATACGACAATCATCTGCTGGAAGACTACACGGAAGAAGAGTTCAAGCAGATGGATTCGTTTATCGTTCACGATCGCGATATGACCTTCTCCTACGCTGCCGTTAAGCAGCTGGAAGGGAAATATCTGGTGCAAAACCGCGTGACCGGTGAAATCTATGAAAGCGCGCAGTTCCTCTACATTCTGGTAGCGGCCTGCCTGTTCTCGAACTACCCGCGTGAAACGCGTCTTGACTATGTAAAACGTTTTTACGATGCGGTCTCTACGTTCAAAATCTCGCTGCCGACGCCCATCATGTCCGGCGTGCGTACCCCGACCCGTCAGTTCAGCTCCTGCGTACTGATCGAGTGTGGCGACAGTCTGGATTCCATCAACGCCACCTCCAGCGCGATTGTGAAATACGTTTCTCAGCGCGCCGGTATCGGCATCAACGCGGGACGCATTCGTGCGCTGGGTAGCCCGATTCGTGGCGGCGAAGCGTTCCACACCGGCTGTATTCCGTTCTACAAGCACTTCCAGACGGCGGTGAAATCCTGCTCGCAGGGCGGCGTGCGCGGCGGCGCGGCGACACTGTTCTACCCGATGTGGCACCTGGAAGTGGAAAGCCTGCTGGTACTGAAAAACAACCGTGGCGTGGAAGGTAACCGCGTACGTCACATGGACTACGGCGTACAGATCAACAAACTGATGTACACCCGCCTGCTGAAGGGCGGCGACATTACGCTGTTCAGTCCATCCGACGTGCCGGGGCTATACGATGCGTTCTTCGCCGACCAGGACGAATTCGAACGCCTGTACGTGAAATATGAAAACGACGACAGCATCCGCAAACAGCGTGTGAAAGCGGTCGAACTGTTCTCGCTGATGATGCAGGAACGCGCCTCTACCGGTCGTATCTATATCCAGAACGTTGACCACTGCAATACTCACAGTCCGTTCGATCCGGTTGTCGCCCCGGTACGCCAGTCTAACCTGTGTCTGGAGATTGCCCTGCCGACCAAACCGCTGAACGATGTCAACGATGAAAACGGCGAAATTGCGTTGTGTACGCTGTCTGCCTTCAACCTGGGCGCCATTAAGACTCTGGACGAGCTGGAAGAACTGGCTATTCTGGCAGTACGCGCTTTGGATGCTCTGCTCGATTATCAGGATTACCCGATTCCGGCTGCCAAACGCGGCGCAATGGGTCGTCGTACGCTGGGCATTGGCGTGATTAACTTCTCCTACTGGCTGGCGAAAAACGGTAAACGTTATTCCGACGGCAGCGCCAATAATCTGACGCATAAAACCTTCGAAGCCATTCAGTACTATCTGCTTAAAGCGTCCAACGAACTGGCGAAAGAGCAAGGCGCCTGCCCATGGTTCAACGAAACCACCTATGCAAAAGGCATTTTGCCGATCGACACCTACAAAAAAGATCTGGATGCGATCGTCAACGAACCGCTGCACTACGACTGGGAACAGCTGCGTGAGTCGATCAAAACCCACGGTCTGCGTAACTCCACGCTATCGGCGCTAATGCCGTCGGAAACGTCGTCCCAGATCTCCAACGCCACCAACGGTATCGAACCACCGCGCGGCTACGTCAGCATCAAGGCCTCGAAAGACGGTATTTTGCGTCAGGTCGTGCCGGATTATGAGCATCTGAAAGACGCTTACGAACTGTTGTGGGAGATGCCGAACAACGACGGTTATCTGCAACTGGTGGGTATCATGCAGAAGTTTATCGATCAGTCGATTTCCGCCAATACCAACTACGATCCGTCACGTTTCCCGTCAGGAAAAGTGCCGATGCAGCAACTGCTGAAAGATTTGCTCACCGCGTATAAGTTTGGCGTGAAAACTCTGTACTATCAAAATACCCGCGACGGCGCGGAAGATGCGCAGGACGATTTGGCGCCTTCTATTCAGGACGATGGCTGCGAAAGCGGCGCTTGTAAGATCTGATGAATAGTGCCGGGTAGCGCTATGCTTACCCGGCCTACGATTGTACGGTTTGTAGGCCGGATAAGGCGCTTGCGCCGCCATCCGGCGCTCATCCCATAAAGGATTCACTTCAATGGCATACACCACTTTTTCACAGACGAAAAACGATCAGCTCAAGGAACCCATGTTCTTTGGCCAGCCGGTCAACGTTGCACGCTATGACCAGCAGAAATATGACATCTTCGAAAAACTGATCGAAAAACAGCTCTCTTTCTTCTGGCGTCCGGAAGAGGTCGACGTCTCCCGCGATCGTATCGATTATCAGGCGTTGCCGGAGCACGAAAAACATATCTTCATCAGCAACCTCAAATACCAGACGCTGCTGGATTCCATTCAGGGACGTAGCCCGAACGTCGCCCTGCTGCCGCTCATTTCCATCCCGGAGCTGGAGACGTGGGTAGAGACCTGGGCGTTTTCTGAGACGATTCACTCACGATCCTACACCCACATTATTCGTAACATCGTCAACGATCCGGCTGTCGTTTTTGACGATATCGTGACCAATGAGCAAATTCAGAAGCGCGCCGAAGGTATCTCCGCCTACTACGACGAACTTATTGAGATGACCAGTTACTGGCACCTGCTCGGTGAAGGCACCCATACCGTTAATGGCAAAACGGTTGTCGTGAATCTGCGTGAGCTGAAGAAAAAACTGTATCTGTGCCTGATGAGCGTGAACGCGCTGGAAGCCATCCGCTTCTACGTCAGCTTCGCCTGCTCTTTCGCATTTGCCGAGCGTGAACTGATGGAAGGCAACGCCAAAATTATCCGTCTGATCGCCCGTGACGAAGCTCTGCATCTGACCGGCACGCAACATATGCTGAACCTGTTGCGTAGCGGCGTGGACGACCCGGAGATGGCGGAAATCGCCGAAGAGTGTAAACAGGAATGTTATGACCTGTTCGTGCAGGCGGCGCAGCAGGAAAAAGAGTGGGCAGACTATCTGTTCCGCGACGGTTCGATGATCGGCCTGAATAAAGATATCCTGTGTCAATACGTTGAATATATTACTAATATTCGTATGCAGGCGGTGGGGCTGGATCTACCGTTCCAGACCCGCTCCAACCCAATCCCGTGGATCAATACCTGGCTGGTGTCCGATAACGTTCAGGTCGCTCCACAGGAAGTAGAAGTTAGCTCTTATCTGGTCGGACAAATCGATTCGGAAGTCGATACCGACGATCTGAGTAATTTCCAGCTCTGATGGGACGCGTCACGCTGCGTATCACTGGCACACAGCTGCTGTGCCAGGATGAACACCCTTCTCTGCTGGCCGCGCTGGAATCGCATAACGTTGAGGTGGAGTATCAGTGCCGCGAAGGATATTGCGGCTCCTGTCGTACCCGGCTGGTTGCCGGTCAGGTTGACTGGATTACGGAACCTTTAGCGTTTATCCAGCCGGGAGAGATTTTGCCCTGCTGCTGCAGGGCAAAAGGCGATATCGAAATCGAGATGTAACTCAGTGCAACTCGCTGGTGGAAACCAAAGGCATCACGCCACGTTTTTTCATCTGCACGGCATACAGTGCGCCAGCGAGTACCACCAGCACCGCGCCAGCGACATAAATCATACGATAGCCAACCGACTCAACCATCATTCCCATGATAAAGGCGCCAATCGCCATTCCGGCGTCCATCGCGTTAAAGAACAGTGAATTCGCCACGCCGATTTTATGCGGTTCAACCGAGCTGATAATTTGCGTCTGGAAAACCGGCGTGACCGAACCGTAGCCGATACCGATGAGACCGCCGGAAATAATCATCATGATGCTGCCATTGGTGTAGCCCAGCGCCACCAGACCGATGGTAAAAGCCAACAGGCATGGGAAAACAACATATTTCGGCCCTTTTTTATCACAAATATTCCCGGTGAAGGTACGGCATATCATCAGGAAAATCGCGTAACACAGCAGGAAATTACTGGCCGCCGCCATTAAATCCAGCTCACGCGCATACAGCGCCAGGAAAGCCGACACGCCGGCATAGGAGAAAGTCATAAAAAAGGTGACCAGCGCAAAAGGCAAGGCGGCGCGGTCAAACATCGCGGCAAAACCCAGATTCGGTTTCGAACCATCGGCATGACGAATTACCGGAGGGACCGTCACAATCAGGGAAAGTACAATCCCTAACGCCGCTACAGCGGAACAAAGCCAGAATGCGGCAGTGAACGCGTTCCAGCGGGCCATATTCAAACCGATCCACGGTCCTACGACCATCGCCAGGCCCATCGCTAAAGAGAAAAAGCTGATGCCCTCTCCACGTCGGGAGGCCGGAATTAACCGCGCTGAAATAGTTCCTTTTACCGTGGTAATAACACCAAACGTAATCCCATGAAGTACGCGGATAAAGAGCAGCGACTCGATAGAATGGCAAACCGGATACAGCGCGGTAATCACCAAAAAAGCCAGAGAAGAGAGCACCAGAATCTTTTTATTCGAATATTTTCCCACCCATTGTCCGGCAAACGGCCGAATAACAATTGCCGCGGCCAGGAAACATGTCACTAGCAGCCCGGCCTTATCTGCAGAAGCATGCAGGCGGTCAGCGATATAAATGGGTAATAAAGTTAGCAGTACATAAAAAACAAAAAAGATAATAAAACTGACTATGGTGATTGCCCAAAAATCCTTCGTCCATAATTTTTCTTTCATTCTTAACGACCCGTTCAGATGGCGCACGCAGGCAACGCTCAGCTCAACTGAACACCTATCAGGTGCGTCAAAATGTGATGTATTCGATAGAATCACAGTATAAACAAGTGCACTCTATTAGAAAAATTAATCGTTTTAATTATATTGATTAGGTTTTACTAATGACGCTAACCCAAATCCACGCCCTGCTTGCCGTACTGGAGTACGGCGGATTTACCGAAGCCAGCAAACGGCTATACATGACGCAATCCGCCGTCAGCCAGGCCATCTCCGCGCTTGAGGAGGAGCTCGGCGTTGACATATTGATTCGTGAGCGTCGTAAAGAGATTGAGCTTACCGCCGCCGGTAGCCGCATCGTCAGGCACTTACGCGCGATCCAGCGCGACGTCAACGCGGTAAAAGAGATTGCCGAACAAGAAAAAAAGAACCCGGCCCGTACGCTACGGATTGGCTGTTTTCCCAGCGCCTGCGCCTGCATTTTACCCGGCGTCATTCGCTATTTTGAAAGCCATCATCCAAATGTAAAAATTATCCCTTATGAAGAGAACAGTACGGCTATTATTGATTCGCTGCAGGACGGAAGTATTGATGCCGGTTTCGTTCCTTTTCCGGTCAACGGTATGTATTGCGTCCCCATTTACCGGGATAAATTCACCGTAGTGGTGCCTGAAAATCATCCCCTGGCGGCCAATAGTACGGTAACGGTCGAAGAACTGATGGACGAACCACTTATTGTCAGTAAAGGTCGTTATGAATTAAGCATTATGGCGTTGTTTAAAGAAAAGGGTATTGAGCCGATATTTAAATATGAATTTAACCATCCCGATACTGCGCTGAATTTTATTCGCCAGGGATTAGGTATCGCCTTATTGCCAGAATTAACCTTAAAAGCCACGACAGGAAAATTATGCTCCGTGGCGCTGGAACCCACCTTTTATCGACAAATTTCCCTGTTAGCAAAAGAACCGCCGGTAGAAGGAAGTCCGTTATTTTTATTACAAAAATGTATGGAAACACTGACCGATGAGGGGTTGCTATAAAACAACCCCGCCTATGGCATTGCGTTTACCAGACTTACGCTGGCAAACGTTGCGCCAGGCCGGATGAGGCGTTTATGCCCTCATTCGGCGTGTCACTTCGACTATGGCAAACCTTTAGTCATTTTTTTGCAGGAACATAACCGCCTTATCCGGGAAGTCAGTGAACAGCCCGTCGACGCCCGCCTTGTTATACAGGATGTCGTACAACTGATTGACGTCTGTGGCATAGTCCGGCAATTGATCGGCACGCACAGTGTAAGGATGCACTACCATCTTATTCTGATGCGCGTCTTGCACCATTCCAGTCAGCTTGATATTCCCTTTCGTTGAGCCTTCCGCAACCAGCATATGGTAATCCGGACCAATACCGTCCGCATATTCCGCCACCTGCTTCATAGCGCCCGGCTTAAACATCCAGTCGTAGTTGTAATTTACCCAACGACCGTCCGGCTGTTTCTGCTGTGTTTCATTCCAGTCGGTATACGCAATAAGTTGAACCAGATTGAGATCCATCCCCATTTTGGGTTCCAGTTCATTCTTAATACGTTTCAGCTCAGCGACATCAAAACACTGCAAATAGACATTGTCCTGCTTGCCGGTGTAACCATACTTCTTCAGCACTTCCAGCGTTTTCGCGGCAATATCTTTCCCTTCCTGATGATGGAACCACGGCGCTTTAATTTCCGGATAAATACCGATATTTTTACCGGTAGAGTGATTTAATCCCTGAACGAATTCAATTTCCTCTTCAAAGGTATGAATGCGGAAATCAGATTTTCCCATCGGGAAACGGCCCGGATAAGTTTGTACTTTTTTGCCGTTTTCAATATCAAACCCTTCGGTAAACTTCAGGGATTTAATTTCATCCAGCGTAAAATCGATAGCGTAATAGCGCCCATCTTTACGCGCCCGGTCCGGAAAACGGTCAGCGACGTCAGTCACCCGGTCAAGGTAGTGGTCATGGAGGACGACCAGATGGTCGTCCTTTGTCATCACTAAATCCTGTTCCAGATAATCTGCCCCTTGCGCATACGCCATCGCTTTCGCCGGTAGCGTATGCTCCGGCAGATAACCGCTGGCACCACGGTGGGCGATAACGACTTTTTCAGCCGCCACGGCGCCGCTTCCGATGGTCATTCCTGCCAACATTAACGCCACGCTAAGGTTTTTCAGTGTGGTTTTCATGTTATTAGCCTCCGTTGCGTTTTAACTGCAGCTCATCATGATGGCGTTTTTCACCAATCATCACGACCACCAGCAGGATTACCGCCAGAATGCTGCCGCCAATCATCACCATAAAGCCGCCATCCCAACCGAAGAAGTCAACGGTATAACCCACAATGGCGCTTGCAGCGACAGAACCGCCCAGGTAACCAAACAGACCGGTAAAGCCCGCCGCCGTACCTGCCGCTTTTTTCGGCGCCAGTTCCAGCGCGTGCAGACCGATCAACATTACCGGGCCGTAGATCAGGAAGCCGATGATAATCATACAAGCCATATCAACGTTCGGGTTTCCTGCCGGGTTCATCCAGTAAACGATGGTCGCGATAGTCACCAGGGTCATAAAGAACACGCCGGTCGCGCCACGGTTGCCGCGGAAGACTTTATCCGACATCCAGCCACACAGCAGCGTGCCCGGAATACCCGCGTATTCATACAGGAAGTAGGCCCAGGAGGATTTATCCAGTGCGAAATGCTTCACTTCTTTCAGGTAGGTCGGCGACCAATCGAGGATGCCGTAGCGCAGCAGATAAACAAACACGTTGGCGATAGCGATGTACCACAACAGTTTGTTTGGCAGTACGTACTGCATGAAGATCTGCTTCGCAGTCAGCTCTTCTTCCGCTTTTTCGTTGTAGTCGTCCGGATAGTCGTTTTTATACTCTTCGATAGGCGGCAGACCGCAGGATTGCGGCGTATCGCGCATCATTGCGAA
Source organism: Salmonella sp. 32010601201800023SM (assembly GCF_017572235.1). Taxonomy (NCBI): domain Bacteria; kingdom Pseudomonadati; phylum Pseudomonadota; class Gammaproteobacteria; order Enterobacterales; family Enterobacteriaceae; genus Salmonella; species Salmonella sp. 32010601201800023SM. Next base: position 35,832 of record NZ_JAGEQS010000004.1, read on the forward strand.
AGCGAACAGCGCCACCACAATCGCGCCAAAGGCTGGCATATAGAGCGCCGCTTTCCAGTCGTTAAACCACGCCATCCCCAGCAGGAACAGCAGTGGCGGGATCCCGCCGCCGACGTTATGCGCACAGTTCCAGACCGACACAATGCCGCCGCGTTCTTTCTGCGACCACCAGTGAACCATCGTACGTCCGCACGGCGGCCACCCCATCCCCTGGAACCAGCCGCAAAGGAACAACAGCACAAACATCACGGCGATGCTGGATGTCGCCCACGGCACAAAGCCCATAAACAACATGACTGCTGCGGCCAGAATCAACCCTGCCGGCAGGAAAACGCGCGGATTCGAGCGATCGGACACCGAACCCATTATAAATTTCGAAAAACCATAAGCGATGGAAATCCCGGACAGCGCAAAGCCCAGATCGCCGCGTGAAAAACCCTGTTCTACCAGGTAGGGCATCGCAAGGGCAAAGTTCTTGCGCACCAGATAATACGCGGCATAGCCAAAGAATATCCCCAGGAAAATCTGCCAGCGTAATCGGCGATAGGTCGGATCAATCTCCGCCGCTGGCAAGCGCGCTTTATGCGGCGCTGGTTTAAAAATACTCAACATATTGTAGCCTCCGTGGCCCGTATTTTATTTAGAGGTAAACACCGCAGTTTGTTCAAACAACCCCGCTGCTCCCAGTGTGGCCGCGATGTTAAGTAAAGATACGTCACGTTAATGTGAATTACAGCACATATTGTTACAGTTTTATGACCAATGTTCAGAAAGGCGCACGAAATCACGTTTCATTTTCGAATAGTGAGCGATTATGCGCGAAATCAAACATTCCATATGATTTGTATGGCTAAATGATAAAAAACGAACTGTGAGGAAAAACAATGAAAACTCGCGACTCGCAAGCAAGTGACGTGATTATCATTGGCGGTGGAGCAACAGGCGCAGGGATCGCCCGCGACTGCGCGCTGCGCGGTTTACGTGTCATTCTGGTGGAACGGCATGATATAGCGACCGGCGCGACCGGGCGTAACCACGGACTGCTGCACAGCGGCGCTCGTTATGCGGTTACCGACGCGGAATCCGCGCGCGAGTGCATTAGTGAAAACCAGATTTTAAAACGGATCGCCCGCCATTGCGTCGAACCGACGGATGGTCTGTTTATTACGTTGCCGGAAGATGATCTTGCGTTTCAGGCCACCTTTATTCGCGCCTGTGAAGCGGCGGGCATTCGCGCTGAAGCCATCGATCCGCAGCAGGCTCGCATCATCGAACCTTCCGTTAACCCTGCGCTCATCGGTGCGGTAAAAGTGCCGGATGGCACCGTGGACCCTTTCCGCCTTACCGCCGCCAATATGCTGGATGCCAGAGAACATGGCGCAATCGTGTTAACGGCGCATGAAGTGACCGGGCTCATTCGTGAAGGCGCAACGGTCTGCGGCGTCCATGTGCGCAACCATCTCACTGGCGAAACTCAGACGCTTCACGCGCCGGTGGTGGTCAATGCGGCAGGTATCTGGGGGCAACGGATCGCCGAATACGCCGACCTGAGTATTCGCATGTTCCCGGCGAAAGGCTCGCTGTTGATCATGGACCATCGGATCAACCAGCATGTCATTAACCGCTGCCGGAAACCATCGGATGCCGACATTCTGGTACCTGGCGATACGATTTCACTGATCGGCACCACCTCTACCCATATTGATTACAATGAGATAGACAGCAACCACGTCACCGCAGATGAAGTCGATATCCTGCTGCGTGAAGGGGAAAAACTGGCCCCTGTCATGGCGAAGACGCGTATTCTGCGCGCGTATTCCGGCGTCCGCCCGCTGGTGGCCAGCGATGACGATCCCAGCGGTCGTAACGTCAGCCGCGGTATTGTGTTGTTCGACCACGCCGAACGCGACGGGCTTGATGGCTTCATTACCATTACTGGCGGGAAGCTAATGACTTACCGCCTGATGGCGGAATGGGCGACCGATGCCGTGTGCCGCAAGTTGGGCAATACTCGCCCCTGCATCACGGCGGATACGCCGTTGCCTGGCTCAAAAGAGTCTACGGAACATACGCTGAAACGCATTATCTCGCTTCCCGCGCCGCTACGCGGATCGGCGGTTTATCGGCATGGCGATCGCACGCCTGGGTGGCTGAGTGAAGGCCGCCAACACCGTAGCCTGGTCTGTGAATGCGAGGCCGTCACGGCGGGGGAAGTGCAGTATGCCGTCGAAAACTTAACCGTGAATAGCCTGCTGGATCTGCGCCGTCGCACCCGCGTAGGGATGGGCACTTGCCAGGGCGAGCTATGCGCCTGCCGCGCAGCCGGGCTATTGCAGCGTTTTAATGTGACGACCGCGGCGCAATCTATTACGCAACTCTCTGAATTTCTGAATGAGCGCTGGAAAGGCGTACAACCTGTCGCCTGGGGAGACGCGCTGCGCGAAAGCGAATTCACGCGCTGGGTTTATCAGGGATTATGCGGTCTGGAGAAGGAGCACCAGGATGAAATTTGATACGGTTATTATGGGCGGCGGTCTCGCCGGTTTGCTATGCGGACTGCAACTCCAGCAGCATGGATTACGCTGCGCCATCGTCACCCGCGGACAAAGCGCGCTGCATTTTTCCTCCGGCTCGCTGGATCTACTCAGCGCCCTGCCCGACGGCCAACCGGTGACCGACATTACCGCCGGGCTTGATGCGCTGTGCCGCCAGGCGCCTGAACATCCTTATTCGCGTTTAGGCGCGCAAAAAGTCCTTACGCTGGCGCAACAGGCGCAAACGCTACTTAACGCCAGCGGCGCGCAGTTATACGGCGACGTACAGCAGGCGCACCAGCGTGTCACGCCGCTTGGCACATTGCGTTCAACCTGGCTTAGCTCGCCGGAAGTACCGGTCTGGCCGTTATCCGCACAGCGAATTTGCGTCGTCGGCGTTAGCGGATTACTGGATTTCCAGGCGCACCTTGCGGCAGCGTCGCTGCGCCAACGCGACCTCAACGTGGAAACCGCAGAAATCGACCTTCCGGAACTGGACGTACTGCGTGATAACCCGACGGAATTTCGCGCGGTCAATATTGCGCGTCTGCTTGATAACGAAGAAAAATGGCCACTGCTGTACGACGCGCTGTCGCCAATAGCGACAAACTGCGACATGATCATCATGCCCGCCTGTTTCGGGCTGGCGAACGATACGCTGTGGCGCTGGCTTAACGAACGTCTGCCCTGCGCGCTCACGCTGCTGCCGACGCTGCCGCCATCGGTGCTCGGTATTCGTCTGCACAATCAGCTCCAGCGCCAGTTTGTCCGTCAGGGCGGCATCTGGATGCCGGGCGATGAAGTGAAGAAAGTCACCTGCCGTCGCGGTACCGTGAGCGAAATATGGACCCGCAACCATGCCGATATCCCACTGCGCCCGCGTTTTGCCGTACTTGCCAGCGGTAGCTTCTTTAGTAGCGGTCTGGTTGCCGAGCGCGAAGGGATCCGCGAACCTATTTTAGGGCTCGACGTACAGCAAACGGCCACCCGCGCCGAATGGTATCAACAACATTTCTTCGACCCACAGCCCTGGCAGCAGTTTGGCGTCGTGACGGATGACGCCTTCCGCCCCTCCCTTGCGGGCAACACGGTAGAAAATCTGTATGCAATAGGTTCTGTGCTGGCGGGATTCGATCCTATAGCTGAGGGATGCGGCGGCGGTGTCTGCGCAGTCAGCGCCCTCCAGGCCGCGCACCATATCGCTGAGCGTGCAGGAGAACAGCAATGAGCGACACACGTTTTGAAAGTTGTATTAAATGTACGGTGTGCACCACCGCGTGCCCGGTCAGCCGCGTTAATCCTGGCTACCCTGGCCCTAAACAGGCCGGACCGGATGGCGAACGCCTGCGTCTGAAAGACGGCGCACTGTATGATGAGGCGCTGAAATATTGCATTAACTGCAAACGGTGTGAGGTCGCCTGTCCGTCGGACGTGAAGATTGGCGATATCATCCAGCGCGCCCGCGCGAAATACGATACGACGCGCCCGTCATTGCGTAATTTTATTCTCAGCCATACCGATCTGATGGGCAGCGTTTCAACGCCGTTCGCGCCGGTGGTCAATACCGCCACCGCATTAAAGCCAGTGCGCCAGTTGCTTGATTACGCGCTCAAAATCGATCATCGCCGCACCTTACCAAAATACTCTTTCGGCACCTTCCGCCGCTGGTATCGTAGCGTGGCGGCGCAGCAGGCTAAATACAAAGATCAGGTCGCCTTTTTCCATGGTTGTTTTGTGAATTACAACCATCCGCAGCTCGGAAAAGATCTGATTAAGGTGCTGAACGCAATGGGTACTGGCGTACAGTTACTGAGTAAAGAGAAGTGTTGCGGCGTACCGCTGATCGCTAACGGTTTTACGGATAAAGCTCGCAAACAGGCTATCAGCAATGTGGAGTCGCTACGCGAGGCGATTGCCGTCAAAGGTATTCCGGTCATCGCCACGTCATCCACCTGTACGTTTGCGTTGCGCGATGAATATCCTGAAGTGCTGGACGTGGACAACGCCGGGCTGCGCGAACATATCGAGCTGGCCACCCGCTGGCTATGGCGCAAACTGGATGCCGGGAAAACGCTGCCGCTTAATCCTTTACCGCTGAAAGTGGTCTACCATACGCCGTGTCATATGGAAAAAATGGGCTGGACGCTTTACACGCTTGAACTGTTGCGGCAAATTCCGGGGCTTGAATTGACGGTACTTGATTCACAGTGCTGCGGCATTGCCGGTACGTATGGATTTAAAAAGGAAAACTATCCGACATCACAGTCCATCGGCGCGCCACTGTTCCGCCAGATTGAAGAGAGCTGCGCCGACATTGTCGTCACCGATTGTGAAACCTGTAAGTGGCAAATTGAGATGTCTACAAGCAAACGCTGCGAACACCCCATTACGCTACTGGCCCAGGCGCTCGGCTAAGTAAAAAGCGCCGGAGCCCCTCCGGCGCCATTACCCTACTCACCAGGGCCGATTTTCCATCAGACATATACCCTTCATACTTCAAGTTGCTTATGTGTTGGCTACGGATTATTTTGGGTATAAACGCGGATGTCTCTTTGCAATAACCTGCCCTATTTGGTTAACCATGACCGCTAACCCACGGTGGCATGACAGATAACGACGTTACTGTTTATAGAGCAATATCTCTTGTATCGACGCGTTACCAGCCTCCTTTAAAGAGGGGGATAACTGAATATCCCCAATAATAATTGAGTGTTATGTGAATAATAAGAAAATCAGGTCTATGCCTGATTTAATATATCCCCCGCTAATAATAATATTTTTACAAATAATTATACATTACATCATATTCGCTACTTTCACTTACCAGGAAACAGAGCAAAATGAATATATGTGTAAATTCACTTTACCGATTGAGCATACCGCAATTTCACAGCTTATATACAGAAGAGGTGAGCGATGAGGCGCTTACATTGTTGTTTAGCGCCGTAGAGAACGGTGATCAGAATTGTATTGATCTGTTATGCAATCTTGCGTTACGCAACGATGACCTGGGGCATAGAGTTGAGAAATTTCTTTTTGATCTCTTTAGCGGGAAAAGATCGGGATCATCAGATATAGACAAAAAAATCAATCAGGCTTGCCTTGTATTACATCAAATCGCCAATAACGATATAACAAAAGATAATACTGAGTGGAAAAAGCTACATGCCCCTTCCAGATTACTTTATATGGCAGGTTCCGCGACAACCGACCTTTCTAAAAAAATAGGAATAGCACATAAAATTATGGGCGACCAGTTCGCTCAGACAGATCAAGAACAGGTAGGAGTTGAAAATCTTTGGTGTGGTGCGCGAATGTTGTCGTCAGATGAGCTGGCAGCTGCAACGCAAGGTCTGGTTCAAGAATCACCTCTTCTCTCGGTAAACTATCCTATTGGGCTGATTCATCCTACCACCAAAGAAAATATATTAAGCACTCAGCTACTTGAAAAGATTGCTCAATCAGGATTATCTGAAAATGAAGTCTTTCTGATAAATACAGGAGATCACTGGCTTATATGTTTATTTTATAAACTTGCAGAAAAAATAAAATGCCTTATATTTAATACTTATTATGATTTAAATGAAAATACTAAGCAAGAGATTATAGAAGCAGCAAAAATTGCAGGCATATCAGAAAACGAAGATATTGATTTTATTGAAACTAATTTACAAAATAATGTACCCAACGGCTGTGGTCTATTTTGTTACCATACAATTCAACTCTTATCGAATGCCGGACAAAACGATCCTGTTACCACACTACGAGAATTTGCGGAAAAATTCTTAACGCTTTCAGTAGAAGAACAAGCACTATTTAACACCCAAACCCGGCGGCAAATATATGAATACAGTCTCCAGTAATGGTGAGTACTTAGAGCCTATCCCATTAGGCTCTTATCCTGAAATGATGCTCTGCGAAGAATTTATAAGTATATAAGGATGGGAAGGCCAAGCCTTCCCACTAAAAGTTCTATGCCATCAATGATTCAACCACGTCTATCCAGCCATGCTCGCTGGTAATGTCCTCGCCATTAAGCCAACGGCGCAGCATATTTAGCGCCATCACCGCACAAACCTCCTGACGTATTGCCAGACTATACCGATAGGCGCTAAGACGCATGCGTAAGGCATACGTGCCATCCGGCATTTTTCTCAATAACTACGTTTTGCCGTGCTTACTGACTGAACAGATTTAAACATCGCCAACCTGCTGTCCAGCGCCTCGGTGTAGAGCATCGTATCTACCCCGACCGCGACAAAATTCGCGCCCCACGCCAGACATTTCTGCGCCATTGCCGGATCGACCGCCAAAAAACCCGCCGCTTTTCCGGCGGCGCGAATACGATAAATACACGCTTCAATGATTCGCTGCACTTCCGGGTGTCCGGCATTATCGGGGTAACCCAATGAAGCAGAGAGATCTGCCGGACCGATAAAGACGCCATCAATGCCTTCAACCTCCAGAATCGCGTCAAGGTTTTCCAGCGCCACTTTGCTTTCAACCTGCACCAACAGGCAGAGCGACTCATTGGCCTGTGCCATATAGTTGTCGATTCTCCCCCAGCGCGCCGCACGCGCCACGCTCGCGCCAACGCCTCGTTGCCCCAACGGCGGGTATCGGGTAGCGGAAACGACCTGGCGCGCCTGTTCTGCGGTGTCAACCATCGGGATCAGTAGCGTTTGCGCCCCGATGTCCAGTACCTGTTTAATGAGCGCTTTACTTCCCTCGATCGGGCGAATCACCGGCTGGCTGGCGTATGGGGCGATGGCCTGTAACTGATGATACAAGTCCTGCACCGTATTAGGCGCGTGCTCGCCATCTATTAACAACCAGTCATAACCCGACGTCGCCGCAATCTCCGCCATATAAGAGGTGGTTGAACTGAGCCACAAACCAATTTGCGTATCCCCTTTACGTAATCCTTCTTTAAAAGGATTTGATAACAATGCGTTCATAGCGATCCTTACAACGTAGATAAGATTAATGATGCGCAGCGCCGGATTGCGCCACCGGACGATTAACGCTCAGCGTGAAGATAATTAATGAGCCAATGATGGCGACTCCGGCCAGCGTCAGCAGGCCCGCCGCATCGCTGGCAAACAACGTTTCCGCTTTTACGCGCAGAATTGGGGCAATAAAACCGCCCACAGCGCCAAACAGATTAACGAAACCAATTCCTGCCGCCAGAGCCGTACCGGAAAGTAGCTGCGTTGGCATGGTCCAGAATACGGGCTGAACGGCAATAAATCCTACTGCTGCAACACAGAGCGCCAGAATAGCGAGCACCGGAGAAACCAGACCTGACAGGCCAATGCCAATGCCCGCAGCCAGTAGCGTCACTGCCGCAACGTTACGGCGATCGCCGGTACAGTCGGAGTAGCGAGGAATAAGCCATGTGCCAAGCAAAGCCGCCACCCAGGGAACCGCTGTTACCACCGAAGCGGTAAAGCCCACTTTAGTGCCCAATAGCGCGGCAACCTGGGTCGGCAGGAAAAAGATGAGTCCGTATACCGCCACCTGAATCGTCAGATAAATAATAGCCAGTTGCCAGACGCGTCCATTACGCAGCGCATCCGCAAGCCTTGACGTGACCTTTTTCTCTTCTTCGCTCGCCAGTTGCCTGATAAGCGCGTTCTTTTCTTCCAGGCTAAGAAAACGCGCCTGCTGCGGAGTGTCATCAAGCCAGAAAAAGGTGAATATCCCTGCGCCAATCGCCAGTAGGCCTTCGATAACGAACATCCAGAACCATCCCGGGTGCCCCATAAAACCATGCATCTCCAGCAGAGCGCCGGAGAGCGGCGAACCCAACGTTAACGCCAGCGGCGCGCCCATATAAAATAGCCCCATAATGCTGGCACGGTTACGCTGCGGGAACCATTGTGAAGTTAGATAGATCATGCCGGGGAAAAATCCAGCCTCCGCCGCGCCCAATAGCGTGCGGATTATCAGAAATTTTGCTTCACTATCCGCCCAGGCCATCGCAGCAGAGAGAAAGCCCCACAGCAGGGTAGTCGTGCCGATCCAGGTTCTTGCGCCAAATTTGCGCATCAGCAGGTTAGCCGGTACGCCAAGGAAAGCGTAAACCACAAAGAAAATACCGGCCCCTAGCGCGTAGGCTTCATTACTTAGCCCGGTATCTATCTGATAGGTCTCTTTGGCAAAACCAATATTTGAACGATCCAGAAACGCCAGTACATACAGCGCCAACATAAAAGGAATTAAACGTGCGCGGTTTTTCTTCACTACGCCGTCAAGTAAAGTGATGCTCATAGCAATATCCTCAACAGGATGAGGGCGTTGCCGTACAAAGGCAACGCACGAGTTATTAGTGGCTATAAGGGCGTTTCAAGTGACAGTCACGGTTAAGCTCGACGCCGAAGCCCGGCTTATCCAACACTGATTTATGGATGCGTCCATTCACCGGCACCGGCTCATCCAGGAGAATCGGGTCAAATTGCGGACGCAGAGTGGAGCAGTCCGGGCTGGTCATCAGGAACTCGCTGAAAGGGGTATTAGTGAAAGTAATAACTGCATGGTGCGAATAGACAGACGAACCGTGCGGCACCACCAGTTGCCCGCGCGATTTGGCAAGCGCGGCGATCTCAACCAGCGTGGTTAATCCGCCGCACCAGCCAACATCCGGCTGCATAATATCAATGCCGGTTTCTGCCAGAGTGCGGAAGGATTGCAGCGTACCATGGTGTTCGCCGCTGGTAACCATCATCCCTGCAGGCGCGTTGCGTTTTAATTCGCGATAGCCTTCATACTGCTGCGGCGGCAGACACTCTTCAATCCATTTGAGATTAAATGGCGCACAGGCGTGAGCCAGTTTAGTCGCATAGTTCACATCCTGACTCATCCAGCAGTCGAGCATCAGCCAGAAATCCGGCCCGCACTTTTCACGCATATCCGCCACCATCGCGGCATCTTTACGGATCCCCGCATCACCATCGTGCGGTCCCCAGTGAGTCGGCATTTTACCGCCGATAAAGCCCATTTCTTTAGCCAGATCCGGGCGTGCGCCGGTGGCGTAAAACTGAATTTCATCGCGCACCGCTCCGCCCAGCAATTTATAAACCGGCAGCCCAACCACCTTGCCAAACAGATCCCACAGCGCCAGATCCACACAGGAAATCGTGTTCATCACCAGACCGCCGGAACCGGAGTAGTACATGGTCGCGCCGAGCATCTGATCGTGAATAAGTTTGATATCGCTTACGCATTTGCCTTCAATAAACCGGTTAAGATGTTTTTCTACGATAAAACAGCCCATCTCCCCTGCTGTCGAAACGGCGAACCCCGTCTGCCCATTTTCCGCCTCTACTTCGACAATCAGCGTCCCTAACACGTTGATCCCAAAAGACTGACGAGACTGCTCATAGTCTCGATATTTGCTCATGGGAGTGGCGATATGGTCATCAATCCAGTGATTTCCTCCCTGGTCGTGATAATCCCCGCCGCCAGCCCCTTTCTCTGCGGTAGCGCCCCCAATAAACCAGGCTCGAACGTGTTTAATTTTAGGAAGAGTCATAATATTCTCCATTTTAAGATGCGAGTGAGTCGAAGGGACTTTTCCATCCCAACAGGCGTGAAATATCTTTGGCACAGGCAATAGCTTTACCGGCCAAATAATCTAGATTCTCTTCGTTGATTTGCAGGCGCGTGCCGACCACTGAAATTGCCGCGGTCAGTTCGTTTCTGGCATTAAATACCGGTGCGGCAACGCAGCGGACATCCGGATAATCCTCCCCGTTATCAAAGCTCCATCCACGCTGGCGAATGCGTTCCAGCTCATCATTCAATTGTTGCGGCTCGGTGATGGTGGTCAGCGTGGCTCGCTCCCATACCATTTTTTCAATAATGGCTTTGCGTACGGCGGCCGGCTGCCATGCCAGCAGGCATTTGCCGATGCCGGAACGATAAAGAGAGAGGCTTTTCCCCTCATGCGAGCGCACGCTGATAGTGGATGAGGATTCCACTTTCAGTATGTAATACGCATTTTCGTGGTCGATGATCCCCAAGTGACACAGCAGCCCGGTTTCATCCATCAGTTGTGTTAGACGAGGACGCGCCAGCTCCCGCAGATCCATCTTGCTGAGCGCATGACCCGACAATTCAACGAGCTTAGTCCACAGGCAGTAGTTCTCCTGATGATCGAGGCTAATAAATCGCTGACGTTTTAATTCATTCAACAGCAGGTACGCGGTGCTTTTTGGAATACGCAGCGTTTCAATAATGATTGCCGCGCTGCATGGGCCAATACGCGCGATCAAATTGAGGATGTCGATTGCGCGAGTAAGAGCCGGGACTTTACTTGATTCCAACATATTGGACTCCAGTCTGAGACACTGGAATCAGTGTGAAAGGTCAGCAGGGAAAAAATTGTGAAGCGCGTCAAAGCTTATCCGCCTTCCAACGGAGTGGAAGGGTTAACCATATAAATGTGAATTAACGCACGTATTACTTTGTATTCAGTACAATTGGCTGGACAAAAAAGCAGATAATATTGCCGGATAATGGCATAGCGGCCTTATCCGGCTCACGATGTCGTTCCCATCGCAGATAAGAGAAAGGGATTATGATGTCAATGATTCAACCACGTCTATCCAGCCATGCTCGCTGGTAATGTCCTCGCCATTAAGCCAGCGGCGCAGCATATTTAGCGCCATCATCGCGCAGACCTCCTGACGTATTGCCAGGCTATACCGATTGGCGCTAAAACGCACGCGTAAGGCATACGTGCCATCCGGCGTCGCCAGCGCGAAATTAAGATGTTCGTTTTCCAGCCCCGACACGGCCAGCGCCAGACCGGCATAATGATTGCTTCGCCGTTCTGTCGTCCAGTGCGCCGTTTGCGCCAGCGTCTCTTCCTGAGAAGGAACGACTTCGCTGGCAAGAACAGGCGCCCCGGCGCGGGAAAGCTGTAGCGCCAGTAAGCCGCTGGTGTATTGCTCGCTCAACGTCAGACTCAACTGCCTTTCCTGCAGGCGGCGGGCTATTTGCGCCGGCAGGTTTTCCGTACCTTCAAAAATCAGGTTCTGCCCGGCAACCCGTTTGACCTCTGGCCATAACGCCAGCATCGCCTCCCGTTGCGTCGCCGGGCCGGTCAATTTCAGTTCAATGATCGGCATTGATGAGCGATACCCCATCGTCACGCCGGGCGGCAACGGCAGTGAATCGAGACGCTGCGCGAGGTCACTTTCTGAACGTCCAAAAGTCGTTAACCGCAGGCAAAGCGGCGGCTCCGGCAGCGAAAAACGCGCGCGTAACCGCGGTAAGATTTCCTTCTCCACCATAACCTTAAATTCAGACGGTACGCCGGGGGTGAAAAACATCAGGCAGCGGTTGAGCTGTAGCGCAAATCCACAGGCAGTGCCGACCGGATTATTAATAAACTCCGCGCTGGCAGGCAGTTCCGCCTGTTTACGGTTGCTCGGCGCCATCACGCGGCCACGCTGCTGAAAGTAGCGTTCCATTTCGGTCAGCCACGCCTGGTGCAGTACTAATCCTTCGCCTTTTGCCGTTGCCGCGGCGAGCGCGCTTAAATCATCGCTGGTCGGCCCTAACCCGCCATTAACAATCAAAACATCAGCATGTTGACTGCGTTCACGCAAGATAGCGACCAGACTGTCCAGATTATCGCCTACCGTATTTCGCCGTGATAACGGAACGCCCTGATGAAAGAAAAAATCAGCCAGCCAGGCGGCATTGGTGTCAACGATTTGTCCGTGCAACACCTCATCCCCGGTAGATAGCATTTCCACATTTAGCATTGTGTTCTCCTGCTCTTATGATGAAAACACTATAACGCAAAGAGGAATAGGACGTGGAAAGAAGAATGACGGGAAAAGGAGGAATATGGCGCGACGATTGCCGCGCCGTTAGCATCAAAAGCTGGCGTTTACGCCAACATAAGGGCCGTCAGCAATCGCATTATCGCGGTTGCCGTCTTTACCCGCCAGGTTCAGGTAACGATAACCGGCTTCAATGCTCAGCGGGCGCATAATGGTGAAACGCGCGCCTGCATTCGCTTCTTCATAACTGTCGATACCGCTGGACAGCGAATCTGGTGAATAATAATACTCGCCGAACAGACGGAAGCTGTTGCCGATTTTCCATTGTAGCCCACCGCCGACAGCCGCCGCATAGCCTTCATCGCTGTCTTTCGGATTGGTATAAATACCTTTACCGCCGACCGTCGCCAGCAGCGGTCCCACCGGAATGTTCAGCCCCAGACCCACGCCCGCAGCATCGCCATCATCATCGTTGTGCATCCAGTTGCCGCTTAGCGCCAGTCCCGTCGATTCAGTACCAAAACCCACGCCAATGTTGGTGTAATCTTCGCCCGCCTGGCCGCTAATACTGATGGCCTGCGCCGATGCAGAAACGAACAGCATTCCGGCAAAACCTAATAATATGCTTTTTTTCATTTTTACCCTTTCCAGCAAGCACATAAAGAAAAACTCCCCAAAACGGCAGAATTGTACTGCCAGACGCTGAGGAATCAATGCACTAAGAAACCATTCCAAAAACATATTGTAACGAAATACTACTTTCGCCATGACGCATCATTGCGCCATCACATGGTGACGCCTGCATCAACAGGATTAACAAAAAACGCAGTCTGCGTTATCGCTTCCATTTTTCACAAAGAATTTCGCAGAATGATTTGTTAAGCTGATGACCTGGTGGTTTAAGGAAGCGACTTATGCGTCAACGAACTATAGTTTGCCCATTAATTCAAAATGATGGCTGTTATCTGCTGTGCAAAATGGCCGACAACCGCGGCGTCTTTCCCGGTCAGTGGGCGCTGTCGGGCGGCGGGGTCGAGCCAGGCGAACGTATTGAAGAGGCGCTGCGTCGGGAGATTCGGGAGGAACTCGGCGAGCAACTGATTCTGAGCGATATTACGCCGTGGACCTTTCGCGACGATATCCGTGTTAAAACCTACGCTGATGGCAGACAAGAAGAGATTTATATGATTTATCTCATCTTCGACTGTGTTTCCGCTAACCGCGATATATGTATTAACGACGAATTTCAGGACTACGCCTGGGTCAAGCCAGAAGAACTGGCGCTGTATGATTTGAATGTAGCGACACGCCACACATTAGCATTGAAAGGGTTATTATAATGACGACAGCCGCTTCAGGCTGTCTTTACGCTTTTAACATGCGGCTAGCCGGGAACAAATTCACCATCTAAAAAGAGTTTTCCGTTTTCCGCATGCATAACGAGCGCATTAAGATAGTCCGGATCAAACTTTACGCCGCGCTTATTTTTTGCAATATACGTCAAACAATGATTATGGGTAAAAATGACTATATTTTTATTCTGCGACTTTTTCAGTAACGTATTGATTGAAGCATAAATACCGCTGCCGCAATCCATCATTTTTTTATCCACCGTAAGCGACCTGCCCGCAGAAAACCAGGTTGCCGACTGGATGGTGCGCACCGTATTACTGGAATAGAGATTGTAATTTTGTATATCGGCACTGAAGGCTTTACCCAGCGCTCTGGCATCTTGCGCACCCTTGACCGTAATCCCCGTGCTGTCTGACAGGCAGGTATTATCGGAACGATCGCACCGCTCGGCATGGCGGAATAACACGACTACCGGATGCTGCTTCGCCAGCGCCGCCAGCGCTTTACCGTTAATCTGCGGTAGACCGTTACCACTCCAGGCATGTTGTGAGGTCAACCCGGCGATAATAACCAACGCCCCCGCCAGAGTCGCGAGATAGCGTTTGTTTTTAATAAAGCGTAGGGTAAATGCCAGCACATTAACCTCTCAGGCAGACAGTGCAGCTAACTTAATAGCAATACGATTAAAATGAAATTCCGCAACGGAAGACCAGGCCAGAAACATAAAAACAGCTTTTGGGCATGCATAAAATGCCTTAAACTTTCGGCGAAAGCAAAGCATAATTCCGTTAAAAATTATCTTTTTACTTCACCTTAATTTCTTAATGTTAATTTAATATTCATCCAGTAGGGTTCAGCTAAATGCGTTAAAAAATAAGCCCTTTTCTATTGCCGAAATATTTGAAAAGCGGCTTTCAATGGCTGAAGGAAAAATGATGTCGGACTTTTTGCCTTTCTCCCGTCCGGCGATGGGCGCGGAAGAGCTTGCTGCCGTTAAGACCGTACTGGACTCAGGTTGGATAACAACCGGCCCGAAAAATCAGGAACTGGAAGCGGCGTTTTGTCGGCTAACTGGCAATCAATATGCCGTTGCCGTCAGTTCAGCCACTGCCGGTATGCACATCGCGTTGATGGCGCTGGGCATTGGTGAAGGCGACGAGGTCATTACACCGTCAATGACGTGGGTTTCTACGCTAAATATGATCGTTTTACTCGGCGCGAACCCCGTCATGGTCGATGTCGATCGCGATACGCTGATGGTCACGCCTGAACATATCGAAGCCGCGATTACGCCACAAACCAAAGCAATTATCCCCGTCCACTACGCTGGCGCGCCCGCCGATCTGGACGCTATTTACGCTCTTGGCGAGCGTTATGGCATTCCAGTGATTGAAGACGCGGCGCACGCGACAGGAACCAGCTACAAAGGTCGCCACATTGGCGCCCGGGGCACCGCGATTTTCTCCTTCCACGCCATTAAGAACATTACCTGCGCTGAAGGCGGTATCGTCGTCACGGATAACCCGCAATTCGCCGATAAACTGCGCAGTCTCAAGTTTCACGGGCTTGGCGTTGATGCCTGGGATCGACAGAGCGGGGGACGCGCGCCACAAGCGGAAGTCCTGGCGCCGGGCTACAAATATAATTTGCCCGACCTCAACGCCGCTATCGCGCTTGCTCAGTTACAGAAACTGGATGCGCTTAACGCTCGCCGCGCCGCCATCGCAGCGCAGTACCACCAGGCAATGGCAGACCTGCCTTTTCAGCCTCTGAGCCTTCCGTCGTGGGAGCATATTCACGCCTGGCATTTATTCATTATCCGGGTCGATGAAGCCCGCTGCGGTATTACCCGGGATGCTCTGATGGCATCGCTGAAAACGAAAGGCATCGGCACAGGGCTGCATTTCCGCGCCGCGCATACGCAAAAATATTATCGCGAACGTTTCCCAACGCTCACGCTGCCTGACACCGAGTGGAACAGCGAGCGGATCTGCTCACTGCCGCTCTTCCCGGACATGACCGAGAGTGACTTTGATCGAGTCATTACCGCCCTTCATCAGATAGCAGGACAATAAGCATGTTTGACGCCGCCCCCATAAAAAAAGTCTCGGTGGTTATTCCTGTCTATAACGAACAGGAAAGCCTGCCGGAATTGATAAGACGCACCACCACCGCCTGCGAGAGCCTGGGCAAAGCGTGGGAGATTTTATTGATAGATGATGGTAGCAGCGATAGCTCGGCGGAGCTGATGGTTAAGGCGTCCCAGGAGGCCGATAGCCATATCATCTCTATTTTACTCAACCGTAACTACGGTCAACATGCAGCGATTATGGCGGGGTTTAGCCATGTAAGCGGCGATCTTATCATTACGCTGGATGCCGATCTGCAAAACCCGCCGGAAGAGATCCCGCGCCTGGTGGCGAAAGCCGATGAAGGGTTCGATGTGGTAGGCACCGTGCGCCAGAACCGACAGGACAGCCTGTTTCGCAAATCGGCGTCAAAAATCATTAATCTGCTGATCCAGCGCACAACGGGCAAAGCGATGGGCGATTACGGCTGCATGTTACGCGCCTATCGCCGCCCTATTATCGATACCATGTTGCGCTGCCATGAACGCAGCACCTTTATCCCTATTCTGGCCAACATTTTCGCTCGTCGGGCTACCGAGATCCCGGTGCATCACGCTGAACGTGAATTTGGCGACTCTAAATACAGTTTTATGCGTCTCATTAACCTGATGTATGACCTGGTGACCTGCCTGACGACGACGCCGCTGCGCCTGTTGAGCCTGCTGGGCAGCGTTATCGCCATCGGCGGGTTTAGCCTGTCGGTATTGCTTATTGTACTTCGCCTGGCGCTGGGGCCGCAGTGGGCGGCGGAAGGCGTATTTATGCTCTTTGCCGTCCTGTTTACCTTCATCGGCGCGCAATTCATCGGTATGGGGCTGCTGGGCGAATACATTGGTCGCATTTATAACGATGTCCGCGCCCGCCCCCGCTATTTTGTTCAACAAGTTATCTACCCGGAAAGCACGTCGTTTACTGAGGAAAGTCACCAATGAAAGCCGTTATTTTTGCCTATCACGATATGGGATGTCAGGGCGTGCAGGCCGTACTGGATGCAGGATATGAGATTGCCGCGATTTTCACTCATGCCGACAATCCTGCGGAAAACACCTTTTTTGGCTCCGTCTCCCAGCTGGCGGCAGAATTAGGGATTCCGGTTTATGCGCCGGATAACGTAAACCATCCTATCTGGGTCGACCGCATCGCTGAGCTTGCGCCGGATATTATTTTTTCGTTCTATTACCGCAACCTGTTAAGCGAAGAAATTCTGCACCTCGCCCCGGCTGGCGCGTTCAATCTGCACGGTTCTCTATTGCCTGCCTATCGTGGCCGTGCGCCGCTAAACTGGGTTCTGGTTAACGGCGAAAGCGAAACGGGCGTAACGCTGCATCGTATGGTCAAACGTGCCGACGCCGGAGAGATTGTCGCCAGTCAACGCGTTGCTATTGCGCAGGACGATGTTGCGCTTACCCTGCATCATAAGCTATGCCAGGCCGCGCGCCAGTTGCTTAATAGCATCCTGCCCACCATGAAATGCGGCGATATACCTTCTGTTCCCCAGCGTGAGTCTGACGCTACGTATTATGGTCGCCGCAGGCCGGAAGATGGCCTTATCGACTGGCATAAACCGGTTTCCACTGTGCATAACCTGGTGCGGGCGGTAGCCGCCCCCTGGCCCGGCGCGTTCAGCTATAACGGCTCGCAAAAATTCACTATCTGGTCTTCCCGAATTTGTCCGGATGCGCAGGGCGCGCTTCCCGGCTCGGTAATTTCGGTCTCTCCGCTGCGGGTCGCCTGCGCTGATGGCGCGCTGGAGATTATTACCGGCCAGGCCGGAGACGGCATTACTGTACAGGGCTCGCAGCTTGCACAGACGCTTGGTCTGGTGGCGGGCGCGCGTTTGAACCGTCCACCAGCGACCAGCGGTAAACGTCGCATTCGCGTTCTCATCCTCGGCGTCAACGGTTTTATCGGCAATCATTTGACCGAACGGTTACTGAATGAAGAGAATTACGAGGTCTACGGTATGGATATCGGCAGCAACGCCATTAGCCGATTCCTGCTCCACCCTCGATTTCATTTCGTGGAGGGAGATATCAGCATCCACTCAGAATGGATCGAATATCATGTCAAAAAATGCGATGTCGTACTGCCGCTGGTAGCAATTGCAACCCCGATTGAATACACCCGCAACCCGCTGCGCGTCTTTGAACTTGATTTTGAAGAAAACCTGCGGATTATCCGTTATTGCGTGAAATACCATAAACGCGTGGTTTTCCCGTCTACCTCTGAAGTGTACGGCATGTGTACGGACGCCTCTTTTGACGAGGACAAATCGAATCTGATCGTCGGGCCGGTGAATAAGCCACGCTGGATTTACTCCGTTTCCAAACAGCTTCTCGACCGGGTGATTTGGGCTTATGGCGAAAAAGAGGGATTGCGCTTCACGCTTTTCCGTCCCTTTAACTGGATGGGGCCGCGGCTGGATAGCCTGAACGCGGCGCGTATCGGCAGTTCACGCGCGATAACGCAGTTGATTCTGAACCTGGTAGAAGGGACGCCGATCAAGCTTATCGACGGTGGTCAGCAGAAGCGCTGTTTCACCGATATTCGCGATGGGATCGAAGCATTATTCCGCATTATTGTGAATGATGGCGATCGGTGCGATGGCAAAATCATTAATATCGGCAATCCTGACAACGAAGCCAGTATTCAGGAACTGGCGACGCTGTTGCTCGACAGTTTTGATAAGCATCCGCTGCGCTGCCATTTCCCACCGTTTGCCGGTTTCCAGGTCGTCGAAAGCCGTAGTTATTACGGCAAGGGTTATCAGGATGTCGCACACCGGAAACCCAGTATCGACAATGCCAGGCGCTGTCTGGGCTGGGAGCCGTCTATTGCGATGCGTGATACGGTTGAAGAAACGCTGGACTTCTTTCTGCGCAGCGTAGATGTCGCGGAACGCGCATCATGACGAAAGTCGGTTTACGCATTGATGTTGATACCTTGCGAGGAACGCGTGAAGGTGTTCCCCGGCTGCTGGCGACATTGCATCGCCACGGCGTTCAGGCCAGCTTTTTCTTCAGCGTCGGGCCGGACAATATGGGACGTCATCTTTGGCGTCTGATAAGACCGCGATTTTTATGGAAAATGCTACGTTCAAACGCCGCCTCGCTCTACGGTTGGGATATCCTGCTGGCCGGCACCGCCTGGCCGGGAAAAAATATCGGCAACGCTAATGCCGGGATTATTCGTGAAACGGCAACATACCATGAGACGGGACTACATGCCTGGGATCACCATGCGTGGCAGACTCACAGCGGCCACTGGAGTATCCGCCAGCTTGAAGAAGATATCGCGCGCGGCATAACGGCGCTTGAGGCCATTATCGGAAAACCCGTCACCTGCTCAGCCGCGGCCGGCTGGCGAGCGGATGGGCGCGTTGTTCGTGCGAAAGAGCCGTTCAACCTGAGGTATAACAGCGATTGCCGTGGAACCACCTTATTCCGTCCGCTACTGATGCCGGGCCAGACAGGGACGCCGCAAATCCCGGTCACCTTACCCACATGGGATGAGGTTATCGGCCCCGCCGTTCAGGCGCAGTCGTTCAATACCTGGATTATCTCCCGTATGTTGCAGGACAAAGGCACGCCGGTATATACCATCCATGCGGAAGTCGAAGGTATTGTCCATCAGCCGCTGTTTGAAGATTTGCTCGTTCGTGCACGTGACGCGGGGATCACCTTTTGTCCTCTGGGCGAACTGCTGCCGACATCGCCTGAGTCTCTGCCGTTGGGGCAAATTGTACGTGGGCACATCCCTGGCCGTGAAGGTTGGCTGGGGTGCCAACAGGCAGCGAGCGCCTCATGATGAAATCGATACGCTATTATCTGGCTTTCGCCGCATTTATCGCGCTCTACTATGTTATTCCTGTCAATAGCCGCCTGCTCTGGCAGCCGGATGAAACGCGCTATGCCGAAATAAGTCGGGAGATGCTGGCGTCTGGCGACTGGATCGTGCCGCATTTTCTGGGATTACGTTATTTTGAAAAACCGATAGCCGGTTACTGGATAAACAGTCTGGGTCAGTGGCTTTTTGGCGCTACCAATTTTGGCGTGCGGGCTGGCGCTATTTTGACGACATTACTGGCCGCAGCGCTGGTGGCGTGGCTGACGTTCCGCTTATGGCGGGATAAACGTACCGCGTTGCTCGCCTCCGTTATCTTTCTCTCCCTCTTTGCCGTTTACAGTATCGGGACGTATGCGGTACTCGACCCGATGATCGCCCTTTGGCTTACGGCCGGGATGTGTTGTTTCTGGCAGGGGATGCAGGCCACGACCCGAATGGGCAAGATTGGGATGTTTTTGCTACTGGGCGCAACCTGCGGTCTGGGTGTATTAACTAAAGGCTTCCTCGCCCTGGCCGTACCGGTGGTGAGCGTGCTGCCGTGGGTTATTGTCCAGAAACGCTGGAAGGACTTTTTGCTTTACGGCTGGCTGGCGGTCTTGAGCTGCTTTGTGGTTGTCCTTCCCTGGGCGATCGCCATTGCGCGACGCGAAGCCGATTTCTGGCATTACTTTTTCTGGGTGGAGCATATCCAGCGATTCGCCATGAGCGATGCCCAGCATAAAGCCCCTTTCTGGTACTATCTGCCGGTACTGCTCGCGGGAAGTTTACCGTGGCTGGGGTTACTGCCTGGCGCGCTTAAACTGGGCTGGCGCGAGCGAAACGGCGCATTCTATTTGCTCGGATGGACGATCATGCCGCTTCTCTTTTTCAGTATTGCGAAAGGGAAACTGCCCACCTATGTTCTTTCCTGTTTCGCACCGATAGCGATACTCATGGCGCGCTTCGTCCTGCATAACGTAAAAGAAGGCGTCGCCGCGCTACGTGTCAACGGCGGGATCAACCTGGTGTTCGGGTTAGTCGGGATCGTCGCGGCGTTTGTCGTCTCCTCATGGGGCCCGCTGAAATCGCCGGTGTGGACGCATATCGAAACCTATAAAGTTTTTTGCGTCTGGGGCGTCTTTACTGTTTGGGCGTTTGTGGGCTGGTATAGCCTCTGTCATAGCCAACAATACCTATTACCCGCGTTTTGTCCGCTGGGACTGGCGCTGCTGTTCGGCTTTTCCATCCCCGACAGGGTGATGGAGTCCAAACAGCCACAGTTTTTTGTCGAAATGACCCAGGCGCCTTTGGCATCAAGCCGCTATATTCTTGCCGACAACGTCGGCGTCGCCGCCGGGCTGGCCTGGAGTCTGAAACGAGACGATATTATGCTCTACGGACACGCGGGCGAACTCAGGTATGGTCTTAGCTATCCTGATGTGCAGGATAAATTCGTTAAAGCCGACGATTTTAACGCCTGGCTCAACCAGCATCGTCAGGAGGGCATTATTACGCTAGTACTTTCAATAGCCAAA
The DNA here is from genome assembly GCF_017572235.1 of Salmonella sp. 32010601201800023SM. Lineage (NCBI taxonomy): Bacteria > Pseudomonadati > Pseudomonadota > Gammaproteobacteria > Enterobacterales > Enterobacteriaceae > Salmonella > Salmonella sp. 32010601201800023SM. The sequence goes on from NZ_JAGEQS010000004.1 coordinate 57,005, forward strand.
GATGAAGACATCAGCGCTCTTTCCCTTCCCCCTGCGGACAATATTGATTATCAGGGGCGTCTGGTGTTAATTCAGTATCGGCCTAAATGATCGGCGTCGTTCTGGTGCTTGCCAGTCTGCTCAGCGTTGGCGGTCAGCTCTGCCAGAAGCAAGCGACACGGCCATTGACGGCGGGCGGACGTCGCCGCCACCTGATGCTGTGGCTGGGCCTGGCGCTGATATGCATGGGTGCAGCGATGGTGCTGTGGCTGCTGGTGCTACAAACCCTGCCGGTGGGAATTGCTTACCCGATGTTGAGTCTGAATTTTGTCTGGGTCACGCTGGCAGCCTGGAAAATCTGGCATGAACAGGTTCCGCCCCGCCACTGGTTGGGCGTCGCATTAATTATCAGCGGCATTATCATTCTGGGGAGTGCGGCATAATGGGCGTAATGTGGGGACTGATAAGCGTTGCGATTGCCTCCCTCGCCCAGTTGAGTTTAGGATTCGCCATGATGCGACTGCCATCGATAGCGCATCCACTGGCGTTTATTTCCGGGCTGGGCGCATTTAATGCCGCGACCCTGGCGCTATTCGCCGGTTTGGCGGGGTATCTGGTTTCCGTCTTCTGCTGGCAGAAAACATTACACACGCTCGCGCTCAGCAAAGCCTATGCGCTGCTGAGTCTCAGTTATGTGCTTGTCTGGGTAGCCTCAATGTTGTTACCCGGTTTGCAAGGCGCTTTCAGCCTAAAAGCGATGCTCGGCGTATTGTGCATTATGGCGGGGGTAATGCTGATTTTTCTGCCCGCCAGATCATGATGGCTTGCGCGTCAACCGCTGCCATTCGTCGCAGGAATAACAGCGTGCATCAACGATTTTTAAGGTCTGGTGTTTTTCCCGATTAATACAATACTGCGCATCCTGTAAAGGCGACAGGATATCGCCGGGACTCAGTAATATCATGGAATTCGCCTCGGCGATCATTTTTAGCGAACCGCCGCTATCGCACAGCACCAGAACATGGCACGCCCTCTTTTTGACATAATGCGATTTCTTAACCAACCATTCCATAGCGCCCCCGTTTCACGCTGATTGTTCATAACACGTTACACATCAACGGATAAACAAAACGGCAATAGCGATGGAATGGTTGTATATTAACCTAACATTAATTTTTACAGTTCTCACACACCCACTGCTGGAGCGCACGGCGAGATATTTTAATCCCTCCGTTTTTCAGTTCTGACGGCATCGTCAACCAGCGAACCGGCTGTTGAAAACGCGCCAGCTTATCACGAACCCATTCAGCGAGGTTCACGTCTCCGGCCTGCGATGCATACTCCACAACCGCAACGGGACGATGACCAAACTCTTTATCTTCTACCGGCACGACGAAGGCTTGTTGCACCAGCGGATGCGCATTAATAACGCGTTCGACTTCCTCCGGCTGAATGCCTTCGCCGCCGCTAAAGAACAGGTTGTCCAGCCGCCCGGCGATGGTTAGCCTGCCGTGGTTCAGCTCGCCGCGATCGCGCGTGGCAAACCAGCCTTCGTCATTAACCAGCGGGATCAGTTTGCCATCACGCCAGTAACCTTCCGCCATACTGGCGGCGCGCAGCCAGACTTCATTATCGACGATTCTGATCTCTCTGCCGGGAAGCGGCGCGCCAACATCATCCGAACCATCGGCCTCTTTGGCGCATACCGTAGACGCGAACTCCGTGAGCCCATACCCGCACCAGCAGCGAATCCCTTGTTTGCTGGCCTGGTCGGTGAGTTCAACCGGAATCACCGCGCCGCCGAGCAAAACGGCTTTCAGCGTCACCGCCGCCCGATTCGCCAGCAACCGCCATAGCTGCGTCGGCACCAGCGAAGCATGAGTACACCCTGCCAGCATCTGCTCCAGCGGTTGCTTATCGCGTACCGTCATGCGCGCCCCGGCGAAGAGCCAGCGCCACATAATACCCTGCCCGGATACATGAAACAGCGGCAGCGATAGCAGCCAGTCATCCTGAGGGCCAAACGGCATTAGCGAAAGCACTCCCTGCGCGCTGGCAAGATGCGCCTGGCACGTATGTACGGCCGCTTTTGGCAATCCTGTGGAACCCGATGTCAGCGTCATGGAAACCAGACGCTGCGGTTGCCAGTCCACAGCATACGCCGCTGTGCTCTTTTGTATCTGCAACGCGGTTAATCCGGAAAACGCGTTTTCGCCTTCCAGTGTCAGCGCAAAACGCAGCGTTAACTTCGGCACCAGCGCCTCCAGCAACGTCTGGGGCAACTGCGGATTGACGGGCAGAACCCGCGCGCCGCACTGCATCAGCGCAAGCCATGCCAACAGAGTGCGCGGCTGATTCCCGGCGCGCAGCAGGACACCGTCGCCCTCGCGTACGCCCTGCGCGGCAAACCCGCCCGCCAGCGCATCAATACGCTCACAGAGGGCGCGCCAGCTTAGCACTTCATCGTTCAGGCGCAGAGCGGGCGCCTGGCTGCGAACCTGACGCCAGTGGCGCCACGGCCAGTCCGTGAATGTCATAACAGTCGTTCCAGCTCATCACGCTTCAGACAAGGCAACGCGCTACCGGGCCAGGGGCGAACCTGTTGCGCCTGCATCAGATGCAAGGTATCCAGTCCGGGCAGCGTTCCCGGCGTCAACCAGGCGGCAATCCGCGCCAGTTGCGTCAGGCCGAGGCTGGACTCGATGGAAGAGCTGATAACCACCGTCAGTCCCAACGCATGGGCGGCAGCGACTTGCTCACACACTTTATCAAGCGATCCGGTCAGCGTAGGTTTGATAACCACAGCCCTGACGCCCTCTTCGGCTTCAAAGGTGAAATCCGCTTCGCGCAGACTTTCGTCCCAGGCAATCGCGATGCCGGTTTCACGGGCAAAGGCGCGGGAATCATCCCGCGTCTTACACGGTTCTTCGAGAAAGGCGATACGAGCGCGGTAATCCGGATTAACGTACTTTGCGAACTGTTGGGCTTTTAGCGGCGTCCAGGCGCGATTCGCATCCAGACGCAGATGCAGATCCGGGATCGCCTCCAGCAGCAAATTAACCACCATGCCGTCGCGTACCGCTTCATAAAGACCCACTTTGACCTTAGCGATTTTCTCGCCGGGCATATCGGCAAGCCGCAGCACCAAATCGTCAGGATCGCCAGTGCATAACGGCGCAGCGCGATAGTCCGCCGCCTCCGGCAATACGCCTGTCAGTTCCGCCAGCGCGCAGCTTGCGCCAAACGCGACCGAAGGCATCTCCGGTAATCCCTCGCTCCCCTGAAGCCAGTCGTTCACCCACGTCAGGAGCGCCGTCTGCGCCTCTTCCCACGTTTCCTGACTGAAGCCCGGCAGCGGAGAGATCTCTCCCCATCCCTCACGCTCGCCGTCACGCAGACAAACATACAGCCCGTCGCGAGTTTTTAACCGCCTGTCGCGCAGAACCACCCCCGCGTCCATGGGGATCTGCCAGCGGTATACCTGCGCGCTACGCATTATGGGTTCCGTTTGAATTTGCTGAAGTCAGGCTGACGCTTCTGGTTAAAGGCGTTACGGCCTTCCTGCCCTTCTTCGGTCATGTAGAACAGCATGGTAGCGTTGCCCGCCAGCTCCTGCAGCCCGGCCTGACCGTCACAATCGGCATTCAGCGCCGCTTTCAGGCAACGCAGCGCCATCGGACTGTTTTGCAACATTTCGCGGCACCAGCGCACGGTCTCTTTTTCCAGATCCGCCAGCGGAACGACGGTGTTAACCAGCCCCATGTCCAGCGCCTGTTGCGCATCGTACTGGCGGCACAGGAACCAGATTTCACGCGCTTTCTTCTGACCAACGATACGCGCCATATACGAAGCGCCCCAACCGCCGTCAAAGGAGCCGACTTTCGGACCGGTCTGGCCGAAGATGGCGTTTTCCGCCGCGATGGTCAGGTCGCACATCATGTGCAGCACATGACCACCGCCGATGGAGTAACCCGCGACCATCGCGACAACCGGTTTTGGACAGGTGCGAATCTGGCGCTGGAAGTCCAGCACGTTCAGGTGATGCACGCCGGAGTCATCCTGATAACCGCCGTAATCGCCGCGCACCTTCTGGTCGCCGCCCGCGCAAAACGCTTTATCGCCTTCGCCGGTCAGAATAATCACGCCCACGTTGTCGTCGTAACGGGCATCCGCCAGCGCCTGAATCATCTCTTTGACGGTCAACGGACGAAATGCATTGCGCACCTGCGGACGATTAATGGTGATTTTTGCAATACCGTCGGTGGATTTTTCATAACGAATGTCGGTGTAACCCTCCGAGCAGTCGTGCCATTCTACCGGTGCGTAAAGCATTGTTTCATCAGGATAGATCATAGTGTGTCCTTTAGTCAGAGACGCAGAATCTGAGCCAGACTGTCTACCACGCCAGCGGGGTTTTCCCGATGCGCGTTGTGTCCGGCGTTACGAATAACATGGCATGTCGCCGCCACTTCCTGCGCCAGGGCGCGGAATTTGCTGTCGCGTTCGCCACATAAATAATAAAACGGAAATGCCAGCGCGTTGAGCGCCTCGCGTAAATCCGGCTGGACGGCAAGCGATGTCGCCTCCAGCATCGCAGCCAGCGTTTCGCCGTTATTCTGGCTACGCAGCGCCGTCAACGTCTGCCTTTGCTGCGCCGTCAGCGAGGCGAACACCGGCTGCTGATACCAGTCGTGAAAAACCTCAGTCAGGGGTTCACGACGAAAACGCTCTGCCCAGCGCCCGTCGGACAATCGTCTTTCAGCGCGCGCCTGTTCATTTTGCAGCCCCGGATGACCGCCTTCGACCACCAGGCCGCACAGGCCTGGTATTCCCTGGCAGGCTGCCATCATCGCCACCCGGCCGCCAAGAGAGTATCCCACCAACCAAAACTTTAGTATGTTGTAACTAATTAACGTAGCGCGCAGTAATCTGATGACATCGGCAAAGCCGCCGACCGGAATAGCCGTAGATCCGCCATGTCCCGGTAAGTCAATATAGAGCCGCGAACAGCCGTGAAACTGTTCGCCAACCGGCTGCCATTCGCGGCAATCGCCAGAAAAACCGTGCAGGAAAACCAGCGAGGGCGCCCCAGGCTGTCCGGGCATGTGCTGCGCGTGCAACATCATAGATGGCTTACCTGAGCCAAAAGTTGCTGCAACGTCTGCGCGCCGTCCGTATCGTTTACCACCAGCTCAATCACCGTTGCCGCCGGGGTTCGCCACGCGCCAGCCAGCGCAGACTCCAGTTCTTCCCAGTTTTCCGGGCGATGATAGCGCAGGTTAAACATGGCAGCCGCATGGTCAAAATGGACGTTTTGCGGCATCAAATAAAAGCGCTCGCGTTTGCTTTGCGGCGTCGGCAGCAGGGAAAAGATCTGCCCGCCGTTATTGTTGACCACAATCAACACAAACGGCGCGGATACCTGACGTAGTAACGCCAGCGCGTTAAGATCGTACAGCGCGGATAAATCGCCGACGATAGCCAACGTCGATTTGGCGCTGGCGCGCTGCACGCCCGCCGCAGTGGAAAGCAGGCCGTCAATGCCGCTCGCCCCGCGATTGCTGTATACCGGATAGCCGGCCGGCAACTGCGACAGCGCGTCGATCAGACGCACCACCAGACTATTGCCCACGAACAATTGCCCCTGCTCCGGCAGATAGTCGCGGATACGGTGCGCCAGCTGCGCTTCGCCAAAGGTGTCTCGCTGCGCGACCACCCGTTGCCACGCCAGTTCCGCCAGACGCGGGATCTCTACACACCACGGTTTACGTTTTTCCGCCGGATGCAGTTCCAGCCAGTCGGCGATTTTCGCTACCAGTCTGCGTCCACGATGGTGCGCAGGGTCCAGACGACCTTCAATATTGTCGATTACCCAGTACTCTTCCGGCTCGCAGGTTGCCTGCCATTGCAGTAAGCGTTTTCCGGTAAGGCTACTGCCAAGCTGGACGACAATCTGCGCCTGCTGCAGTTCGGTCACCGCTTTGGCGTTGCCGAGCCACAGGTCGGCGCACGGCAGCGGCTGCCCGGTTTGCGACAATACGTCGCCAATTAATGGCCATCCCAGATTTTGCGCCCACTGCGCCACTTTTTTGCCTTCTTCCGCGCTCATACGCCCGGCGACAACGACGCCGCGTTTTTGTCGCCAGAAGAACCAGTCGCGCTGTTTGTCGCTTGCCAGTCGACGCGCTTCGCGCAGCCAGGGTTTTTCATCCTGCCACCAGTCGCCGAGACGCTGCTGCCAGACCAGACCGGTGTCATTCATATCGCCATACAGCGGTTCGGCAAAAGGACAGTTAATGTGCAGCGCGCCCGCATGAAGCATGGCGAGCGCATTGTCGATGGTCGACACCAGCCAGCGCGCCGGAATATCCTGCGTGGGACGCGGCAACGACAGAGTTTGGGAGGGGTGCGAGGCAAACATCCCCGCCTGACGGATCGCCTGGTTGGCGCCGCAGTCAATCAGCTCCGGCGGGCGATCGGCGGTAAGTAAAATGAGCTTCTCGCCCGTCAGACCCGCCTCAATCAGCGCCGGATAGAGGTTCGCCACGGCGGTACCTGAAGTGACAATAACGGCAACCGGCTGTTGGCTGACTTTCGCCAGCCCTAACGCCAGATGACCAAGCCCACGCTCATCAAAGTGCGTATGGTGAATAAAAGCAGGATTCTCTGCCGCCGCCAACGTGAGCGGCGTGGAACGGGAACCAGGGGCGATACAAACATGCCTGACGCCATGACGGGTTAAGGCTTCCAGGATGACCGCCGCCCAGCGCCGGTTAAATGCACTTACTGACATGAGTTTGTCCGGTATCAATCATTGGGACTAAGTATAAAGAGCTGCAAAAATGGATTATTGATATGGGTCGGGAATATGTGACTCATTACGCATCCATCTGCAATAAGGTACGTAACCCGGCCGCTTTATTATCTATTTCCTGCCATTCCTGTTCCGGATCGGAGCCGCGGACGATTCCCGCGCCGGCATACAATCGCACCACATTGGCCGTCACTTTGGCTGAACGTAACGTCACGCAAAACTCACTTTGCCGCGTGGAGAGATAGCCTGCCGACCCGGCATACCATTCACGTTCGAACGGCTCATGTTGTTCTATAAAACAACGCGCGGGTTCACGAGGGATCCCGGCGACCGCTGCGGTAGGCTGTAACTGGTGCAGGCAGAGCGTGTCGTCCGCCTGATTAAGCGCCGTCCAGATACAGCGGCGCAAATGCTGTACCTTGCGCAGTCTGAGCACCTGCGGCGGCAGCACATCCAGCGAGTGGGTGCAGTTTTGCAGTCGCTGGCAGATGTCTTCGACAACCAGCATATTTTCTCGCTGGTTTTTATCGTCTTTCATTAACCATTCGCCAAGCTGCCAGGCTTTATGGTTATCCGGATGGTTCGCCACCGTCCCGGCCAGCGCTTCGGTACGCAGCGCCGTTTCACGCCGCCGCCAGAGCCGCTCCGGCGATGATCCCAGAAAGGCGGTATCGGCGGAAAAGGCCATAAAAAAGTGGTAGCAGTTGAGATTTAAACGACGACTGGACGCCATCATCGCGGCGGCATTGACCGGACGGGAGAATTGTAAGTCGGTGGCCCGCGCCAGCACAACTTTATCAAACGCCTCTTGCGCAATGGTGTGGGTGGCCTGCTGAATCAGCTTCACCCAACCGTCTTTGTCCGGCCAGTGTTGTTCGCTCGTGAGCGAAAGGCGTAGCGCCGGAACAGGCTTAATGCCGACCAGAGAAGCGAGAAACGCTTTCGCCTGGCGCGCATCATCGCGTAGCGAAACGTCACTGTGCAGATGTAAGCGTAAGGTCGCCGTACCACCGCTACGTCGCCACTCCAGCCGCGGCAGCAATAAGTAGCCCTCTTTCGGCTCGAACGCATTCAGCCCCCAAATACGCAGGTCAGGCTGCGCGTGCTGACGTAAAAACCGTTGCGCCAGATCGAGCGATGAAAATACGGTGATGGCCCCGAGAACGGCAGCTTCTTCGTCGCCATTGCGCTGTTGCCAGTAGAATTGCGGAAAGGATGACTGGCTGGCCAGCCAGCTCAATGCATCGAAGGCATCGTTTAAAGGGAAAGGCGCATCGAAAACGCAAAGCCCTGGCGTCGCCGGTATCTCTTGCGATAGCTGACGCGTCAGATTTTCCAGCGCAGTAGTAATAGAATGCACGCGGACCCTCCCTGTTAAAAACCCCACATTATACGGGGTACTGCCCTAAAAAAGCAGTACCTCATTTAGGGAGGGTTGCAATTCTGTTCAGTGGGGGGATTTAGCGCCGCGCCAGCAGCAGTCCAAGCACCAGTCCTACCGCCGCGCCTACGCCAATACCCTGCCAGGGTTTTTCATGAACGTAGTCATCCGCTTTATAAACGGCCTGCTTTGCCCGGTAATAATAGCTATCCGACGCATGGCTTACGCGGTTTTTCACCTCTTCCAGCGCTTGTTCCGCGCGGGCTTTCAGCTCAATGTATTTTTGATCGGCGGGATCGCCTGAGGAACGTAAAACCTCTTCCAGCGTTTCGCTGAGCAAAGTCAGATCATCATCAACACGTGATTCACCAAATTGATATGACATTCTCATTCTCCGTTGTGTTAACACCTGCTCCTAACTATAGTCAACGGTTTCGGTTTATGCCTGATGAACCTCCCGCGCCATTCCCCGGTGCGGAATGCCGTCTTCGTCATAAACATCGGTGACGGGAATAAAACCAAACCGCGCATAAAAAGGTTGCAGATGCGCCTGCGCACCCAGATATAGCGGCTTATCCGGCCAGTGCCGCCCACAAGATTCCAGCGTTTTCGCCATTAATTGCTGGCCCAGTTTCGCCCCTCGCCAGGCATCGCTGACGATCACCCGGCCAATAACAACCGGGTCTGATTCGTTATCGCTTTTCAGAATCCTCGCATACGCCACCAGCTCATCCTGATGCCAGCCCAAAATATGACGATTGTCGCCAACTAAATCATCGCCATCCACATCCAGGTAAGGACAGCGCTGTTCTACCACAAAGACCGCGCAGCGCAATTTGAGTAACGCGTAAAGTTGAGGAACGGTAAGTTCGCTATGGTGGAGATCCTGCCAGTCAATCATGATGCGCTCCTGTGTTGTGGTAATCTTGGGTTAAACGATAACCAAACGTGTATGGACAAGATGGAATTAATTTTTTTAGGTACGTCCGCAGGCGTTCCCACGCGCTCACGCAATGTAACGGCAATTTTATTACATCTGCAACATCCAACGCAGCCGGGAGTATGGCTTTTTGATTGCGGCGAAGGGACACAGCATCAAATGCTTAATACCGCGTTTCATCCCGGTAAGCTTGAGCGCATTTTTATCAGCCATCTTCACGGCGATCATCTGTTTGGCCTGCCGGGTCTGCTATGCAGCCGGTCGATGGCGGGGAATCCCCATCCGCTAACCGTATACGGACCTCAAGGCGTGCGTGAGTTTATTGCAACCACACTGCGCCTTAGCGGTTCATGGACCGATTTTCCGTTGCAAATTGAAGAAATTAGCGCAGGCGATATTCTTGACGACGGTCTGCGTAAAGTGACCGCGTTCAGGCTGGAGCATCCACTGGAGTGCTACGGATATCGCGTTGTTGAACATGACAAGCCTGGCGCGCTGAATGCCAGGGCGTTAAAAGCCGCAGGCGTTACGCCCGGCCCGCTGTTTCAGGCGTTGAAGGCAGGAAAAACCGTCACGCTTGCCGATGGAAGGCAGATCAATGGCGCCGACTACCTTGCTCCCGCCGTGGCCGGGAAATCAGTGGCGATTTTCGGCGATACCGCGCCCTGCGAGGCCGCCCTCGCGCTGGCGCAAGGCGTGGATGTGATGGTCCATGAAACCACGCTGGATGCGTCAATGGAGGAGAAAGCCAACGCTCGCGGACACAGCTCCACCCGTCAAACCGCGACGCTGGCGCGGGAAGCTGCCGTCGGTCGGCTGATCATGACCCATATTAGCTCACGCTATGACGATAAAGGCTGTCAGCGCTTACTGGCGGAATGCCGCGCTATTTTCCCGGCGACGGAGCTGGCTTACGATTTTTCTGTTTTCCCGGTTTAGCGCTCCATTTTTTGTCCTCATTGCCGATAACACTAAAAAAGGCAGGCTTTCATAATGAGGTTAGGATGGACAATTTTCAGAAAGATATTGATGACAGGGCCAATTTAACCCTGTCCAACCGTTTTGAACTGCTGTTATTCCGTCTTGGTACATCGCTGCATGAACAGAAGTCAGAGCTGTTCGGCATCAATGTATTTAAGCTGCGCGAAATCGTACCAATGCCCGCCTTTACGCGCCCGGCAGGCATGAAAGCGCCGCTATTGGGCATGGTCAATATTCGGGATCAGGTCATTCCGGTGATTGATTTGCCAGCGGTAGCGGGCTGCAAGCCGGAAACCGGGCTGAATATTTTGCTGATCACCGAATATGCGCGCAGCGTACAGGCATTTGCCGTCGAGTCGGTGGAAAATATTATGCGTCTTGACTGGCAACAGGTGCATACCGCCGAGAAAGCCGTCAACGGTCGCTACATCACCAGTATTGCCTGCCTGGATGACAACAAAGAAACCAACAACCTGGCGCTGGTGCTCGACGTTGAGCAGATCCTTTATGATATTGTCCCCTCCAGCCACGATCTGCGCGCCACCAATCTGAAGACCAATAAATTTTATATTACCCCAGGCGCGGTAGCCATTGTGGCGGAAGACTCCAAAGTCGCCCGCGCGATGCTGGAAAAAGGGCTGAACGCGATGGGAATTCCGCACCAGATGCATGTGACCGGCAAGGATGCCTGGGAGAGAATCCAGCAACTGGCGCAGGAAGCGGAGGCCGAAGGTAAGCCAATTAGCGAGAAAATCGCGCTGGTCCTGACAGATCTTGAGATGCCGGAGATGGATGGCTTTACGTTAACGCGTAAAATTAAAACCGATGAACGGCTGAAAAAGATCCCGGTCGTTATTCACTCTTCCCTTTCCGGCAGTGCCAACGAAGATCATATACGTAAAGTGCAGGCCGACGGCTACGTGGCCAAGTTTGAGATTAACGAACTCTCTTCGGTCATTCAGGAAGTGCTGGAGCGCGCAGCAACAAACAGCCAGGGACCACTGATCAGCCGCAAAAGCGCCTGACGTAACAGGGGATGCCTACAGTACAGGCATCCCCTGACGCTTAGTGAGACAAGCCTTCCGCCAGTTTTACCAGTTTAATAAACTCCGCGCGATAGCCTTGTTTATCTTCCCCGCGCGCCTGTTCACCCCATTTAATAATTTGCGGCCAGGTCGTATCTGCCAGCGTTTCTGAGCCACGCAGTTTTTGCCCGAAAGCCGCTACCGCCGCGCGGAAACGAAAATCTTCAGAGGCGTCAGCAAAGATCGGCATTTTTCCCATAACGACCGGGAACTCGGCTAATGTACTTTCGCTGCCCTGCGGCGCTTTCCAGCGCAATTTGATCCACGCCAGCTCGCTTGATTTTGTTGGCTTTGAGGCGGCTTTGTCCTGAGCGTAGCGCAGTTTATCCACCGAGGCTTTCTGCCCGTTAAGCGTCAGTTCAAAGAATAGCGTGACGTGTTTACCCGCGCCGATATCACCGGCATCAACCTTATCGTTATTGAAATCCTCGTCGCGCAGTTGGCGTTTTTCATAACCAATCTGCCGGTACTCAGTCACCCACTGCGGATTAAATTCGATTTGCGATTTTACATCTTTGGCAACGGTGACCAGCGTTTGATGCATTTCATCCTTGAGGACTTTTTGCGCCTCGGAGAGGGAGTCGATGTAGCTGTAATTGCCGTTACCCACATCAGCAATTCTCACCATCATGGCTTCGTTGAAATTGTCATCGCCGACGCCCAGCGTAGATAAGGTAATACCTTTCTCGCGCTCTTTTTTTACCAGCGCTTCGATGTCTTTGGGATCGGTAATACCGAGGTTAAAATCACCGTCGGTGGTCAACAAAATGCGGTTAACGCCGCCTTTGATAAACCCTTTTTCGGCCTGCTCGTAGGCTAGTCGTAATCCCGCTTCACCACCGGTACTCCCGTAAGCATCCAGATTATCAATTGCCGCTTTAATCGCGGTTGTGTTATTTCCCGCTGTAGACGCAAGCGCGACGTGAGTGCCGCCCGCGTAGGTCACAATCGTGATGTTATCCTGCGCACGCAGATCGTTCACCAACAGTTTTAGCGCCGACCGGATCAACGGCAGGCGTTCCGCTGGCTGCATAGAGCCGGAAGTATCAATGAGAAAAACCAGGTTGGCAGGTGGCAGATCTCTGGTCTGCATGTCCCGGGCCTGAACATCAACTTTTAATAGCGTACGCTGCGCGTTCCACGGCGAGGGAGCCAGTTCGTATTTAACCGCAAATGGCATCGGTATACAGGCCGCAATGGGTTTAGTATTATCCTGCTTATCCGCAACGGGCTGAGGCGCGGGAAAATAATTGAGCATCTCTTCTACCCGCACGGCTTCCGGCGGCGGCAGTTGTCCCTGATTCAGAAAGCGCCGCACGTTAGCGTAGCTGCCAGTGTCTACATCCAGACTAAACGTGGCGAGCGGCGCCTGACTTACCTGTTTAATCGGATTTTCATCGTAGTGTTCGTAACGCGCGGTCCCCATTACATTACCGCCTTGTGCAGCGAACGCTTTTGGTGCCGCGGCACGTGTCTGCATTACATATTGCGGTGCTTCGGCTGTTGCCAGAGATGCCGCTTTGGCATCTGCCAGGGCTTTGGCTTCAGCATATTCGGCTGCTTTTTTCGCAGCCTGTTGGGCGGCCTCGGCTTGTCTTTTCTGGACAGTGTCATCCCCGGCCTGAGCGCTATTTTCTTTCTGGATAGTCCGCTTCTGTTTTAACTCAGCCGGATTATTTCCCTGCGGGTCGGAGGGCTCCGGCCCACAGCCCGAGAGAATAACCCCACCCAACAACAGCATTAATGTTTTTCCGTTAAGCATACAAATTCCTTTTCAATTATATTCGGGTAATTCTCTGCAGATGTCCTGCATTATATTCCGCTTTACTTTTATTATCAGCATGACGAAAGTAGAAAATAATTTTACCTGCGTTAATAGCCACCAATAATAAAAAAGATAATTATATTTTTGAGGTAAATAATATTTACGTTTAAGATGAACGGCTTAATCAGTTGCTGGCGTTCGACCCACAGATTCTGCGTGAAGAACACTATTTACAGGTGACCGATTTACCAAAAGTGAATATATAAGATGGGGGACTATCTGCACTGTGCCCTCGCCGATACTTCCTTTTACAACCCACCAAACAGCAATCCATTAAGCCGTGCCGACACTCACGTTATTGATGGAAAGATATTATATGCTGCCGTCACATGAAATAATGAACTGAGCGCGATCGGACGCCTTGAAAAACGCTGACAGAAATACACTTCAGATCAAATTTTTCCCATTGAAGTCGATGAGATAAACATTTATCCGGGAAACGGGTCACGAAAACAGTTGGGAGAGTTGTTCCACTGCCTGATGCAAGAAATGGACAAACTGCTGAGTTTTTATCAGCGATGCCTGAGAAATGACAGTCACGTTATAATTTTTATAGCGGAGTAATGGGCCATATGTTTAACACTTCGACAATTATTGTGAATTACCCATATGAAACCGCTGGCGCTTACGGAACCGCCCAACATCCGGCTCTTCGTTCGTCGGGACGTGTTGGGTATGAATTTGGGTTAGCTTCGCTCCACCCAACCTACGCCACTAATACAACGTTGATGCCGGATAGCGACTACGCCTTATCCGGCATCTGGTTCTGTGTTCGTTGAAAAAGTGTTGGGTTTCGGCTACGCCTCACCCAACGAGTCTATGGTCTCTATGCGTCACAGGTTTTCATAAGTTGGATGCAATCCAACATTTAGAGGCTCAGGTATTGCTCATCAGCCTCAACCGCCGATAAATCGGCGGTTATTGACATCATCAACGCGGCATTACATCAGCGGCATCGCCAGTTGCACAAGGCTAATCAGCGGCTGCGGCCAGACGCCCAGTACCAACACCAGCAACGCGGAGATCAGCACCACGATACCGCCTGCGCTGTACTGCCAGTTTGTCGGCGCGTCGCGTCCCGGTTGCTGCGGCGCGTGCAGGTAGAGACTCACCGCAACGCGCAGGTAGTAGTACAAACCAATCGCGGAACCCACCACCACGGCGGCGACCAGCCACCACAGGCTGGCCTGAACGCCGACCGCCAGCACGTAGAATTTGCCGATAAAGCCCAGCGTCATTGGGATACCTGCCAGCGACAGCATCATCACCGTCATCACCGCGGCAAGAACCGGACGGTGCCAGAACAGACCACGGTAAGAGTACAGGGAGTCGGCATCCGGGCCGCGGAACGGGCTGGACATCAGGCTGACCACGCCAAACGCGCCGAGGCTGCTGAACAGATAACCGGCCAGATAAACGCCTACCGCTTCCATCGACATCTCGCCGCTCTGCAGGGCAATCAGCGCCACCAGCAGATAGCCGAGGTGAGAGATAGAAGAGTAACCGAGCAGACGTTTGATGTTGGTCTGGCTCAGCGCCATCAGGTTACCGAAGATGATAGAGGCAAAGGCGATAATGCCCAGCACCACGCGTACCGCTTCGCTGTCGCCTACCGGCGCATAGAGGAACAGACGCATCACCACGCCGAAGATAGCGATTTTGCTCGCCGTCGCCAGGAAGGTAGAAACCGGCGCAGGCGCGCCCTGGTAAACGTCTGGCGTCCACAGGTGGAACGGCACCAGAGAGAGTTTAAAGCCCAGACCGACAATCATCAGGCCAAAGCCCGCCAGCAGCAACGGCTCGTGCAGCATACCATCGCCGAGGCTCTTACCGAGCGCTTCGAAAGACAGGTTGCCGGACTGCGCATAGACCAGCGCCATCCCGAACAGCAGGAAAGACGAGGCGGCGGCGGAGAGGATGGTGTATTTGATACTGGCTTCCAGCGAGCGTTTCTGGCGGAAAGCATAACCAATCAGGCCGAACAGCGGCAGTGAGATCAGTTCAATACCGAGGAACAGCGCCGCCAGATGGTTGGCGTTCGCCAGCAGAATTCCGCCCAGGCTGGCGATTAACACCAGCAGGTAGAACTCTTCCTGGTTATCGTTATAGCCTTCCAGCCACGGGTAGGCAAAGGTACAGGTGGCGAGGCTCGCCAGCAGCACCAGCCCGGTGTAGAGCATCGCAAAGCCGTCAACGCGCATCAGCGGCGTGACGTCCATTGCCCCGGCCTGGCCGACAAACCAAAGCGAAACCAGAGCAGCGTTAAGCCCAATGACCGACAGCGTGGCATTGAGGAAGTGATTGCGTCGCCACGCAATGGAGAGCATCACAACCACCACCGTCAAGCCGACGATCAGCAGCGGTAGCAGCGCAATCAGGTGTTGTGGAGTTATTGTCATGGCGATTTACGGCCTTGTAGTAGTAACGGAATTAACAAACCACTGCTGGATGTTGCTCATCGCAGAATGCGAGGTATCCAGAATCGGCTGCGGATAGAAGCCAAGCAGTACCAGAAGCACCACCAGCAACAGAATGATAAACAGCTCGCGCAGCGACATCCCTGGCAGTTCTACACTGGCAATCTGGCTCTTCGCCTTACCAAAGTAAGCGCGATGCAGCATCGCCAGCGAGTATACAGAGGCGAATACCAGCCCAAAGGTGGAGATCACGGTAATCACCGGCACCACCTGGTAGCTGCCGAACAGAATCATAAATTCGCCGACAAAGTTACCGGTGCCCGGTATCCCGAGCGTCGCCACCGCAAAGAACATGGACAGCGCAGGCAACCATTTCATTTTGCCCCACAGGCCGCCCATCATACGCATGTCACGCGTATGCAGACGTTCGTACAACTGGCCACACAGAATGAACAGACCCGCCGCGGACAAACCGTGCGCAATCATCTGAATCACCGCGCCCTGGTACGCCAGTTGGCTGCCGGTGTAGATAGCGATCAGCACGAAGCCCATGTGGGAAACGGAGGTATAGGCAATCAGGCGCTTGATGTCGTATTGGGTAAAGGCCATCCACGCGCCGTAGAAAATGCCGATAACGCCCAGCCACATGGCGATAGGCGCAAACTCCGCCGACGCGTTCGGGAACAATGGCAGGGAGAAACGCAGCAGACCGTAAGCGGCGGTTTTCAGCAAGATACCGGCCAGGTCGACGGAACCGGCGGTCGGCGCCTGGGAGTGCGCATCCGGCAGCCAGCCATGCAGCGGAACCACCGGCATTTTCACCGCGAAGGCGATGAAGAAGCCCAGCATCAGCAGATATTCCACACCGTGGGACATCGGCGTATTCAGCAGCTCTTCATAGTTGAAGGTCCACACGCCGGTCGCGTTGTAGTGCACAAAGACCAGCGCCAGGATGGCAATCAGCATCACCAGACCACTCGCCTGGGTGTAGATGAAGAACTTGGTCGCCGCCGTGATACGCGTTTTCCCGTCAGAAGCTTTGTGGCCCCACAGCGCTATCAGGAAGTACATCGGCACCAGCATCATTTCCCAGAAGAAGAAGAACAGGAACATGTCGATGGCCAGGAACACGCCGATAACGCCGCCTAAGATCCACATCAGGTTCAGGTGGAAGAAGCCCTGATATTTTTCGATTTCTCGCCAGGAGCAAAGCACCGCCAGAACGCCGAGCAGGCCGGTCAGCACCACCATTAGCAGCGACAGTCCGTCGAGCGCCAGATGGATAGAGATGCCAAAACGCGGGATCCACGGCAGGACAAATTCAGATTGCCACTGTGGAATACCGGCGGATTGCGTCAGTGAGTAGCCGCCCTGCAACCACAATTGCAGACCGAGCGCCAGCGTCAGCCCCATGGTAATCAGCGCTATCCAGCGCGGCACCTTCACGCCAAAGCGTTCGGTCTGCCAGCACAGAAAGCCGCCGATAAAGGGAATCAATATTAGCCAGGGTAGTAACATGGCGATTTTTATTCCTTTTTAAGGCCTCTGACAGAGGCCTGATTTTCAACGAATTTGGATAAAATTCACTTTACGATCAACGCAGTACCATCAACAGCGCCAGCACCACAACCGCGCCGATGCTCATGGATGCCACATACCAGCGCAAATAACCGTTCTCGCTCAGTACCAGGCCTTTGCCTGCAAAACGGGAAAGGATAGCCGGAATGTTCATCAACGCATTAAGCGGGTCGCGCTTCAGCAGCCAGGCGATACCGAGGAATGGCTTGACGAATACTTTGTCGTACAACCAGTCAAAGCCCCAGGCGTTATACCACCAGGTCCCCAGCAGACGGCCCGGCGCGCTGTTGGCGATCGACGTCACCAGCGTGCGTTTACCCAGCCACAGCCATGCGGCAATCAGGATGCCGGCAATCGCCACTACGCCAGAGGTAATTTCCAGGGTCATGACGCGCCCATGCGCCAGTTCAGTTGTCTGCGGCAGCACCCCCTGCAATGGCGGCACAATCAGCGCGCCAACAAAGGTAGACAGAATCATCAGGACAATCAGCGGCAGATGGTGGGTAATCCCCTTCCCTGCATGAGCATGAATTTGTTCTTTCCCGTGGAATACGATGAAAATCATCCGGAAGGTGTACAGCGAGGTCATGAACGCGCCGACCAGACCCGCCACCATCAGATTGATATGACCGTTCGCCATCGCGCCAGCCAGGATCTCATCCTTACTGAAGAAGCCCGCAGTGACCAGCGGCAGCGCCGACAGCGCCGCGCCCCCCACCAGGAAGCAGGCATACACCAGTGGAATCGACTTACGCAGACCGCCCATCTTAAAGATGTTCTGTTCGTGATGGCAGGCCAGAATTACCGAGCCGGAGGCCAGGAACAGTAACGCTTTAAAGAAGGCGTGCGTCATCAGGTGGAAAATCGCCGCATCCCACGCCTGTACGCCCAGCGCCAGGAACATGTAGCCAATCTGGCTCATGGTGGAATAGGCCAGCACGCGTTTGATGTCGGTCTGCACCAGCGCGGCGAAACCCGCCATGACCAGCGTAATCGCCCCGATAATGCCCACCAGATGCAGAATTTCCGGGGTCATCAGGAACAGGCCATGCGTGCGTGCGATCAGGTAGACACCGGCGGTAACCATCGTCGCGGCGTGGATCAACGCGGAGACCGGCGTCGGGCCGGCCATCGCGTCGGCAAGCCAGGTCTGCAACGGTAGCTGCGCAGATTTACCGACCGCGCCGCCCAGCAGCATCAGCGTCGCCCACATCAGCATATTGTTGCCGTCAGCAAAGTGCGCTGGCGCCAGCTCGACCATTTCGCGGAAGTTCAGCGTGCCCAGTTCGTTGTAGAGAATGAACAGCGCGAAGGCGAGGAACACGTCACCGACACGGGTCACCACGAAGGCTTTCATTGCCGCTGCGCCATTCTTCGGATCGCTGTAATAGAAGCCGATCAACAGATAAGAGCACAGGCCCACGCCTTCCCAGCCGAGGTACATCAACAGCAGGTTATCGGACAGCACCAGAACAACCATGCTGGCGATAAACAGGTTGGTATAAGCGAAGAAGCGGGAGTAGCCCTCTTCCCCACGCATGTACCAGGACGCGAACATGTGGATCAGGAAGCCGACGCCGGTGACCACAGAGAGCATGGTCAGCGACAGGCCGTCCAGCACCAGGTTAAAACCGATGTTGAAGTTACCGACCGACATCCACGTCCACAGCGGCTGGCTGAACGCCTGTTTGCCGTTGGCGAAGAAATCCATCCCGACAAACGCTGTCACCAACGCCGCCAGACCAACGGAGCCCACGCCAATGGTCGCGGAGAGATTTTCCGACCAGCGTCCGCGAGAGAACGCCAGCAGTACAAAGCCAATCAATGGCAGAATAATGGTTAAGGCAAGCATGTTCATCCACGCATCTCACTTACTGAATCGATGTTCAGGTTCTGGCGACGGCGATGGAGTTGCAGCAACAGTGCAAGTCCAATACTCGCTTCCGCAGCCGCAAGGCTGATGGCGAGAATGTACATCACCTGACCATCGGTCTGGCCCCAGTAGCTCCCGGCGACCACAAAGGCCAGCGCGGAGGCGTTAATCATGATTTCCAGCCCGATCAGCATAAACAGCAGATTGCGGCGGATAACCAGACCGGTTAAACCCAGGACGAATAAAATCGCAGCGAGGATCAGTCCGTGTGTTAAGGGGATCATGCGCGCTCCTCCGTTTTTCTTTTCGCGCGGTCATCGGCGCGGTTGCTTAGCACTTCGCCCGCACGCTCTTCACGACCGACGTGGAACGCCACCACCAGGCCTGCCAGCAGCAGCATAGACGCCAGTTCGACCGCCAGAACATAAGGCCCGAACAGCGTAATGCCCACCGCTTTCGCGCTAATCGGCGTGCCGTCGATGCCCTGGTCGTTAACGCCCAGAATGGCGTACACAATGACCGCCAGCATAATGGCCGACAAAACCGCCGGACCAATCCACACCTGCGGCTTCAGCCACTGGCGTTCCTGTTCGATTTCGCTGCCGCCGAGGTTGAGCATCATCACCACGAACACAAACAGCACCATAATGGCACCCGCGTAGACGATAATTTCCAGCGCACCGGCAAAGTATGCGCCCAGCGAAAAGAACACCCCGGAAATCGCCAGTAGCGATATCACCAGATACAACAGCGCGTGTACCGGATTGGTATGAGTGATCACTCGCAGGGTCGCGAGGATGGCTATCAGGCCACAGATATAAAAAGCGAATTCCATTGCCCTCTCCTTACGGTAACAGGCTCTTGACGTCGATAGGCTTGGCTTCGTTCTCTGCTTCGCCTTTATCTTTGCCGTCGATTGCCATACCCGCCATCCGGTAGAAGTTATATTCCGGGTATTTGCCCGGACCGGAAATCAGCAGATCCTCTTTTTCGTACACCAGATCCTGACGTTTGTATTCGCCCAGTTCGAAGTCCGGGGTCAACTGAATCGCCGTGGTCGGGCACGCTTCTTCGCACAGGCCGCAGAAGATGCAGCGTGAGAAGTTAATGCGGAAAAATTCCGGATACCAGCGGCCATCTTTGGTCTCCGCTTTTTGCAGAGAGATACAGCCTACCGGACAGGCTACCGCACACAGGTTACAGGCAACGCAGCGCTCTTCACCGTCCGGGTCGCGCGTGAGCACGATACGGCCACGGTAACGGGGCGGTAAATAGACCGGCTCTTCCGGATACATCCGCGTTTCGCGTTTGGCGAACGCATGCAGGCCGATCATCCAGATACTGCGTACCTGAGTGCCGAAACCTACTAATAATTCTTTTAAGGTCATGGTCTTTGTGTCCCTTATTGCGCCTGCCACAGAATGACAGCCGCCGTTACCAGCAAGTTGATGAGCGTCAGCGGCAGGCAAACTTTCCAGCCGAAGGACATTACCTGGTCATAACGCGGACGCGGTAACGACGCACGAATCAAAATGAACATCATCATGAAGAACGCGGTTTTCAGCGCGAACCAGACGAATGGCGGTAAGAACGGGCCATGCCAGCCACCGAAGAACAACGTTACCATCAGCGCGGAAACGGTGACGATGCCGATGTACTCCCCCACGAAGAACAGACCGAATTTCATCCCGGAATATTCGATGTGGTAACCGTCCGCCAGTTCCTGCTCGGCTTCCGGCTGGTCAAACGGGTGACGGTGACAGACCGCTACGCCCGCGATGGCGAAAGTAACAAACCCAAAGAATTGCGGAATCACGTTCCACAGATGCGCCTGGTTATTGACGATATCGGTCATATTAAATGAACCGGCCTGCGCCACCACGCCCATCAGGGAAAGACCAAGGAACACTTCATAGCTCACCGTCTGGGCAGACGCGCGCATCGCGCCCAGCAGCGAGTATTTGTTGTTGCTCGACCAACCGGCGAACAGCACCGCGTAAACCGCCAGACCGGCCATCATCAGGAAGAACAGAATCCCGATGTTTAAATCGGCCACCACCCAGTTAGGGCTAACCGGCACAATGGCGAAGGAGAGCAGCAGCGAAGTAAACGCGATCATCGGCGCCAGGGTAAAGATGACGCGATCCGAGAATTTCGGGATCCAGTCTTCTTTAAAGAACATCTTGATCATATCCGCGACCAGCTGGAGCGAGCCACCCCAGCCAACGCGGTTTGGTCCATAACGGTTCTGGAACAGACCCAGCAGACGACGTTCGCCAAAGCTCATGAAGGCCCCGCAGGTGACGACCACCAGCAGAATCACCACCGCTTTGAGAATGCTCAGCAGGATCTCAATCAGATCCGGTGTAATCCAACTCATTGTTGCGCCTCCCGCAGATCCTCAAGACGCGCGCCAGCCAGAACCGGCGCGATGCCAGGCATACCCATCGGCAGCCCTACCTGCCCTGCCGCTAACCCTTCAGAGATTTCAACCGGCAGCGTCACCGTATTGCCATCGTAGCTAAAGGAGACGCGCGTCCCGGCATTGACGCCCAATTTCGCGGCATCCGCCGGGTTAAGTTTGATATACGGCTGCGGCATACGGCTCTGGAAGACCGGAGAACGCTGAGACAATTCGTCGCTGCCAAACAGGTGGTAATACGGCGCAATACGCCACTGACCGTCCTGCGCCTGGAAGCTTGCCGGCACGGTAGTGAAATAATCCAGACCGCCCTCAGTCGCTTCAATCAAACGCACGCCCGGATCGCCGTGACGCAGTTTGCCGCCCACTTCATCCTGGAACTTGTTCCACGCCTGCGGGGAGTTCCAGCCCGGCGCCCAGGCGAACGGAATTTCAGATCGCGGGGCAGTCGGTTGGTTATTCCCTTCCATCGAGAAGGCGAACATGGTGTCTTTATCCTGCGGCTGACGTGGTTCATGCACGCTGATATTGGCGCGCATCGCCGTACGACCGCTGTAACGATGCGGTTCGCGCGCCAGCTTCTGCCCGCGAATGCGGAAGGTCGCATCCGGCGCGGCGTCCTTAATGCCGGCAAATTGCGGCATGGCGGCAATGACCGCGTCGATCACGTGGTCAAGCTGAGTCCAGTCCACTTCGCGGTTTTCGACGGTGCTGTGCAGCGAATGCAGCCAGCGCCAGCTTTCCAGCATAATCGTCTTGTTATCGTAGTAGGCCGGATCATAAACCTGGAAGAAGCGCTGCGCGCGGCCTTCGTTGTTGATGACCGTACCATCGCTTTCGGCGAAGCTTGCCGCAGAAAGCACCAGATGCGCGTTTTCCATAATCGCCGTGCGCTGATGGTCAACCACCATCACCAGCGGCGCTTTGGCGAGCGCGGCGTTCACGCGTGTAGCGCTTGCATGACGGTGGAGATCGTTTTCCAGCACCACCACCGCGTCCGCGCTGCCGGTTTCCAGCTCGCCCAACGCATCGTCAAGCGAACCGCCGCCCATCATGCCCAGCCCCATGCTGTTCACGGAGCGGGCAATCATAGTAATACCGACGTCGGCACCACGGCCTTTCAGCGCTTTCGCCACGTTGGCGGCCGCCTGAATCACCTCACTGCTACCGGCGTTAGTGCCGGAGATAATCAGCGGTTTTTTCGCGCCGGCCAACGCCTGCACAATGACATCAATTTTGTTTTGTAAGTCGCTGTCGATACCGTCAACCGCAGGCGCTGTATTGTCCAGCGCATGAGCAATCGCAAAGCCCAGGCGCGCCTGATCTTCCACCGGCGCGCGATAGGTCCAGGCGGCGATATCATCCAGACGGGTGTTGTCCACGTTGGTCACGAACAGCGGATGTTTGGCACGCTGGCCGATGTTAAGGATGGCCGCAATCTGCCAGTCGGCCACTTTCTGCGCCGCCGCCATTTCACGCGCTTTACCTTTCACCGCCTGGCGTACCGCCAGCGCAACGCGCGCGCCGGTCTGAGTGACATCCTCACCCAAGACCAGTACCGCGTCATAAGATTCGATCTCCCGCAGCGCCGGGGTGTAAATTCCGCCTTCACGCAGCACTTTCAGCGCCAGTTGCAGACGTTCCTGCTCGCCGCGCGCGATACCGGTGTAGAAGTTTTCCGCACCAACCAGCTCACGCAGCGCAAAGTTGCTCTCAATGCTGGCGCGTGGCGAACCGATACCGATCACTTTCTTCGACTGGCGCAGAATATCCGCCGCGCCCTGCATCGCCTGCTCGGCGTTGAGGGTGATGAAGTCATCGCCACGGCGCTGAACCGGCTGACGCGGACGGTCTTTCAGGTTCACATAGCCATAGCCGAAACGACCGCGGTCGCAGAGGAAGTAGTGGTTAACGGTACCGTTGTAACGGTTTTCGATACGGCGTAATTCGCCATAGCGCTCGCCCGGGCTGATGTTACAGCCGATGGAACACTGCTGACAGATGCTCGGCGCAAACTGCATGTCCCATTTACGGTTGTAACGCTCGGAGTGCGTTTTATCGGTGAAGACGCCGGTCGGGCAAATCTCGACCAGGTTACCGGAGAATTCGCTTTCCAGCGTACCGTCTTCCGGACGCCCGAAGTAGACGTTGTCATGCGCGCCATAGACGCCCAGATCGGTGCCGTCGGCATAATCTTTGTAGTAACGC
The DNA here is from genome assembly GCF_017572235.1 of Salmonella sp. 32010601201800023SM. Lineage (NCBI taxonomy): Bacteria > Pseudomonadati > Pseudomonadota > Gammaproteobacteria > Enterobacterales > Enterobacteriaceae > Salmonella > Salmonella sp. 32010601201800023SM. Next base: position 80,508 of record NZ_JAGEQS010000004.1, read on the forward strand.
ACACAACGGTAGCAGGCGATGCAGCGGTTCATTTCGTGCGAGATGAACGGCCCCAGATCCTGGTTGCGGTGGGTACGTTTGGTGAAACGGTAGCGACGGAAACTGTGCCCCGTCATCACGGTCATATCCTGAAGATGGCAGTTACCGCCCTCTTCACAGACCGGACAGTCGTGCGGGTGGTTAGTCATCAGCCACTCCACCACGCTTTCACGGAACTGTTTCGCTTCTTCGTCGTCAATAGAGATAAAGGTACCGTCGGTGGCTGGCGTCATACAGGACATCACCAGGCGACCACGCGTATCTTCCGCGTTTTGGTATTGCTTCACCGCACACTGGCGGCAAGCACCGACGCTTCCCAGCGCCGGGTGCCAGCAAAAATACGGAATATCAAGGCCCAAGGACAGACATGCCTGTAGCAGGTTGTCCGCGCCGTTGACCTCGTATTCTTTGCCGTCTACATGAATCGTAGCCATTAGCATGCTTCCAAATTAAAAATCGTTAACTCACCAGCGCTCTTTGAGCAGGTTCGGCTGAATACCATTGATTAAATGGGTATTGCTGAACGGCTGCTTGATGCCAGCTTCGAATTCTTCGCGGAAATACTTAATTGCGCTTTGCAGTGGCTCAACCGCGCCCGGCGCATGCGCGCAGAAGGTTTTACCCGGTCCGAGGAAACGACACAGTTGCTCAAGTGTCTCGATATCCCCCGGCTGGCCTTCGCCACGCTCCAGCGCGCGCAGAATTTTCACGCTCCACGGCAGCCCGTCGCGGCATGGCGTACACCAGCCGCAGGATTCGCGGGCAAAGAACTCTTCCAGGTTACGCACCAGCGATACCATGCCGATTTCGTGGTCTACCGCCATCGCCAGCGCGGTGCCCAGACGGCTGCCTGCTTTACCGATGCTTTCGAATTCCATCGGCAGATCAAGATGCGCCTCGGTCAGGAAGTCGGTTCCCGCCCCGCCCGGTTGCCAGGCTTTGAATTTCAGGCCATCGCGCATACCGCCCGCGTAGTCTTCGAGGATCTCACGCGCGGTGGTGCCGAACGGTAATTCCCAGAGGCCCGGATTCTTCACGCGGCCCGAGAAGCCCATCAGCTTGGTACCCGCATCTTTGCTTTTCGAGATGTTCTGGTACCACTCCACGCCGTTGGCGAGGATTGCCGGGACGTTACACAACGTTTCGACGTTATTCACACAGGTCGGCTTGCCCCATACGCCGGAGGTCGCCGGGAAGGGCGGCTTGGAGCGTGGGTTCGCGCGGCGGCCTTCGAGGGAGTTAATCAGCGCCGTTTCTTCACCACAGATGTAACGCCCTGCCCCGGTGTGGACAAACAGTTCAAAGTCGAACCCGGTGCCCATGATATTTTTGCCAAGCAGCCCGGCCTCGGTGGCTTCAGCAATCGCACGGCGCAAATGTACAGCCGCTTCGATATATTCGCCGCGCAGGAAGATGTAGCCGCGATACGCTTTCAGCGCGAACGCGGAGATCAGCATGCCTTCCACCAGCAGGTGCGGCAGCTGTTCCATCAGCAGACGGTCTTTATAGGTGCCCGGCTCCATTTCATCGGCGTTACACAGCAGGTAACGGATGTTCATGGATTCATCTTTCGGCATCAGGCTCCACTTCAGACCGGTGGAAAAGCCCGCGCCGCCGCGCCCTTTCAGACCGGCGTCTTTTACCTGGCTGACGATTTCATCCGGAGACAGGCCGGTCAGCGCCTTACGCGCGCCTTCGTAGCCGTTTTTGCTACGATATTCATCCAGCCAGACCGGCTGTTTGTCATCGCGCAGACGCCAGGTCAGCGGATGGGTTTCGGGAGTACGGATAACGTTTTTCATTTATACCGCTCCAGTAGTTCAGGAATGGCTTCCGGGGTCAGATGGCTGTGAGTATCCTCATCAATCATCATGTTCGGCCCTTTATCGCAATTCCCCAGGCAGCAGGTCGGCAGCAGCGTAAAGCGACCATCAAAGGTCGTCTGCCCCGGTTTGATGTTGAGATTTTTTTCCAGCGCGGCCTGAATCCCCTGATAGCCGGTGATATGGCACACCACGCTGTCGCAGTAGCGAATCACGTGGCGACCGACCGGCTGACGGAAGATCTGGCTGTAGAATGTGGCGACGCCTTCGACGTCGCTCGCCGGAATACCCAGCACATCGGCAATAGCGTAGATCGCGCCGTCCGGCACCCAGCCACGCTGCTTCTGAACAATTTTCAGCGCTTCAATGGACGCCGCACGCGGGTCTTCGTAGTGGTGCTTCTCGTGCTCTATCGCTTCACGCTCTGCCGCACTCAGCTCAAAAGCCTCGGTTTGTGGTTGTTGATTCTCGTGCATAATTAGCGGTCCACATCTGACATAACAAAATCGATACTACCCAGATAGACAATCAGGTCGGAGACCAGGCTACCGCGGATCGCCGAGGGAATCTGCTGCAGGTGCGCAAAGCTCGGCGTGCGCACGCGGGTACGGTAGCTCATAGTGCTGCCGTCGCTGGTCAGGTAGTAACTGTTAATCCCCTTCGTCGCTTCCACCATCTGGAAGGACTCCTGCGCCGGCATCACCGGGCCCCAGGAGACCTGCAGGAAGTGGGTGATCAGGGTTTCGATATGTTGCAGCGTGCGCTCTTTCGGCGGCGGCGTGGTCAGCGGGTGATCCGCTTTGAACGGGCCTTCCGGCATGTTATCGAGGCACTGCTGAAGAATGCGCAGACTCTGGCGCAGCTCTTCCACTTTCAGCATCACGCGGGTATAGCAGTCGGAAACGCCGCCACCCACCGGCACTTCAAAGTCAAAGTTTTCGTAGCCAGAGTATGGACGCCATTTACGTACGTCGAAGTCGATCCCGGTCGCGCGCAGCCCTGCGCCGGTGGTGCCCCACTCCAGCGCCTCTTTCGCGCCGTAAGCGGCAACGCCCTGCGAACGCCCTTTCAGAATAGTGTTACGCAGCGCGGCTTTCTCGTAAGAATCCAGACGCTTCGGCATCCACTCAAGGAACTCTCGCAGCAGGCGATCCCAACCGCGCGGCAAGTCGTGCGCGACGCCGCCGATACGGAACCAGGCCGGGTGCATACGGAAACCGGTAATGGCTTCCACCAGGTCATAAATTTTCTGCCGGTCGGTAAAGGCAAAGAAGACCGGCGTCATCGCGCCGACGTCCTGAATAAAGGTCGAGATGTACAGCAGATGACTGTTAATGCGGAACAGTTCGGAGAGCATCACGCGGATGACGTTCACACGATCCGGGACGGTGATCCCTGCCAACTTTTCTACCGCCAGCACGTACGGCATTTCATTGACGCAACCACCGAGGTATTCGATACGGTCGGTATAGGGAATGTAGCTATGCCAGGACTGGCGCTCGCCCATTTTTTCGGCGCCGCGGTGGTGATAGCCGATATCCGGCACGCAGTCGACGATTTCTTCACCGTCAAGTTGCAGGATAATACGAAACGCACCGTGCGCAGACGGGTGGTTCGGGCCGAGGTTGAGGAACATAAAGTCCTCGTTGTCAGTCCCGCGCTTCATCCCCCAGTCTTCCGGCTTAAAGGTCAGCGCTTCCATCTCCAGATCCTGCTTGGCTTTGGTCAGCTCAAACGGGTCGAATTCGGTCGCGCGCGCCGGATAATCTTTACGCAGCGGATGGCCTTCCCAGGTTTGCGGCATCATGATGCGCGTCAGGTGCGGGTGGCCTTCGATATCAATACCAAACATCTCCCAGGTCTCACGCTCGTACCAGTTGGCGTTAGGGAAAAGTTTAGTGAAGGTCGGCACGCGCAGGTCGTTTTCAGACAACGCCACCTTGAGCATGATATCGCGATTACGCTCAATGGAAATCAGGTGGTAGAAAACGGAAAAATCCGCGGCGGGTAACCCGTCACGGTGCGTACGCAGGCGTTCATCCATGCCGTGTAAGTCAAACAGCATGACGTAAGGTTTCGGCAGTTTCTTTAAGAAATCGCCAACCTCCAGTAGTTGTTCACGCTTGACCCAAACAACGGGGATACCGGTGCGGGTCGCCTGAACGGTAAAGGCATCCGGCCCAAAACGGTTGCGCAGTTCGCCGATAACCGGATCATCAAGATGATCGCGGGTACTCCATGCAGCGTCTTGCGCGGTTAAGTCGGTCATATTGTTCACCATTGCAAATGGTCCGTGGTGGTCGGCAGTGCTTCGCGCTATTAAAATAGTGGTTAGCGAAGTGAAGTGCTGCTGCCGACAGGCGCAAATTAAATCTCGTCCGGGGTACGCAGGTTCGTGACGGCAATACGCTCGCCGCGTTTACGTTCGCGTTCTGGCTGCATATTGGCGCGATACACGCCCTGATCGCCCACCACCCATGAGAGCGGACGGCGCTCTTTGCCAATCGATTCTTGCAGCAGCATCAACGCCTGCATATACGCTTCCGGACGCGGCGGACAGCCAGGGATATACACATCCACCGGGATGAACTTATCAACGCCCTGCACTACCGAATAAATATCGTACATGCCGCCGGAGTTGGCGCAGGCGCCCATAGAAATGACCCATTTTGGCTCCAGCATTTGGTCATACAGACGCTGAATAACCGGGGCCATTTTGGTAAAGCAGGTACCGGCCACCACCATCAGGTCAGCCTGACGTGGCGACGCACGCAGCACTTCCGCGCCGAAACGGGCAACGTCATGCACTGCGGTAAAAGAGGTCACCATCTCTACATAGCAGCAAGAAAGGCCGAAGTTGTAGGGCCAAATTGAGTTTTTACGGCCCCAGTTAACCATGTCATGCAGTTTGCCCATGAACACGTTTTTGTTAACTTCCTGCTCCAGGGGGTCGGTTACGATCTCCTGTTTTTGCAGGGGGTAACGGTCATTCTCACCGTTAGGATCTATGCGGGTGAGCGTATAATCCATCTTAATGCCTCGCGGTTAGCGTTGACGATTAGCGATACTGTTCGTTTCCGGGTTCATACGCTCGCGGCGTGAACGCGCGGGCGTCCAGTCCAACGCGCCAATACGCGCCAGATAAACCAGACCAGCCAGTAACACAAAAATAAAAATTGCAGCTTCCACAAAGCCAACCCAGCCGCTTTCGCGGATAGAAGTCGACCATGCGAACAGATACAGCGCTTCAACGTCGAAGATAACGAAGAACATGGCTACCAGGTAAAACTTGGCAGACAGGCGTAAGCGGGCGGTGCCGACCGAGTCGATACCTGATTCAAACGGAACGTTCTTGTGCCTCGCGCGTGCGCGACCGCCCAAAAACCAACCGCCTACCAGCATCAGGCAGCACAGGCCAATGGCAACGATAAGAAAGATAGCGAATGCCCAGTGATGAGCGATGACTTCAGTGGATGTTGACATACTCATTGCTTACTCATCAAAAGTAGCGCCAGTTTCTCTGCTCTTTACGGCAGATGGACGCCACATCGATTCATGGGGAGGAATAAAAAAAACCCTACAATTACTGTAGAAAATGATAAAAACAGCTAATTGATGTGGTTTTTTACTCCTTTCTATAACCTTTTGTCAACTTTAACAAAAGTTCCTTCACATTAATTTACATCAATTCATCATCATTAACATTAAGTGCCATCCTGGAGAAAATGACTCTTCGACCAGGGGGGATTTTATGTTGTTGAATCGTGTCCGTTGTGAAGCAAAAGAAATAACACACACCTATTTTGACAGGAATTTGTGAAGATGCCTCCCCCTAAATGGGAGTATTTTCTTGATCTGTGACACGCTTTTGTTAATTCACCCCCTAAAACAGCAACAATTTCTCTAGTTTTTTAACATGCAAATTCATAAAATGGATGTTCTGGTTATTTTTTGCCCAAATTGAACTGCGAATCGCTACTGGCTGATTTACCGCAACTTTTACAATTTGTGCGGTTAAGCGCGTACAGATGGGCACAAAAAAAGAGCCACTGAGCGTTTTTTCATCGCCAGCGGCTCTTTTTTACATTTACGACTTAGCGCCTTTTGCCTGCGAGCTACTCAAAACCCCCTTCCACCATCAGCGGATCATCTCCGCCCTCTGCAGAAAACTGGTTGTAATGCCATGGGTTTTGATAGCTTTCCATCGCATGGAAAATCACCATCGCCAGCTCGTTCTGGCTATTGGGATCGCGGCACAACAGATATTCCGTATCCGGCAAAGGCGGTAATCCGTCTGCGGCGCCCAGCACGCGAAGGTCGGGACTCATCATTTCGACAGGTCGAGCCGTTACGCCAAGACCGGCTTTAACGGCCGCGCGTACCGCCGGTAATGTAGAGGCCACATAGGCCAGCCGCCAGGGAATACCCGCTGCATTTAGCGTCTCCAGCACCATATCGCGGAATGGGCTGGGATCGTCCAGCAGGACTAATGGTACGGGCTCTCCCCTTTGCAAAACATACTCAGCCGCACAATACCAATGGGTGGGCGAGGTCCGCAAATTCAGACAGTCCAGCGAATGAGGTTGGTTAGTCGTCACCACCAAATCTACTTCCTGCGATTTAACCATGTCCACCATATAGGCGTTGCGTTTTACCCGTACATCAAGCGCGAGTTTCGGATAGACCGAGCTGATTCGGCTAAGCAAAAAAGGCAGGATAGTATCAGCTGATTCATCAGAAGCGCCGATTGTTAACACTCCCTGAAGATTACTGAACATTAATGATGAACACGCCTCATCATTAAAACGCAGGATTTTTCTGGCGTACCCCAGAAGCTGGATACCGTGTTCGGTCAAAAGTTTGTTACGACCATGGCGGGCGAACAATTCCTTTCCCACGAGTTGCTCAAGACGCTGCATTTGCTGACTGACCGCAGACTGAGTACGACATACCGCCGCCGCCGCCGCGGCGAAGGTGTTCAGATCGGCAACGGCCACGAACGTTCTCAGCAGATCGAGATCGAGGTTAATTATCGGACGATTTGCATTTATCATAATTTTTCACTTACTGGCGGGTCATATCGGGCTGACCTGGTTAATGCTGTGCATTCAGAAACAAGCAATTCCATTTGTAATGTGCATCCTTCGCAGTACCGCCTGGTTACCCAGGTAAATGTTAGAATGTAATTGAAAATACGACCAAAACACTTCTCTTACTTACTGATATAATACCAAATGCAACTGATCGGGATATATCAAAGAGAATGTGTCATACCTTTAGGCGTCTACAGATTTCTGCTAATGATGGACGTGTAAATCTTGTAACAGCGTCAAATAGTTTACCGAGACGCACAGATACAAAAACAATATATTGAACAATAGGTTATGTATAAAATCGCGTCATGATAATTAGCAGACAACGCAGACTACGCCCCCGTTTCGGATCATTATCTTAACCTAAAACCGCTATATTTATAAGTATTATTACGAATAATCTTAACCTGGGATATGTTATACTAATCGGACCAGAAAGATATTATTACGACTTTAGTAAATGCTTTTTAAATATTAAATAATAATTAATTAAGATTTCTACCATTCATTAATTATACTTAACAATACTTTCACACCCCCCGCCGCCGGAAAGGTCTAACCTTCTCATTTTACCTTTAATACTCAGTATTTCCGAAATAGCCGACGCGACACTAATGATGAATGCTTATCTCTCATAAAACAGATAATTTCTGACAACATAAAAAACCACATTACGCGCAATCACATAGAACAAAACACTATACATACAGACAAAAATAGAAAATACATCTAACAAAATGATTTTATGAAGTTTTAAACAGTACGAAAGCGCGTTAAAAATAAACAAAATCTTCTTCTGTTCACTCTTCAAAACTCACCGTCGTGGGAGTACATTGTTTCGTGCTGACTTCCACGGCAGGGAGTGGCAATAACAGCTAAAAGGTCAAGATTCATGTCCCCCATTGAAAAATCCAGCAAACTCGAAAATGTCTGTTATGACATTCGTGGCCCCGTTCTGAAAGAAGCAAAACGCCTTGAGGAAGAAGGTAATAAAGTTCTTAAACTGAATATCGGCAACCCCGCCCCCTTCGGATTCGAAGCGCCGGACGAAATTCTGGTCGATGTCATTCGTAATTTGCCGACGGCGCAAGGATATTGCGACTCGAAAGGGCTTTATTCCGCCCGTAAAGCGATTATGCAGCATTATCAGGCCCGTGGAATGCGCGATGTAACCGTGGAAGATATCTATATCGGTAACGGCGTTTCCGAGCTGATCGTTCAGGCGATGCAGGCGTTGCTTAACAGTGGCGATGAAATGCTGGTTCCCGCGCCCGATTATCCGTTATGGACAGCAGCGGTATCGCTCTCCAGCGGCAAGGCGGTACATTATCTTTGCGATGAATCTTCCGACTGGTTCCCGGACCTTGACGATATCCGCGCCAAAATCACCCCACGTACGCGTGGTATTGTCATTATTAATCCAAACAACCCTACTGGCGCCGTCTATTCTAAAGAATTGTTGATGGAAATTGTCAACATTGCGCGCGAGCATAATCTCATCATCTTCGCCGATGAAATTTATGACAAGATTCTCTATGACGATGCCGAGCATCACTCTATCGCCGCACTGGCGCCTGATCTGCTGACCATCACCTTTAATGGGTTGTCTAAAACCTATCGCGTCGCCGGCTTCCGCCAGGGCTGGATGGTGCTGAACGGGCCGAAAAAACATGCGAAAGGCTATATTGAAGGGCTGGAGATGTTAGCCTCAATGCGCCTGTGCGCCAACGTCCCGGCGCAACATGCTATTCAGACCGCGCTCGGCGGCTATCAAAGCATTAGCGAATTTATTCTGCCGGGCGGTCGACTGTATGAACAGCGTAACCGAGCCTGGGAGTTGATTAACGATATTCCCGGCGTTTCCTGCGTAAAACCGCGCGGCGCGTTGTACATGTTCCCCAGGATCGACGCTAAACGTTTTAATATTCACGACGACCAGAAGATGGTGCTGGACTTCCTGCTACAGGAAAAGGTGCTGCTGGTGCAAGGTACCGCCTTTAACTGGCCGTGGCCGGATCACTTCCGCATTGTGACGCTACCGCGTGAAGATGACCTGGAGATGGCCATCAACCGTTTTGGGCGTTTCCTCTCAGGTTACCATCAATAATCTTAAATTCAGGCTACTTCGGTAGCCTGAATTGCATCTTCATCTCCCTCCCCGCACAATGAAGTCTGCCGCAGTGAAAACAAAAGGTAATCTATGAAGCAGAGCCATTTTTTCGCCCATCTCTCCCGCATGAAGTTGATTAACCGCTGGCCGCTGATGCGTAACGTGCGTACAGAAAACGTCTCCGAACATAGTCTGCAGGTGGCGATGGTCGCCCATGCGTTGGCGGCGATAAAAAACCGTAAATTTGGCGGTCAGCTCAATGCTGAACGCATCGCGCTTCTGGCGATGTATCATGATGCCTCGGAAGTACTGACCGGCGATCTGCCGACGCCGGTAAAATATTTTAATTCCCAGATAGCCCAGGAATATAAAGCGATCGAAAAAATCGCCCAGCAAAAGCTGGTTGATATGGCGCCGGATGAATTACGCGATATTTTCGCACCGCTTATTGATGAGAATGCCTGGAGCGAAGAAGAACAGGCAATCGTAAAACAGGCCGATGCGCTTTGCGCCTACCTGAAATGCCTGGAAGAGCTATCGGCGGGAAACAATGAGTTTGGACTGGCAAAAACGCGGCTGGAAAAAACGCTGGAATTACGTCGCAGCCAGGAGATGGACTATTTTATGGCGGTGTTCGTACCAAGTTTCCATCTTTCTCTTGACGAGATAAGCCAGGATTCACCGCTTTAGTTGCCGGATGGCGGCTAACGCCTTATCCGGCCTGGACGTAGCGTGATACCCGTAGGCCTGATAAGCGCAGCGCCATCAGGCCTTTTCCTGCCTGGGGTTAAAACGGAAACAACATCGGAATCATCACAATACAAACCGCCATCACAATAAGCGTGAACGGCACGCCAAGCTTCACAAAATCGCTAAAGCTATAGTTTCCCGGCCCCAGAACCAGAGTATTGACCGGCGATGAAACCGGCGTCATAAAGGCGGCGGATGCCGCCATCGCCACCGCCATCGCAAACGGATAGGGCGACACCCCCATCGATTTCGCCGCCGCCAGCGCAATCGGCGCCATCAGCACCGCCGTTGCCGTGTTAGAAATGAACAGTCCTATGACGGCGCACAGCACGAACAGGCATCCCAGCATCATATATGGCCCATAGCCGCCGCCGATATTCATTAACCCTTGCACGACCAGAGAGACGCCGCCGGTTTTTTGCAACGCCTGCGCAAACGGCATCATACCCACAATCAAGATAATGCTCGGCCAGTGGATCGCTTTATATGCGCTTTCAGCATCAATACAGCGAAATTTTCCCATCAGCAGGCAGGCGATAATCGCCGCGATCGGGTTGGGAATTTCATCGGTCAACATCAGCGCCACCATCAGTACCAGGCAGAAAATGGCGTGCGGCGCCTGGCTGTGCGCAGGAGAGGCTTCGCTGACCTCGACCGGCATATTCAGCACCACAAAGTCGCGGCCTTTTTGCCCCAGCAGGCTGATTAACTTCCAGTTCCCCACGACCAGAATGATATCGCCCATCAATAACGGCTCATCGGCCAGCGATCCTTCCAGCGCGACGCCGTCGCGTTTCAGGCCGACCACATTCAGCCCGTAACGTGTACGGAAAGCGATTTCACGCACCGACTTGCCAATCAGTTCAGACTCCGGAATAAGCGAAATTTCCGCCATCCCGACATCCAACGCCTGATCGGAAAAATATTCTCCACGCAATACCATCGGTTCCAGCAGTTGCTCGGCGCAGAACTCTCTGAGGTCAACCTCCGCCGCCGACATATCAATCAGCAGAACGTCGCGAGCGCGAAACTCCGATACGCCGTTCACATTGACGATAACCCGCCGAAAGCGCCGCCAGCGTTCAACGCCGATGACATTGGCGCCGTAACGTTCGCGCAGTTTAAGGTCGTCCAGCCGCTGTCCCACCATCGGCGAACCGGGGCGAATCGCCAGACGACGAGCGCGCCCCGTCAGACGGTACTCGCGGATAAGATCGCGGAAAGTGCGCCGCTTACCGGCCTGTTGTCCGGGCGCATCGCCTTTTAGCATGAAGCGCATCACCAGCATATAAACAATGCCGAGCGCCAACACCACTATCCCCAGCGGCGTCACGCTAAAAAAGTTGAACCCGTGCAGGCCTTCACGCAGCAGTTCACTGTTAACCACCAGGTTCGGCGGCGTCGCCACCAGCGTCATCATTCCGCTGATAAGCCCGGCAAAACTCAGCGGCATCATCAGGCGCGAAGGCGAGGTTTGCATATGCATAGAAACGCTAAGAACAACGGGGATAAAAATCGCCACCACGCCGGTTGAACTCATGAAAGCGCCAAGTCCGGCGACGGTGATCATCAGTAAAACCAGCATTTTGATTTCACTGCTGCCCGCCATTTTAACCAGCCAGGTACCGACCACCGTCGCAACGCCGGTGCGCACGAGGCCGTCGCCAATAATAAATAAGGCGGCGATAAGAATGACATTCGGATCGCTAAAGCCGGAGAAGGCTTCCGGAAGGGTCAAGGTACCGCTAAGGACAAAAGCAACAATGACGAATAAAGCCACCGCATCCATACGTACTTTGCCCGTCGCAAACAACACGACGGCAATCGCCAGTAAAGAGAGAACCCAAATCAATTCACCGTTCACAACATATCCTTGTCAGATGAGAAGATAACGCGATTCTGCCATAAATATGCCCCGCCAAAGCGGGGCGATATCATGATCAGGTCTTTCTTAACACCACCACATCGCCGTTTGGTTGTTTAGCGACCGATAATTGCGTCAGGCTATCCAACGCAAAATCAACATCCGCCAGACGCGGCGTGTCGGCCGGCGCATTGACCGCAATGACGTGGCAGCCCGCAGCCAGTCCGGACAGCACGCCAGCCGGGGCATCTTCTACTACGACGCACTCCTGAGGGGCCAGGCCAAGCAGTTGTGCGCCCAGCAAATACGCATCCGGCTCCGGTTTGCCGCGTTTGACTCGTTCGGCGGTGACAAACACCTCTGGCGCTGGAAGGCCCGCGACCTGATGGCGCGCACGCGCGACCGGCATTGAACCGGAGGTGACGATAGCCCACGGAATGCCCGCTTTATTCAGGTGATTGAGTAAATCGACTGCCCCCGGCAGCGCGGTGATCCCTGCGGTTTCAGTGGCTTCTATTTGCTCCAGGCGCGTAAACTCAGCGGCAATTTCCGCCTCCGATTTACCCGCCATAAAATGCCGCAACGAGGTGATCGCCTGTTTGCCATGAATAAAGCCCAGCACCTCATCATGAGCAAGGTTAAAACGATCGGCCCAGCTACACCACGCGCGTTCAACGGCAGGTAATGAGTCAACCAACGTTCCATCCAGATCAAACAGAAAACCTTTACACTGCACGCGAGCCTCCTCAGGCATTAATGATTTGATTGATTTCATTCGCGCTCAGGTGGTACTGACGCGGGCAGGCATGCCAGACATTCAACATCCGCTGGTATTTTTCCCACATCGGCGTCTGGGCATTAAAGCCGTGCGTCCCGGCGTCAAAGTGAGTGTAGCGTCCTTCTATATTCACCATAAAACGGACATAGCCGAGGTAACGCGCTTCCGTCGCGGCGTCAAACCCCAGGAAGGTGACGCGACGTTCGTCGATGGCTTGCGTATCTTTGAGGTTGGTCCAGGAGACGTGCAGCGCATGGTACATCTCCATAATATCGATGATGGTACGACAGGTCTCTTCCGTCAGCTCGCCAAACTCGCGATCCAGCTCGCGCATCTGCAGGCCGTAGCCGCGTTCAATAATTGTTTGTAAGCGACGGTAACGCTCGGCGTTGGTGGGATCGAGCATCGTCATCATTTTGTACTGGTTAGACAAAATCAGACGTTGCGCGTTGGTCATTTCCATTTTGAACTCCTGTATCACGCTATGGCGATGAAAAAAAGAAGGCATTGGTATGCCTTCTTTTATATGCGTAATCCGGGGTCAATTACAAATCATCCAGGAAAGTTTTATCCAGTTGTTTGAAGGCGCGCTTAAGCGTGTCAGCTAATGCCTGGTAATCCGGCTTTCCTTCTACCGGCGCCAGCGCTTGTCCAGCCTCCTGCAATTTACCGCGAACTTCGTAAAACCAGTTAAGGATTGAAGGCGGCAACGGCGTCACGGAACGTTTCCCTAACCACCATAATCCCTGCATAGGCAAGCTCAGGGCGAACAGGGCGGTCGCCACGGCCGGACCTAACTGACCGCCCAGCGCTATCTGCCAGCATAATGTAAAGACGGCGACAGGCGGCATAAATCGTATGGCATAGCGCGTCATACGAATGACGCGGTTTTCGACGAAAACGGGCGCCAGCCGCTTTTCCATCGGCCACGTCTTCGCGTAGTGCTGCCCCCGGCGAAATAAGCTAAAAAAATTTACGGAGCGATTATCCGGTGTCGACATGGCCTACCTCAACTTCACATATAAAATTTAAAAAATTTGTGCAAAACAACAACTGCGAGGGACAACGTTCAAAACATTTTGTCTTCGATACCCACTATCAGGTATCCTGTGTCGGCCTGTCAAAGGCCGGTAGTTTAAAATCATTGAGTCGTCAATATTACACATAGTATGCCATTGGCTGAAAAATACGCAAAATGGCATAGACTCAAAGGTATTTCTTCCATCATGCCCAAAAAAACTCCTGCGCATGATGTTAATCATAAATGTCAGGGCTATCATGCGCTACGCTCTATGGCTCACTGACGTTTTTTTAGCCACGTATCATAAATAGGTACTTCCATGTCGAGTAAGTTAGTACTGGTTCTGAACTGCGGTAGTTCTTCACTGAAATTTGCAATTATTGATGCAGTTAATGGTGATGAATACCTTTCTGGTTTAGCCGAATGTTTCCATCTGCCAGAAGCACGCATCAAATGGAAAATGGACGGCAGTAAACAAGAAGCGGCTTTAGGTGCAGGCGCCGCTCACAGTGAAGCGCTGAACTTTATCGTTAACACTATTCTGGCACAAAAACCAGAACTGTCTGCGCAGTTAACTGCAATTGGTCACCGTATCGTACACGGCGGCGAGAAGTATACCAGTTCCGTAGTCATTGATGAGTCCGTCATTCAGGGCATCAAAGATTCCGCCTCTTTCGCACCGCTGCATAACCCGGCTCACCTGATTGGTATCGCCGAAGCGCTGAAATCTTTCCCGCAGCTGAAAGATAAAAACGTTGCAGTATTCGACACCGCCTTCCATCAGACCATGCCGGAAGAATCTTACCTGTATGCCCTGCCGTACAGCCTGTATAAAGAACACGGCGTTCGTCGCTATGGCGCACACGGCACCAGCCACTTCTATGTAACTCAGGAAGCGGCAAAAATGCTGAACAAGCCGGTAGAAGAACTGAACATTATCACCTGCCACCTGGGCAACGGCGGTTCTGTTTCCGCTATCCGTAACGGTAAATGCGTGGATACCTCTATGGGTCTGACCCCGCTGGAAGGCCTGGTCATGGGTACCCGTTCCGGCGATATCGACCCTGCGATTATCTTCCACCTGCACGACACTCTGGGTATGAGCGTGGATCAGATCAACAAAATGCTGACCAAAGAGTCCGGTCTGCTGGGTCTGACTGAAGTGACCAGCGACTGCCGTTATGTTGAAGACAACTACGCCACCAAAGAAGACGCAAAACGTGCGATGGACGTATACTGCCACCGCCTGGCGAAGTACATCGGTTCTTACACCGCTCTGATGGACGGTCGTCTGGATGCAGTCGTGTTCACCGGCGGTATCGGTGAAAACGCCGCGATGGTTCGCGAACTGTCTCTGGGTAAACTGGGCGTGCTGGGCTTTGAAGTCGACCACGAACGTAACCTGGCGGCCCGCTTCGGCAAATCTGGTTTCATCAACAAAGAAGGTACCCGTCCGGCGGTGGTGATCCCAACCAACGAAGAACTGGTTATCGCGCAGGACGCGAGCCGTCTGACTGCCTGATTTCACACCGCCAGCCTCGCTGGCGGTGCTGTTTTGTAACCCGTCCCCAAAAGACGGTAACGAAAGAGGATAAACCGTGTCCCGTATTATTATGCTGATCCCTACCGGAACCAGCGTCGGCCTGACCAGCGTCAGCCTCGGCGTCATCCGTGCTATGGAACGCAAAGGCGTTCGTCTGAGCGTCTTTAAGCCTATCGCCCAGCCTCGCGCTGGCGGCGATGCGCCTGACCAGACCACCACTATCGTTCGCGCGAACTCTACCCTGCCGGCGGCTGAACCGCTGAAGATGAGCCACGTTGAATCTCTGCTCTCCAGCAACCAGAAAGACGTGCTGATGGAAGAGATCATCGCGAACTACCATGCGAATACCAAAGACGCGGAGGTGGTGCTGGTTGAAGGTCTGGTTCCGACCCGTAAACATCAGTTCGCTCAGTCTCTGAACTATGAAATCGCGAAAACGCTGAATGCGGAAATCGTTTTTGTCATGTCTCAGGGTACCGACACGCCAGAACAGCTGAACGAGCGTATCGAACTGACGCGCAGCAGCTTCGGCGGCGCGAAAAACACCAACATCACCGGCGTTATCATCAACAAACTGAATGCACCGGTTGATGAACAAGGTCGTACTCGCCCGGATCTGTCGGAGATTTTTGACGACTCTTCCAAAGCGCAGGTGATCAAAATCGATCCTGCTAAACTGCAGGAATCCAGCCCGCTGCCGGTTCTGGGCGCGGTGCCGTGGAGCTTCGACCTGATTGCGACCCGCGCTATCGATATGGCGCGTCACCTGAACGCCACCATCATTAACGAAGGCGATATCAAAACCCGCCGAGTTAAATCCGTCACTTTCTGCGCGCGTAGTATTCCGCATATGCTGGAACATTTCCGCGCAGGCTCGTTGTTAGTGACCTCCGCTGACCGTCCGGACGTACTGGTCGCAGCTTGCCTGGCCGCGATGAACGGCGTAGAAATCGGCGCCCTGTTGCTGACCGGCGGCTATGAAATGGACGCACGCATTTCTAAACTGTGCGAACGCGCATTCGCCACCGGTCTGCCGGTCTTTATGGTGAACACCAACACCTGGCAGACTTCGCTGAGCCTGCAAAGCTTCAATCTGGAAGTCCCGGTTGATGACCATGAGCGCATCGAGAAAGTTCAGGAATACGTCGCGAACTACGTTAACGCTGAGTGGATCGAGTCGCTGACCGCCACTTCCGAGCGTAGCCGTCGTCTCTCTCCGCCGGCGTTCCGCTACCAACTGACCGAGCTGGCGCGTAAAGCCGGTAAACGCGTAGTGCTGCCGGAAGGCGACGAACCGCGTACCGTCAAAGCGGCGGCAATCTGCGCTGAACGCGGCATCGCCACTTGCGTTCTGCTGGGCAACCCGGATGAAATCAACCGCGTCGCGGCATCTCAGGGCGTTGAGCTGGGCGCAGGTATTGAAATCGTCGATCCGGAAGTGGTGCGTGAAAGCTATGTCGCTCGCCTGGTTGAGCTGCGTAAGAGCAAAGGCATGACCGAACCGGTTGCCCGCGAGCAACTGGAAGACAACGTGGTGCTCGGCACGCTGATGCTGGAGCAAGACGAAGTCGACGGCCTGGTTTCCGGCGCGGTTCATACCACCGCCAACACCATCCGTCCGCCGCTGCAGCTTATTAAAACGGCGCCGGGTAGCTCCCTGGTCTCTTCTGTATTCTTTATGCTACTGCCGGAACAGGTTTACGTTTACGGCGACTGCGCAATCAACCCAGACCCGACTGCAGAGCAGCTGGCAGAAATCGCGATTCAGTCTGCGGATTCCGCCATTGCCTTCGGCATCGAACCGCGTGTGGCAATGCTCTCCTACTCCACCGGCACCTCTGGCGCGGGCAGCGACGTAGAGAAAGTACGTGAAGCGACGCGTCTGGCGCAGGAAAAACGTCCTGACCTGATGATCGACGGTCCGTTGCAGTACGACGCCGCGGTCATGGCTGACGTAGCGAAATCCAAAGCGCCGAACTCGCCGGTTGCGGGTCGCGCTACCGTGTTCATTTTCCCGGATCTGAACACCGGTAACACCACCTACAAAGCGGTACAGCGTTCTGCCGACCTGATCTCCATCGGGCCGATGCTGCAGGGTATGCGCAAGCCAGTGAACGACCTGTCCCGTGGCGCGCTGGTTGACGATATCGTCTACACCATCGCCCTGACGGCAATCCAGGCTTCTCAGCAGCAGCAGTAACAGTAAAAGCTAATGCCGGATGGCGGCGTGAACGCCTTGTCCGGCCTACAGGTGAGATACCGTTGTAGGCCGGATAAGACGCGTTAGCATCGCCATCCGGCATTCTGCTATTTACCCTGCAAAGCGGAATTTTTTGCTTAACTGCGCTGCATCAATGAATAACTATTCCCTTCTTCTCATACTTAGCCTCTTTGCTTTGCAACAGGGATAGTCTGTCATGTCTGTCGTTACAGAATCAAAAACAGCCAGAAAATGGGCAATGCCCGATACGCTGGTCATCATCTTTTTTGTCGCCATTTTAACCAGTATCGCCACCTGGGTCGTCCCCGTTGGGATGTTTGATAGCCAGGAAGTGCAGTATCAGGTCGATGGTCAGACAAAAACCCGCAAAGTCGTCGACCCGCACTCTTTTCGCATTGTGACCAACGAGGCCGGGGAAGCGCAGTATCATCGCGTACAATTTTTCACTACCGGCGATGAAAGACCAGGGCTGATGAATTTTCCGTTTGAAGGGTTAACATCCGGATCGAAATTCGGCACTGCCGTCGGCATCATTATGTTTATGTTGGTGATTGGCGGCGCATTCGGCATCGTGATGCGTACCGGCACCGTGGATAACGGCATTCTGGCGCTTATTCGCCACACGCGGGGCAACGAAGTCCTGTTTATTCCGGTGCTATTTGTCCTCTTTTCGTTAGGGGGCGCCGTATTTGGCATGGGCGAAGAGGCGGTCGCCTTTGCAATTATCATAGCCCCGCTGATGGTCAGGCTGGGCTATGACAGCATTACCACCGTCCTGGTGACCTATATCGCCACCCAAATTGGCTTTGCCAGTTCGTGGATGAACCCGTTTTGCGTAGTCGTCGCCCAGGGGATTGCCGGCGTGCCGGTACTTTCCGGCTCCGGGCTGCGTATTGTGGTCTGGATTGTCGCCACGCTGATTGGGCTGGTTTTTACGCTGGTCTACGCCTCACGCGTGAAAAAGAATCCGCTGCTTTCCCGCGTCCACGAATCCGATCGCTATTTCCGCGAACAGCAGGATGAAGTCGTCCAGCGCCCTTTCACCTTCGGCGACTGGCTGGTACTGCTGGTCCTGACCGGCGTAATGATTTGGGTCGTCTGGGGCGTGATTGTCCACGCCTGGTTTATTCCGGAGATCGCCAGTCAGTTTTTCACCATGGGCGTGGTGATCGGCCTCATCGGCGTTATCTTCCGCCTCAACGGTATGACGGTCAACGTGATGGCGTCCTCATTCACCGAAGGGGCGAGGATGATGATCGCGCCCGCCTTGCTGGTGGGTTTTGCCAAAGGCATTCTGCTGCTGGTCGGCAACGGCGAAGCCGGGGAACCCAGCGTGCTCAATACGCTGCTTAACAGTATCGCGCATGGCATCCGCGGGCTTAATAATGCTATCGCCGCCTGGTTTATGCTGCTCTTCCAGGCGGTATTTAATTTCTTTGTCACGTCCGGTTCGGGCCAGGCGGCGTTAACCATGCCATTACTGGCGCCGCTCGGCGATCTGGTCGGCGTTAACCGTCAGGTGACTGTTCTGGCCTTCCAGTTTGGCGATGGCTTCAGCCATATTATCTATCCGACATCGGCCTCGCTGATGGCCACGCTGGGCGTGTGCCGGGTCGATTTTCGCAACTGGCTGAAAGTGGGGGCGTCGCTGCTGGGACTACTGTTTATTATGTCCAGCGTGGTCGTCATTGGCGCGCAGATGATGGGATATCATTGATCCAAAATGCCGGATGAGCATCAGCGCCATCCGGCAATATCTCCATGATTAAAGCAGTGATTTCGCGGCTTCTACAATCGCTTCGGCGGTGAGTCCGTACTCTTTTTGTAAGAAATCCTGCGTTCCTACCTGCCCATAACGCTCTTTGACGCCAACACGGCGCATCGGCACCGGACAGTTTTCCACCAGCACTTCCGCCACCGCTGACCCCAGTCCATTATGGATGCTGTGGTTTTCACACGTGACGATACGCCGCGTTTTTTCCGCGTAGTTTTTCACCAACATGCGATCGATAGGCTTTAAGGTGAACATATCAATGACCGCGGCGCTCACACCTTCCTGCTCCAGTTGGCGCGCCGCCTCCAGCGCCTCCGCCACCATAATGCCGTTGGCGATAAGCGTAATATCATCGCCCTCGCGCAGTACGTTGCCCTTGCCAATGGTAAAGGTAGAGCCTGGCGCATAGATACTCCGCGCCTGCTTACGGATGGTACGCAGCCAGTAAAAACCGTCCAGGTCCATTAGCTGGCGTAAAATATCCGCGAACATCACCGCATCCGTCACCTCCAGTACTACGGAGTGCGCCAGCCCGCGAACAATCCCCATATCTTCAAAAGACATATGGGTGCCGCCGTTATGGCACGCCGTCACTCCGGCATCGGAGGCGATCACTTTGACGTTGTTACGCTGATAATCCAGCGCCATGAAGAGCTGATCAAAACAGCGACGGCTGGCAAAAGCGGTAAAAGTATGCACAAACGGTTTGCGACCGGTCAGCGCCAGCCCCGCCGCAGTGCCAATCACATTCGCCTCCATAATACCGCAGTTAATGACATGCTGCGGGTAGTCACGCGCCACGCTGTCCATCGCCATTGAGCTCATTAAATCAGCCTCAAGCGCAATAATTGGGCTTCCGGCCTCAATCTGCCCGGCGACAAAACCGGCGTAAACTTTGCGCATTTCGATATCGTCTTTAAGCCCTGCGGGCGCAAGCTTAATCATGCATGACCTCCAGTTGATGAATGGCCTCATTGAGCGTCTGCTTCATGCCATCCGTCAGGCGTAAGTGGTGAGAATTCGTTAACTGCTCCAGGCATGGCACCCCCTGCCCTTTAATGCTGTCAAGGATCACTACCCGTGGCCGGGCATCGGCGGGCGGCACAGGCTGAACCACCGCCAGTAGTCCGGCGATATCATCGCCTTTGACGGTGACGACATCGAAACCAAACGCGCGGAATTTCCCTTCCAGATCGAACGGATTGATAATCTCCTCCAGCTCGCCGTCAAGCTGCTGTTTGTTCCAGTCAATGAAAACGGTCAGATTATTCAGGCGGTGGTGGGCAATAAACTGAAACGCCTCCCAGCACTGCCCTTCATTCAGCTCCCCATCGCCGACAATGCAAAATACCCGATTGGGTCGCCGCGCCAGTTTATGCGACAACGCCATACCGCCCGCAATAGAGATGCCCTGTCCCAGTGAGCCGGTCGTGGCGTCCACGCCGCGCGTTTTTAGCCGATCCGGATGGCTGGGCAGACGGGTGCCGTTCTGGTTAAGCGTATTCAGCTCTTCGCGCGGGAAATAGCCTTTAATCGCCAGGGTACTGTACAACGCGGGGCCCGCATGGCCTTTCGACAGCACGAAGTAATCGCGCTCCGGCCAGTCCGGGTCGGCAGGGTCGATTTTCATCACCGCGCCGTACAGAACCGCCAGAGTTTCCACTACCGACATGCTGCCGCCATAGTGACCAAAGCCAAGATGGTTTAAGGATTTGAGCGTGGCGACGCGAATGTCGCGCGCCAGTTGGGTGATTTCGGTTACGTTCATTCTTTCGCTCCGCTATTTTCCTGCACTTCAGCATTCGCTTTTTTGTTTTTAGCCAACACGTTGTACGCCACCAGTAGCGCGAATAGCGCCACCACCAGCCCCGTGATAGCCATCGGCGACAGATAACGCGCCAGGTTGCCCAGCAAAATACCAATTACGCCAAAGTCAGCATCCGAGAACGTGGTATTGGCGAAGCCGATCGCGCCGAGAACCGGCAGTAACAGCACTGGCAGGAAAGTGATTAATAGACCATTAGCAAATGCGCCGATCATCGCCCCGCGGCGACCGCCGGTGGCATTGCCAAAGACGCCTGCGGTCGCGCCGGTAAAGAAGTGCGGCACAACGCCTGGCAGGATTAACACAAGCTTCATCTGTCCAAGCAGGAACAGCCCCACCAGCCCGCCGAGAAAACTGAACAGGAAGCCAATCAGTACCGCGTTAGGGGCATAGGGATACACCACCGGGCAGTCCAGCGCCGGACGCGCGTTTGGCACCAGTTTTTCTGAAAAGCCGGTAAAGGCCGGAACAATTTCCGCCAGAATCAGACGGACGCCTTGCAGAATGATGAATACGCCGGCGGCGAAGGTGATTGCCATGATGATGGCGTACACCAGATAGTTTTGCCCGCCGCTAAACGTCGCTTCGACATACTCACGCCCTGCGCTGACTGCCATGATCAGATAGATAATCATCATGGTCAGCGAAATCGAGATAGAACTGTCGCGTAAAAAACTGAGGTTTTTCGGCAGGTTCATCTCTTCCGTGGAGCGGGAGCCTTTACCACACAGGCTGCCAATCCAGCCGGAAAGCACATATCCCAGGGTACCGAAGTGACCAAACGCAATGTCATCGGTACCGGTAATCCGCCTCATATAACGTTGAGCCAAGGCCGGGAAGAAGGCCATCACCAGCCCCAGGATCAGCGATCCGGTGAAGACCAGCCCTACGCCCTCAAACCCCGCCACGGTCAGGATTACGCCAATCATACAGGCCATGTAAAAGGTGTGATGCCCGGTCAAAAAGATATATTTAAGACGCGTAAAGCGTGCCACGACAATATTGGCCACCATACCAAATGCCATAATTAACGCCGTGGACGCGCCATATTTTTCCAGCGCGATTGAGACTATCGCTTCATTATTAGGAATAATGCCCTGAATATTAAAAGCGTGTTCAAACATACCCCCTAGCGGGTTTAATGAACCCACCAGTACGGTTGCGCCACCGCCAAGCACAATAAAACCTAAAATGGTTTTAATCGTGCCTTTTACCACATCGGAAAACGCTTTTTTCTGCGCCACCAGACCAATAAGCGCAATTAACCCTACAAGCACCGAGGGTACTTTTAAAATATCAACAACAAAATTCAGCGTTTCAAGGATAAACATATCCACCTCGCCAGCAATAATTATTGTTTAGCGAACCATGCGCGCAGCTGCGTTTCCAGTTCGTTGATGTCGATGATGTTATTGATCACCACCAGTTGGCTTTCCGGTACGCTGGCGCTGGCCGCAATATCTTTGGCCATTACAAAAAGATCGGCGGCCCCGGGTGTGGCCGATGAGAGATCGGAGTGTTCCACCTCGGCGTCAATATTGAGTTTCTTTAATACTTTTTTAATGTTCATTTCTACCATAAAACTACTACCCAGGCCGGAACCGCAAATTGCCATGATTTTCATTATTGTCACCTTTTAAAAGTAGAGTTGGTCTGCATCACGCACGGGCGTAATGTTATTTACCGCAAGAAAATGGAATAAAATCAGAAACGGTCAATAATCGTTTTAATGTCCTCCAGGTTTTTTGCCTGATGTAATTTTTCCATATCTACATCACTGGAAAATAATTCCGCCAGCGCCGATATCATTTCGATATGACTGTGCTTATCAGGCGCCGCCAGCATAATAATGATGTCAACCGGATCAAATTCGTCTGCGCCAAATGAAACGCCGCGCTGTAGTTTCAGTAACGATAAACCTAACCCTTTCGCCCCCTCTTCCGGCCTCGCATGCGGCATCGCTAACCCTGGCGCTAATACATAATACGGTCCAAGCTTTTGGTGCTGCTGAACAATCGCCGTAAGGTATTCCGGTGCGATAACACCTGCGTCCAGCAGGGGTTTGCCGCAAATTTCCAGCGCCTGCGGCCACGTTTCCACGCTCTCCTGTAGCGTGATGGTTGCGTCAGATAACCAGGTTCCCAGCATGTTATTCGCCCCCACGGTGTATGAAATTATGAACAAACTTTATTCAAGCCATTCGATATTAGCTGCGATCGTTATCACAAAGATAGCGCTACCAGCGACTATTACTCAGAATTGTGATAGCGCTATCAAATTAAAATCATGGTGTGAAATCACAGCAAAAAAGCGGATTTAAGGCGTATACTGCCAGTCATGCGAAGCAAAGAACGACAATAAAAAAGCATCTCAACATGTTGTAATGACGCAGGAATTTGTATGTCGATACCCCGTAAACGGCGCAGTACCGGTAAAGTGACTATCGCCGATGTAGCCCAACTTGCCGGTGTAGGCACGATGACCGTATCACGAGCCTTACGCACGCCGGAACAGGTCTCTGATAAACTCCGGGAGAAAATCGAAGCGGCAGTGCATGAGCTGGGCTATATGCCCAATCTCGCCGCCAGCGCGCTGGCGTCTGCCTCCTCGCACACCATCGCGATGGTCGTACCGAACCTTGCGGAAGCGGGGTGTTCTGAAATGTTCGCCGGGCTGCAACAAATTTTACAGCCCGCAGGCTACCAGATAATGCTGGCGGAATCGCAGCATCGCGTGGAACAAGAGGAGAAGCTGCTCGAAACGCTGCTGGCCTCCAACATTGCCGCGGCGATTCTGCTTAGCGTCGAACATAGCACTACTGTGCGCCAGTGGCTGAAAAATGCCTCTATCCCGGTGATGGAGATGGGCGCGATTCGCAGCGATCCTATTGATATGAATATCGGTATTGATAACGTTGCGGCAATGTATGAGCTGACGGAAATGCTGATTCAGCGCGGTTATCAGAATATCGGGCTGCTATGCGCCAATCAGGAGCAGTGGATTTTTCAGCAACATCTGCACGGCTGGTACAAAGCGATGCTTCGCCACCATATGTCGCCAAACCGGGTGATTAATGCCGCCTTGCCGCCCAATTTTTCTACCGGCGCGTCTCAACTGCCGGAGTTTTTACTGGCGTGGCCGGAGCTGGACGCGCTGGTATGCGTATCGGATGAGCTGGCCTGCGGCGCGTTATACGAGTGCCAACGACGGCGGATCAAAGTTCCGGACGATTTAGCGGTGGTCGGGTTTGGCGATAGCGATGTCAGCCGGGTCTGCCAGCCGCCGTTAACCACCATGGCCGTACCGCACCGTAAGATTGGCAGTGAAGCCGGACGGGCGCTGTTGGAAAGGTTAAATCAGGGAAACTGGAGCGATCGGAAATCCATCGCCTCCAGTTTATGTATGCGGGAAAGCTGCTAAAACGCTTATTCCGTCTCTTCCGGTTTCTCCTGGAGCGCGGCTTCGTTTTTGGCGTTGCGGGTCATCCACAGCGCCAGCGCTTTGAGCGAATCTGGCGTAAACTCATCACAGCGCGCGGTGATCTCCTCCGGAGTCAGCCAACACACTTCGCTGACTTCATCTTCCTGAAGCGCGAAAGGCCCGTGGGAAACGCAGCTAAACAGCGCGCCCCAAACCCGGCAATGTTGGTCTTCAAAGTAAAACAGACCGTGTTCGGCAAACGGCACGCCTGCAATACCCAACTCTTCTTCCGCTTCGCGGCGGGCAGATTCCAGTAGCTGCTCATCAGCCTGGACCACGCCGCCTGCGGTAGCATCTAACATACCGGGCAAAAAATCTTTTGTTTCGGTACGACGCTGCACCAGAATTTTACCCATACCATCATGAACGACGATATACGTCGCACGATGCCGTAAGCGTTGCGCACGCATCTGTTCCCGGCTGGACTGTGCAATGACTTCATTGTCTTCATTCACAATATCCACCCATTCCGTACTTGCCAAACGACGCTGTTCCACCATCAGGAAACCTTCTTATTTCTGGCGCTCTTACGGCGCATTTACGTTTGTGAGGTAAATTACGAGTTAATTGCAACCTGCGCAATGATACTTTGATCATTGAGTGCGATTACGCTCAACACATTATCATCCAGAATACCGTAGCTTGCCGCATACCCGCCTTTCGGGATGCTCACTGACCCAGGATTAAAGTGATACAGTCCTTCCTGCTGTTGCGCCACCGGCAGATGCGTATGACCATAGACCAACACATCGCCAGTATGCAGAGCGGGCAGATTCGTCGGCCCGAAGAGGTGCCCATGCGTTAAAAATAGCCGCCTCTCTTGCGTCAATATTTGCTGCCACGGCGCAGTTATCGGGAAATGCAGCAGCATCTGATCCACTTCGCTATCGCAGTTGCCGCGCACGGCAATGATTTGCGTCGCCACCGCGTTCAGGCGTTCGGCGACCTGGGCGGGCGCATAGCCTTCAGGCAGCGCATTTCGCGGCCCGTGGTTAAGGACATCGCCTAATATCACCAGCCAACGCGCGCCGCTTTGCGCGAACCGCTCAAGCACGCGTTCCGTGGCGGGTAAAGAACCATGAATGTCCGATGCGAACATCAGTTTCATCGCTCACTCCTCGTTGTGAAAAACGGCGTTATGATACTGGAATATGAATAGATTTTCAGCCTGAACGCTTCGAGGAAAGCGCAATAAAACGCTGTACGGAAGCACGCTGCCACTGGAATGTCGCATATGCCGCCAGCGATGTCGGCACGTCATCGCCATGCAGCGCCAGACGATTGATCATCAATGCCAGATCGGTATCGGCAATGCACCATTCACCAAATAAATTTTGCGTCCCCTGCCCCAATAGCGCTTCAGCCGTCGCAAACAGTTTTGCCGCGCTGGCTTTTCCAGCCTCGCTTAACGGCGCTTTTTTCGCCCCGGCAAACACCACGTCGGTAGGCCGTTCTTCGCGAAGCGGCAGTAAATCGCTGCGTAGCCACGCCTGAATCTGTCGCGCGCGGGCGCGTTTTTGTAAATCGTGCGGGTAGATACGCTCCCACTGCGGCGGCGCGAAACGCTCCTCCAGGTATTCCGCAATAGCGGACGACTCGCTCAGCTCAAAATTGTCGGCCTCAAGCACCGGTACGCGCTGCGTCAGCGCATATCCTCGCCAGCCAGGTTGCAGATGTTCTCCCTGGTCCAGATCGCGAGTTTTCAGAGTAAAGGAAAGCCCTTTTTCTTGTAATGCCACCCAGGCGGACAAGACGTAGGGAGAGAAAAAGTTCGCATCCGACCACAGCACAATAACAGGCTTACTCATAATGTCCTCTTGAGGGCGTATTAGGTTTCTTCCCAAAATATAGCGTCTTTCGCCTGCTGTCACCTGATGAAAACTCACACACATCAGGAGGCTTTCTATACTTAATTCAGCCCAGACTCTTTACGCACATGCAGGAGCCAAAATGATTGACCTTTACTACGCCCCCACGCCCAACGGGCATAAAATAACGCTGTTTCTGGAAGAGGCGGAGCTGGCGTATCGTTTGCTAAAAGTAGATATCAGCAAGGGCAATCAGTTTCGCCCTGATTTTTTGGCTATCTCTCCCAATAATAAAATTCCTGCCATCGTCGATCACGCCCCGGCAGACGGCGGTCAACCGCTTAGTCTTTTTGAATCCGGCGAAATTCTTCTCTACCTGGCGGAAAAAAGCGGCAAACTGCTTAGCGGGGAGCTGCGTGAACGCCATACCACGCTGCAATGGCTGTTCTGGCAGGTCGGCGGGTTAGGGCCGATGCTGGGCCAGAATCATCACTTTAACCACTTTGCGCCGCAGGCCATCCCCTATGCAATTGAACGCTATCAGGTTGAAACGCAACGCTTATACAACGTCCTGAATAAACGCCTGGAAACCTCCCCGTGGCTGGGCGGCGACCACTACAGTATTGCGGATATCGCCAGTTGGCCGTGGGTTAACGCACATCAACGTCAGCGAATCGATCTTGATACCTACCCGGCGGTGTATAACTGGTTTGAACGCATTCGCACGCGTCCTGCGACAGCGCGCGCACTGTTACAAGCACAACTGCACTGTAACAGTACGAAAGCGTAACGCGGTAGCATACATCATGTATGATGTAGAGGTGTATACACGGAAAAAACCTGCGTCCGGCACCCTTATTCGTATTAAAAACCTGACATTAGGGAAGAGGAAATCCTCCCTACTCTGGAGGTCATATGCAGATTCTGATTACCGGCGGTACAGGCCTGATAGGGCGTCATCTCATTCCCCGGCTGTTAACACTGGGGCATCAGGTGACGGTCGTTACGCGCAATCCCGATAACGCGCGTCAGATTCTCGATTCCAGAGTGACATTATGGAAAGGGCTGGCGGAACGTGAGCACCTCAATGAGATTGATGCCATCATCAATCTGGCGGGCGAACCGATTGCCGACAAGCGCTGGACCTCGCAACAAAAAGAACGGTTGTGCCAAAGCCGCTGGGCTATCACGCAAAAGTTGGTGGATTTAATTCATGCCAGCGCAACGCCGCCCTCGGTGTTGATATCCGGCTCCGCCACGGGCTATTACGGCGATCTGGGTGACGTTGTCGTCACTGAAGACGAACCGCCGCACAACGAATTTACGCATAAACTTTGCGCCCGCTGGGAACAGATTGCCTGTCGTGCGCAGAGCGACCAGACCCGCGTCTGCCTGCTGCGTACCGGCGTTGTCCTGGCGCCGCAAGGCGGGATTTTGGGGAAAATGGTTCCGCCGTTTCGCCTCGGACTCGGCGGTCCGGTGGGTAATGGTCGACAATATCTGGCCTGGATTCACATCGACGATATGGTCAACGGCATTCTGTGGCTGCTGGATAACGATCTTCGCGGTCCCTTCAATATGGTCTCGCCGTATCCCGTCCATAATGAGCATTTTGCTCATGCGCTGGGTCGCGCGCTGCGTCGTCCGGCGATTATTCGCATTCCGGCGACGGCAATTCGCTTATTGATGGGCGAGTCGTCAGTGCTGGTGCTGGGCGGACAGCGGGCGCTGCCAAAACGGCTTGAAGCCGCCGGATTCGCATTTCGCTGGTATGATTTAGAAGAGGCGCTGGCGGATGTGATTCGCTAGTTCCCAAAGCGCCGTATCCTGCCCGGTAAGCGATGCGCCGCCGGGCTTCTTTTATTTCAGCGAGCCTTTCAGGAATTGCTGTAAACGCGGGCTTTGCGGATTACCGAACACCTGCTCCGGATCGCCCTCTTCTTCAATTTTCCCCTGATGCAGAAAAATAACGTGCGAAGAGACATGGCGGGCGAAGCCCATTTCATGCGTGACCACCACCATCGTTTTGCCTTCTTCCGCCAGTTGTTGCATGATGCGCAACACTTCGCCGACCAGTTCAGGATCGAGCGCCGATGTGGGTTCATCGAACAGTAAAACGTCAGGTTCCATCGCCAGCGCGCGCGCAATAGAAACGCGCTGCTGTTGGCCACCGGAGAGATGGACGGGATATTTGCCCTGAGCGCGCTCATCAATCCCCACCTTCGCCAGATATTTCAACGCCCGCTCGCGCGCGTCGTGCTTGCTTAATCCCAGTACCTGAATCGGCGCTTCCATCACATTTTCCAGCACCGTCATGTGGCTCCAGAGGTTAAAGTGCTGAAACACCATCGTCAGGCGGGTACGCAACAAGCGTAGCTGATTTTTATCCGCCACTTTGAGCTGCCCGTCTTTGTCGCGCACCAGATTAATGTTCTGACCGTTCACGATAATCGCGCCTTCGCTCGGTTTTTCGAGGAAGTTAATACAGCGCAAAAAAGTGCTTTTACCGGAGCCGGACGAGCCGATGATGCTAATCACATCTCCGGCGCGGGCCTGCAGCGATACCCCTTTCAGCACTTCATGACCGCCGTAGCGTTTGTGCAAATCGATAACGTGTAATTTATTTTCTGACATCATGTTACTCGAATTATTTAGAGGACACGTGCTGCAACCAGCGTCTTTCCGCCCGACGGAACAGGCTTATCAGGACATACGAAATGAGTAAATACAACACGGCGGCAATGCCAAACGCGGTAAACGGCTGGTAAGTCGCTGAGTTAATATCGCGGGCGATTTTCAACAAATCCGGCACCGTCGCGGTAAACGCCAGCGCCGTAGAGTGCAGCATTAAAATCACTTCGTTGCTGTAGGCAGGCAAGGCGATGCGTAATGCCGACGGCAAAATAATGCAGCGATACATTTTAAATGACGAGAAGCCATAGGCCCGTGCCGCTTCAATTTCACCGTGCGGCACCGAGCGAATCGCCCCGGCGAAAATCTCCGTGGTATACGCGCAGGTATTCAGCGTCAGCGCCAGTACGGTACAGTTTAGTCCGCTGCGGAAAAACGCGTTAAGAAGATCGGTGCCTTTGACTATCTCCAGCGTATACATCCCCGAATAGAACACCAGTAGCTGTACGTACAGCGGCGTGCCGCGAAAAATATACGTAAACAGCCAGATGGGAAAACGGATGAATTTATTACTGGAAACGCGGCCTACCGCCAGAATCACCGCCAGAAGACCGCCCATCACCACCGATGAAATTAACAGCCACAGCGTAATCGCCACGCCGGTAAAACGATAGCCATCCGTCCAAAGCAGGGATTTCCAGTACTCCTGAATGATCTCAATCACAAATCGGCCCTCTTCACGCCCACGGAATAGCGACGCTCAAGTAAGAGCAGCACACCATTGGAAACGGTGGTAAATACCAGGTAGATAAGTCCACAGACCACGGCAAAATAGAAAGGCTCCCAGGTACTTTTACCGGCAAGCTGCGTGGCTTTGACGACATCTTCCAGGCCCAGCAGCGACACCAGCGCCGTCGCTTTGAGTATCACCTGCCAGTTATTGCCGATCCCCGGCAGGGCGTAACGCATCATCGCCGGGAACATAATCCGCCGGAAGGTTTGCCCGTGGGTAAAACCAAAGGCCGTCGCCGCCTCGATATGGCCTTTCGGCACCGCCATAAACGCGCCGCGAAAGGTTTCGGTAAAATAGGCGCCGTAGATGAAACCAAGGGTGATAATACCGGCCACCATCGGATCAATATCTATCTGGTCGATACCCAGCGAATCGGTCACCACGTTAAGCGCGATTTGCAATCCGTAAAATATCAGCAGCATTAAGACCAGATCCGGCACCCCGCGAATCAGGGTGGTGTATCCTTCAAAAATAAGCCCCGTTACCCGGTTTTGCGAAAGCTTCGCCCCCGCGCCGACGAGACCGATAAGCACGGCCAGCACCACGGAACTGAGCGCCAGTTCCAGCGTGACGATCGCGCCCTGTAAAATTACGCCTGAAAACCCGTACAACATGCAGCCTGTCCTGTTGTGTGTGGTGAAGTAAGAAGCCTCTTTTGCATTTTTGCCTCACATCACGCCGGATGGCGGCTGTGCCTTGCCCGGCCTACGATGCTCCGTAGGCCGGGCAAGGCACAGCGCCATCAGGCAATGCAGACAGTCAACATTCTTTGGGCTTTATCTGCACCGACGGTGATTAACCGCCATAAACATCAAAATCAAAGTACTTTTTCGCCAGCTTTTCGTAAGTACCGTCAGCACGCATTTCAGCAAAGGCTTTGTTCAGCGCTTCGCGCAGCTCGTTATCTTCTTTGCGCAGCCCCATACCGGTTCCTACGCCGAATAACTTCTCATCTTTCACCGCCGGGCCGCCGAATTTATAGTCTTTTCCGACGGGCTGTTTAAGGAAACCTTCGCTGGCCGCGACCTCGTCCTGGAACGCCGCATCAATACGGCCAGCCGTCAGATCGGAATAAATGTTGTCCTGCCCCTGGTAAGAGACGATCTCAATCCCTTTCGGCGCCCAGTGCTCATTGCCGAAGGTCTCCTGCGTCGTCCCCTGTAGCACGCCGACGCGCTTACCTTTCAGCGACGCGACGGTCGGCTGAATATCAGAGTTCTTCGCCACCACCAGACGGGAATCAGCGGCGTAAAGCTTGTCGGTAAACGCGATTTCCTGCTGGCGCTTTTCAGTGATGGACAGCGAGGACATGATGGCATCAATTTTCTTCGCTTTTAAAGACGGAATCAGCGCATCCAGCGGGTTTTCCACGAACGTACACTGTGTGTTGATACGTTTGCACAGCTCTTTGGCCAGATCGATATCAAAGCCGACCAATTCACCTTGTGCATTTTTGGATTCAAACGGTGCGTATGTAGGATCGGTACCGATACGAATCTTTTGTGGAATAGCGGCAAATGCTGCAGTAGCGCTGGAAAATGCCAGCACCAGAGAAAGGGATAACGCCAGTTTTTTCATAACTATCCTCAACAGACTGTCTTTCCAGGAGATCTTTACAGATCCGATGCGACTATCGTGCCATTAATCAGGCCGACAAGGCAAAGCATTCTACCTTGTCAGCCGGTTTATTTTGCATAAAAATCGATTAAGTATGCATTTATGCGCCTGTTCCGCAACGGCTTATGCACCAAAAAGGTGCAAAACATCTATTTTGCACCGTGATAGTTCCCCAGCGCGGCGCGTTATCCCCTTCCCTCAATCGCCGTAGACATTAAAATCGAAGTACTTTTTGGCCATTTTGTCGTAAGTTCCGTCCTGGCGCAGTTCGATCAGCGCTTTATCAAACGCGGCTTTTAGCTCGGTATCGTCTTTGCGCAGCCCAACCCCCGTCCCGTCGCCAAAATATTTTTTATCCTTCACGGAAGGACCGGCAAACGCATACTCCTTGCCCGCTGGCTGCTTCAGGAAACCTTCGCTGGCGGCGACTTCATCCTGCAATGCAGCATCCAGGCGACCGGCGGTTAAATCGGAATAGATAAGATCCTGGTTGGCATAAGCCACCACATCCACACCTTTAGTGCGCCAGTTATCATTGGCGTAAGCCTCTTGCGTGGACCCTTGCAGCACGCCGACATGCTTGCCTTTCAGCGATTCCAGCGTCGGCTGAATGGGAGACCCTTTTGCCGCAATCAGGCGTGAATCCGCCGCGTAAAGTTTGTCGGAAAACGCAATTTCTTGCTGGCGTTTATCGGTGATAGAGAGCGATGAAATAATGGCATCAATTTTTTTCGCTTTTAGTGAGGGAATAAGCGCATCAAAGTCGCTGGCGACCCAGGTACATTTCACCTGCATACGCTTACACATTTCATTACCGAGATCGATATCAAAGCCAATAAACTCGCCTTTGGCATCTTTTGATGAGAAAGGCGCGTAGGTGGTATCTGTTCCAATACGAACCGTTTGCGGGAGCGCGGCGTAACTGGCCGCCGTCGCGCCCAGACCTATCAGCAAAGACAAAGCGAGAACGGTCTTCTTCATACATACCCCTCAAGTGGCGTCATTTTCTTATGTTTTACGTGGCGTTGTGTGTTTGCAGACTTTTTCATGCAGGTCTTATGCCATTTTCACGTCAGCAAAACGATTCGACGTTAAATTTGTTAATAAAACGTTGCAATATTGTCCTGATGTTGAAGATAGCAGGTATGACGGTTGAACCGCAGCGTTTCGGCGGCTTTTAACGAATTAAATGTTGAGGATATGATCGCGGTTACAAAATTGCCCTGAAACAGGGCAACAGGGACAATAATGCACGCTAAACAGACAACGCTATGCGCCCTGCCAGCGAACAAAAAGATCGTGCGGAAGGGGGATATCAAACTGATCCAAAACTCGGTTAACCGTTTGATTTATAACATCATCTAACGTCTGAGGAAGGTGATAAAAAGCCGGAACCGGCGGCATAATCACCGCGCCTATCTCAGCGGCCTGGGTCATTAAACGCAAATGCCCGATATGCAGCGGCGTTTCGCGCACACACAGCACCAGAGGTCGCCGCTCTTTTAATATCACATCCGCCGCGCGGGTAAGCAGTCCGTCAGTATAACTGTGGACAATCCCCGACAGCGTTTTAATCGAACAAGGCAGGATAACCATTCCCGCCGTCGGGTAAGAGCCGGAGGAAATGCTGGCGGCAATGTCGCGCGCATCGTGCGTCACATCGGCCAGCGCCTGCACCTCGCGCAGCGAAAAATGGGTCTCCAGCGCCAGCGTTTGCCGGGCCGCCTGGCTCATCACCAGATGCGTTTCCACGCTATCGACATCGCGCAAAATTTGTAATAAGCGCACGCCATAAATCGCTCCGCTGGCGCCGCTAATTCCTACAATGAGTCGTTTCATGTTCTCTTACCGTTTACGAGTGCCGTTCATCCCACTGTGTTACGTAATCGGCTCAAAGTGGGTCTGAAGAGATACCATGACAAAAGAATCCCTATCATAAAAGCCAGCTCAACCAACATTATCACTACCCCCTGCTCACTAAACCAGGTGCCGACCATAATGGCAAAATTGGTGATAATGACAAATCGGGCCGTCCAGGGGAAAAGCGGCGATCGATAGCGTAGCAAATCGCTGGCGTACGTTCCATTACGCACCGATTGTCGGAAACGATACTGGCACCATCCGATGGTTATCCATGCCAGGCAACCCACCTGCCCGGTACTGGCGATCAGATATAAATAAAATTGCTGTGCGGGAATATAGCGGGTCAGCAACGACACCAACGCCAGCAAGGCCGTGATTAAAATAGCATACACCGGCACGCCGCCGCCGTTCGTTTTACCAAAGCAGGCTGGCGCAAAGCGATCGCCCGCCATAGACCACAGCATACGCGAACTGGCGTAAATGGCCGAGTTAGCGGCAGAAACCGCGGCGGAAAAGATCACCAGCGTCATCAGCGTATCCGCCCCCGGAATGCCCGCGTGGGAGAATACCCATACAAAGGGACTTTGTCCATTTGGCGTCAGTTCATGCGGATAGACCAGCGCCAGCACCGCAATCGCCAGGCCGTAAAACAAAATGATTCTGAGACCGATCCCCAGGATCACTTTCGGTAAAATAATGTGCGGCGATTCGGTCTCCCCTGCCGCATTTCCTACCAGTTCCACCCCCTGGAAGGAGTAAATCACGATCGTCATACAGACCACAATTTGCTCCCAACCGTGTGGAAACCACATTCCGTCTGTTTTTAACGTCGGGTGCCAGTCACTATGGCCCATTAGCGAGTAGATCATGACCCCGCCCGCGCAGATAAACAGCACGATCGCGAAAACCTTAATGGCCGAAAGCCAGTATTCGCATTCGCCAAAACTTTTTGCGGAGGTGAGATTGATGGCCGTCAGGATGAGCAGAATCGCCAGGCAGAACATATATACCGGAACCGCGGGGAAAAACTGGTGAGCAATAAACCCTGCGGCAGTGAGGTCGGCCGCCAGGGAAAAGACCCAGCTAAACCAGTAAAGCCAGCCAATGGTATAGCTCCAGCAAGGTGACGGCATAAACATCAGCGCGTAATGTTGAAATGAACCGGAGTGAGGAAAGGCGCATGATAATTCGCCAAGACACATCATCGTCGCCAGCATAATGCTTCCGGCAAACAGATAGGCCAGTAAGGTTCCCGCCGGCCCGACGCTGCTTAACGGTTCGGCAATGCCGATAAATAAGCCGGTGCCAATCGTGCCGCCCAGCGACATCATCAGCAGATGCCGCTTCTTCAGGTTACGCCGCAGACCGCCTTCGGGCTCTGCTGGCGGTGGTTGTTGCAGGGTATCCATCGTTACTCCCTGTCTTTCGTGAGGTCAAAGATGCCGCCGCGACATAGCCGCGGCGGTTATGCGTTAACGCGTAAACCTCCAGGCGACGCCTTTGGTCTGGCAGGCCATTAACAGGCCCGTATAATCCAGCTCAAAGCGAACCACATCGCCTACTTTTAGCGACTGACGACAATCTTCAATATCCACCAGCGTATGATCGCTGGTTTGTCCTAAGATAGTGATAGCGTCGTCGCATGGCACACAGTTATCCGACGGCACATCCTGGCGACCAAACGCCAGCAATGCGCGTCGGCGTATGCCACGATCGACAAAGGTTTTACTTTGCAAAAAGGCATCGACGCCCAGCTCCCCGACCGGGACGGTCGGTTTACTGTTCAGTTCGATGATTTCCGCTTCCAGGATATACATATCGGAACAGGCTTTATCGACCGGTTTTGCGGAGTGGTGAAATTCATTCAGGTATTTCATGTCCACATATTCAATGCCGAATTCATGCAGTCCGCCGATGCGCAGATGATTCAGCCCCTGCGGCCAGATACCTTTATCCAGCAGGTGATAGCTGGTGCAGTTTCCCGCAGAAAGCCGCCGGACAGGAATACCGCTGTCAGCTTCCAGCCGGGCGGCCAGCGCCAGAAAATCCTCGCCATTTTTTACCGTTGGCAACACGGTGCCGTAACAATTAAAGTTGGTGCCCAGTCCATATAATTCCAGACCGGGCAGACCAGTAATCAGAGTCACGGTCTCAAGAATGCGTTGATATTCACCAAACCAGATACCCTCGCGTAAATCGCCCATATCCACCATCAGTAATACCTGATGCGTTTTCCCCTGGCGTTGGGCTTCTTGCGATAATGCCCGTAATACCACCGGCTCGCTATTTAAACTAATATCCGCGTAGCGCACCACATCTTCGATTTCACTCAGACACGGACTGCGTAACAGGCAGGTCGTACATCCTGTCTCGCGTATTTTTTTCAAATTATAGGTTCGTGATTCAGCGATAACGGTAATTCCGCCGTTGAACACCGCCTGCGCGGTTTCCACGCAGCCGTCAAAAACTTTATTGACAGCCATCACGTCAATACCGCTGCTTGCCAGCAGAGCTTTTTCCGTGCGGGCGTTTTCTTCCAGCTTGCGTAGATTTATTTCCAGAACTGGCATATACATTTTATTTTCCTCCCGCCATGCTTAAACGGGCATTACGTTTCTGCGCCCGATGGTAAATGTACTCCGCGACGACAACCGCCAGCACGGCTCCGCCAATAATTTTCCCGGCGTACTGGAAATATCCGCCCATATCAATTTGAGAAGGCGGAATAAATAACAGCGCAACGGCAAAGGCGATAGAAAGAAAGCCCAGCGCGGGTAAAATAGCCGGTAAAACCTTGCCCGGAATTTTAAAACTTCTTGGCGTATCCGGCTGGGTCTTACGTAAACGCCAGAACGCCGGGAACATCACCAGATAAGGAATAAAATAGGTGATGGTCGTTAGCGCCGTTAACATCCAGTAAGCCGCCGCAACGCTTGGCGAAATAAAAGTCGAAAAACACAGGACCGTGACAATAATCGCCTGTACAGTCAAGGCAAAGGCGGGCGTTTTCCACACCGGATGTAATTTGCCGATTCGGTCCCCCAGCAGATTATCTTCACGCGAGGCTTCCTGGAGCATATAAATCGGCCCCACCAGCCAGGAGTTAATCTGCCCGAGAGCGCCAAAAAACATACAGATGGCCATAACAGGAATTAACCACGGCATATGCAGCGTGTCCGCAGCAGCATGCATAGCCTGCATGACGCCTGCCACGATGTCGGTTTTCCCTGCGGGTAAAAGCGTGTTTAGCGCCCAGGTGCCGACCATATAGATCCCAACGATAACGGCGGCGGAGACGGCCATCGCTCGCGGAAAATCACGCTGTGGATTACGGGTACGCCCGGCAATCATCGGGGCGACCTCCAGTCCGGCAAACGCAAACATCATGCTGGATAAGAAAACGATCGTATCCCAGTGCCCGAGATCCGGAATCCAGTTTTTCGCTGTAGTGTAGTCCGTCTGCATCTGGTGTCCGGTACATAGCCATACCACCGCCAGTAAAATGAGGATGGCGGAGGGAATAAATACGCCGCACCAGGCGCTGATGCTATTAATAATTTTTGTCCATTCCATCCCGCGGATATTCATCAGCGTTAATAGCCAGAAAATTACCGCGGAACCAATACCGATAAACGCTTTATTTTCCGCCAGGCCGCCGCCGATCATATAGCCCAACGCGGTAAAGCCGAATTGCAGCATTAATGGGAAAAACAGTACGCAGGAAAATAGAAAACAAACCACGACAATCCATGCAATACGTTTACCAAATGCCTCTTTAATCCAGACAAATATCCCGCCATCTTTCGGCCAGCCGGTTGACAGCTCGCCGCATACCATCGCTAAAGGAAAAAACAAGCAGAATGCGGCTATCACCCATAACAACATGGCCGATGCCCCGTAAGGCGCCACGTTAGGGATTTGCCGCAAACTCAGAATAGCGATGACATTCATAAAGACAATGTCTTTGATGCCAAGTAAGCCAGAATTCGTGTTACTCATGGCCATCTCCTGTTATGCATTCAGGCATCACTGCCCTCTTCTTATCATCTGACGACGGGCTTCAGCATGAAACTGAAGCCCAAAACAGTATTAATAAATGTCGTACTTGACCATATCTTCGTAACTGTCTTCCCGACGAATCAGACGCGTCTCACCATTTTTATCGATCATCACCACGCCCGTGCGCGGACGGTTGTTATAAACGGTTTGACTTTCAATGGTGTATGCCCCGGCATCAAGAAACGCGACAATATCGCCAACATGAGTCTCCTTCGGCAGTAAAAACTCTTCGCCTTTCACTCCCATGTGGAAATAATCTCCGCCATCACACAGCGGCCCGGCTAATTTTATCCAGGCGTCGTGCGCTGCCGTCATGCGAGAGGCGTTATAGACATAAAAGAACCAGTCAAAATGCTGGCTGTCAGAGAGTACGCTGTAACCAGCGTCGACAAATTTCCATTCAACGTGGCATTCCACATTGCCGTTAAGATCGTAATTTGTTTTACGTTTTTCGCAGGAGACTTCCGTAAGTAAAACCGCCGCCGACCCGGTCACTTTACGTCCCGGTTCAATACATATTTCCACATCGGTACGCCATTTATGCACTTCGCGAATGACCGCATCGGCAAAATCCTGGGCGGTAATACCGGCATACATATTATCTTTTAACGGGTCGCCATTCTCGTCGTCATATTTATAGGGAACCGGAATTCCGCCGCCCACGTTGATCAAATCAAATTTAATACCAAGCACCTCTTCCAGGCGACGGGATTCATCCACCAGCACTTTAGTCGCTTTTGCGAAAGGCTCTGACTCCGGCACCTGATCGCCCACATGCATATGCAAGCCGCGCAAATGCACATAAGGCATCGCCAGAATGCGGCGGCAGGTTTCTTCCGCCTGTTCCAGGTCGAGACCCGACTTCGCATGGAAAGCGGTAACCAGTTCCGCATGCGTCGCCGAGGGAACATTCGGCTCTACACGGACGCAAACATTGGCGACTTTCTTCAGCTTGCGAGAGATGGCATCAATATGTTCCAGCTCATACAGGCTATCAACATTAATAAGATACAGATCGTTAGCGATGGCATATTCCAGATCGGCAGGCTTTTTCACCACGCCGTTGAAGACGATCTGATCGCCGCGAAAGCCTATCTCCAGACACTTGCGAACCTCATATTGTGAGTTTGCCTCCGCGCAAATTCCGGCGTCACGAATGGCTTTCAATACCCCCATGACCGAGCAGGTTTTTGACGCAAAGAAGGTTTTGGTATTTTTATGCGCCGCAAATGCCTGCTGGATTTCATGAATGTTACGAATAATCTCCGGCTCAGAAAACACATAGAACGGCGTGGGGTACTGGCGCGCCAGAGCGTCCAGATCGACCCCTTCAAAACACAAATGACCGTCTTTGTGCTGGAAACGGCGATCGCCGTTGATTACCTGCTCACGTAGCTGGTTGTAATTCTGCATAATCGAGTCAGTCATAACGCCCTCTGCTTAATGTTTATGGTAAAAATCCGCATTCTTTACAGGGATAAGGCAAAAGGCATGCCACTATTTTTTATCAAAATAATCAATTACTTATAAAAATAAGCTTTTTCTCATTTTCGTCATTGAGTTTGCTATTCATCACAACGACGAAAATTCGTCACTTTTATAATGACAACATGAACAATAGATATGAGGAATGCATATATGGCATCCACCAATCAGGAGCTGGCCTCGGCGCTCAGGATGTTTTCCCGCTTTTTCGATTTGATTCATCAGCCGTTGGCCGTCATTAATGAGCGTGGTGAATACGTTTACTACAATCAGGAAAGCGCGGATCTGGACGGCTACAGCATTGAACGGGCAATGGGAAAACATATGCTGGATGTCTATCCGGGCATGAAAGAGACGCAAAGTACGATGCTTTCATCGTTAAAAAAAGGCGTGGAATACATTGGCCATTATCAAATTTATTACAATGCGCGAGGCCAGGCCGTTGACTATCAGCACACCACCGCGCCGCTCTATGCAAGCGATGGCGGCATGGTCGGCGTTATCGAAATCGGCAGGAATATGTCCGGCGTCAGGCGGCTCCAGGAGCAGGTGGTAGAACTGAACCAACTGCTGTATGCCGATCACCATGAGAAGCACCATGCCATTATTACCGAAAATCCGGAAATGCTCAGTAATATCGCCAAAGCCAAACGGCTGGCCGCCAGTAATATTCCGGTGACGATTGTCGGGGAGACGGGAACGGGTAAGGAGCTATTTTCCCGCCTGATACATCAATGCAGCAAGCGGGCGAATAAGCCATTTATCGCCCTGAACTGCGGCGCTCTACCGCCTACGCTTATCGAAAGTACGCTTTTCGGCACCGTGCGCGGCGCCTATACCGGCGCGGAAAATAGCCAGGGCTATCTGGAACTGGCAAACGGGGGAACGCTCTTTCTTGATGAGCTGAACGCCATGCCGATAGAAATGCAAAGTAAGCTGCTGCGATTCTTGCAGGATAAAACCTTCTGGCGGCTCGGCGGACAACAGCAACTCCACTCTGATGTCAGGATCGTTGCCGCCATGAACGAAGCGCCCGTCAAATTAATTCAACAAGAACGCCTGCGGGCAGATCTTTTTTATCGGTTGAGCGTCGGAATGTTGACGCTACCGCCGCTGCGCGCCCGCCCGGAAGATATTCCCTTACTGGCGAATTATTTTATTGATAAATACCGTAATGACGTGCCGCAGGATATTCACGGATTAAGCGAGACGGCACGTGCTGATCTGCTCAATCACGCCTGGCCGGGTAATGTCAGGATGCTGGAAAACGCGATTGTACGCAGCATGATCATGCAGGAAAAAGACGGGCTGCTGAAACACATCATTTTTGAACAGGACGAGTTAAATTTAGGCGTACCGGAAACCGCGCCGGAAAATCCCCTTCCCTCGTCACCCGATCCACAGTATGAAGGGTCGCTGGAGGTACGGGTTGCCAACTACGAAAGGCATTTAATAGAAACCGCGCTGGATACGCATCAGGGGAACATTGCCGCCGCGGCCCGTAGCCTTAACGTATCCCGCACCACGTTACAGTACAAAGTACAAAAATACGCTATTCGCTTCGGCGTGGTGCGTAATTGACATCAGCCAGCGGCATCGCGCCGCTGGCAAAGCCATTAGCCTTCGTTATGCATTTCCAGGTTTTCCATTTCGTTCTGGAACAGCACCGCTTTGGCGTCGTCATTACGTAATGAATCCAGGAAGTCGAGGTATTGCTGGTCTACGTCTTTGGTGACATATACCCCGTTAAATACCGAACATTCAAACTGCTGGATATCCGGATTTTCCGCGCGTACGGCTTCGATCAGATCGTTCAGATCCTGGAAGATAAGCCCGTCTGCGCCGATAATCTGCCGAATCTCATCCACCTCGCGACCATGCGCGATCAGCTCATTGGCGGTCGGCATATCAATGCCATAGACGTTGGGGAAACGAATTTCCGGCGCGGCGGACGCCAGATAAACCTTCTTCGCGCCGGCTTCCCGGGCCATCTCGATGATCTGCTCTGATGTGGTGCCACGCACGATGGAATCATCCACCAGCAGGACGTTCTTATCGCGGAATTCCGCGCGATTAGCATTGAGCTTACGGCGCACGGATTTACGGCGTAGCTGTTGGCCCGGCATGATAAAGGTACGTCCCACGTAACGATTTTTGACAAATCCCTGGCGGTACGGCTTGCCGAGAATACGGGCAATTTCCAGTGCGATATCGCAGGAGGTTTCCGGGATAGGGATCACGACGTCGATGTCCAGATCCTCCCATTCACGAGCGATTTTTTCGCCAAGTTTGGTGCCCATATTCACACGAGCGCTGTAGACGGAGATTTTGTCGATAAAGGAGTCCGGGCGAGCAAAGTAAACGTACTCGAACAGACAGGGATTACTGACCGGATTATCCGCGCACTGGCGCGTGAACAGTTGCCCCTTTTCGGTAATATAGATAGCTTCGCCTGGCGCAACATCGCGCAGGAATTCAAAGCCCAGCGTATCCAGCGCCACGCTTTCAGAAGCGACCATATACTCCGTACGACCATCGCCAACGTCACGCTTGCCCAGCACTAACGGGCGAATGCCGTGCGGATCGCGAAAAGCCACCATGCCGTGGCCGATAATCATCGCTACGCAGGCATAGGCGCCGCGGATTTGACGGTTAGTCGCGGCAATCGCGGCAAAAATATTGTCGGCTTCCAGCGGATAGTGACGGAAGTTGTCGAGCTCGCTGGCGAAAATATTGAGCAGGATTTCGGAATCGGAGGTGGTGTTGATATGACGGCGCTTTTCTTCAAACAGCTTTTTACGTAGCTCGTGCGCATTAGTCAGGTTGCCATTATGGGCCAACGTGATGCCATACGGCGAGTTAACGTAAAAAGGTTGCGCTTCCGAAGCGCTGGAGCTGCCTGCGGTAGGGTAGCGTACATGGCCGA
Organism: Salmonella sp. 32010601201800023SM; assembly: GCF_017572235.1. Lineage (NCBI taxonomy): Bacteria > Pseudomonadati > Pseudomonadota > Gammaproteobacteria > Enterobacterales > Enterobacteriaceae > Salmonella > Salmonella sp. 32010601201800023SM. The sequence continues at coordinate 122,011 of NZ_JAGEQS010000004.1, forward strand.
TCCCCATGTTGCCCTGCAAACGCTGCATGTGGCGAGCTTCAAAAATATCGTTCACCAGCCCGTTTGCCTTACGCAAGCGGAAGCAGTTATTCGCATCAATGGTGATGATACCGGCAGCATCCTGACCACGATGCTGGAGCACTGTTAACGCGTCATAAATCGACTGGTTGACCGGCATAACACCGGCGATACCGACAATACCGCACATACGTCATTTTCCTCGTTAAGCCACATCTCAGAACCTGTTACGTCCTGGGCAAGAAACTCGACGAGCTTTGCAGATAGTCAAAGAACCATCTGATGATGAAGCTGAACTGCGGGATGAGCTGCGATTTGCTCCAGTCTTCGCTTTTCGACAAGCCGGTAAAGGTATCAAGGAAGAACAGAATGGCGGCGACAATCAGCGCGCCTCGCAGTGCGCCGAAACAGATCCCCAACACCCGGTCAGTTCCCGACAGGCCGGTCTTTTCTACTAGCTGACCTATCACAAAATTCACGATAGCGCCGACGATAAGCGTCGCGATAAACAGTACCGCGATAGCAATCCCATTACGAACCAGTTCGTCTTCAAAGCCCGTAAACCAGACAGACAGGTAAGTGTAGTAGTGACTGGCGACAAAGAAAGCACAACCCCACGTCACCAGCGATAACGCTTCACGAACAAAGCCGCGGATCAGGCTAACCAGACAGGAAAAAGCAATCACCGCGATAATGGCGTAATCAATCCAGACCATAGATGTCCCACGATTTTACGCCCTGTCGTCCTGTTCGGGGCGCATTCTAACAGAAAAAGAAAACGTTTGCGTAGGGATTTCCTTCCCACGCGTAAATAAAAATGGCGCTGAAAAAATATTCAACGCCATCACACTTTTTATCTCTTCGGGCACGACCAGAAGAGCTGCCATCGGCCTGATAAGCGCAGGATACCAGGTTTATTCCTTCTGCCGGATGACGGCGTAAACGCCTTATCCTGCCTACAGAACTTCGGCTATTTACCAGGTGAACACCGTAGGCCTTAACGCTGCGCGCTCAGGCAAAACGCGCCTTAGTTCGGGCTATATCCCATCACCACGCCGCTTAACCCGGAAATCTGCTTGAGCTCGCCAAGCGATCCTTTCATCTTATCTTTCGACGCATCCGGCCCGACGAGAATACGGGTTATTTTACCCTGTACCGGCGTTGAGGGGGAAGTATAAACCCGGAACCCGGCGGAACGAAGCTTGCCGACTATCTCGTTGACTTTATCCGCATTTTTCAGCGCGCCCAACTGTACGACATAGGCTTTGCCGGTCGGCGCAGGTTTATCGTCGGTAGCCGGTTGCGGCGCGGGCGTCGGCGTGGAAGCGGCGACAACCGGCTGTTGCGGTTTAGGCTGCGGCTTCGGCTTTTCAACCGGCTTCGGTTTAGGCGTCTCCACCGGTATCGGATCAAGCTCGACATTGTTAGACGCCATGCGCGACGGGTCCAGCGATGGCGCTGCCGCATCTCCCGCCCGCACCTCTTCAGCCGCCCCTTCCGGCGGCTGTGTCGGCAGCGCCTGCGTTGCGGCCGGCATCATATCCGGCTCATCGCGGTCGCCAGGCTTCGGTACCAGTGGAATCGCAGCAAATTCATCCTGATAATGCTTTTTCTGTCCGTCCAACAGACCGGGAAGCACAATAACCCCCAGCGCGACTAACACAATCGTGCCGACTAAACGATTCTGAAACTTACTCGCCACCGATTCTCCCCGCGTCTATCACTTCCATAACATGTGCGACGGTGTGGAACGATCCGCACACCAGCACGGTATCTTCTGGCTGCGCCGCGTCGATAGCGGCCTGCCATGCCTGCACGACGCTATCATAGACATTCCCTTTCCCCAGATGTTCCAGAAGTTGTTCCGCCGTCGCGCCGCGCGGCCCCTCTAACGGAGCACAATACCAGTCGTCAACCACGCTTTTCAACCAGGCTAACGTGCCGGCGATATCTTTATCATGCAGCATACCAATCACCGCAAGCACGCGCCCGCGTTTCGGCAACATTTTCAGACGACCCGTCAGGTATTCCGCCGCGTGGGGATTATGGGCGACATCAAAGATAACGCGCGGCGACTCACTCACGATTTGAAAACGTCCCGGCAAGGTAGCCTGCGCAATACCGTCGCGAATCGCCTGCTCGTCAATGTTCAACCTGCTGGCGCGCAGCGCGGCCAGAGCGGTGGCGGCATTCGGCTGAGGAACCTGCGGCAACGGCAGTCCGGCAAGCGTGCCGTCACCATCGGTAAACGCCCAGTGGGTCGCTGTCACCTCATAACGCCAGTCAACGCCACGACGCCGCAACAGCGCGCCGGTCTCCTGCGCGACATCCGCGATGGTTGCCGGCATTTCCGGTTCGCCGACGATAGCGGGTTTTTCCGCGCGAAAAATCCCGGCCTTCTCGCGGCCGATACTTTCGCGATCCGGCCCCAGCCAGTCAGTATGGTCAAGCGCGATGCTGGTAATTACCGCTACATCGGCATCCACAATGTTCGTGGCGTCCAGGCGCCCGCCCAACCCGACCTCCAGAATCACCACGTCAAGGTTAGCCTGTTTAAACAGCCACAATGCCGACAACGTGCCATATTCAAAATAGGTCAATGAAATATCGCCGCGTGCCGCTTCTATTTCCGCAAAGGACGCGGTATGCGCGGATTCCGCTAATTCTTTCCCCTGCACGCGCACGCGCTCGGTGTAACGTACCAGATGAGGCGAACTATAGACGCCCACACGGTATCCCGCCGCGATTAACACCGACTCCAGCGTGCGACAGGTCGTACCTTTGCCGTTGGTTCCCGCAACGGTAAAAACGAACGGCGCAGGCTTGAGGATGTCCAGACGCGCTGCCACCTGGCTTACGCGCTCAAGGCCTAAATCGATACTCTTGCTGTGCAGGTTTTCCAGATAAGAAAGCCACGAGGCCAGGGGCGACGCAGCTTGAGGTATAGATTTGTTTTTCATTGTTTCCGCTGCTTCTTTACGGTGAAAAGCAAAAGGGCAGAGCCTGCGGCCCTGCCCTTTTCAGTTATCAGGCCTCAGACTCCTGATCCGGCGCCGGAGGCACCACCACGCCTTCACGCGGGGCGTCCGGGTTCGGCGCGGGCAGATTCATCAGCTTCGCCAGAATGCTCGCCAGCTTCAGGCGCATTTCCGGGCGGCGGACTATCATATCAATAGCGCCTTTTTCGATCAGGAACTCACTGCGCTGGAATCCTGGCGGCAGTTTTTCGCGAACGGTCTGTTCGATAACGCGCGGGCCGGCGAAGCCAATCAGAGCTTTTGGCTCGGCGATGTTGAGATCGCCCAGCATCGCAAAACTGGCGGAAACGCCGCCCATTGTCGGATCGGTCAATACCGAAATGTAGGGCAGACCACGTTCCTGCATTTTAGCCAGCGCCGCCGAGGTTTTCGCCATCTGCATCAGCGACATCAGCGCTTCTTGCATACGCGCGCCGCCGGAAGCAGAGAAACACACTAACGGACAGTTGTCTTCCAGCGCCTGTTCAACGGCGCGAACGAAGCGTGCGCCAACGACAGACCCCATTGAGCCGCCCATGAACGCGAATTCAAACGCGGCGGCGACAACCGGCATACCGTGAAGCGTCCCTTTCATGACCACCAGCGCGTCTTTCTCGCCGGTTTCTTTCTGCGCGGACGCCAGTCTGTCTTTATATTTTTTGGAGTCGCGGAACTTGAGCACGTCTTTTGGCTCCAGCTCGCTACCCAACTCCACAAGGGAACCTTCATCTAACAGGCTATGCAGGCGATTGCGCGCCGACATGCGCATATGATGGTCACACTTAGGACAGACCTCAAGATTACGTTCCAGCTCAGCGCGGTATAAAACCTGACCGCAGCTATCACACTTGGTCCACACCCCTTCAGGAATGCTAGCCTTGCGGGTGGGAGTAATGTTGCTTTTAATTCGTTCAATCCAGCTCATTGGTGACCTTTCTGCCTGAACCTTAGTCAGCTTTATTATAAGGGGCGCATAATGCCATTTTTGCCCCCAACAGACCATGAATGTTGCACATTAAAACATAACAGCCCGAAACTTTGGATAAAAAAGTGGTCGAACCGCTGAGTTACTTTCTATTTTGCGGCACGCGACGCAGCGCGCTTATGCCGGACAATCTCAATGACGCCAGGTAATATCGAAACCACGATAATCCCCACAATCAGCAACTTAAGGTTATCCTGAATCAACGGTATCGTACCGAAGAAATAACCGGCGTAGGTAAAGAGCAGCACCCACAGCAGCGCGCCGATGACGTTATAGGCGGCAAAATGCCGATAGGACATGTGCCCCATCCCTGCCACAAACGGCGCAAAGGTTCTGACGATCGGCACGAAGCGAGCGAGAATGATAGTTTTACCGCCGTGTTTTTCATAAAACTGGTGGGTTTTATCCAGATAACTACGGCGGAAAATTTTCGAATTCGGATTACTGAACAGTTTTTCGCCGAACAGTCGACCAATCGTGTAATTTACCGCATCGCCGACAATTGCGGCGATCAGCATTAACGCCACCATGACATGCACATTGAGATCGTTGGTTTCCAGCGAAGCCAGCGCCCCGGCGACAAACAGCAGCGAGTCGCCCGGCAGGAACGGCGTGACGACCAGGCCGGTTTCACAAAACAGAATCAAAAACAAAATAGCGTACACCCAGACGCCGTACTCCGCGACCAGCTCCGCCAGATGCACATCGATGTGCAGAATAAAATCAATAATAAAGTAGATCAGGTCCATATTTGTCTTTGCCTTTCTACCCGACACGTTTCGGGTGTGCGATTCGGATTAGTCCGCCAGAAATAGCGGGCCCATTGGCGGTTTTGGAAGGTCAAACCGGTCAGGGTAATCCACCGCAACCAAATATAGCCCTTCCGCCTTCGCCGTTGCCGCCGCCAGCGTTCTGTCCCTGGCCGCTAACAGCTCTGCGATCCAGCTCTCCGGCTGGTTGTGAGCGCCTACTTCCAGCAGGCTGCCGACAATATTCCTGACCATATGATGAACAAAGGCATTCGCTTTGATATCGACCACCACATAAGGGCCGTGGCGGGTAACGTTGATGTGCATCACATTACGCCACGGCGTGCGCGACTGGCACTGCACCGCGCGAAACGAGGTAAAATCATTTTCGCCAAGCAGACACTGCGCCGCGCGATGCATCCGCTCTGCATCCAGCGGCTCATAGTAATGCGTCACGCCTTTTGCTAATACCGCAGGACGCAGTCGATGATTGTAGATGATATAGCGATAACGGCGAGCCGTAGCGCTAAATCGCGCGTGAAAATCATCCGGTACAGTTTTCACCCAGCGCACGGCAATGTCACCAGGCAAATTCGCATTTACCCCCAGCGTCCATGCCGCATCTTTGCGCAATGCGGTCGTTTCGAAATGGACAACCTGCCCGGTGCCGTGAACGCCGGCATCGGTACGCCCGGCGCAGAACACGTTAATAGGTTCATTTGCCACCTGCGAGAGCGCTTTTTCCAGCTTTTCCTGCACGCTGCGCACTTCATTCTGACGCTGCCAGCCATAATACTTGCTGCCGTCGTACTCAATACCCAGCGCAATTTTATAGACCGGCGATGATTGCTGTCCGGACATCAGTACAGATACTCCTGCACCAGCTTCTCCGCAATTTTAACGGCCATCAGCGCGCCGCCGAAACGCACGTTGTCCGCCACTGACCAGAACTGAATTTGTTCCGGCATACCGTAATCATTATGCACACAGCCAATAGAGAGCTGTGGATTGCCGGAAGCGTCGCCCACCTGCGTCGGGTAATCCGTCTCTTCTGACAGTACGATATCTTCACCGCGGGAAAACGCCTCGCGCGCCTCTTCCGCCGCCAGCGGACGGAGCGCTTCAAAGCTCACCATCTGCGCATGGCCATAGAACACTGGCGACTGCACGACACTGGCGGAGATCATCACGCCATCGTCCTGCAAAATTTTACGCACTTCATCGACGATACGACGTTCCTGGCGCACGCTGCCTTCACGATCCGGCAGCAGCGGCAGCATATTGAACGCTAACTGGCGGCCAAAGAAATCATCTTCATCAATCGGTATGCCGTTAAGCAGCTTCGCACTCTGTCCAGCCAGCGCATCGACCGCTTTTTTCCCCTGTGCGGACGCTGATAACATACTGGTGACGGCGATGCGCGACAGTCCCCCCTGATCGATTAACGGCTTGAGCGCCGCCAGCAGTTGACTGGTCAGACTATCGGCGACCGCAATCACGTTACGGTTACGGTAATCCGCCAGTACATACGGGTTAACTTCCGGCACGACCAGCGGCACATCAGGCTCCAGCGCGAACAGACCGCTGGAATCTATCACCAGGCAACCTGCATTAGTCGCGTCGTCTATCCAGGCAGCCGATGCCTCTGCGCCGGCAACGAAAAACGCCAACTGCGCCTGCGTCCAGTCAAAGTCCGCCGCATCCTGGACAATGACCGACTTGCCACCAAAACGGAGGTGCTCGCCGGCGCTTTCATGACGCGCCAACGCATAAATTTCACCGACCGGGAACTGGCGTTCAGCCAGTGTTTCAAGCAGGGCTTCGCCTACGGCGCCCGTTGCGCCCAGAATGGCAATGTTCCAGCCTTCAGACATGGTGATTTACTCCAGAAATACATAAGCGTCCCTGTCGCATTATTCGACAGGGAGCATTAAGAAGACATTAATGTGCCGGGTGATGAACAGCGTTAAAACCTAGCTTACACAACAAGGCGGCTGCCGTTTCGTCATCACACATCACGTATAAAGACGACCATTCACGGCGCTCAAGATAATTTTTACGCAATTTATCAAATTCACCCGGAATTCCAGCGACTTTACGCAGCGGCGCATCGTCGCGGCGCACATCATACACCAAATGCGCCAGTCTTTTCAGCGTCGGTTGATCCAGCGGGCCATGAAGCGTAATACGACCAAACTCAGGCGCAGGCAGTAATGTCTCCAGCGCGACATGCTGCTCGCGGCCAATAAACGCGCTATACGCCTCAAAGACCTGAGTGGTGCCGCGCGCTTTGCCTTCCAGCGTATAACCGGCAATATGCGACGTGCCGATATCCACGGCTTCCAGTAGCGCGACGTTAAGATCCGGTTCGCCCTCCCACACATCAAGCACCACGCTCAGCGGCTGCCCGGCATTAAGTCGCGCCAGCAACGCGGCGTTATCCACCACCGGACCGCGGCAGGCGTTAATGAGAATGGCGCCGGGTTTCAGTCGACGGATCAGCGTCTCATCGGCCAGATGCAGCGTTTTGTACGGTCCGTCTTTATAGAGCGGCGTATGGAAAGTCAGGACATCCGCTTCCTGCACCAGCTCATCCAGCGTACGAAAATCACCCTCGTCCCCGCGTGCGGCGCGTGGCGGATCGCACAGCAACGTGCGGATACCCAACGCTTCAAGCCTGGTCTGTAGCCGGCTTCCGACGTTACCCACGCCGACAATCCCTATAGTGCGATCGCGTAACGAAAAGCCGTCACGTTCGGCCAGCATCAACAGCGCGGAAAACACATACTCCACCACGGCGATAGCATTACAGCCGGGCGCGGCTGAAAAACCGATGCCCGCCTGCTTCAGCCATGCCTCATCCACATGATCGGTGCCTGCCGTAGCAGTACCAACGAAGTTAATCGGCGTGCCGCTCAGCAGCGATTCATTCACTTTCGTGACCGAACGCACCATTAACGCATCGGCATGGTTCAATTCTTCAACGGGGATCGGGCGACCCGGCACTGCCTTTACCTCACCCAGGCGGCTAAATAATTCGCGGGCGTAAGGCATATTTTCATCAACGAGAATTTTCACGACTGTCGTACCTGTTTGAGAACGAGAGTTAACCGGACAAGTGTGCCATAATCTGGCCGCCAGGCATATATTGCTCAGATTTATGGTTAAAGGATAATTAATTATGCATCCCATCTCCGGCGCCCCTGCACAGCCTCCAGGCGAAGGGCGTAATCCTCTTTCCGCTGCGAGCGAGCAGCCGCTTTCCATGCAACAGCGTACGGTACTGGAAAGGCTGATCACGCGCCTGATTTCACTGACCCAGCAGCAAAGCGCGGAAGTATGGGCCGGAATGAAACACGATCTGGGGATAAAAAATGACGCGCCGCTACTGTCGCGCCACTTCCCCGCCGCTGAACAGAATCTTACCCAGCGTCTGGGCGTAGCGCAGCAAAATCATGCCAATCGTCAGGTGCTTTCACAGCTAACAGAGCTGCTTGGCGTCGGGAATAATCGTCAGGCCGTCAGCGATTTTATCCGTCAACAATACGGTCAAACCGCGCTTAGCCAGCTTACGCCCGATCAACTCAAAAACGTGCTGACGCTCCTGCAACAGGGGCAGCTTTCCATTCCGCAGCCGCAGCAACGTCCGGCAACGGATCGGCCATTATTGCCTGCTGAACATAATACGTTGAATCAGTTGGTGACGAAGCTGGCAGCCGCGACCGGCGAGTCAAACAAACTTATCTGGCAATCAATGCTGGAACTCTCCGGCGTGAAAAGCGGCGAGCTCATTCCGGCAAAGCAGTTTACCCATCTGGCGACATGGCTACAGGCGCGGCAGACGCTGTCACTACAACACGCGCCTACGCTACATACGCTTCAGGCTGCGTTAAAACAACCGCTTGAGCCGGACGAACTCACAGCGATCAAAGAGTATGCCCAGCACACTTATCAAATTCAGCCGCAAACGGTGCTGACCACCGCCCAGGTGCAGGATTTACTTAACCATATTTTCCTGCGTCGCGTAGAGCGGGAGACTGATGAGCTGGAACCGCTCTCTATTCAACCCATCTACCGCCCGTTTGCGCCGATGATTGAAACCGTGAAAAATCTGTCTGCGCGGCCAGGCCTGTTGTTTATCGCGCTAATAATTGTACTGGCGCTTTTCTGGCTGGTTTCTTAACCACGCCGGAACGATAATATCGTCACCAGGATGCCAACCACAGCGGAGATCGCTCCCGCGAGGAATACGGAAGGATAGCCGCATGACGTGGCCAGCATGCCCGCCAGCGGGCCGGTAACGCCGTAGGAGATATCCTGAAACGCGGCGTAGCCGCCGAGCGCCGTACCGCGTACCTGTGCAGGTACGCGTTTCACAACCTCCACGCCCAGCGCCGGGAAAATCAGTGAACACCCTGCCCCGGTGAGCGCCGCGCCTACCAGCGCTATCCAGGCCGTCGGCGCCAGCCACAAGAGCAGCAACCCTGCCGTCTCAACCAGCAATGAGACAACGGCGACCTTCACGCCGCCAAAGCGGTCCGGCATCCAACCGAACAATATGCGCATCAGTACAAACGCACCGCCAAACGCGGTCAGGGTGAATCCCGCCATCGTCCAGCCATTGCTGACAAAATAAAGTGAAATAAACGTACCGATGACGGCAAAGCCCACGCCCTGCAATGCCAGGCCCAGGCCCGGTTTCCAGATAAGCCCGACCACGCTCCACAGTGAAGGTCGCTCCCCCGTATACGCAGGCACTTTACGCACGGTGCCGTTGAATGCCCAGGCCAGCAGCGGTAAAACCATCGTCGTCCCCGCCAGCGCCGCGAAGCCAAAGTGGCTATGGATCAGCAAGCCCAACGGCGCACCGGCCGCCAGCGCACCGTAAATCGCCATCCCGTTCCACGACATCACCTTACCGGAACGCGTTGGGCCAACCAGCCCCAGTCCCCAGGTCAGGGTTCCGGTCAGCAGCTGGCTTTCGCCAAATCCGAGGATCAAACGCCCGACAATAAGCAGCGCGAATTTTATCGGCGCGGAAACCGGCAACAGCGCGGCCAGGAGCCAGGCGGCGCCCGCCAGCCCGCAGGCAAACATCCCCTGTAACGCCGATCGTTTAGCGCCATATTGATCCGCCAGCCGTCCGGCATAGCCGCGCGTCAGTACCGTCGCAAAAAACTGAATGCCCACGGCGATCCCAACCATCGTATTGCTATAGCCCAGTTCGTGATGAACAAAAAGCGGGATGACGGGTAACGGCAGGCCGACCGTCATATAGGTCAGGAAAACCGCAAAGGCGATGCGGAACAGCGAAAAATTCGCAGACGGGGTCGTTGTTTTTTGGCTAACTGCTGTCATGCATTACTCCAGAATGCAGAGTAAGGCGGGGAAAGGCCACGCCCCCCTCTACCTGAACGTCAGGATTAAGGTGCGTTGGATAACGTTAAACGCTTACGCATTATCGGAAGGATAATGTAGAGAGTGAAGTCTGCCTGTGAGACGCGAAACTTGTCAACCTTGAAATTGCAGCCAGGGTATCAACGTGGCGGCGTGTCATCAAACAGAAAGGGAAAGACCGCTTTCATCCCTCTCACCTTAAACCGTCCGGTCACCTGCTTGCGCTGTTCTGGCGTCAGTAACCTGAACATCATCTCCCAGATATCTTCAGGCTCCGCTTCCTGTAAGGAAATGGGTTCTGGCGTCGGTTCCTCTCCGCTGTCGTCCAGATAACGATGAACATAGAGAGGGAAAACAGATATATGAAACTCCTCGGCCTTTGATTTAACACGCTTACGCCTGACCCCCGCTTTCCCTTCACTGTACTTATATAAACGTTCGCGAACCGCAGGCTCGCTTCCCGGAAACCCCGGTAAGCCAAGACATTCCTTAACCGTGAACCATTCCTTTGCCATCGGTTTCTTTCCTTTCCCCTGATGAAATAAAAATATTTCTTCTTTTTCGCGAAATTTTGCTTTCTTTCTGGCACTATTCTCAGAGTGAAAAAGAAAGTAACTTTCTTTTTCTCGCGCTAATTTTTACCTTAAAAATATCGGTGCCGATAACACATCTTCTTAGGATTACAGAATGGAACCAAAAAGCCAAGACTGGCATCGTGCAGATATTAAAAGTGCACTTGAAAAAAGAGGTATTACGCTCAGAGATCTTTCTCGTCAGGCCGGTTTATCACCTGATTCACTGCGCAATGTCTTTACCCGTTCCTGGCCGAGAGCTGAACGAATTATTGCGGACGCGCTGGGCATCACGCCGCAGGAGATCTGGCCGTCGCGCTATGATGATATGCAAATAAAAAATGATGCCGATATCGCAGAATAATAGTTAATGCTGAATAAATTGGCTTTAACCTATCAATCTCAACAATTAATAAATATTTAAACTTATTATATTGAAAATAGTAATAGCACTATCTGTCATGCTTCCCGAATCAAATACTGTTAAAGCATTACGTAATTGCTATTACGTATTTTATTAACAGGAATCATTATGAGTTGGGATAAAAGAGTGGCGGTTAATTATGCCAAAACGCATGCAGGTTCTCATTCTCAAGGCCGGTGTGCGGAATTTACCCGAAAGGCAATTCAGGCGGGCGGTATCACGCTGGGGCATACGTATCATGCGAAAGATTATGGCCCAATGTTAAGAAGCGCCGGATTCACCGCTATTGGTACCTATGAAATGCCGCGCGAGGGTGACGTCATCATTATTCAACCTTACGCTGGCGGAAACCCGAGCGGTCACATGGCGATATACGATGGCACAGAGTGGTATTCAGATTTTAAACAACGCGATATGTGGGCCGGCCCGGGCTACCGGGCAGCCAGGCCCTCATATACCATCTACAGGAAGAATTAATGAACACGTTCTCCCTTGTCGCGCTTATCCTGTTGCTTTGTAGTTGCTCTGCGCCTCATCACGACAGTACGCAGGCCGTGAAGCAGTTCTATACCTCATGGATGACGACGTTCACGAACGATGTGAATCCCCCTGACGACACCACCGCCTTAATGCAACGTTACGTTGCTAAAGAGGTTATTCTTCGCCTGGCGCTAATACAGTCCCTTTATGAACAGGAGATTGTGGGGGCAGATTATTTTATGTATGCGCAGGACTATGCGCCAGAGTGGATTCCACAGTTACGGGTTGGGAAGGCACACCCTTTCCTCGGCGGAGAAAAAGTGGATGTTCTGTTGGGCACAGAGTCAACGCCCATCCACCTGGAAGTTTATACCCGTTGGGAAGAGGGACGCTGGAAAATTTACCGCGTTCGGGATGCTGACAGGGGTTATGAACAGCCGATTTATGACGCAGGCGCCATCACCCAGGCTGAGGCCTGGTCAGCAAAAGTCGCGCCGGAATATAAGAAGCATTAAAAAAGGGAATCGCCATCGGTCTCTTGTTCGTACCGGAGAGGTTAAAGCGCCTATTTCATCAGGCTCTTATTCCGTCGCTGAAAACAGTAAGCCGAAAACAACCCAGGCATTATTTAAAATATGAAGTGTTATCGGTATCATTAGCCCACGGCTTCTCATTCGAACAACGCATAATATCGATGAAAAAACAAACAGATAAACAAAAGTCACCGCAAAGAGATATTGTGTATGCATAAATGCAAAAGCGAGTGAAGTAATAATAATACCGGAAGCTCTTGAGTACCGACCCCAACCGATACTGCTGTTTAATAAAAACCCTCTGAATATAATTTCCTCCGCCACAGGAGCCAGAAAGCACATCGCCAGCGTGTTAAGAAATTTATGAAGAAAAAATTGCCTTGATAACTCGGCCATCCAGGGTTCCGGGCCACTAAAAGCATTGTAGAGAACGGTAAGGCACACCAGGGCCAGCGCCGGAACAAAACACTCCACGAATGATAAGCGACCCAATGATAAAAACGGGTAATACTTTGAATAAATACTCCAGGCGGCAATCGCATAGACAAAAACAATACTATATATAAAAGGCGCAGCCAGACCTCCCAAATAAAGCCAGGCATAGGAAGGCGAAAATGAGGCAAAAACAAAAATGCCGAACAAACCAAATAAAACAGCCACACAACTCAAACTATGCCTAATTTTATCTAATGTATTAGTTGGCATTTATATAATATCCATATAATTTGTTGTTCCCTGAATGAAAAAACAGGTCGCATTAGCGACCTGTTTCATTGTTGATACTACAACGTAATAGTCAGGCTTACAACTTACGCATCACCAGCGTGGCGTTGGTGCCGCCAAAACCGAAGCTGTTAGACATTACGGTAGTCAGTTCACGCTCGGTCGTTTCGGTCACGATGTTCAGACCCGCAGCCAGCTCATCCAGCTCTTCGATGTTGATGCTCGGCGCGATAAAACCGTGCTCCAGCATCAGCAGAGAGTAGATGGCTTCCTGCACGCCAGCCGCACCCAGCGAGTGGCCGGTCATCGCTTTGGTCGCGGAGATAGCCGGGCTGTTATCGCCAAACACTTCACGGATTGCACCGAGTTCTTTCACGTCGCCTACCGGAGTAGAGGTACCGTGAGAGTTCAGGTAGTCGATCGGCGTGTCTACGCCGTGCATCGCCATCTGCATGCAACGTACTGCGCCTTCACCAGACGGAGCAACCATGTCTGCGCCATCGGATGTTGCGCCATAGCCGACGATTTCCGCATAGATATGCGCGCCGCGCGCCAGAGCGTGCTCCAGCTCTTCGACAACAACCATACCGCCACCGCCCGCGATGACAAACCCATCACGGTGCGCATCATAGGTACGGGACGCTTTTTCAGGCGTATCGTTATATTTGGTGGACAGTGCGCCCATCGCGTCGAACTCACAGGCCATTTCCCAGCACAGCTCTTCGCCGCCGCCAGCAAAAACGATGTCCTGTTTGCCCAGTTGGATCTGTTCAACCGCATTGCCGATACAGTGTGCGGAGGTCGCGCAAGCGGAACTAATGGAGTAGTTCACGCCATAAATTTTAAACGGCGTAGCGAGGCAGGCGGAAACGCCGGATGCCATTGCTTTCGTCACCACATACGGGCCAACGGCTTTCAGACCACGCGGACTACGCATGGCGTCTGCGCCAAAGACCTGGAATTTCGGGGAGCCGCCGCCGGAACCTGCAATCAGGCCGACACGCGGGTTATTCTGATAGACTTCCGGCGCCAGACCGGCGTCGGCCACTGCCTGCTCCATAGACAGATAAGCATAAATGGAGGCGTCGCTCATAAAGCGCACGACTTTGCGGTCAATGAGGCCAGTGGTATCCAGTTTTACGTTGCCCCATACCTGGCTACGCATGCCGGCGTCCTTCAGCTCCTGAGAGAAAGTGATCCCTGAACGTCCTTCACGCAGAGATGCCAGGACTTCCTGCTGGTTATTACCGATGCTGGAAACGATGCCCAGGCCAGTAATCACTGCACGTTTCATTCAATACCTCTGTAATTCGCACTATTTTTAAGTTTCGATTGGCACAATAGCGTACACTTGTACGCCGAACAAGTCCGATCAGCCATTTAGTACGGAAATTTGCGCCATCAGGCACACATCGTTAAGATCGCGATACCGCCCGTCAGACGAGTAACTTACGTGAAACAATACGCCATACAACCCGCCACACTCGAATTTAACGCTGAGGGTACACCTGTTTCCCGAGATTTTGATGATGTCTATTTTTCTAATGACAATGGACTCGAAGAGACACGCTACGTTTTTCTTGGCGGCAATCGTCTTGCGGAGCGATTTCCCGTACATTCACATCCATTATTTATAGTCGCGGAAAGCGGTTTTGGCACCGGACTCAACTTCCTGACGCTGTGGCAGGCGTTTGACAGCTTTCGTTCTGCGCACCCACAAGCGACGCTGCAAAGGTTACATTTCATCAGTTTTGAGAAATTCCCGTTAACGCGCGACGATCTGGCGCTGGCGCACCAACACTGGCCGGAGCTCGCGCCCTGGGCAGAGCAGCTGCAGGCGCAATGGCCGCTGCCGCTCCCGGGGTGCCACCGCCTATTGCTGGATCGGGGTCGGGTGACGCTGGATTTGTGGTTTGGCGATATTAATGAGCTGACCGACCAACTGGACGCCACGCTGAATCAAACAGTCGACGCCTGGTTCCTCGACGGTTTTGCCCCGGCGAAAAATCCGGATATGTGGACGCCAAACCTGTTTAACGCGATGGCGCGGCTGGCGCGGCCCGGCGCAACGCTGGCGACGTTTACCTCGGCGGGCTTCGTTCGTCGGGGATTACAGGAAGCCGGTTTTACCATGCAAAAACGCAAAGGCTTCGGACGTAAACGCGAGATGCTTTGTGGAGTGATGGAACAACACCTCATGCCGACCCTTTCCGCGCCCTGGTTTTACCGCAGCGGAAGCGAAAAACGTGAAACGGCGATCATTGGCGGCGGCATCGCCAGCGCGCTGTTATCACTGGCGTTACTGCGTCGCGGCTGGCAGGTGACGCTCTATTGCGCGGACGACCAGCCCGCCCAGGGCGCCTCCGGTAATCGACAGGGTGCGCTTTATCCACTCCTTAGCAAACATGACGCCGCCATTAATCGCTTTTTCCCGACCGCATTCACCTTTGCCCGTCGCCTGTATGATGCCCTGCCCGTCTCTTTTGATCATGACTGGTGCGGCGTGACACAGCTCGGATGGGATGAGAAAAGCCAGCAGAAAATTGCCCAGATGCTGTCCCTGGCGCTGCCCGCCGAACTGGCCTCGGCGCTCAATGCCGAAGAGGCGGAACAGGCGGTTGGCGTGACGACACGCTGCGGAGGAATTACCTATCCGGCAGGCGGCTGGCTATGCCCGGAACAATTAACTCGCGCAGTCATCGCACTGGCGACCGAACAGGGTTTACAAACGCGCTTTCGCCATACGCTCACGTCGCTCGTTGCGCAGGAGTCGCGCTGGCAACTGCGCTTTATGTCAGGTGAAACCGCCAGCCATGAGACCGTCGTCCTGGCGAACGGCCATCAGATTAACCGTTTTGATCAGACCCGGCCGCTGCCGGTGTATGCCGTCGGGGGGCAGGTCAGTCATATTCCCACCACCCCCGCCCTCTCGGCGTTGCGTCAGGTGTTATGCTACGACGGCTATCTGACGCCGCAAAATCCGCATAATCAGCAGCACTGTATTGGCGCCAGCTATCACCGGGGCGACGAAAGCACCGTCTGGCGCGAAGAAGATCAGCGTCAGAACCGACAGCGTCTGCTTGACTGTTTTCCGGATGCGAAATGGGCCACAGAGGTTGACGTTAGCGGCAACAGCGCCCGTTGCGGCGTGCGTTGCGCCACCCGCGACCATCTGCCGATGGTGGGCAATGTCCCGGATTACCACGCCACGCTGACGCATTACGCCGATTTAGCCGATAACAAAACGTCGGCGGCGCCTGCGCCTGTGTATCCGGGTTTATTTGTGCTTGGCGCGCTGGGATCGCGTGGTTTGTGCTCAGCGCCATTATGCGCAGAAATTCTGGCGGCGCAGATGAGTAACGAGCCGATTCCACTGGATGCCGGTACGCTGGCGGCGTTAAATCCAAATCGGTTATGGGTGAGAAAGTTATTGAAGGGAAAAGCGGTGAAGTAATGGGTCAGTCAATAGCGGAAGGCGGCAAGCGTCGCCTTCCGGCCCACGGCGTTATTGTTTTGCCTTGTCGAACAAATTGTCCCACATCGCTTTGACTAACGCCTGATCGCGCGGCGACAGTTCGCCGGCGCCGATCGCTTTTTCCAGACTTTGGCTAACGTTGGCATAGACCGCCTCAACGGAGTGGTCATCACCGCTCTCCAGCTCGGCAATGGCTAACGTCAGGTGGCCACGCAGGTATCCACTGGCAAAAAGCTCATCGTCGCTGGCGTGCTCTACCATATCGTCAATTAATGCCAGAATGCGTGATTCAAACTCCGCGATCATCTTCTTTCCTCATTGTAAACGTGGCGCTGGCTTTAATTAAGCGCTTCCGGCCACGGGAACTGTTCCGCCTTAA
Source organism: Salmonella sp. 32010601201800023SM (assembly GCF_017572235.1). Lineage (NCBI taxonomy): Bacteria > Pseudomonadati > Pseudomonadota > Gammaproteobacteria > Enterobacterales > Enterobacteriaceae > Salmonella > Salmonella sp. 32010601201800023SM. The sequence goes on from NZ_JAGEQS010000004.1 coordinate 138,763, forward strand.
GTTCGGGCGTGTGATAGTAATTCTGTAGCGCTTTGATGAAGCGGGCCGGACGTTCAGGAATGCCCTGCTCCAGATACGCCATTACCTGCGCATGAACCCGGCGCTGAAACGCCACGCGATCCGGTTCAATATCGCCTTCCAGATTGTCGCAACTGACGTTAAAGGGATACCCCGCCGCCACGCAAAACAACCAGTCGAAAGCCTGTGGCTTCACCTCAACGTCTTCAAATTGACTTTGGGTCTGCGCGTCGCGTCCGTCCGGGCAGTACCAGTAACCAAAGTCGACCAGTTCGCGGCGCGCCTTACCGGCGATACACCAGTGAGAAATCTCATGCAGCGCGCTGGCGTAAAACCCATGCGCAAAGACGATGCGGTGGTACGGTACCTGCGCGTCAGCAGGAAGATAGATCGGTTCGTCGTCGCCTTTAATCAGACGGGTATTAAATTCTTCGGCAAAGCAGCCGTTAAAAATCTCAATTAACTGTTCGTAATGGTGCGTATTGTTCATTAATTCATCCCCAACCAGTGGAGGATCTCCTGTCCGTGGCTATCATAAAGTAACCTGGCGCTCATTACCGCCGAGACAATAACGATCATCGGTCTGATAAGCTTTTGGCCTTTGCTCAACACCAGACGCGACCCCATTCGCGCCCCTAAAAACTGACCAACCAGCATCACGAAGCCCGTCGCCCAGATCACTTTGCCGCCGATGATAAATAACAGCAGGCCGCCAACGTTGGAAGTAGCGTTAAGCACTTTGGCATGTGCCGTGGATTTCGCCAGGTTATAGCCACATAAGGTGACAAACGCCAGAGCGTAAAACGACCCGGCGGCAGGCCCGAAAAAGCCGTCGTAAAACCCGACGCATCCCCCGGCTATCAGCGCGAACGGTAATCCATACAGGCGGCGCTGGCGATCTTCCTCGCCCAGCTTCGGCATCAATAAAAAATAGAGGCCGATGAAAATCACCAGGATAGGCAAGATCTGGCGCAAAATATCCGCCTGCACGTGCTGCACCAGCAGCGCGCCGCTCATCGAGCCAATGAACGTCATCAGAATATTGAGCTTTTGCTCGGCCAGGTTTACCACCTTACGGCGAATAAAATAGAGCGAAGACGAGAGGGAGCCGCCGCACGCCTGTAATTTATTGGTCGCCAGCGCGTTTGCCGGCGACATCCCGGCGGCCATCAGCGCAGGGATAGTGAGCAGCCCTCCGCCCCCGGCGATAGAATCGATAAATCCTGCCAGTACGGCGACAAAAAACAGCACTACCAGCAGTAGCGGGGAGACCATAAACAGATCATAAAAATTGTCCATCAGAGTACATGCTCATCCAGTAGCGCCTGGCAGGAAGGCGGCAGCGGCGGCGGTGTCTTCTTCTCAGGCTTTGTGGTGCCAGGTTTTGGCGGTTCGAACCAGCTTTGCAGTTCAGCGCCGCATCCATCGCCCGGCGGGGGTAAAGGTTGATCTTCGCACTCCAGGCTGTCGGCAGGGCAGCGTAAACGCACGTGCATATGCGCGCGATGCTGGAACCAGGGGCGTACTTTACGTAGCCAGTCACGATCGCTTCCGGCATCGAGGCAAAGCTGTTGTTTAATAGCCGGATTGACGAAAATACGGGTGACGTCATTGTCTTGTGCCGCCAGTTTGATCAGACTGGCGATATCCGACGACCAGCGCGACGGCACGACATGTTTACCGTCGCGGGACACCAGATCTAACGCCTGCGGGCGCAATAGCTGCGCCTGGCTCCAGCGCGTTTTCGGCAACTGCAAGAAAATATCCACATCAAGCCCGGTCTGATGACTGGCGTGTCCGCCATTAAAGCGGCCTCCGGCAGGCATCCCCATGTCGCCTATCAGGACGGTTCCGAGCCCCCGTTGCTGCGCCTGATGACTCAACCGCTGGATAAACATGACCAGATCCGGGTGGCCGAAATAACGGCGCTGATCGGTGCGCATCACCTGATAATTATCGGACTGTACCGGCAACGTGTCGGCGCCAATGATGCATCCGTTGGCAAAGCTACCGATAGACTGGGCGGCGCCGGGGACAGGATGGGTTATTTTCTGCCACGGCGTCGCCGCCAGGCTGGCGCTACTGACAAACCATGCCAGCAGCGCAATCGCGGTTTTTTTCATTTCTTACCAGCGTGGAATCTCTGTCTTTACATCCGCATTCTGTGCCCGATGGCGCAGCAGGTGATCCATCAGCACGATCGCCAGCATGGCTTCTGCGATCGGCACTGCGCGAATCCCCACACACGGATCGTGGCGCCCTTTGGTGATCATTTCGACTTCTTCACCTGCCCGGTTGATCGTACGTCCCGGCACGGTAATGCTGGAGGTAGGTTTCAGCGCCATATGCGCCACAATGTGTTGCCCGCTACTGATGCCACCGAGGATGCCGCCAGCGTGGTTGCTCTGAAAACCCTGCGCCGTGATTTCATCGCGATTCTGGCTGCCGCGCAGCGCCACCACGTTAAATCCTTCGCCGATCTCCACGCCTTTCACCGCATTAATGCTCATCAGCGCATGGGCGATGTCCGCATCCAGTCGGTCAAATACCGGTTCGCCAAGCCCTGCCGGCACGCCGCTCGCCATCACCGTCACTTTCGCGCCGATGGAGTCACCCTCTTTTTTCAGCGCGCGCATCAGTTCGTCCAGCGCGTCAAGTTTGTCCGCATCGGGACAAAAGAACGGATTAAGCTCAACCTGACGCCAGTCTTTAATCTCCAGCGGAATGTCGCCCATCTGGGTCAGGCAGCCGCGGATTTCGATGCCGAACTTTTCCGCCAGGTATTTCTTGGCAATCGCCCCTGCCGCTACGCGCATCGCGGTTTCACGCGCGGAAGAACGTCCACCGCCACGGTAATCGCGCAGGCCGTATTTCTGCTCATAGGTGTAATCCGCGTGTCCCGGACGAAAAACATCTTTAATCGCGCTGTAGTCCTGCGAGCGCTGATCGGTGTTTTCAATCAGCAGGCCAATGCTGGTGCCGGTCGTCACGCCATCAAACACGCCGGAGAGAATTTTTACCTGGTCCGGTTCGCGGCGCTGGGTAGTATAGCGCGAGGTGCCGGGGCGGCGTCTGTCGAGATCGTGTTGCAGATCGGCCTCCGTCAACGGGATGCCGGGCGGCACGCCATCGACGATACACCCAAGCGCCAGCCCGTGTGATTCGCCGAAAGTGGTTACGCGAAAGAGTTGTCCAATTGTGTTTCCTGCCATCACGGCTCCGTTATCGTTGTTGTCGTTTGCGTGTTTTAATCTTTATAAATATTGAAATGTTCACGGGCCGCGAGCAACTGCGCTTTGGTCAACATAAAGACGCCATCGCCGCCGTTGTCAAACTCCAGCCAGGTGAACGGCACATCCGGATACTGCTCCATCAGATGTACCATGCTGTTTCCGACTTCACAAATCAGAACGCCGTCATCGGACAGATAATCCGGCGCATTCCCCAGGATACGACGGGTCAATTTGAGGCCGTCAGTGCCGGACGCCAGCCCCAGCTCAGGTTCGTGGCGATATTCGTTCGGCAGATCGGACATATCCTCCGCATCGACATAAGGCGGGTTAGTGACAATCAGATCGTACTGAACTTTCGGCAGATCGCGGAACAGATCGGAACGGATTGGCGTCACGTGATGGATAAGACCGTGTTCTTCAATGTTATGCTCGGCGACAGCCAGCGCATCCGGCGAAATATCGACCGCATCAACCTCTGCGTCCGGGAAAGCATAAGCACAGGCGATGGCGATGCAGCCGCTACCGGTACACATATCCAGAATATATTTCGGCTGTTGGCTAATAAGGCCGGCGAAGTGGTTATTAATCAGCTCGCCAATCGGCGAACGCGGCACCAGCACGCGCTCATCGACATAAAATTCGTGGCCGCAGAACCAGGCTTTATTGGTCAGGTAGGCGACCGGGATACGCTCGTTAATGCGACGAATCACTCGCTCGACAATGCGGTGTTTTTCGCTGGACGTCAGCCGCGCGGTCCGCATATCTTCCGGAATATCCAGCGGCAGATAAAGAGACGGCAACACCAGTTGTACCGCTTCATCCCACGGGTTATCGGTACCGTGTCCATACCAGATATTCGCCGCGCTAAAGCGGCTTACCGCCCAGCGCAACATGTCCTGAATGGTATGCAGTTCACTTACTGCTTCATCGACGAAAATTTTATCCACGTATTCCTCCAGGGCATGCTCGCATTAAATTCGGCGGCTAGTTTGCCACGAAGACAGGGATAAATCAGCATTGACGCGGCGGGAGAATACGAAAAATCCGTTTTGACCGTTCGGATATCCTCCGGGTCGGGTAAACTAAGGCAAAAGATCAGACGAGACCCACGAATGAAAAAGAAAACATCGCTCAGCGAGGAGGACCAGGCGCTGTTCCGTCAGCTGATGGTCGGCACCCGAAAGATTAAACAGGATACTATCGTCCATCGGCCACTGCGCAAGAAAATCACGGAAGTCCCTACCCGAAGGTTAATTCAGGAACAGGCGGACGCCAGCCACTATTTTTCCGATGAGTTCCAGCCGCTGCTCAATACGGAAGGGCCGGTAAAGTATGTCCGTGAAGATGTCAGCCATTTCGAGCTAAAAAAAATGCGCCGCGGCGACTATTCGCCGGAACTGTTTCTGGATTTACACGGCTTAACGCAGCTTCAGGCCAAGCAGGAACTGGGGGCGCTGATTGCCGCCTGCCGTCGGGAACATATTTTTTGCGCCTGCGTCATGCATGGACACGGTAAACATATTCTGAAACAGCAAACGCCGTTATGGCTGGCGCAGCATCCGCATGTGATGGCCTTTCATCAGGCGCCGAAAGAGTACGGCGGCGACGCCGCGCTGCTGGTGTTGATTGAAGTGGAAGAGTGGCAACCGCCCGAATTACCCTGATGCGGAATTGCCGGATGGCGGCGCAAGCGCCTGATCCAGCCTACGAACAGCCAGCGCTGTCGTAGGCCTGATAAGCGAAGCGCCATCAGGCAGCAAAGATTAAATCGCTTTCGCCATTTTCAGATTGCAGGGACTCATTTGCCAGTTGAATGTCCCCTTGCCGCTTTCATCAAGCGTAACGTTGGCAATTGCGGACGTCGTGAACATCGGCGGCGTTTCGCCCGGACAAAGCTCAGATACCAGGTATCCGACCAGAGGTAAGTGAGAAATCACCAGCACCGATCCGATCTCTTCATTGGCCAGCACCTGGAGGTAGGCGCTGACCAGACCGACATCGCCACAGGGCGTTAGCTCCGGCAGGACATCCACCTGAGCCGGCAGATTCATACAATCGCCGACCACATCTAACGTCTGTTCGGCCCGAAGAAACGGACTCACCAGAACACGTTCGATATCCACTTTTTGACCTTTCAGCCAGTTCGCCATCAGGCGAGACTCGTCACACCCACAAGGGGTCAAGGGACGAACCGAATCACTGGCGGCATCGAGGGCTGCGTCGCCGTGACGCATGATAAAAACTTGCATATTGCACCGCTTTTGTTAACCAGTTTCACCAACACGCTTACCACATGCCCCTATTGGCTGCGGCAAAAATGCGGTGGCCGGCATTGTGCCTTATCCATTCACTGAATGAAACGCTGTTTTTTACCTCAATGGCGTAAGTATAGTCAATCCTTGATTATTATTTCGCCACTAAGGAGGCATTCAGTGCGGATTCATATTCTCTTTGACCTCAATTTCCCTGGTCAGTTTCCCCATTCGTCCAGAAATGCTCCCTGCGCTCCGCCATGCGCACTAATTGTTCACAAGGCGCGTAACGAGGACCGTAAAGTGCGGCCAGGCGCTGTAATGTCGCCACCATTTCACCCGGCCCGAGAGCATCCATATAGCGGAACGGGCCACCGAGAAACGGCGGAAAACCGATACCAAACACGGCGCCGATATCGCCATCGCGCGCGCTGCGAATCACTTTTTCGTCGAAACAGCGCGCCGCTTCGTTAAGCATTAACATGACACAGCGCTCTGCCACCTGCTGCGCAGACAATCGACTCTGCCCTTGCACGCCAATAAGCTTATAAATAGCAGGGTCAACCTGTTTTTTGCTTTTACGCCCTTTTTCACCATAAAGATAGAAACCGCGACCATTTTTTCTACCTTTGCGATCGTCATTCAAAATTGAAGCAACAACATTTGCAGGCGCGCTAAAACGTTCTCCATACGCCGCCTCAAGCACAGGAATAATTTTAGTGCCCGTATCGATTCCCACCTCATCCAAAAGTTGGATTGGTCCCACCGGAAAACCAAATTTTACCAGGGCGGCGTCAATATGTTCGACGCGTTCGCCTTCAGTCAGCATCCGAATCGCCTCATTGATATACGGCGCAAGAATTCGGTTAACATAAAACCCGGCTTTATCACTGACGACTATCGGGGTTTTACCCTGTTTTTTCGCCAGCTTAACGGTCGTGGCGATGGTCTGCGCGGAAGTAGACGCATGAGGAATAACCTCAACCAGTGGCATTTTTTCGACCGGGCTAAAAAAGTGCAATCCAATCACCTGTTCCGGTCTGGCCGCATTCGCCGCAATATCGCCAATCGGCAGGGAAGAAGTATTGGAGGCAAAAATGGTGTGAGCAGCGCAATTTTGTTCCACTTCCGCCACCATCTGTTGTTTTAACGGCAGATCTTCAAACACCGCTTCAATGACCAGATCACGATGACTGAAACCACGGTAATCGGTCGAACCTGATATCAACGCCAACTGTTTATCGCGTTCGCTGGCTTTGATATGGCGGCGGCGTACTTTTGTTTCAAGCAGATCCCAGCTGTATTTCAGAGCATGATTGATCCCCTGAGTATTTATATCCTTAATTCGTACTGGCAAGCCGCCTTTACAGGCCGTAACCCAGGCGATACCGCCGCCCATTAACCCGCCGCCTAAGATGCCCACGCTGTTCAGCGGGCCGGGCGGCGCATCGCTACCGGGATCTTTTTTCACCTCGGTACTGGCAAAGAAAATAGCGCGCAGCGCCTGCGATTGAGGCGTCATCGCCAGCTCGCCGAAAGCGCGCGCTTCCGCGTCATAGCCGCTACTGCTGCCCTGCGCCAGTCCGGTTTCAATCACATCAATGATCCACTCCGTCGCCGGATAATTACCCTGCGTTTTTTGCGCCGTCTTTTTACGCACCAGGCGAAATAACAGCGCGCGCCCCAGCGGCCCCGCCAGGATACGTTCACGGACCGGTAATGTCCGCTGCGCCAGGCGTTCTTTTTTAGCCAGCTCGACAGCTGCTTCCAGTAAAATGGTTTGCGGCACCACATCATCAACCAGCCCGGCTTTAAGCGCCTGTCTGGCGCGAAGCTGTTTACCTGTCAGGATCATATCCAGCGCGGTACTGACCCCCACCAGCCGTGGAAGACGCTGCGTTCCGCCCGATCCCGGTAAAAGCCCTAACTGTACCTCCGGCAGTCCGAGAACGGTTTTAACGTCATCGGTACAGATGCGCCGATGGCAGGCCAGCGCCATTTCAAGGCCGCCCCCCAGACAGGCGCCGTGAATGGCGGCGATGACCGGAACAGGCAACGCCTGGATCTCCGCCATCAGTTGCTGTCCCTGACGCGCCAGCGTTTCCGCTTCCTGCGCGTTTTGGCAGTGGCCTATCATGTTGATATCAGCGCCAGCAATAAAGTTATCTGCTTTGGCTGAGATAAAAACAACGCCCTGCAACGCTTTGTTTTCCCTGATCTGCTTCAGGATGGCGCGTACCTGCGTGGCAAACTCCGCTTTCAGGGTGTTCACCTTTTCTCCAGGGACATCAATAGCGACAACCGCGACATTATCCAGACGCACGTTAAGCATAAAAGCTGATGTGGTAGTCATTATTCCGCCTCCAGAACCATCGCCGCGCCAAGACCGCCAGCCGCGCAGGCCGTGACCAGGCCAAAACCTCCGCCCCGACGCCGTAATTCATGCAACGTTTGGGTTATCATCCGTGCGCCCGTTGCGGCAAAAGGATGCCCGTAGGCGATTGAGCCGCCGAGCACGTTGAATTTAGCGTCATCCACCTCCCCTGTCGCCTGCGCACGACCAAGCACCTCACGGGCAAATCGTTCGCTGCCCAGCAGTTGTAAGTTCGCCAGAGTCTGAGCGGCAAACGCTTCATGCATGTCGAAAAGCGTCAGATCGGCCATCGTCAACCCGGCCCGCTCCAGCGCCAGCGGCGTTGACCAGGCCGGCCCCAATAGCATGTCCTGCCAGACATCAATAGCGGTAAAGGCGTAGCTGCGCAGATAACCAAGCGGGTGCAGCCCCAGCTCTTTAGCGCGGGATTCGGTCATCAGAATAACGGCGGCAGCGCCGTCGGTCAGCGGTGTACTATTGGCGGCGGTCACAGAGCCATGTTTTCTGTCAAAAGCGGGACGCAGTTTAGCGTAGTCCGCCAGCGTGGAGGCGCCGCGAATGTTGTTGTCTTCTGCAAAGGGGTTTTTATACGGCGGCACATAGGTCGTCATCACTTCTTCCGCCAGTTTGCCCTCCGCCCATGCCTGCGCGGCGCGCTGATGTGAACGATGCGCCAGCGCGTCCTGCTGTTCACGCGTAATACCATACGTTTTCGCCATCTGTTCGGCGGTATCGCCCATGCGCAGACCGGTGGAATACTCAGCAACGGCGGGAGGAACGGGCAGCAGGTCGCGTAAGCGCAGACGAGAAAAAAGCGTCAGCCGTTGGCGGGTCGTCCGGGCTTTATTGACATCAACCAGTACCCGCGCCAGGGCTTTACTCACGCCTATTGGCAGTACCGACGACGAATCTGCGCCGCCAGCGATACCCGCGCGTATCGTGCCGGCCATCAGGCTTTCCGCCACATTCGCTACCGCCTGAAAACTGGTGGCGCAGGCGCGGCTTACGCTATAGGCATCGGTATGAACATTCATTCCCGTACCCAGCACAATTTCGCGCGCAATATTGGGGGCTTCCGGCATTTGTACTACCTGACCAAAAACCAGTTGCTCAATGGCATCGGCTGGAATTTCACTGCGCGCCAGCAGCTCGCCTACCACCATCTTGCCGAGATCAACAGCGGGAATACCATGAAATGCAGTGGCCTGACGAGCGAAGGGGGTTCGTAACCCACTGACAATAGCAATGCGATCGCCCTGACGGGTGACCAACGGTAAAGCCTGACGCATAGTACTCCCCTGTAAAAAAATAAATTAGTGGTCTGACCTGATCACAGTCTTAACCAATTTTTTACATTTAGCCAAGCAGAGAGAAAAGAAAGTGGGAGCTAAGGCACAGTGAAGGGAAACGACAAAAAAAGAAAACGCCTCCGCCAGATGATGATGGAGGCGTCGTGAATGAACGGATTAACGCAGGCCGAGCTGGAAGATCAGCGTTTCTGCTTCGCAGGCGAAAACAAAATCAATATCCAGACGAACGCCTTCGGATTCCTCGGTAAAGGTTGGCGTAATTTGGCAAGGTTCAGACTCCACGCTACGCGCTTTTTCGGTTAACGCCGCCAGCGTCTCTTCAGCCTCTGCGCGGGTAGCGAATACGCGGCTGTATGACGCGGTGCAATCGGAGTTGTCCATGATGGTTCCAACGTCCATACAGCAGCAAACCGGGGTTTCATCAGCACTGCATTTACTCATTGTAGATTTCCTCTGTATTTGCACCCAGGGTGCCAGATAAACGATGGGGATATTTTACGCTCCCGGCATTCGCCTCTCCAGTCGTTAATGGTGGGAAACGCGTTAAGTGACCGAAATCACACTTAAAAATGATCTAAAACAAAAATCGCGCGATCGGGTGACCGTTAAGCCCGCCGATTTTGCCAGCCAGATCTCGTTTCTAAGATCACAATTGAAAAAACTTATAAACATACTTGCAACATTCTAGCTGGTCAGACCTATACTCTCGCCACTGGTCTGATTTCTAAGTCGTACCGCAGACCCTACACTTCGCGCTCCTGTTACAGCATGTAACATAGTTTGTATAAAAATAATCAATGAGGTTATGGTCATGAGCCAGAAAACCCTGTTTACAAAGTCTGCTCTCGCAGTCGCAGTGGCAATCATCTCCACCCAGGCCTGGTCTGCAGGCTTTCAGTTAAACGAATTTTCTTCCTCTGGCCTTGGCCGGGCCTATTCGGGTGAAGGCGCAATCGCAGATGATGCGGGTAACGTTAGCCGCAACCCGGCGTTAATTACCATGTTTGACCGCCCGACGTTTTCAGCGGGCGCGGTTTATATTGATCCTGATGTTAATATTAGCGGGACATCGCCATCTCGTCGGACGTTAGATGCGGATAACATCGCGCCGACGGCCTGGGTGCCGAACGTCCATTTTGTCGCCCCGATTAACGACCAGTTTGGCTGGGGGGCTTCTATTACCTCTAACTATGGTCTGGCGACAGAGTTTAACGATACATACGCCGGCGGCTCGGTTGGCGGTACGACCGATCTTGAAACCATGAACCTGAATTTAAGCGGCGCTTATCGCTTAAATGAGGCCTGGAGCTTCGGCCTCGGCTTTGATGCGGTATACGCACGTGCGAAAATCGAACGTTTTGCGGGCGATTTAGGCCAGTTGGTCGCGGCACAGAATCCGGCGCTGGCGCCGGTCGCGGGTCGGATTCCCAGCGACACCAAGATTGCCCACCTGAACGGTAATCAGTGGGGCTTTGGCTGGAATGCCGGTATCCTTTATGAACTGGATAAAAATAACCGCTACGCGCTGACCTACCGCTCGGAAGTCAAAATTGACTTTAAAGGCAACTACAGTAGCGATCTTCCCATCGCTATAAACCAATTTAATCTGCCTATCCCAACGGCAACCGGCGGCGCGACGCAGTCAGGCTACCTGACGCTGAATCTGCCGGAAATGTGGGAAGTGTCCGGTTATAACCGTGTGGCGCCACAGTGGGCCATCCACTATAGCCTGGCCTATACCAGCTGGAGTCAGTTCCAGGAATTGAAGGCAAAATCGACCGCTGGCGATACGCTCTTTGAGAAGCATGAAGGCTTTAAAGACGCTTATCGCATTGCGTTGGGTACCACCTATTACTACGATGACAACTGGACGTTCCGTACCGGTATCGCCTTCGATGACAGCCCGGTACCAGCGCAAAACCGTTCTATCTCTATTCCGGACCAGGACCGTTTCTGGCTGAGCGCCGGTACGACTTACGCCTTTAACAAAGATGCGTCTGTCGACGTTGGCGTCTCTTATATGCATGGTCAGAGCGTGAAAATTAATGAAGGCCCTTATCAGTTTGAATCTGAAGGGAAAGCCTGGCTGTTCGGTACTAACTTTAACTACGCGTTCTAATCTCTTTCTGAAACGGATCAAAAAGGTGAGCATTCCGCTCACCTTTTTATTTACTGCCGTTTATTCCGAGTCGATCTCTTTGAGTTCGTCCTGAATCGCCTGCGCGTTCGGGTTTTCCTGCGGCTTGAGTTTTCCGCCATTGGCGATAAAGTCATGACGCTGGAAGTATGCCTCGCGCACCATAATATAAGGATCGGAAGACTGGCGCAGCAAACCATCGGAGTCCAGCAACTGCGCGCGGGTTTCTATCCCTTCGATAGTCCATTTTCCTATGGACATTGGCCAGGTCAACCACGAGAGCACCGGATACAAGGTATCCGCCATATCCCCGCCATCTTCACGCAGCGTGAAGCTGCCGTAGAACGGAAGTTGCATATAAGGCCCATACCCCACGCCATAATGGCCCAGCGTACTGCCAAAGCGATGCGGTTCAACGCGCTGCAGCTTAGGATTCGCCATTCCCGCGACGTCAATAAAGCCGCCCATCCCTAATAAGGTGTTCAGGAAGAAACGGGTGAAATGCACCATACCCTGATAAGGATCGCCCTGCAGGAAATAGTTCACCATGATCGCCGGTTCTTCGAGGTTGCCGGTGAAATTACTTAAACCGTTACGCGCAGGCTGTGGAACATAATCACGCCAGGCGACCGCGACCGGCCGAACAACATACGGGTCCAGCACATTAAAGTTGAAGTTGTACATGGTGCGGTTAAACCCTTCAAATGGGTCTGAACGCCCCTGCTGTTCTGTACCGGAACTCGCACACCCGACCAGCAGTGTGGTTCCCAGCGCCAGCGCCGACAGGCGAAGCTTCATAGATGTCTCCCTGTGAATTATGGCTATCGCTGATTGCCATCCATGACGGAACGCTACCGTATCCGCCTGTTTAGGTGTGAGCGATTTTAACAGCACGTCAAACGATGTCTATATGCGCGATCTCATTGCTCTGAGCATAGCCTGGTAACGCAACAACGTGACGGCCCTATTCTAACGAAACAGATAAAAACGAGCGTGATCATTTTTATTTTTTCGGAGAATGCCCCGGCCTGGGTAAATGAAAAACCGCTACGCTTTATTAATATGTGTTAATCAGCAGGGATCATCATGGATAGCCTTAACGACGATAAAATTAACCGGCACAGCAGTGACCTGGAAGTTGAAAGCGAAGAAAAACAAAGCGGTAAAGAGATTGAAGTGGATGAAAATCGTCTTCCTTCCCGCGCCATGGCGATTCATGAACATATTCGCCAGGATGGTGAAAAAGAGATGGAACGCGATGCGATGGCTTTGCTCTGGTCAGCCATTGCCGCAGGACTTTCTATGGGGGCATCACTCCTGGCGAAAGGAATTTTCCACGTGCAGCTTGAAGGCGTTCCCGGCGGCTTTTTACTGGAAAATCTCGGCTATACCTTTGGTTTTATCATTGTCATCATGGCCCGCCAGCAATTATTTACTGAAAATACCGTTACCGCCGTATTGCCGGTAATGCAAAATCCCACTCTGAGTAACGTTGGCCTGCTGATGCGCTTATGGGGCGTAGTCTTATTGGGCAACCTTATTGGCACCGGGGTTGCGGCGTGGGCATTTGAATATATGCCTATATTTGATGAAGAGACCCGCGACGCCTTTGTCAAAATTGGTATGGAGGTCATGAAAAATAGCCCAACGGAGATGTTTGCCAACGCGATTATCTCTGGCTGGATCATCGCCACAATGGTATGGATGTTTCCTGCAGCAGGCGGGGCAAAGATTGTGGTCATTATTTTGATGACCTGGCTTATCGCGCTGGGCGATACCACCCATATTGTCGTCGGTTCCGTTGAAATTTTGTATTTGGTTTTCAACGGCACGCTGCCCTGGAGCGACTTTCTCTGGCCCTTCGCCCTTCCCACACTTGCCGGAAATATCTGCGGCGGCACCTTTATTTTCGCATTAATGAGCCACGCGCAGATCCGCAACGATATGAGCAATAAACGTAAGGAAGAAGCGAGGCTACGCGGCGAGCGCCTGGAACGGGAGCGGAAAAAAGCGGAAAAACAGCGCTGAGTGGCGACGGTTTAACCAGTCAGGCGGCGCTACACTTACTCCGGCGAATAAAAAACGCTATACTGGCGCCGCGTTGTCCCCTTAGTTAAATGGATATAACGAGCCCCTCCTAAGGGCTAGTTGCAGGTTCGATTCCTGCAGGGGACACCACTTTTCCGTTCTCCCTCGTCCGTAACAGTTCTCGAATCCCTTTTATAATCAGCATCTCCACTCAATATTAGTTCTTAGGCGTTCGTAGCAGATCGTTGACTACCGCACAATAATGCGGGCATATTGTGGGCACATGTTAAAATGACCACGGATTTATGCCCACATGCTCACAGTAAAGCAAATTGACGCAGCAAAACCTGCAGAAAAATCATATCGCCTTGCTGATTCTGGAGGCCTGTTCCTGTTCGTACCTCCATCAGGCAAAAAGGTGTGGCGAATGCGCTACCGGTTCGAAGGAAAGGAAAAGACGCTGGTCATCGGACCGTACCCGCAAATCTCGCTTACCGAAGCCAGGGCAAAACAATCTGACGCGAAAATGAAGCTGCTTGCTGGCGTGGACCCATCAGAACAGAAGCAGGCTATAAAGAAGAAGGAAAAGGAAGAAGTAGCTGATTCGTTCGGTGAAATCTTCAGGGAGTGGCATGATCACAAATCTAAGGTATGGTCGAAAGGATATGCTGACGAAATGATGAACATGTTCACTGGCGATATATTGCCGCTCATCGGGCATCTGAGAATGGAAGAGGTGGAGCCGATGATGCTACTGAAGGTGATCAGGCTATTTGAGGACAGAGGGGCGATGGAACGTGCTGATAAGGCTCGGCGCAGGTGTGGCGAGGTTTTCAGCTACGCAATAGTAACCGGCAGAGCTAAATATAATCCGGCTCCAGACCTTGTTGGGGCAATGAAGGGTTACAGAAAAAACAACTACCCTTTCCTCCCTATGCATCGCATTCACGAATTCCAGAGGGCGCTGAATGGGTATGGAGGCTGGGTTATAGGTAAGATTGCTGCTCAGGTTCTTCACTATACAGCAATGCGAACAGTGGAGTTACGTTCGTTGGTATGGTCAGGAATTGACTTTGAAAACAGGCTGATCACTGTTGACCCTGAAGTCATGAAAGGAAGAAAACTGCATGTCGTTCCAATGTCAGAGCAAGTTACAGCGCTTTTCAAATTCCTGCAACAAATCACCGGACAGTACGAACTTTGCTTCCCGGGAAGGAATGACAGGAAGAAGCCAATCAGCGAAAATGCCGTCCTTGGTGTAATCCGCGGAATAGGATATGAAGGGCAGACATGCGGACACGGTTTCAGACATCAATTCAGCACGGTACTCAACGAGAAGCATTGGAACAGCGACGCAATAGAGATGCAGCTGGCACACGTAAGCGGCGGGACGCGCTCAGTTTACAACCATGCTGCATATCTGGCTACCCGCAGAGAAATGATGCAATTTTGGGCTGACTGGCTTGATGAGAAGGTGCCATAAAAATGTAACAAACCATACGAATCAGTTAAAAGCCTGTGTTCCCCTATTTTTTCTCACCCTCCTGCGTCATAGGTAGATCGCTCACTTTTCAAATGCTAAACTTCCCCCACTCAAAACTCACTATTTTTTCTAATGTTCACAGGCACAAAATGTCTAATAAACGATTAAATGGAATACAATTTTTACGAGGATTTGCTGTTCTTGCTGTTGTTCTTGGTCACAACAGAGGAACAATGTATGACAATATAGTTGCAGGTTCATTTATTGATTACATAACATCCAATGCTATTTTTGGTGTTGAGGTTTTTTTCGTAATAAGTGGGTTTATAATATCTCATTCAACACAGAGTATAAAATTCAGTTCATTTGCAGAATCTTTATCATTCTTAATAAAGCGTTTTTTTAGAATCTATCCTTTGTATTTAATGGTATTGGCACTTTATGTGTCATTATACTATTACAACTATTATACAGGGGAATTTAGTTTAGGGCATCTTTCTATTGAAAATATAATACAATCAGTATTTATTTCTTCTTATCAGAGTGATGTTATATCTCCAATTTATGGCTGGGGCACGCTCGTTGTTGCGTGGACATTGAGATATGAGATTTATTTTTATATAATTTTTGCCATCTCAATGATATTTACAGCAAAATACAGGTCTGTTTTAACAACTGCAATAATTATTACTATATTTATTTTTTCATCATACTATTACCAAGGCCATTTAGTTTTAGACGCGCAATCATTTCCAATACCTAACACCACACCAGATAAGTACATTGGTTTTGCAGGAAACCCAATAGTTTTAGATTTTATTTTAGGAATGATTATAGCGGAATCAGAAAAGTTATTTGGGGACAACAGATTTTATAACAATAAAAATACTGGGTATTTTTATATCGTAATAATAAATATTTGTTTCATATTATGGTTTACTAGTGCGTTCGGTGGAAACGGTATCACGCGCTCAGGTATTATTGCTTTCTTTCTTGTGTTTAGCGTTGTGAGAATTGAAAGGATTTTTTCCCCATCGTTTCCTAAAATAATTACAATAATTGGTGAATCATCTTATTCTTTGTACTTGATACACATCCCTGTAAAGGAGTTCGCCGATTACTACGGAAACTATTTTTCATTTATACCTAAACAAGGTACATTGGCATTATTTATTGCATCAATATCGCTATCAATCACACTTTCCGTGTTAATTTTTAATTTAATTGAGAAGCCAATAAATAGATTTGGTCATAGACTTGCTAATAAAATATTACCTACGCGCAATTAAAAAAAGCCCCAACCGCTATCGGTAGGGGAATTTTAATTTGCATTAAGCCATGTTAATGGACTATCAAGATGTTATATTTAAACCATCTTGCTTGTTTGTTGCTGTATTAGAGTAATTTTCAAATGAATTGCCAGTGCATATATTGCCATACGTTGTTATCCTGTCACCTTCTACTCTTATACCTTCTTCCTGTGGTTTTGGAAAGGCTCCTAATGGGGTTTCACCACATGCTATATTACCGCAGACAGAAATGCGGTTGCAGTTAATAATGCGGATTCCAGTATTTTTATTGTCATTAGAGTTATTATTACTAACACTTCCAAAACTACTATTTTTTACGGTTATCCCGTTTTGTCCGCAAAGGTAAACGCTGTTGCTTTCAATATTGATACCTATACTATCATCAATACTTAATCCCGGCCCAGAAGATTGACGACCAGAACTTACCCAGTTATTTGAGAAATCAACGTAACGCCCACCAATTATCTGTACCCCCGCATAGTAATTATCATCTATGTCACAACCAGTAACTTTGTTAACAGTAAATTCAGGTCCTGGATATGTTGTACGATCTGTGCTGAAGCGGAGGCCCGTGTCGGCGTTATGATAAATAACAGAATCTCTGAACCAAACAGATGGCATTTGAGTTATACTGGCACCATCTTTAGCACTTCTGGCGATGAAGCATTTGTTGAATACCAGTCCGCCGCCTATAGTCCCCTGCTCATCTACTTTTGGTGTTATTAAAATATTTTCTCTTCCCTTTGACTCAACAAATTCACATTGAAAAAATGACCAATCAGAAGATCCCTCAATCCAGGATCCAATACCACCTTTAACTCTAACACTACGCATATTACCAAGGGTAGTAAAATAGGTATGGAAACCTCTATGCGTATCAATAGGGAATATAGAAACATCCTCCCATACAATTCCGTCAATTCGCCCTTCCCATGTCCCGTTTCTGGAGCAGTGGACAATAAAGTCTGTTACATTTGGCGCTTCAATTTCGCGAATATTGGTTGAGTTCCCTCTCACAAGGTAGGTATCAGTAAGGGTAAAGAATGTTGTATAAATATCACCAGCCGGAAAGATAAGCGCCCCCGTAGCAGCAGCGGCTAAAATATACGCCTTATTATCAAACGCACTCCCGGCGTTCGGCACAACACCAAACTCAGTGGCATCACCCGGACCCGTGATACGTTTCCAAGCATATGGGGATGCTACTGCAATAGTGCCACCATCGTCCGTTAAGCCAGTTTTATCGACGCACTGAAATACGCCAGCACCATAACCCTGATGCTCTGTATGCCAGCCTGTGAGTAGGGCGTAATCGCCTATCTCATTTGAATTATCATCACGCATTTCCTGGAATGATTTGAATTTTAATTCTAGCTTGTTCAATGTGTCATATACGTTACTGTCTTTATACCCTACTTTTTTAGATCCATCCGGCTCAGCCAGTTCTTGTCGGAACTGATCTGGGTCATACTTCAATACGTTAGCAATATAATCAACCTGAGAACCATAGGCATCATAGATAGCCATGCTATGACCCTGAACGGTGACAATTTTCACCAGTTGACCGTTGTATACGATTTTACCGGCTGAGTTGATAATTAGCGGCTGAGCAATCTGGACGTGAGATCCATCCTCATTTTCAATGTATACTGGTATCTGATTGGCAGGATTAACAGGATCGGTATCAATCTGACCAATGTAAATTTTCCCATTCGCAACAGCTTTAAACGAACGGGATTCAGTGAAGACGGGACGAGGGTTAGAAACAACTACGTTTGCAGTGATATCTGTCATTTAATGTGCTCCAGATGAAAGTAATCGTCGCAGCGTGGCTACGCCAATGCGTCATTAAGACCACGGTGGTCTTATTGTGGATACAACCAGTAGATCATATGATGCCGATCCACTTACAAAAGTGAGGCATCAGAAATGGGAAGAGATGACCCGCAATTTAACCTCAGGCTACCCTACGAGCTGAAAGAAAAGGTTAAGCAGAGGGCAAAGGCAAACGGAAGGTCACTAAATGCAGAGCTAGTACAGATAGTGGCTGATTCACTTGAAAAGCCTACGCCTGTAATCGGATACAGGGATGATGCTGAACGCGAAGCAGACATCGTATCCAGAGAAATTCAAGAATTAGTATTCGAAAAGTTGAAAGATTTCTATCGAAAAAAATAGCCCGGCGAACCGGGCTTTACTCATTTTTTGCAAGCTATATACATGCTTCTTGATATGGTGTTTGTTGCAAATGCGTTGCCAGTACTTCCGTCAATGTTTGCAATAGCTCCCTGATCACTACCAGTGCTAATCAGGTCATAGCCTTTTGAACCACAAAGATCTCCGGCCTTGGCCTGACACATAGCCCATGAACCACCTACTCCAGAGCATTCTATGGTATATGCCTCTCTTCCATCTGGAGCATACGTTTTTGTTGCTGTAGCGCACCCAGCGAGAAATACACAAAAACAGCCAACCATCACACCTTTTTTCATTATCATCACCCAATTAAGTAAGGGATTCAGATAATATATAGATCAAAGAATGATCTCTATTGGTTCCTACGAGGATTTATGAACAGAGACTTATTGAACTTTGCATTCCTTATCTTCGGCATCGTAGTTGGTAGACTGCTATTCGCTTAATGCATCTGATTTAGCGCCTTGAGCAACAGAGTTAACAGCCCGCTCAACTTCGGCTAACGCTTTCTCGAATGCGGTAGAACCACGTGGAGTATTAGCCAGGCGAAGCATTGAATTACGTGCTGGTTTACTCTCATACATTCTTGCCAGCAAACCATACCCGCCACCAACACCTACCAGCGCAGGGTTAGTTACCGTTCCAATACCTAGGATGAACGGTATAGTTTGCTGACCTGTAGGCGTTGTTACTCCTGCCTGACCAGCACGCTTGGTTGACTCAAGATAGTTCTTCAGTCCTTTCAGATACGCAGCATCTCGTCCTTTAAAAGCGATTCCCGTCTGGGTAGACATTAAATTAACCTGGCGCAGGAACTGATCCGGAGAACCGCCTGATTTCTCCATAGCCTTTCCGATGATGCCGTTACGCATCTGAGCGCGTCCCACATGACCGACTGACCGGTACAGATTCTGAACTTCTGATTTGTTCTTGCTGAACAACATGTTGTTGACAACTTCAGGGGTTAGATCCCCTTTCATCAGAACGTTCTTCAAGCGGGTATTCTGGAGCTTACTAGCCTCATCTGCGTATACCGCATTGGCCTGCTTGTATCTGCGCAGAGTGTCGTTTCCAAGGTTCTGGCCAATGGAGTTATCAATGTCTCCTGTCATTGCCCTGTATACACGCTGCACTGCCGCCTCAGCTGGCGGTGGCATTTGTGTCCTTTCTCCTCTGACATCCATCCTAAACTGCGTTCTCAGTCTGCTTAACTGTTCCAGGTTAACATCACCTTTAGCCAATTCATTCCTGTATGCCTGAAGTTTGCTAATTGTATCCGTGTCGGCAACTTGTCCTAATTTTTGCAGTTTTCCAATCTCATCATCTATCTGCTGAATTGCTCGCGTTGGCTGAATGTTGACTCCTGTCATTGCGCTCTGAACTTGCTCAAGACGGTTCCCTGCTGCTTTCCGAATTCCTGATGTTTTTGCCTTCAGGCTGCCAATAACAATTGACGGATCATACTCACCAAACCGTGATGCAAATTCATCTACCAACTGACTGCGAGCTTCTTGCTGATTAGCTCGCATTGAACTTGTCCCGGCAAATGGGATGTTTTCAGCCGTTGTTTGAGCCATGCGCCCGACTCGTGAGTTTGGCGGCAAAACATCGGTTGTGTGCAATGGCACATCTGCGGAGTTAGCAAATCGGATTGCCTGTTGTGCTTCAGGAGAGATTGCACCACGCACACCACGATATACAGCGCCGGCGGCACGACCTAACTGGTTAATCGCCCCACCAAGTACAACACCAGTTCCGAGGTCAGTGGCGAGTTCCTCGGGGTTGTCCTGCACACTATTTGCAGCCATAGATCCAACTGCGTTTTCTGCCAGCAAGCGAGATGCTCCTTGTGCAACTCTCCCGGCAATGGTTGGAGCCTGCGCCGCAATACGTTCAGCTCCTACCGGAGTTAGATAGGGCAATGCTTCTGAGAAGATTTTCCCTTCTGTTGTTTGCGGGGTTAGCGCTCCCTGCTGAAGACCAAAATCTTGAGCAATCCCCTCAGTAGTAACACGAGGAGCGGGCTGATAAGTTCCGTCGCCTAACCCTAGTTGCTTGCCAGCCCACGCGCCGGCGCTGGCAACCGCATCAGCCATCGATGCAGGAATATTTGCCAGGTTCACTCCAGCCTGAAGCATTCCGCGTCCTGTTTCTGCTGCCGCGCTCACGATGTCAGAAAGGAAGCCCCCCCGATCTTGTGGCTGTGCTTCCTGCGGTGCCTGTTGAGGCTCTGCTGACGGCACCGGATACGCAGCATAGAAAGCCTGTTTAGCCTGCTCAGCCTGATCGCCTGCCTGAGGTGCAACCACTTCATTGAAGTATTGCTCCTGAGCCTGTGCCTTCTGTTCTGGTGCCAATGCCTGATATTGCTGAGAGGCAATAACGTCTTTCCATGCCTTAGCCATTAATCACCCCATAGTGAAGAAAAGTTGCTGTTGGATGCAGGCTGTGATTTCTGTACAGGTTGGGATTGCTGATACTGCGATTTACCAACATCAACATTGTACTGCTGGTTGTAATTGTTGGTGTATTCCTGAATCTCACGAATAGACTGCTGCATAGCCTTCGGGCTAGAGTAATCTACTTGCGGCATCCCCTGAAAATACATCTTCGCTTCTGCAATGGTGTTGATACCGCTAGCGCCCATATCTCTTGCTGCTGCCACGCCCTGATTCTGCATTCTTCCCTGAATACGTTGTGCGGAGTTATATAACTGGCGTTGCTCTTTGCCTGTGAGTCGGCTGCGAACATCTGCACCAATTGCCGGATTTCCAGCTCCGCCAGTCATGCCAGTCATGAAATCGAGAGCAGAAGCATCTGCATTTGCGATTGCGTCAATGTCTTTCTTCATCGCGTAGTTCTGTGCGCTTGCCGCAGACGTTGGAGGTGCTGCAATAGCACTTGCCGGTACGCGAACCATATTGCCGTTATCGTCAATGCCTTCGTAAAATGCATTCGCCCCTGCGCCGTGAAGTTTTCCGTCAATGTTGACTGTTCTACCATCTGCAAGCTGAACGACCCGATTCCCCTCGACTCCTGATATCGTTCTGGCGTTCGCCCTTTGCATTGCCAAATCCTGACCGCGGCGGGCTGTAGAGGCTGACATGTCTTGTCCGCGCATAGTAATATTTTGCCCGCGAGCCTGAAGTCCTTCCCCTGCTTTATTGCTGCGGATTGTTTCAGCTAGTCGACCTCTGTCAATCTCGCGACCTGTCAACTTGTCCTGAATATCAAAATACTTTTCTGGTCCTACCGCGTGCATCCCAATAAGGTCTGTTAACTGCGAGAAGCCTTCAGGGCTTTGTTGATATGTCTGCCACGCCTGTTCAGGAGATACGCCAATTTGCTGCAGTGTATTCTGGTGAGTGGCAAGCTCTCGCATCACCGCTTCAGGCCCCTGAGCGGCGGCAATATTCAATCGTGCAGACATATCGCCCATCGCCTGATTTCTGTCAGCATCAACAAAGCCCATGCCCTGACGAATTGTTTCAATCTGGTCTGGATTGGTGGCTGCAAGTTGACGCAAGGCGTCCCGATCACCTGCCGCATAAGCCTGACCGAAAGCTTTTTGAAAGTCAGAAAGCCTCTGAGCAGCCTCATTCTGCTGTATTGCCTGACCAACTGCACCAAGACCCTGAGCAAGTTGAACTCCAACGTTTGGGCGCTGGCTAAAGTCGTAGTTTGATAGTGATGGCTGCCCGGGCGCGTTTTGGTTTGCCACCTGCATTGACGGCAAACCAGCAAGTTGAAATGTAGCCACGATAACTCCTTAGAAGAGTGAGCCAAGCAATCCGATACCAGCACCGATACCAGCGCCCCATGGCGTGGAAGTACCTAACAGGCTTGCAATACCAGCACCTGCAAGCGCACCACTCGTACCCCCGCTAATGGCACTTCCAAGCGTGGATTGACCAGAACCCTGAGAGCGGATAGCCGCCATCTGTTGTGCAAGATTACCTGCGTTATTTGCATAGTTCTGTCCTGCCGATGCTTGGCCTGCTGCCGCAGACTGACCAACGTTTAACAGGTTGCCATAGTTTTGCATCTGCCCTGACAACCAGTTCTGCCCGAGCGTTGGTGCAATGGATGCAATTTGGTTTGATGTTGCTGTAGAGCCAAGACCTCCGGTGGCTTCCGCTGCATTCAGGCTTTGATAGCGAGCCTGATCAGCCAACTGTTTATACTGGTCTGAGTTGTAATACTGATTGAGAGCGCTGTTCTGACCTTCCAGCGTTGATAGCTGCTGAATCTGCTGGAGAGCCGGCAAACCTGCGGCGGCGTAAGGTGCCAACTGCTCCATCACACGATTGAATTGTTGGTTTTGCAGGTCTGCTGCGTACTGTGTTGCTTTTGCGGATTCTTTTGCCCCGCTGCTTGATGAGCCACCTTTACCGCCTTTTTCAGGATAATAAGGTTCCTCACCGCGCAGTTTTCTGCCCAGCGTAAATGCATATAACATGTTTATCTCCCGTGATTCAGGAAGTCGATTAGTTCTTCGCGTGTGGCGCTGTAAAACGTCACGTCATCCACGCCTTTGAAGTATTTCTTGATGGTTCCTACACGCTTAAGACCAATCATTGCGCAGTACATCTGACCGTGGCGAAATTTGCGTGCAGCAAATGATGTAACGCACTGAACGGTGGTATTGGTAAGAATATATCGCCAGAACGTCAGCCCGATTTCCTTACTGAATCCTCTAATCTCAGGCAGATACATGGCGTGGCATTCAAAGGTTAGCGGCTGAATCTCGTTGTAATACACGATGCCACCGAACTGACCATGTACGTTCACTTCGAAATAGCGGTACTCAGGTTTGTAGTCGTATCCGTCACCGTTGTTACTCCCGGCGATGATGTCGGGATGATTGCCGACCGTTTCTATCAGGTCGATGTTGCGTGTTGGAATGAATGTAATCATCAGTTGATTAATCCATGAGTTCGTATTGCATCTTCGAGAGCTTTGATACGCTGTCGCGCCTGCTGCAATCCGGTAGCCAGAGCTGATACCTCAGACTGCGTATATGTGGCACTGACCGTGTATGCCTGGTTAGCGTTGAATGCACCGAGAAGCGCAGCGCCTGTTGCTGCTGTCCATCCGGTCTGTCGAGCACCGATAACTTTAGTACCGCCAACTGAATAGGACGTTGTCACGTTGAGAGGTGACGCCAGCGATTGTGTTGCGGTAGCTGTTTTCGATACGTAATCAACCTGCAATGCAGAAATATTTCCTTCAGCCGTCGTCACTCTACCATCAAGAGCACTGACATCAGCCTGCAAGGTGACTATTTCTCCTTCAGCCGTGGTTAGTCTGACATCCAGCGCCGCAATTGCATTGGTATTTGCAGTAATACGGATTTCATGGTCGTCTACGTCGATGCGTAACTGCTGAATTTTCGCTTCGTGGTCTGCAAGCTCAACATCCTGCTCATCGTTCTTTACCTGCGCGTCATAGGCACCTTGCCCTGCTTCGTTTGCCTTTCCCGCAATAGCGCCAACGTCAGCCCCCTGCGCGATTACGTAGAGCAGATAAGACTGGCTGAAGACGTTGCGGGGGAGGATTGAGGCATCAAGACGAGTGGCCTGAATAATGACAGGCTTATTAAGTGACGGGTCTGCCATATGTTACTCCAGACGAATTTGACACCCGGATAGTGTTACTGGTGATTTGGTGATTACCCGCAGTTTGAATCCGATTAATCGACGAATGCGCCCAACACGTTTCCAGATAACACGCTTGTCGTACACAAACGGCTCATTTTGTTCAATCATCTGTTCGCGACCGTAATTGATTCCGTCCGTGGTTGCAGACAGAAACAGGCGGTCAGCATATTGAGCAACACCAGTGGATGATTCAACTTCGAGGTCGAAGCATCTGGCATTGTCCGCTTTGAAGAGGGGGGTAAACAACAGGTGTTCTTGCTGTAGTCCGTATTGGCTGCTGATGTCGAATTGCAATTGTCCTGTCAACGCTTCTGATTTATCGCCGCACGTTATCTGGTTGCCTTCATACATGAAGTCGACAGCACGATATACATCATCGTAAAGCCCTGTTTTCAGCACACACCATTGCGGTCCGTTCTGACTTGACGATGCGTCGTAAACCAGAACATGACGAGGAAGATGAATAATCAGAAGCTCATGAGAATCGAAGCGCAAAGTCTCCATTACACCAGTCGCCAGTTCTTCAGCTGTGTATGAGCGGATAATCTTCTCAATACTGGCCGTCGCAATTGGTGAAGCCTGCCCTGACCCGATGATGTATACGGAAGGTGCGCCAGTAGCCGGATGACTGATGAATGCATATGAATCAGCGAATGGCGTTTTACAGTATGTTCCGGCAACGCCCTTCTGTACCATCAACGATGGCTGTGCGACATACAACGCAGCGCCTGCTGTGGTTGTTCCGGTAAGCGAGAAATACTCTATCGTCGACGAGCCAAAGCAGACGATGAAATCTCGCCATGAACCTATGCCAATTATCCCGTCCGGCTGCGATTCTGCGCGATATTCTGCACTGTAGCGGTCAGGATGCGATTCATCTTCGAGGTCAGTGATAAACCATGAATCAGTGCCGTCTTTTGACCACGCATAACGCCCACGTAAGCGCGTAATGTCGCGGACTGAGCCTAACTCATACTGCGTGTAATCGCTGTCTGCAGGCCAGTTTGAGACGGTTTTAACGGTGCCATCATAGCGATACTCGACCAGTTGACCATTAACGCCTACCGCCTGTGATGTGCGACCATGTGCCATAGATACGCGACCGCTTCCGGCAACATCACCTACTACGGTTTCCCCTTTGTAGAGCTTGCCACCGCAGACGCGATATACGGCATTCTGCGCCATGTTGTACTCGACGCCGCGCGATACGCCGTTCACATCAGAACGCTTGGAAATTCCCGGGAAGGAGCGTAAATAACCGCTACTGTTGAGTACCTCTTTGGGCGTTGCTAAAAGATTGACAGGGAGTTGGTCGATGTAATCAGCATTGATCGGACTCTTCCCCAACCCCTTCATTAGTGGAAGCTGCTGTATTGGCATTTACTCACCTATGGGTTTGGAATATCGCCATCAATCGGAGGCAGATCGCCAGGGTAATAGCGATCAGATGTGAACACGTCATACTTGTTACCCTGACCGACAGGAAAGTCTCCGCGGCGGCGCATTGATGGAACGACCAACGTGTCGGTCAATAGAGCGTCGTATGCCTTGGACGCGTTTGTCTCGATTCGTGGCGTTGGCTCAATGCCATAATCCGACATCATGCGGAGAAGAAGTTGGTAGCCAACAGCATGCTTGTATTTGCGTGGCAGACCAGAGTCATCATCAGGTAGCGGCTCTTCGTCATCAGCAGAGAAAATGTACCCGATTTCACCAGGGTTAATTAGCCACTCGGCCATCATATCTTCTAAATCGACAACACCGTCCTCTACTGATTGAGGTTCTACGTCAGTCAGTGTTGCGTTGGATGCCACCGCGAACTTACGCAGGGCAAACAGTACGATTTCACCCTTTGTTAGAGTCGTCGCCATTATCTGCCGCCTTGCGTCCACGCTTGGTTGCTGGTTTTAAGTCGTCTACTGATGCAACGAAGCCGAGTTTTTCGTAAATCGGGAAGTCTTTTTCTGCAATAACTGCCTGAACATAACCGGCTTCGTTATCAGCGGTAAGAAATACACTCATGCGATCCATGTTGTCTCCTCAAAAAGAAGGGGCCGAAGCCCCTTATGGTTATGGATTGCCGAAAAATTGCCCGCCCATGTGAGGGTTGTAGCAAACATAGGCCGGCAGCAGGTCGAAACGCATTTTCTGCACGTTGGCGTCGCCGTCAGAGTACTTGTGAACGCGGATAGAAAAGCCTTCGTAAGTGGCGACCGCAGAGTCGATGCTGTTCAACTTCGGCAGCGGAATGGTACCCAGTCCACAGAAGAATTTGTTATAGAACAGGTTCGGCTTCATGGTCTGCCCTGCGGTACCAACTACTGTTACCTCATCACCAGAAGTCACGGCCCGGCTCACTGCGTTGTACTGCGGGTTAGTGGTGTCGTAAATTGGAACACCGGAAAGAGTCACAGTTACAGCACCGCCAGATGTAGAATTGGCGTCAGCCAGTACGGTAGCCGTAAAGCTGATTGGTGCAGAACCGTTATACAGAGCCTGCTTGGTCTGCTGCTGCAGCCAGTAGGTGCTTGTGAACTTAATCTGATCGCCAGCCTTCAGGAAGCCAGTGACAGATGCTGTCGCGCCAGCCAGGGTTACGCTGAACTGGTAGGTATCTTTCACCGCGTCATAAGTAACGGTTGGAGTTGTGGAGACAGTCAGAGTACCGCCGAAAGCGCCCTGAGTTCGCGAAGCAAGGCCGTTGGACATCAGCGCACGGATACCGCCGAAGTTTCCTGAAATCTGCGCATCTTCCCACGCTGAACGAATCAGTTGATCATTACCATGCAGGCCGGACTGGGCATCAGCCAGGCGCTGCGCAGACCATGGGTCCATAACAGCGTAGTTTTCACCCTCTTTCACGCCTAAGTCTTTCAGGAATGAAGCGGTTTGAGCCACGTCAGACCATTTGCTGATCGGGGTGTTCGGAGTGCCAAGTGACAGCGCGCCATTGTTCATCATGAATTTGGCGAGTTCAGTTTCCAGATCTGTGACGATTCGCTGACGAACCGGGGCGAGAATCTCGTCCAGTTGGTTCAGTTTGATGGCTTCTTCAAGTTGCCCATACTCGACGGCAACGGTGATGTAGTTGCCGACTTTGCCTGTGGCTTTACCGGAAATCAGGTTGTTCTTGGCCTGACCGGAAATGTCACCAGTAGGGGTTCGCACTGATGCGAATTGATGCGGACGTTTAAAGCTAACGCTGTCGCCAGTGCTGGAGTTGATTTCACCTGCCAGTAACTGACGGTCTACGGTTTTAGCGAGAACAAGGTCGGACATAAAGCCCGGCAGGAATTTTTTCAGAACAATTTGACTGACGTTGCTGTCTAGTTTGTTATTGGTAGCCATTTAGCTTTTCCTATTCGATTGTTGCGCCGGGGCAGAGTTTGTTGAAGTCGTCTTGTTTCGCATCAGCACCGCCACCACGAACTTCCGGCTCTGGTTTTGGGGCTTTCTTAGGCTTCGGTGCAAGGCTAACTTGCTTACTAATCTGGCCTAAGAGGAATGCTGCGCGAATTGGGTCTGTCTCAGCGGCTACACGCTGGCGTAGTTGTTGGTTCTTCCCGAGTGCGTAGGCAATCAGTTCAGAACCCTCGTCTGCTGCATGGATCAGGATTTCCTGCTGAATGGCCGGAAGTTCACGGCGAACAATTTCCTCAGTCTCCCGATAGTCTTTAACCGGAAGCCTGGTCGAACGTTCGTTATGCTTCTCAAGGCGCTGCTTAAATCGCTGTATAACCTCTTGCTGCTGACGTTGCTGCTGCTGTTTCTGTTGTTCGGCACGGCTCTTTTTCTCATGCCAGTCAGTCAGTGCTGTTTCAAACGCCTGTTCATCGTAGTCACACGACTCAAGCGTAGGTTTTGGTGGAATAGCATCTGTTTGTGTTTGTGTTGGTTGCTGTTCCGCTGGCTTGGCTAGAGCTTCCTCAAGCTGGCGTCGCAGTTCACGGTTTTCTTTTTGTGTCTCTTTAAACCCTTTGCGTAAATCCTTCACCCACTGCGGCGCAGGCTGACCATCAACGTGATCGTCATCCTCTTCCGTCAGCGGTATTTCCTCATCACCGATTTGCAGTGAGTATTCATCCGGCTCTGGCTGCTCTTCGGTCTTATCGTTAGCTTCCACCTCGTTCTCAGTTTCTGCCCGGTCCTGCTCCTCAGGCTGCTTTTGTTCTTCAGTGGTTACTTCTTCGACTGTTTCCTGTTTTTCAGACAAGTCAATAACCTGACCGTCGATGATCAGTTCGTTTTCCATTGATTACTCCTGATTAACTCGGCATTAAGTCTGCCGGTGACTGTGGTGATGTGGGGATTTGTGATTGTTGCGACTCAGACACGTCTTTAAGCAGGCGGATAGCCTCCATGACGGCTTTGTCGTCGATGTTTCTGGCCTGAGCCAGCTTGTAAACGGTATTGGCCTGACTCTCCATTGCATCCTGTTGTGCGGTGAATGCCTTGATTTGAGTTTGTGCCGTTTCATTCGTTGCTTTTTGTGCTTCAGCCTGCGCCGCAACCATCTGAGCCTGAGCGAGAACCATTTCAGGATTTTGCTGGTTAGCTGCTGCCTGCTGAGCCTGCATGACAATCTGCTGCTCTTTCTCATTGCGCGGCTTAACGATGCCAGAGGTTAACAACTGATTGCGGTTGTACTCTTTGAAGTCGTCCAGGCCTTCACCGTCGATGTTATCCAGGATGATCCCCTGAATAGCAGGGCGCATTGGGTCGTTCGGTAACATCGTGCTAAGTACATTTGTCAGTACTGATACGGTTGCGTCACGTCTCGCCGTATAGCTTGGGCCAACATCCACGGTGACATCGTAGCGACCTGTTGATAGGTCATTCAGTGCAACCACTCGCCCTGTCTGGCTATCGACGACCTGAGCATTCATTAGCGCGATGTCGTCTGTCCCATCCTCGTTAACGACACGAACCTCACGTTCCGAACCGTATACCTCTCGAGCCATGGATAACCAGACTTCGCCTGCGCGCTTCAGGCTCTTAGCCATATTGTCCAGGTAGATGAACGAGGCCATATCTGCGCGGTTCATCAGGTTGTTAACCGTTTCCTGTGCGATGTTGCTAGGCATCTGCTGCATTGCCTGGCTGCTACCGGTTACTTCCTGAATGTCTGCACTGGTTAGCTGAAGCATTGTTGCAATTGCCGGACTCAACTGAGGCGCTGGAGTAAATGAACCTGGCGCCGCTGGACCAATTGGATTTCCAGACTTGTCTCTTGGGGCTCTAGCAACTAAGAATGCAGGTCGCTTCTTGCCTCGATCCTCCCAATGTTTCTCAAGCCCCCTCACCTGCTCAGGGTCAAAGATAGGAACCTGACCCGGGTCTTGTGCTGCTGAGTCTGCGAGCATCGAAACCTGAAGGTTGTAGAGGCGCTGCGGGTCCATCGCTTTTGCAATGTGACCTTCTACGCGCTCAATGTCGTCGATGAACCAGCGTTTCCCATATACCGGGATAAGCGGGATATGCTCGCCAGGGATTCGGCGAGGTTTCTCAAGAAAGTTCTGTCCATCCACCACTGATACATAAACACGGCGGCGTTTAACGGAGCGACGCGCAACCTCCTGGAATCCAGCAAGTGCCAACTCATCTTCGATATCTTCAATCTGGTCGCTGTCGTAGGTAGCAATCTCGCCAGTGATTGGCTGGCGATAACTGATGACATCTACAGACTCTTTGCGTACTTCGTAATATTTGGCGATATAAACCACTTCAGGCTCAAACCAGTCATATTCCCAACTGGTCATCGTGGTTACATCTAGCGATGCAGGAGGTGTCTTTCCATACTCAGCTTCGTACTTCTCTGGAGAAAGTGAGTACATGCAGAACGCCCACAGAGCGTCTGACTTGTCGTACTTCTTCGCATCAGGATCGAACCATACTGAGCGTGAAGGGTCGTATACCGGTTCAATGGCAATGCGCTGGCGCTCATCCATTGGGTCGTATTCGTTGACTAGCATCGACGTTAAGCGGAAGCAGCCAAAGCCACCTGTTGCGGCGTCGTCAAATGCGTTATCGCAAGCCTCTCCACCATCAGTCTCTTCGTAGTCAGCGCGGAACAGGCCATTCAGCTTATTTGCTAACTCTTCACTGGCTTCTTTGTCACCAGGGCGAAACTTAACGGTGATGCGGTTGTTTCGGTATTCGGCGATGATACGGTTAAGCTCTGTCGCTACTTTGTTAATCTCAAACTTTGGGTACTTCTCGAACCGGTCATCAAGCTTAGTTCCCGCTGCCGTTGCCCCTTCCCATTGACCGCCAGGAACACGAGCGAATCGAGTAGCCTCAATGCACTTTTCGCGCACGTCTTGCTGCGGCGTATAGGCGCGGTCAAACCTGAGCATGATGCGCTCATGTTTTTTCTCTAATGTCTCTGCCATTTTTACCAACCGGAGGATGATGGAACGTAGATGTCCGTTTCTTCTGGAGCTAATGCCGGGCAGTGCATGCACATCATTAGTGCATCTGCCAGGTTAGGGGATGGAATACCAAGCTTCTGCTTCATTTCGACCTTAGTCATGAGCTCAAGCTTGCCATTACCGTTAAATTTGCGCTGTATCTGAGTGAGTTCGGCGAATAGCTTTTCGAGCATCTTCTCGCCGATAGATTCCTTGTCAAAGCTCAACATTTCGTCAGGGTCTGCGTATTCGCCATGCTCAACTGCTCGGTATGTCAGATAGAGCCTGTCAGCGAGGGTGTAGTAGAACTGCGCTCGCTTATTTCGGAATACATCGCCGATAGTGCGGATGTTGTCACCCTGCACCACTTCATCAGCCCATGCTCCAGCCTGATATGGAGCGTCTTCATCGAATGGCGATTCGCTTCCCTTGAACATCGTGGCGGTGATTTTCTTACCGGAGAATGCTTCCGTTGTCTGTCTGCGTAGCCCGGCACCAACACCATCACCATCCCACAGGTAATGGTCAGCGCCGTCTTCAATCGCCAGCGAAGTAGCCCAGTCAGCACCCTCGTTGATGTCCATCAGCAGACCTTCGGCAATGCGCTTAACCACCGAACCGTGACGCGATGCGTAACCTTTAGCATCTGGCCCTGTATCTGACGGGTCATGTGCAGAAACAACAGCGCCTTTCGCTTTCCATCCGAGTTTCTTGTGCGCATCGGTTGCAGCTTCAAGCCATTCACGTTTGATGATTGCCATATCACTTGCGCTTACTGGCTCACCAAGCCAGATGTGACGATACAGTGTCGGATTTCTGCGTTTACACTCTTCCATCTCCAGACGGAGGACTTCAGGAAAGTGCGGGTTGTCGGTGTAGTTCACCGTCAGCAGACAAATATCATCGGGAGGATTTACGACGAATCGCTGATAGGTATCGTCGAGGATGTTTTTCGGGTTAAAGCTCACCCATATTTCGGAAAACGGCTTGCGGATGGTTGGTATCAGGATATCCCATGATTCCTTCGTTACCGCTTCCGCTTCTTCCACCCAGCAGATATCAATGCCTTCGAGCGATTTAATCTTCGTAGGGTTGTTTTTGATGCCGTAGAACATGAATTCAGCATTCGTTCCGAGATGACGAATCATTGAACGCTGAATTTCAAACTCAGCCGAATACCCTTCCCGCTCTATGGTGTCTTCAAGCAACCGGATTACCGAATCGCTGATACTGTTTTGCAGTTCACGAGCGCAGAGAATACGCACAGGCTGCCGACGCGCCGCTTCAACAAGCAGCCTCGCAATTGCCCATGATTTACCGCTACCTCGACCGCCTTTGGCGACTTTGTAGCGATGCGCCTCAATGAACGGTTCAAAGATAGGATTAATCGAGGTCATTTTCCGAACAGAGTGCTCATCGGTGATGTTTCAATCTGGATTGCGCCGCCGTCTTTGCCTGTTAGCTCGTGATCAACCTTGTCGCGCCATTTATCCTTCTGTCGGTTCTTAAGCCAGAAGATGGCAGCGGTTGTATCAGGCGGGTAATACTTCTCAAGCGGAGTTTCGACAATTCTGTTTTCAATAACACGAATATCGATATCTGGAGCCACGAAGCCCATAGCGCGTTGATAAAGACGATCACTAACTTCTGCATCAGCGACGGCCTTACCCTTTTTTATGGACTCCGAAAACTTAGGATAATCAAGCTTCCACTTGTTAATAGTTGACTCACTGACTTCAAAGAAATCAGCAAGTTCTGCATCGGTGTAGCCCAGCAAGCACAGTTTGCGTGCCTGTTCGGCATACGCCTCTTGATACTTTGTTGGGCGCGCCATGTTTATGCTCCGGTAGTGAACAGGTCTAACGCTTCCTTCGATTTACGAACCGCTTCGATAGTGCGAGTCGTGATATCTGAATTAGCGCCGCCTGACTGGAAGTGAATTTTGAATAGTTCAAGCTTCAGTTCGTCAGTGCCGATGAATTGAAATGCTTCCTCTGCTGCTGCGTTCTGGTTCATGACCAGCTTGTAAATCTCTAACTGGAATTTCTGTTCTTCAGTCATGGGAATAATCTCTGCCATTGTTGGCTCCGTTTATCCGTTAAAAGGGATATCAGTTAAGTTATCCCGTGTAGGGCATAAGCCATTGTCGAGACCACTCATTGAATGGCCTCTGCAATAACCGATGTCTTTCCATCAGTCCGCCACCGCAAAGAATCTTTTTTGCCATAAGGCAGGAGGTTCATCTTTCAGTGGCTTCCAGTGTTATTTCCCCACTTACTGGCTTGGGTTGTTTCGTGGTACTGCCGTTAATTGGTGAGTCCGGGGATTACGGTTTGCCCGTGCTGTTCAAGGCGTTCAATTCTCGCCAGTAGCTGTGGTTTCTTAATTTTTCCCCAGCGATTTAGCAGGCGACCTGACATGCTGGCGACATCCTTCTCTTTCATGTACTCCAGCATTACGGCATTTCGCTCTTCTTCAAATTGACGATTACCAACCTGAAGCATGGCGTACATCCAGTTGAAAGCGTTGATATATGCGATTTTGATTCGCATAGCTTCTTTCTTGGTATAAGACATGACAAGAAGCATCAAGCCGTCCTTGCGGAGTCGGTAAAACTTCTGCGGCTTGCCATTCTGTAACTCATTGTTTTTATAGCAAAGCTCAAAATTGAGCTTTGTATCAAACTCTGGAGGGCAAGCATCAATAGTCCTTTCAATGTCGCGGACTACGTTTTTCGATAATTTGCCGAATGCTTTTGCCACCATAAAAGAATCGGTAACCGGATCGTTGTCTGCTACAAAAATCAGATCGCGAAAATCAATGCCGTTAACGACTGTTGGGTAGTTCATAGCGTGTACCTTACTTTGAGATGAACCTTTGCCGCATAGGAGATCAGCCCGTCGAGGCTCGCCAGCACTAACTGACTCCTCAAAGGCTCATTCCAAAGGTTTGGGTTCGACGTGGTTGGATGCGCTGCGGTGCGCGGTGAAATTTTGGTATAAAAAAGCCCGGCCGAAGTCAGGCTGTTCTGTTTATTGGGTGACGAATCACTTCAGGCACTGAGCCCTGACATACTCCTGCAGGTAGTTAACCTGCGCGGTTATCCTGTCGATTCCACTTCGGAGACGGTAATAATTGAGTTCAGCATCTGCTGTAAGTCTTGGGCTTTCTCCATCGCCCATGCCGCCGGCTCCGGTCGTTGACTTTGCACAGGTGGCGGCGACTTGCAGGCGCTTACGACCAGCAGAAACATCAGCACGGAGACTTTCGATAGTCGCGTTAGCATCAGCAAGCTCCTTTGTGTATCTGGCGTCAAGTTCTGCAACGTCACGCTGGCGCTTCTGCAAATCAGCGATTGTGGATGTGGCTTTGTCGCGCTGGTCTTTGTAGGAGATGGCGTTATCACGGTAATGGTTAACAGCCCACCCCATTGAAACCAGCAGACAAATAACCACAGCACAGATGATTGCGGTTAACCGGCTCATGACATCAACACCCCAACGGCAAGAAACCACGGCCACGCATCGTTGCCATTGAATGCGAGCAACGCTGCCATGAAAAAGCAAATCATGCTCATTGCTGCCCCCACCACAAACAGACTTCACGCTCAATCTCACGACGAGTCATCAGGCCTTTCCATTGCTTACCGCCAGCGTATGTCCATCGACGTAGCTGATCACATGCACCTTTGATATCGCCCTGGTTTATTTTGCGAAGAAGCGTCGATGTTCTGAAATTGCCAGCTCCCACGTTGTAGACGAACGAGTAAAGGGCGCCGCGCGTTGTTTCCGGTATATCGACTTTGATGTACGGGTTAATTTGTCTGGCGACAGTAGCGAGGTCTTTATTCAGGAGGTCTTTGCATTCTGCCTCGGTATACGTTTTACCGGGTATAATGTCTTTTCCAGTGTGGCCATAACACACAGTTAATACACCTACTACGTCCTTATATGGTTTGTATCTGACACCTTCCAGACCATCGTTACCACTCGGACCTGTGATCAACACAGATGCTATAGCAATAGCCCCGCCACTTATCGCCGCTATTACGCTATTTCGTAGTGCCGGTGACATTGCCATTCAATCTGTCCTCACGCTCTTTGCGTTTGTAGTACCAGTTGATGCCAAATGTGCCGACAGTACAAAGAATACCAATGATTACAGCCCAGTCATTCAGGGAGAGAATGCCACCCATCGCAGTCAGTCCTCCGAAGCTGTAACTGAACCATTCTCTGATTTTGTCCATACGGTACATGCTCTACCCCTTTTATTGAGGGGATTTGCTCTATTTAATTAGGAATAAGGTCGATTACTGATAGAACAAATCCAGGCTACTGTGTTTAGTAATCAGATTTGTTCGTGACCGATATGCACGGGCAAAACGGCAGGAGGTTGTTAGCGTAACCTCCTGCCACCCGCTTTCACGAAGGTCATGTGTAGAAGGCCGCAGCATAACTATCACTGACGAATTCAGGATAGCCAGTGGCTACGGCTCAGTTATGGTGCTGGTTAACGGACTTGAACCGCTACCCATTCGCTTACAAGGCGACTGCTCTACCATTGGAGCTAAACCAGCATGTTTGGCGGGACAGCGTGGACTCGAACCACGATAAGAAGGTTAACAGCCTTCCGTAATGACCTTTATACGACTGACCCAAATAAAAAAAGCCACCGTTGCAACTTAAGAGTCACTAACGGCAGCTTATTCACTTATGATTGCTCATTTGCTCATAGATGTCAACACAATCTATGCAACATGTTTAATTTTATCCACACGTTTACGACTATTGAAGGCATTTAGCATCGGTTGATAAAGCATGAACAGGGATGCCTTGAGTACGTCATCTACTTCTCTCCGACAGGTAATAAGAGATGGCTTGCGCATCCTTTCTCCGCCGCGGCCTGACATTTTGCGGGGGCTTGCAGTCTTGTGATAGTAGGATGATATGGCGTACTTAGAGGAACCATGTGCGTAATAGCTAAGCAGAATGCCAAAGGCCTTTGTGTCGATGCGCATAACGGAATCTACGACCTGAGAAATCAACATTCCGTCATCATCATTGCACATTGGCCTTGTCATCACTCTTGATGGTTCTACCCTCTCCATAAACTGCGCTATAACGCTGCTCATGCGTTTTTCGAGTCTTCCTGAATAAACCCATGCCCCCCATAGCTCAAGCCACCCATTAAGCCAGTCATGCTGCTCTTTAGTGAGGTTAAATTCTCGTATACTCATGCAGCATCGCCTCCCGATGTCTTGTTCAATCCAAGCCGGTTCACCAGTTCACGCTCTCGCTCATGCAGATAATCCATTGCCTTCTGGTGTTGCTCAGTCATCTCTCTGACGCTGCGCAATTCAGCCTCGTCACGTTCACGCTGCTGTTTCGCCTGGTTAATGCTGGTTATGCTGCACATTGAGATTCCCCCATGCGGAGTTGAATTCCGTCCTGATACCAGTCTGGCAATGTGAAATCGATGTGCCCTGTAACACCCTGCGCCCTTAGCTCCTGTAACCGCTTCAGTTCGCTCTTCATGTGCTGGTATAGCTCATCCATCTGCCATGTCTTTAAGCGCACAGGAACGCACGCCAGACGCGCTACACGCTCTATTGTCATCTCCCCATAGACAATCTCCGCATGCGCGGTGAATTCGTATGGGTCTTCTTCAAGTTTTCGGTGACAGCCAACGCAGTGGGCGAAGGCGTTATAGGGATGGTATCTGGTGGCTTTGTGTCGTCGGGATTTGAAGTGGGAGCAGTGGAGTTTTTGTCTTTCGAGGTGGAATGATCGTCCGCAGTAATCGCATGTCCAGTCCGTTCGCTCCCTCACCAGTTGGGAGAAAACGTCATCAAACTTATCTCTCTTTAGCGCCATTTCTTCCACCTTTTGTCATTTTTTCAGCATATTCAGGCCAGTGCTTTTTAAGTATTCCGTAAGGAACTCTCAGGCTTATTCCATGTCGATTAGCCCAGTTAACCAGGCTGTTTCTGGTTCTTCCTATGGTGGATGCCATAACGTCAGCAGGGACTTTTCCGGCAACCCTGCGGATATAATCCTGCTCGTTTGGTGAATACATATTTGTGTTAGCCATCCTTATCTCCTGTCATATCTGAATGTGGATCGCGATATACCAGCCATTCGTTAACGCATTCTGCACAGGCGTAAATTTCATCAGGTGCCAGTTGCTTGTTACATCCTGCGCATAAGGCTCTCGCTATACTTTCCTGTTCGTAACTTCGATTTGGGTCAATCACCTTGTTTTCCTCGCGCGTTCTCTAAGCCACCGGATATCCCACAGGTGAGCCGTGTAGTTGAAGGTTTTTACGTCAGATTCTTTTGGGATTGGCTTGCGTTTATTTCTGGAGCGTTTCGTTGGAAGGTATTTGCAGTTTTCGCAGATTATGTCGGTGATACTTCGTCGCTGTCGTGCCATACGTCCTCCTTCGTCTCTGGCAGCGGGAAATTACCTACTGGCGACCGCTCACATCTGATACACCATTGGTGCCAATAAGGTTGATTTGGCCGGAATCGATAATCGTCTTTGCTTTCTCCGCAGCGGTAGCAGTGTTTCATGCAACTCTCCCTGTTCGTTTTGACCACTCGTACTCTCGCCTGGAATCATCACTCCATCTCACGTTACGTTCTGAGCCGAACCAGAACATAATTTCGATAAGCTCTGTCATGCTCGCCTTCCTCATCTTGCTGGTACGTACCCCAAGAAGAACAACACCGCCATCAATACCTGGTACGCTTCTTTGCTCCAGCTTTTTAGTCTTGAGCCACAGCGCGGTGAAGATGTCTTTCCAGTCTTCCGGAGACAGTCGTTGACCATGCCAAAGCACCTGACGGGAGACGTCCTGAAGCATCGGCCACATACGGTCGTTCTGCGCTTTGGTTCGCTTAGGTTCCTTGACGTGGACTTCGTGGGGTGACTTGTCGTCGATGGGTAGTGAGAGAATGGCGTCTATGGCGTTATTTCTGATTGCTTCATTGCGAAGCAGGAATAATTGCTTCACTTTACCTCCTGCTCTTCTCCTTGCGCTTATCCGCGTAATACCGGTTTAATTCGTCAGACATCCTCTCTCCGATAAGCGGCCATGACTCAAACCTCGCATTCGCAAAATTCTCAAGCCATCTCGCAAAATCATCCAATTTATCTGCTAACCAATAAACAAAATCTGACAGCCATACTGCTGAAGCCAAAAAGATACGATGCGGATTAAGGATGAAAATAAGCGATATTTTCATTCCTCGTGATACTTTGCTCATACTCACTCCTTCACTTTGATTCCAGCGGCGCGGATGGCTTCTGCGCATTCCTGAATACCAGCGTTTCTTCCATCACCCCAATCAACCAGGTCAGGAATGGAGTAGTCATCGCTGGAAATATCATTTTTTGCTGGCAACTCAATCGCAATAGCAGAACGTGAAGCAGACCAGATTTTCTCTCCCCATCCCTCAGCGCAACTTTTCCGAAGCTCTTCTTGCTCAGGGTGTCTCCACCATTCCAAAAACTGCTTTCTTGATTCGTCCATATTCTTCTCCATCACTCGCCTAACACTTTCAGTGCATTAGCGATTTCTTCAATCTGGTCATCTGCCTGATTAAATATTTCCCATACTGAGTCATCTTCTTCCACTTCGTAATACGCTTTAAGCGCTTCAAAAATCACTGAATAGTTAATCTCGGATATTTTCATCATTACTCTCACTTTTAGTTGATAAAACGCCACGCCATTTTTGCTATCGCTACAGGTACAATTCCGATAAGTACCCAGACAAACGCAGCACCAAACAACGTAGAGAATGGGTCTTTACCGCCATTAACAAGGCTAATGTAGCTACGCAGAACAATAAAAAACGTCAGAAGAATCCATCCAACGCCAATGCATTTGATGGCGGCTAGCATCCAATTAACCATGCTTCCCTCTTCCCCAAATAAAAAGGCCTGCGATTACCAGCAGGCCTGTTATTAGCTCAGTGATGTAGATGGTCATTGCTTCATCTCCCTTTCCATTTCATCAATGTCAGCGTCATCAGGAAGATGGGAGCAATACGCTGCTATACCATGATGATTTATCTCATACCCTTTGAACGTTGCCATCTGGTGCGTAATCTCAACTTCGTTTAGGAATCCGTCATCGCATAACTGCCTGGCTATTTTCGATTTGGTCTGGATTATTGGAAGTGCCTGTTCTTTCAAAGCGCATGATATTTGTGCATCCCATGCCTTTTCGAGAATGGCTAATTGTTTTTTATTCATACGTCAGCCCCTTGTGTATATCGCTTTCTGCGTCCAGCAGGTGCATTTGATGCCGTGCAAATCTGTCTGGCTTCGTCCTGGTCACATGCAACAAAGTGTCCGTTGCAGAACCGCTGGTAAACCGTACCAAGCGAGCCAAAACGGTTTTTCGTCACGATGATTTCAGCAAATGGCGCGGTGCTACTGTTCTCGTCATATACCGCTTCCCGATAGAGCATGATGATTGAGTCTGCATCCTGTTCAATGCTTCCTGAATCGCGCAAATCTGCGTTTGTCGGGCGTTTGTTTGGCCGCTTCTCAACATCGCGGGAGAGCTGACTTAGGGAGATAACAGGCGTTTTCAGGTCTTTCGCCATCGCCTTCAGGCTTCCGGAGATGTGAGCAATTGCGAGGTCGTTGCGATCTGCCTTCGGCTTCTCAATCAGGCCAAGATAATCCGCCATGATGAGTGACAGGTTTGGGTTTTCCTGTTTGTGCCGTTCTGCGATTGAGCGTATTTCTTCGACCGATAACCGCGAGGCATCGACTACCCATACATCCAAGTCTGCAAGCTGACTCATGCCGTTAGCAACGCGCGCCCAGCCTTCGTCATCCATCGATGCAGGATTTCGCAGCACGCTAACCGACATCCTCCCGGCGTTGGCAATGCTTCGCTCAGCAATCTGCAATGCGCTCATTTCCATCGAGAAAATCAACACACCGCGCCGGACGCCAGAACCAGGAATAACACGACTTGCCACGCCTTCGGCTATCTTCAGCGCCAGTTCGGTTTTACCCATACCAGGACGAGCAGCAATAATCACAAGGTCTTCTGCGTTCATTCCTCCGGTGATAGCGTCAAGCTCTTCGATTCCGGTCTTCAGGGTATCCGACTCTTCTCCGTTCCTCAGACGCCTGTCAAGCGTGTCAGTGTAATCATTGATAATTTCCCCCAGTCGCACAGGTTTAACCTCGTTGCGTGGCTTCCTGATGGCTGAAAGACGCTTAACAAGATCGTCCATCGCTCTACCTGAAGCATCCAGCGTGCCGTTACTGATTGGCTCTCGCATCTCATCCAGTAGCTGTAAAACCTGACGCCGTTGATAACTGTCTGCAACCATTCCGGCATAACCTTTCAGGTTTGCAGCGCTGGGACATGACCGCGCAGTCATCATCACCGCCGTTGCGTATTCATCCCCGCACTCCTCGGACACCATCAGTCCATCAATCAGGTTCCTGTTTCTGGCCTGCTTTCGAATAACTTCAAAAGCTTTCCGGTAGAGCGGAATTGAGAATGCTTCAGGCTCCAGCGTTGCCAGAACGTCACTCGCGGTTGGTGTTAATCCACCAATCAGCAAGCCACCGATAACGCTCGCTTCGATATCCTGTCTCATGCAATCCCCCTGTCTGCAAACTTCCCTTCCCGAACTCCCGTTAACGAATCTTCCCTCAGCAGGTAATCAAAATCAGCCGTCCAGCCTGTGTCGTTGTCTCCGAAGTAAAACGGCTTGGCCTGATGCACAAACGCCCTGACATACGCCCTGAAACCGTCCACGTTTGGCGTTTTCAGTTGCGGGATGATTTTCTTCAGGCGGCGTTTCCGTTTCTCGTTGACCGAAACAGCATGTGGAAGTCTGTCACCAACTTCGGTGTTGTAGGCGTTCAGGAAGGATTCATAGTCGATTCGTTCTGCCTTGCGACGTTCAGGTTTAACCTGCCCATTGCCGCCCCCGTTAGGGGGTAAGGGGGTATTTGTATTTATTGTCTTTTGTATATTGTCTTTTGTGTTTGACTGATTCGGTAAATTGGTTTTTACCGATTTGGTGAAGGTTAGTTTTACCGATCTGGTAAATGTTTTACCGAATCCGTTAACCTTCGTCTTCCACTCGGAAATATTTTTATTCATACCAACCTGACGCCCCACCTGAGTGAGAACCCCCATTCTGATAAGCTCGTTTTTGGCGGTAGAACATTTGGTTGGTGCCATGCCAGTGAGTTCAGCGAACTGTTCATTTCCGATCCAATCTATTTTTTTGTTATAACCGTATGTCTTGCGCCACACAGCCATAACAATCAGTAGCTGATGTTGAGTAAGCCCAGAAAGCATGACAGCTTCCAGCAGTGTATTTGCAGTCCGGGTGTAGCCATCGTCGAGTTCTGCCACGCGATGCTCCACAACCTCCAGATGAGGTTTTATCGGTGTAACTGTTGCAAGATTACTCATGACCTTTCCTCTTCAGTATTAGCTTCACTTTCTCCAACTCAGTCCGAAATCGACCAGGCTGTTTGAAGCTGGATAAGAACCGATCACGTAGTATGTTTTTGTGTAATTTGTCCTGGTCAGGACTGAGTTGTTTTGGCATAATTACTCCTGTGGA
This sequence comes from Salmonella sp. 32010601201800023SM, assembly GCF_017572235.1. NCBI lineage: Bacteria > Pseudomonadati > Pseudomonadota > Gammaproteobacteria > Enterobacterales > Enterobacteriaceae > Salmonella > Salmonella sp. 32010601201800023SM. The sequence continues at coordinate 179,792 of NZ_JAGEQS010000004.1, forward strand.
TTGATCCAGTCTTTCTACATCAGGCCTCAAAACTGTTCCCGCAGTCTTGGGGCTTTTCTTTTGTCAGCAGATGCGCAACTTTCTTTGCCAATTCTGCCAACTCTTCATCCTCAACACCCCACTCCAGAACCGCCAATAACATCCCCATCTTTGGAATGAAATCGCCTTTCCATCGTGAAATTTGAGATTCGTTAATGCCTAACGCATCAGCGACTTTCCGCTGACCACGAATAGCTATCCGGTTAAGGATGCTGCTGGTAATTGCGTTGGCTTTCTTGCGAGTGCTTGTGAGTTCCATATGTGAACATTCCTGTAGTTAATAGTTAGTTGTGGCTATGCGCACTGGCGCATAAACCTGTGGTTGATTTGTTATCTGGAGTTCGCTTTTCAGCGACGTAGGACGAATGTCCGTTGTGAAAAGAGGTATTAAAGCTTATGCTGATAAAAGATTTTTTTTACTTATTTCAAGCAAATCAACTGCCTGAAACTTCCCCCCAGAAATTTCTTCAATTTTTGAGGCGTATCTTGTTTTCCCAAAAAATTCAGTCTTAGGGAGGAAGCCATTTTTGAGCCATTTATAAACTGCTCTCTCGCTAACTCCGCAAGCCCTAGCAACTTCCGGGATGCCGATACCTTTAATCGGCTCATCAAGATTTTGCATTGGCTACTCCTTTTTGTACTTTCAGTACACATTATGATTGAACTGAAAGTTTTTGCAACTACTTTACTATCGAACTCATGGTTCAAAATGAAAAAGTGCGTCAGGAATTTGCCCAGCGGCTAGCGCAGGCCTGTAAAGAAGCTGGGTTAGACGAACATGGTAGGGGAATAGCCATTGCTAGAGCCCTTGATGTATCGTCAAAAGGTGTCAGCAAATGGTTTAATGCTGAGTCTTTGCCGCGCCAGGAAAAAATGAACGCTCTGGCAAATTTTTTAAAAGTTGATGTTGTTTGGCTTCAGCATGGTTCTGTAAGGCAAAATACAACTACAGATCCACAATCTTTAACTTTTGTTGGTCAGTTGAGAAAGGGACTTGTTCGAGTGGTTGGAGAAGCTATTCTTGGCGTTGATGGCGCTATAGAAATGACTGAAGAACGTGATGGATGGTTAAAAATATATAGTGATGACCCAGAAGCCTTTGGTTTGCGTGTAAAAGGCGACAGCATGTGGCCACGCATCAAATCTGGTGAATACGTTCTTATAGAGCCAAACACGAAAGTATGTCCTGGTGATGAGGTTTTCGTAAGAACTATCGAAGGTCATAACATGATTAAGGTACTTGGTTACGATCGAGACGGAGAGTATCAGTTTACAAGCATCAATCAAGATCACCGTCCAATTACATTGCCATATTATGAAGTATCCAAAGTGGAATATGTGGCTGGAATTTTAAAGCAATCACGACACATTGATGACATAGAAGCAAGGGAATGGTTGCGTAATAATTAAGCCAATGGCCTGATGAGATATTCGGGTGATGATGGACTGAAGGGATGTTTGGGGGATAGTGGTTGTGTGAAACAGGTCGCAGAAATGCGGCCTTTTTACAAAAAAATGCAAGCACTCAAGATAGAATATATGCTTGCTTATTAATTTATATACTTGATATTATGCAAGCACATTTCACAACAAAGAGTGCTTGCATAATGTCTGATAAAGAAAGCAAAGAACCAACGGGAAAGTCCAAAGGTGGTGTGGCAAGGGCTAATGCTCTTTCTCCAGAAGAAAGGTCGGCTATTGCAAGAAAAGCCGCAACAGCTAGGTGGGGTGGCGATGGTGAGGTGGAAATTGCCAAAAGATCTGGCGACATTGTCATTGGAGACTTAAAGATACAATGTGCCGTGCTTGAGGATGGGACTAGGGTTCTGTCAGAGAGAGCTATCACTAAAGCCTTCGGCGGGAAGCGTGGAGGCTCCCACTGGAAGAGAATGAAAGAGAATCCAGATGGCGCCTATCTTCCTGTTTTCTTGTCAGCTAAAAACATTAAGCCATTCATTAATAATGAATTATCAGAAGGTCTATCCCGGCGCCGTCTTTTCAAAATAAATAAAGGAGCGGCGCCAGCTTACGGCATTGAAGCATCTTTGCTCCCAAAGATATGCAATGTTTATTTGAAGATGAGAGATCAGGGTGATGCCCTTCAGTCATCTCAGATACCTATTTCTGTTCAGGCAGACATTATCATGCGCGGTCTTGCAGAGGTTGGTATTGTAGCGCTGGTAGACGAAGCTACTGGGCATATCGATGAAAAGAGACAAGATGAATATCGAATTCTCTTTCAAGAGTTCATCAAAGAGCAGGTCAGAGAATATGAGAAGGAATTTCCGAAGCAGTTCACGGATGGCCTTTATCGACTTTACGGACTTACGCAGAAAAAAGCAGGTCGGCACCCTCAGTTTTTCGGTAAGTTTACGAGGAAGTATATCTACGAACCATTAGCATCAAGTAAAGGCGCCATCCTTGAGATGCTAGATGAAAAAAACCCTGTCGTTTATGCGAATGGCGGTAGAAGATATAAGATGTTTCAGTTCCTAACCGATAGCATCGGAGTTCCGATGTTTAGGGCGCACCTTTGGCAGGTAGTTGGCATCCTTTCAAGCTCAAGAAATAAAGCTGAGTTTGACAGAGCATTCAAAAGAGCCTTTCCATCGCCCGGGACTCAATTTGAGTTGCTAGATGAAGATGAGTAAGCGATCACGCCCGGCCATTGCGCCGGGTTTTCTTTGCCCTACTCTTCCAGCAGCTTCACCGCCAACTCCATAACCTGAATCTGGTCAATATCCCACTTGTCCAGACCCTTCGCTAACTCAGTTCGTATCACGTCAGCTATAGCCACTCGCTTAGTCTCATGACCCTCAGCAACCATAGCAAAAACGACATCACCGACAATCCTGCACATTTCCTGATAGCGCAACTGCGCCAGTTCCTCGTTTTTCACACAGATTCCTCGCTCGTTTTTTGTTCAGAACAGTATGACATAGAGGATTTATAAAAATAAATTCATTTATTTTTCAAAAACGTACTAAAAGAACAAAGCATTTACAATAAAAATGTACCAATAGTTCTTGCATATTATGTACTATTGGTTCAATATAAAAACATCAGCAGGACGCACTACTCACCAGGACGGTGAACATACAACGATTCAGTGATGAATCTACGCGGCTGAAAAGCCGGAACGACCAAAGTGAGCTTTGGGGTGAATGCAGAAGCTAACCCTCTCGGCTGAGGCGCTTGGCAATGAGTACGCTACCGGAGTTAGTCGACCGGCTGTATTCACCACCAAAGTTCATCAGGAGGTCTATATGACACGCAGAACAACTTTCAATGGCTCAGCAGCAGGTCGTCGTCGCGAGCGCCGTGCAGCGCTTCAGAATGAGACTACAGCCAGTTCAGAAGTAATGCACCGCCCTACCCTTAGCCGTGTACAGATTCAGGCCAAAGGAAAACACGAAACGCCAAAACGTATTGAAGACGCAAAATCACTTCAGTTCATGGCGAAAGATGCATTCTGGCAACTGGAAGAATACAGACGCAATCTGGAGCGGGCTGCCATTGTGTACGCAAATGAGTTTGGTAATAAGCCACCAGAAACCGGTGTATGTTTGCCAGACGTAGCACTTTACGCGGCTGGTCATCGTAAGTGTGGGCAAATTACCGCTAGATAATTATTCAGGCAGCAAGCCTTTCATCTAATCAGGTCGCAATGCGGCCTTTTTTATTGCCAAATTTAAGGAATAACAACATGAATTCAGCAGATTTATCGAAGATTCTTGAAGAACACAAAGTGTGGATTACCTCAATGCGTGAGAGCGGATCTAGAGCCGACCTGTGCGGTGCCAACCTGCTCGGTGCCAACCTGCGCGGTGCAGACCTGCGCGGTGCAGACCTGCGCGGTGCAGACCTGTACGGTGCCGACCTGTGCGGTGCCAACCTGCGCGGTGCCAACCTGCGCGGTGCCAACCTGTGCGGTGCAGACCTGCGCGGTGCAGACCTGTGCGATGCCAACCTGTGCGATGCCAACCTGTACGGTGCCAACCTGTGCGATGCCAACCTGTACGGTGCCGACCTGTGCGGTGCCAACCTGTGCGATGCCAACCTGTACGGTGCCAACCTGCCTGATCTCACTTTCGTAATTCTGGGTGAGAAATACTTCATAAGTATAACGAACGGTGAATATGTACGAGCAGGATGCCAGAACCACACAGTTGAGGAATGGAGAAAATATAGTAAGCAGGAAATTGCTGAGATGGATGGTCGTAAAGCTCTTAAATTTTATCCACGTCTTCTGGACATTATCGATTTCTATATTGGTAAAGGTGAACGCCCGGATTGGTTAACAAGTCAAGAATATGCATATAAAGTTACTGAGTAAGCGTATTTTTGGCAGCGAATAAGCACCTATAGCAGATTTACGAGTCTGCTATGTGAGCAATATCGCTCGTAACCAAACGAGGACGACGACTCGTTCTGGTTAATCGAAAAATCATCCCTTGATAGTCTTGCCGCTCGCAGTCAGGGCGGCTTTTTTCGCATACCAACAACGCTTCATTCGAGGCGTTTTCGTTATGCAACCAAATAAAAGGAGCATCCTATGCAACAGTTCGCTATTGCAGGGGCGGCATCGGTTCGCCCTTTCAACCCGATTTTATCGGTGCAGCATTCACGAAAAAATATTTTAACCGGAGCAGACTTTAAACAACCAAGAATGAAAAGCTTTCTCGAAAAACTTTGGGATATTTTGAAACAACAAGGCCGTCCATGAGTTTTACAGATAACTGGTCAGACGAAGAATTCATTCGTCAGATGAACAAAATTATCAATCATCACAAAGAACAGGAGAACGATGATGATTCTGACTCTGAATGATAAGCGTGAAATATCGCAAATCATCGCAAGTTTTACCGATGATGATTATGAACGAATTAACAGTGAAGTTGATCGCCTCTGCAAACGTTGCGACCCAATAAGCGAAATGCTTCGCTCATATAAACCAGATGAACACACTAAGGACGCTATCGACTGGCTGGAAGATGATGACTGTAACTATCAGGAAAAAGCCGCTGAATGGTTCTGGGATGCAATAACCAAAAGAGTTAAGGCTGAATATGCATTCGCAATATTCAAACGCAGACATGTTTATGGAGAAGCCGCATGAAACCCGGCATTTATTACGGGATGCCTAACGAGGATTACCATGCTGACGAGGCGATAGGTTCAACGTCAGTTAAGGCGATTAGCGTTAGCCCGGCAAACCTATTCTTCAACAAATTTACCGGAAGTAAATCAGCACATATTGGAAGTGCTATTCATGCAGCATTACTGGAACCTGACTTATTTAGAAATGATTACTTGCTGATGCCAGAAGTAACGTCTCGTAGTTCGAAGGAATACAAGGCAGCAGCAGAATGCACAAAACCAGAATATATTTTAGTTGGCAGTGAAGTAGAAACTGTTAACAGGATGTTTGAATCTTCACGGCTGAATGAAGATTTCATGGATTACATGAACACCAAAGGTAACTCTGAGGTGTCAATGTTTGCAGAGTGCCCTGAAACTGGCTTGATGCTCAAATGTCGTTTCGACAGGCTATCGGACACTCTCGCCTACCCTCTCGACGTTAAGAGCTGTAGAGACGCTTCTGAGCGTGGATTTAGCAATGCTTTTGGTCAGTACAAATACCACATTCAGGCAGCCTTTTATCTCTACGTTCTCAAACTGGCAACCGGCATTGAGTACAACCAGTTCGCATTTTTCGCTATCGAAAACTCTCCACCCCATCGGAACTGCATGTATTACATCGGTGATGAATCACTGGAGCTTGGCTATCGCGAAATGTTCGCAGCATTAGACAAGCTCGTTGCATGCAAAGAAAACGACGAACTGAAGTACGAAGGAATTGTACTTCCATCCAATGAAATTAACGTTCCGGCATATTTGCTGGATGATGAATATGATGATGAGGTAATTATCTAATGGACCTTTCACGCACAATCATTCCAAAGTCAGATCAAATTAACTTCGAGGATGTTCAGACGCAGAGCATCACAGCGGTTATTAAAGCAGTTCGCGCAGGTAACTCAGAGCAACCGGTATTCATCGACCTTGAAGGTTTTGAGGGACGACCTTACAAGCCGTCTAAATCAATGCGGAGAGTGTTAATTGGGGGTTGGGGTGCCGATGGTCATTCATGGGTTGGTCGCTCTCTGACGCTAATTGGAGATCCGTCAGTAAAGTTCGGTGGCATAGCTGTAGGTGGTATCAAAATTTACGCCATGAGCGATGTTGAGTCCGACTTCTCAATGATGCTTTCAGTATCACGCGGCAAGCGACAGGAGCACAGGGTTAGAAAGCTGGAAGTTAAGCAACAGGCATCACCTGAATCCGCGTTGGCATGGTTTTCGGCGAATGCACTAAATATGGATTCCGCAAAGCTTGAAAATGCCTATAACCGTGCCAAAGGCGTTATCGGTAATGATTCAACGCTAATTCAAAAACTCGACGAAATTTACCGCCTACGCAAACAGGATTTAGAGAGCGTCTGATGAAATGCACCCCATGGGAAAAATGGGAAGAGGATTTCTTGCGCGAAGTAGCGGCAACCATGCCAGTTGAAGTTATCGCCGAAAAGCTGGAGCGAACAGAAAAAGCGGTAATGACTAAGGCTACCAGAATAGGTGCTGAAATGGTTAGTCGCTTACGTGGTAGGCGCTGGACTCGCGCAGAAGTATCACTCTTCGACAAATTCTCCGCAGAAGAAATAGCAATCGCAACCTGCCGCTCAATTTATTCAGTAAGGGCAATGCGATACAAGATAAAAAAACTCAACGAAGAAAGATCTGGAATACGAATAAATTAACAAAGAGGAATTCATCATGAGAGGTTTGTCCTACGACCCCGGAATCCTTCCATCGGAAATGATTATTCGACACCGCTTCAAGCCCATTAACGATATTCCACGCGAAGAAATGCTGGCGAGAAAAAGTTTTCCATCAGTGAATGAAAACAAATATCTGAATGCAATGTTGCGGAGTGGGAAGAAATGAAAGAAGTGACACTAATTGAGATGGATGGTTTTCTGAAAGGTAAATGCATCCCACGAGATTTAAAGGTTAACGAAACAAACGCTGAATATCTGGTGCGTAAATTTGCTGAAGCGGAGGCCAAGTGCGCGGCGCTGGCGGCGGAGAATGCGGCACTGAAAAAATCAGATGTCGAATTCAACGAATATTGTCGTCGCGAGTGCGAGGACGTTGGCGATACGTGGGAGGACGATTTCACTGATACCCCAGCCACCGACGCTTTCCTGGATGAAGTGCGTGCGCAGGCGTTTAATGACCTTTGCTCGGCGTTCGTTAAGGACGCTACGGTTGTCGGGCTGGACGATGGCGACATCGTTACGGTGAAAGAAGCGACGGACGCCCTGCTGCATTGTGCAGACCAACTTCGCAAGGGAGTGCATTCATGACCAACCTACTACCATGTCCATTCTGTGGCGGCGCGGCGCACGTTGCCAGCGAAGCAGATCACCCTGAATATGGCTCTGGCGGTCGATTCTATTTCGTTCGATGCGGTACGTGTCGCGCTCAATCTGGTAGCAAATATGCGGCGCCTGGAAATGACTGCGCGATTTTTTATTCAGAGGTTAGAGCAGAGTGGAATCAGCGAGCAAAGGAGGCAACCAGTGAGCAAGATTGACTATCAGGCACTGCGTGAAAAGGCAGAGAAAGCAACGTGTGGTGTGTGGTCGCTCGAATATGGAGAGGAGAGATTTGATGCTGGTGATGCGCTAATTCATCGTGAAGTTGTTGGATATCTTCCCATTTGCAGAATTGAAGGAGCGCATCCTGAAAGCGGTTTCGATGAAGATTTCCAAATGGAACAGCAGGCCAATGCTGAATTCATCGCTGCAGCCAATCCGGCTACTGTGCTGGCACTGCTGGATGAACGGGAAAGAAACCAGCAATACATCAAACGCCGCGACCAGGAGAACGAGGATATTGCGCTTACGGTAGGTAAGCTGCGCTTTGAGCTTGAAGCAGCAAAAAAGCGCATAGCGGAACTGGAGGCGCGGAAGGTCAACCTGTCAAAACTCAGCGTTGGAGTAGTCATGCACATGAGCGGATTCAGCCGGGATTATGCCGAGGGTTGGTGTGCTGGTAATGACAATGCGATACACGAAATACGCACCGCTGGGATCAAGGTTAAGGGGTGAGCATGGCTAAGACACAAATGCAGTTAGCTAATCGTGCATGGCGTACCGAAACAAAGGCTTTGGGATGGCATCAGGGGCAAAGCTGGAAAGGTGGCCGTAAAGCGTGGAAAGCATTCTGTCGGGAGAATGCCGCAATCACAGTTGAAGAACACCTCAAAACAGACCCGCCATTTGAGGACCAGGCTGACGCCAACTGGCATGTTGCCGAAGAACTCACTTACTGGACGCCATAGGACTAACCCATGACCACTATTACCAGAGAGCAGCAAAAACAGATTTTAATTGATACAGCGAACCACGTAATCAGTCGTGATAACACGTCACCGTATAGCGAAAACCTGCGCGAACTGGCGCGTATCGCACTGGCTCGCTTACCGCCGAGCCTGTTCTTTACGCAGCAGAGGAAACGCTTGCTTACGCTAATATGGGTGAGATTCACCTTACCTGTTTATCAGAACCAATGGGTGATGCGGTTATTCCGCTATACACCGCCCCGCCAGTGCCGGTAGTGCCGGAGGAAATAGAGCCGGACAGCAATAATACTTACGACTATGTCGACGGCTGGAACGCCTTCCGCGCTGCCCTGCTTCAGGGAAAAGGAAAGTGATATGGCTAACTCATTACTTGAAACCTGCAACAACTGGCAGATTCAGAGGGCGGAGATTTTATCTCGCAATCCAGATATGGCAATGACAATTGATAATCTGGACACGCTAATTGAACGGACCGTGCGTTCTGCAATTGATATAGCACATCGAGTGGATTGGGATTTCAGAGAAGCGGAGCGGCTTGCTAAAGAACAGACGAAAGCAGCGGGTAAAGGAGAGTGATATGACCACTATAACCGATAAGAAACGGTATCCCAGCGAGAAATATCTTAATGAGCTGATCACCAACATGGAGTTTGCTGCAAGGGCACCAGTTGAAGTCGTGAGAGCGATGGCAGCAGAGCTACAGAAGCTGCGCGAAGCTGATAGTGCAGAACCAGTTGCTTATATTTTCAAACATCCGGCCGGGAAATTATTCTGGGCTTTAACGGATGAAAGCAATAAAGAGCAAGCGGACGTTATTCCTGTTTATGCTGCCGCGCCTGCGTCGGTTGTGCCGGATAATGCATCAGAGTCTCTTGCTTACGCTTACAAAGAGCTTACGCCTGAGATTATGCGCGGTCATATCGCTGTATTCGAGCGATATGGAATAGCCCCAAACGATAGCTCTACCACAATTCAGGCACTGCGAATCGCGCTGGATGGCATAGAGCGGAGCGACGCCATGCTTCATGGTGCTGAACCTGTAAGCCAAACTTACGAGTTGCCAGAATTAATCGAAGGCATGGAAGTATCGGTAGACGTCAGTACCTGCGATTTTGATGCTGGTCATCGCTATTTCGGTACTGTCACCGAGGTATCAGAACTGTACACAGCAAAGAATGGCTATATCCTTCTGGTTCAGGACGCAAAGCCAAATTTCGATGTGAATGGCAACTCTCCGGTAAGTCCGGGTAGTTGGATAAGCTGTAGTGAGCGAATGCCAGATAATGATGAATCTAAACCCATCGCAATTTTTACCGGAAAATGTCTTGGTCAGGGGATGTTCGTTGCTACATACGACGATGATGGGTTCTTTGACTATTGGGAGGGTATGGAAATTATCGGTGTAAGCCACTGGATGCCGCTACCAGAGCCGCCGCAGGAGGTTAACCGTGGCTAACCTGCAACTTGCCGTTAAAGGTGAATACTTCGATGCCATGATTCGCGGGGAGAAAACGGAAGAGTATCGCCTGGTAAATGATTATTGGTGGGCGCGCCTTGTTGGTCGTGAATTCGACCGTTTGATTATAACGAAGGGTTACCCTAAACGGGACGATAAGAGCAGGAGAATAGAGTGTAAGTACCGTGGGTATGAGATTAAACAAATCACGCACCCGCATTTCGGCAGTGAACCCGTGGAAGTTTTCGCAATAAAGGTGAATATCGGCAATGAATAACAAACCTCGCACTCGCGGGGATTTTTTTCATATGAACCCGCTACGGCGGGTTTTGTTTTATGGAGTGAATGATGATTCTTGTGATCAGTGCCACCTATCTTTGTCGCCGCGGGGATATTGATGGCGCGGTTTACGCAGGTATAGCAATTTTTGGATTTATTGAGCTTCTTGTAGAGATTGCTCTTCTCGCTTCAGTATTAGGAAAGTAACTATGGAATCACACAGCCTCACACTCGATGAGGCCTGTGCATTTCTCAAGATATCCCTTCCCTCCAAGTTCGATTCCCAAACCGGAGATAAAACCTATGCGCGAATTACGCGATGACTCGCTTGTTGACTTGAAGTTCATGATGGAGGATTCTGGCATGGGCAAGACCTTCATTTACTCAGAAATTAAGAAAGGCCGGTTGCCTGTCCCTCACAAAATCGGTAGCGCATCCAGATGGGTTTATGCCGACTACCAAAACTGGAAACGCAGCCACTTCTCCCATCTCCAAAATGCATCATGAATTGCCTTTGTGGGCATAAATGCGGGCATAAAATTCTTCAATCCTGTAATTCATCATAAATCCCCTGCACTTACGACATTCATTAGGCGTCTGCAGGGGACACCATTGATACCCAGGGAATTCTCTTCTTGCTGCATAGTCTTTCGAGCGGTTCCCCTTTCATGTTGCTTTATATTGCCCCTATGCAATATCACCGGACATGCCACACGTTCAGCAAAAAGTCGTCATCGGCCGGTTATGACCGATGACATGCTGATGTGGTCTAGAAGCGGTACTGCAACCCCGCGGTAACCGTATAGTTATTATTAGCTATACCTGCGGCATCGCCACCGAAATACGCCGTATCACCGCTGGTTTTATCTATGATTTGCGTACCGCCCTTACCTTCTTCATATTTACTGTAAGCGAACTCAGCAAAGATTTTTGCATTACTGGTAATATAATATCCGGCGTCAATAGAAGCGCCATAATATCGTGAATTTTCCGTTTTTTCACGGAAGGTAAGTTTGCGCATGTAGTGTTCGTCATTATCATGCGCATTTACCCAGTCGCTGTATTTAAACAGTACATTACACTCAAAGTCATTAATACGATAATCACCCGCCAGCCCGATATAGGGCATTTCGAAACGCTGGCTATAACCTATACCGCGCACGCCATGAGGAAAGTTACCAATATACCGACCATTATCATAAATATAAGACCCGCCTCTTGCCGTCCAGCTAAAACGGGTTTCCTGATAGCCCGCTGTCACGCCCGCCTTGTAGTTATCGCCCTGCAATAACCAACCTTTCACATTCAAATCGTATTCATTAGCATAGTTGGCGCTGGTGTCCGGATGAATTGAACGATCGGTCCAGCCAGGCTGCTCACTGCTCATCCAGTCATGGTCAACCATATGACCCGATCCCGACGCCAAAGATGTCCAGCCGCGGGCGTCCAGCGTCATGAACGAATAGGGTTCCCATGATAAATCCCCCTGCAACGTGGCGACATTTTTTATTTTCCAGTCCAGTTGACTAATCTTCCGCCCGGTGTCGGTATCATAAACCAGCTCCCTGGATTTACCATTTAACACTCCCACGGAAAGGGATGTCGTGACGCTATCAGGAGAGACGTCCGGAATAAATAAGGTAGACTCCGCATAAACCGACTCAGAAAATACGGCGATCATCATTACTGCAATAGCATGTTTTTTCATTTCTCTTGTCCTCATATTCAGATGTAATCTGGAGAGGTGATGAAGTTTTCATCTTGTCAAATCGTCGGACAAGAGTACATTTATTACGCCAGAGAACTTGACGCATTTTTACCTTATATTGAAGTTAAGAAATAGAATTTGATGCTCAGGTGAATAATAAGCAATCTATAATCATGATGGAATGATTTACCATTACGGTGATGTGACGTTATCTGGCTAACGACATCGTTGCTGTTGTTGTCAGCCAGATTGAAAGTAACTGTAATATCAGAATTTATAATGCTCTTTACTTAGACCATATTTTTTCATGCGCAGATAAAGTTTTTTACGGGGAATTTGCAGGTACTCCGCCACTTCATTAATTCGTCCCTGATGAATGTTTAATGCTTCGGTAATAATTTGTCGCTCATACTCTTCAACGCGCCGGTCAAGCGGGGTCGGCTCCTGCAGAAGCAACTGCGGGTTGACCGTTTCCGCCAGCGGCAGCACGCCAACAGCGAAAAGCTCCGCCGCATTAGCCAGTTCGCGCACATTGCTTGGCCAGGCGCGTCGCATTATTCCTTTCAGTAATTCCCCCGCTATTTCCGGCACTGGATGATTGAGCCGCAGGCAGGCTTTTCGAAGATAATGGCGAAATAACGGCTCGATATCATCCGGTCGCTGAGAAAGAGACTGGCAGGCGATTTGGGTCATGGCGAAACAGTAGTAAAGCTCGGCCGCAATCTGGTTAGCTGCCGCCTGCTCCACCAGCGAAGCGCTGCCAACGCCCACCAAACGAAAAGGCCGATGCTCCAGGCTTTGTAAACGCGCCAGATGGTGCTGCTGTTCGCGTGTCAGATATTCGGGATGGCTCAACACCAGCGTACCTCCTTGTGCCTGGTCGATGAATGTCTCCAACTGCCCGGCATTCTCCGGCGTAAGTTCATAGCGTACAAACGGCCCTTTCGCGTTACGCCCCAGTTGATGGAGATAACGGGCGCCAGTCATACGTCCAGTGCCATGCTCACCGTAAAACCATACGGCAATGTCCGTTTCCGCCAGTTGTTGTAACCGTTGTCGAAACTGATTCATCCACTCGCTGCGCCCAATCAGTTCAACCTGTAACGTCTGCTGGCAATATTGCCGCCGTGCAATGACCGACCGGCGCTGGCGTAGCGCGTCTTCAATTAATATCAACAGCTTGCCCGGATCGACGGGTTTTTGCAGAAAATCCCAGGCGCCCTTTTTCACCGCATCAACCGCCATCGGTACATCGCCATGTCCGGTAATCAATAAGATTGGCAGTTGATCGTCATCCTGATGAAACAGCGTCATAAGATCGATACCGGAACACCCCGGCATACACACATCGCTCAAAACGATCCCCTCCCAATCCGCTTTTACCCACTCTTTGGCCTCGAAAGGATGGGTAAAGCCACGCACGCGGTAGCCTGCCTGCTCAAGCATTTGGGTATAGGCGTCAAGTACATCAACGTCATCATCAATCAGCAAAATAGAACATTCATCATTCAACATCATCGACATCCGTTACCGAGAATTGCAGCACCACGCAAGCGTTACGCGTCAGCGTCGACGCCAGACGCAGGTCGCCCTTCATTTGTGCCATCAGCGACACGCTAATCGACAGCCCAATACCCAACCCGACAGCTTTACTGGTGGTAAACGGCTTGAGTAAAGAGGGCAACAGCGCCACAGGCCAGCCAGGGCCGTTATCTGCAATATAAACCTCCAGCACCTCTCCCTGCGTCTGCCACGTCACCGCGATCGCCGCATCATGCGAACAGGCGTCAAGCGCATTCGCCAGCACATTCACCAGAACCTGCTGAATACGCACTTCATCGCCGCTAACCCATACGGTGTCGGTTGGCAGTGAAAGCGCTCCCTGCCGGGATTGGTGGCGCATGGCTAATAACTCCCATGCCGCCACGAAGGTTTGGCGCAGATCAACGGGATACAATGGCGTTTCCAGCTCCGCCCGGCGGGTAAACTGCCGCAGCGAACGGATAATGGCGTCAATCCGGTTAATGAGCCCTTCCGCTTTGGTGAGCGTATTTCTCGCCTGTCCGCTCTGACCTTGTTCAATCGCGCGTCCCGCCGTAAATAAATACATTGAAAGCGCATTCAGCGGCTGGTTAATTTCATGCGCCAGCGTGGTCATGGTCTGGCCGACTACCGCCAGTTTCGCCGTCTGAATCAACTCATCCTGCATGGCGCGCAGGTCGGCTTCTATCTCTTTGCGCTCGGCGACCTCTTGTTCAAGCTGCCTGCGTTGCATATTGAGCTGGCCCAGCGTATGACGTAGCAAACGGGCTATCCGTCCTAGCTCATCGCGCCCGTAAACCGGGATAGTCGAGTCGGTTCTCCCCAGCCCTATCTGTACCACAGCCTGATTAAGCGCGGTAAAACGCTTTACCAGCCGGGAACGGATAAAATAGTGGTTGAGTCCCCAAGCCAGCAGCAACGCCAGGAGCGTCGCCACTAAAATAAGCCCGCCGCTAACGCGAACAATCTGTTCCAGGCGTTGATTGAACGTCTGCATTTGCTGGTGACTACTACCTAACTGCGCCTCAAGCAGCGTGCGAAAGCGCCCTAGCGTAGCCTCTCTGGCGCGGCTGGCGTCCAGTAAGGCTTTTTGCGCCGCAACATAATCGCGCATGGTATCGGGCATCTTATTTTTTACCATCCCGATTTCCAATAGTTCGTCGATGGTTTGCCGTAGCGTGATCGTACTGGGCCAGTCATCCAGCGCACGAATATTCTCATCCGCCGTTTTTTTTAGGTTTTCCAGATAGCGAATATGGGTCTCCACCAGCATCCCGTCATTATTGCCGGACTTGAGCTCATTCAATCTGTCGCGCAGGTCATCAACAATCTGATTTTCAATTCGCGCCAGGGTATATACCTGCTGCTGCTCGTTCTGCACCTCGCGCGAACGTTGCAAATACTGCGCTGCATCGCCCTGATTCGCCTCAATTTGATCGAGCAGCGTCCCTTGCTGCCAGGTAAAATCCTGTACCAGCGAATTTAGCTCCGTGGTGAAATCATCATGGAGCCAGTCGATGCGAGCGGAAAGCTCGCTGACTTTCTCCCGCACCAAAAACATGTTGTAGAGGGCGTTGTCCAGCTCCGCCAGCAAGGTCCGGCTATCCTGTAAAATGACGGCCAGTTGCCGGCGCTCAGCAAGCTGAAGCCCCTGACTGAGACGCTCAATTTTATCCAGATGCTGAATAATCTGCGTACGTAACTGCAAACGTACCGTCGTGTTCGGCGCCAACAAAAATTCATTGAGTTGATCCACGGCCAGATTCAGGTTCCCCTCAATTAAAAAAGCGGAGTGGATGCGAGGAAAATATTCATCAAGCGAATAGCGAACCTGCGAACTTTGCTCATGCCAGGAATAAAGGCTGACCATACTGACAATCAGCGTCAGTAATGCGCCCGTTAAAAATGCACCCCGTAAACTGTTGCTGATACTGAGCTGACGAAGCCGTTGCAATAATCTCCCCTTCATTTCAGCTCTTCCAGTTTGTGAATCGCCAGCCGCTGATTGTTCAGAAACCAGATCTGCCACTCCATCATTTTTTGTTCGGCAAAGCTTTTATTATCAAACTGCGCCAGCCAGGTTTCATCTTCGCTGCTTGCCGCATCCACCGGGACGCTGGTCAATAAGGCTCTGATTTCAGGTAAGGGGCGTTTAAGCCGCGTTTCTGCGCTGTGCAACGCTCGCCATGCATCTTTAAGCTGCGCGAGACGAAAACTGATCGCGGTATCAAACATGCGTTGTACCAGTTGCTGACGCTTCAGGATCAGACGATAGTTCAACGGCGGCTGGGCCATCAAACGCTGTTGTTGCGCGGCGCGAGGATTATCGGCGCTAAGCGGTGCGACGGGATACTTACCGGTATTCGCGTCAGCCAGTATCCTTTGCCCTTTCGGACTTAATAAGTAATGAATAAAAGCACGCGCTTCGTCTGCATGACGGCTGTTTTTCAACACCGCGACGTAAGTGGGCGACACCGCAGAATACGGGAAATAGGTAAAAGCAAGATTAGGATCGTTAAGTAGCAAATTAGCATAGTTATCAATGACCGGCCCGGCAACGCCAAGCCCGCTTTTGATTTTATCCGCTACGCCGAAACTGCGAGAGGAAATCGTGACCAGATTACCCGAGATTGCCAGCAGCGTCGCCCACCCTGCCGTCCAGCCTTTTTGCTGCAACAGCGACTCCACCATCAAATGATTGGTGTCTGAGCGTGACGGACTGCTCATTAATAGAGCGCCCTGGTAACTGGGCAGGCCCATATCCTGCCAGTCGGCAGGCGGCGGAAGATGGCGCGCAGCGAGCGCTGAACGATTGATCAATAGCCCAAATCCGGATACCGCTACCGCCACTGAAGTTGAGCGGATAGAACGCGGCACCAGCTTCTGGCTGGCGGCAGGCGCGCTATCCAATAGCGCCAGCTTTTGGTGCTCCTGAAGGTGTTGCAACAGCATGGGGGATGACGTCAGGATCAGATCGACATTTTCCGCATTCGCCGTATCAAGTAATTGCTCTAAAGAACCGCTGGTACGGTTGAGCGTACGAATCATGACGGAACCCGGCTCCGTCTGCCAGCGCTGGATAATCCAGGCGGTCGCGCTGGGTGAAAAGGTCGTTGCCATCACCAGCTCGCGGCTGTACGCCTGGCAAGAACCGAACATTCCCGCCAGCCATAGCGTAAAAGCGCCCACTCTGGCGAAACGACTACAGCATGAGAAAAGTCGATTTGTGATCCCGTTCATAAATATCGATATCACATAAAGAAAATATTGAGACAAAACTTACCCTTTTATTTCTGTTGGCATCCAGAACAACGTTATTTGAATAATAACGGGTCCGTCGCCCGAAAACATCAGTAAAGCGTATCAGATCACTGGCAGCAAATTTGTTAATATCCGCACATGCTAACGATAAAACGGCCATGCCAATAATTAAAGTTTCACCACACCCTTCAGGATGGGTCAAAAATAACCTTTAAATTCACCCAATTGAGTCAATTTTGACACATTTCTTCGACTTGAATTTTATTGTCACTCCTTTCACTCTACCGACAAAACCTCCTGATGTTCATCTCACTATAAAATACAGGTGACTCCATGTTAACAATATTAAAAACAGGGCAATCGGCGCATAAAGTTCCACCGGAAAAAGTCCAGACTACGTATGGTCGATATCGTATACAGGCATTGTTAAGCGTATTTCTGGGATATCTCGCTTACTATATAGTCAGAAACAATTTCACATTATCGACGCCTTATTTAAAAGAGCAATTGGATCTCAGCGCTACGCAAATCGGCCTACTGAGTAGCTGTATGCTTATTGCTTACGGAATCAGTAAAGGCGTAATGAGCAGTCTGGCAGATAAAGCCAGCCCAAAAGTCTTCATGGCGTGCGGTCTGGTACTCTGCGCGATTGTTAACGTTGGGCTGGGATTCAGTAGCGCATTCTGGATATTTGCCGCTCTGGTGGTCTTCAATGGCCTTTTTCAGGGCATGGGCGTCGGCCCCTCGTTTATTACTATTGCAAACTGGTTCCCTCGTCGGGAACGCGGACGCGTAGGCGCCTTCTGGAATATCTCGCATAACGTTGGCGGCGGGATCGTCGCGCCTATCGTCGGTGCGGCTTTTGCGATATTGGGCAACGAACACTGGCAAAGCGCCAGTTATATCGTTCCGGCCTGCGTCGCCGTCATTTTTGCCTTAATTGTTCTGGTCTTGGGAAAAGGTTCGCCGCGCGAAGAAGGTCTTCCCTCCCTGGAACAGATGATGCCGGAAGAAAAAGTCATACTGAAAACGAAGAATACGGCAAAAGCGCCGGAAAATATGAGCGCATGGCAAATCTTCTGTACTTATGTGCTGCGCAATAAAAATGCCTGGTATATTTCGCTGGTCGATGTCTTCGTCTATATGGTGCGGTTTGGCATGATTAGCTGGTTGCCTATCTATCTGTTGACAGTAAAACACTTTTCAAAAGAACAGATGAGCGTCGCGTTTCTCTTTTTCGAGTGGGCGGCGATTCCCTCCACGCTACTGGCAGGCTGGCTGTCAGATAAACTGTTTAAGGGCCGCAGAATGCCGTTAGCCATGATTTGCATGGCGCTGATTTTTGTCTGTCTGATCGGATACTGGAAAAGTGAATCTTTGCTAATGGTAACGATTTTCGCCGCCATTGTAGGTTGTCTGATTTACGTTCCGCAATTCCTCGCGTCCGTACAGACAATGGAGATAGTCCCCAGCTTTGCCGTAGGTTCCGCCGTCGGATTACGTGGGTTCATGAGCTATATTTTCGGCGCCTCGTTGGGCACCAGCCTGTTTGGTGTAATGGTGGATAAACTTGGCTGGTACGGCGGATTTTATCTTCTGATGGGCGGTATCGTGTGCTGTATTCTATTCTGTTACCTCTCCCATCGTGGCGCGCTGGAACTGGAACGCCAGCGCCAGAATGCGTTACATAATCAGGACTCACTGCAGCTTGCGGACGCGCAATAAACGATTAGCCTTCCCGGGGAACAGAAGCGCCGACATTGTCGGCGCTATCTATTCGCTGACATCGTGTATACCCAAAATAATTCGAGTTGCTTAAAAGCGGCAAGGGAGTGAGTCCCCAGGAGCATAGATAACGATGTGACTGGGGTGAACGACAAATCTGCCGGGAACAGATTTGAACGTCGCGTGCGACGGCCGTCAGGGCGAGGCCCATCGATGGGCCGAGTAATCCGTAGCCAACACATCAGCAACTTGAAGTATGAAGGGTATGTACTGACTAACGCTTACCGTATCCCACCATAAAGCGAATAATTAACCCACATGCCGGTGCGAGAAAAAGCAATAATCCGCTAACGATGTCATCGCCATCCTGCAACCATACATTGAGTAAATAAATCAGCGCGGCAAGGATAACCATTCCCGTAAAAGAAGAAACCGCAGAAAAAGCCCCCATCACCTGACCGATATAGCCACTCACGGCAAGTATACTTATTGCAAGAAATGTCCATAAATAGATCATCTATAATACCTCCTGTCTATGGCAAGGCTTCCATATAGCCTTACGGTCCCTCTCACTTCTCCTTTAAGATAAACCTTATCAGCCCGTCATTTCCATAACATTTATCTCACATTTTATTTTTTTAATCATTTTTCAATGACCTTCGTCTGAAATAAAATTATCACTGTAAAAACAATGCATTAAAAATAATGATTAGCTTATTTTCGCTACGGGAGAAATATTTACGCTTCTTGATAAAGAATTTCTGGGCGCGAGTAAATAACTGGTGGTACATTAGCCTGCCTGGCGTTCATGCCCTCGTGGTTTAGTACTGACTTAGTTTTACACTCCTTACGGGAACCATTGTCGTACATGATGGCCTAACTATACGTAAATCATTCAAGTTACCCTGATGAGCTTACTCAAGTAAGTGCTTCGGATAAGCGAACGCAACTTGAAGGATGATGCGTATTTCAGAGTGTACCGCTGCGGATAATGACTCTTCTGCGATACATTATTTTCGTATCTACAGAAGGTATTTTATGTTTCCTCAAAGCAAATTTTCACGCGCGTTTTTGCACCCGCGCTACTGGCTGACGTGGTTTGGCGTTGGCGTCCTCTGGTTACTGGTGCAGCTTCCCTACCCGGTTTTGCGTTTTCTGGGCACCCGCACCGGTAAACTGGCGCGCCCCTTCCTGAAGCGACGTGAGTCAATCGCCCAGAAAAATATTGAACTCTGTTTTCCGACCCTCTCCCGGGAAGAAAGGGAAAAACTGATCGCCGAGAATTTCCACTCTCTTGGCATGGCGCTGCTTGAAACGGGCATGGCCTGGTTCTGGCCTGATAACCGGGTTCGCAAATGGTTTGATGTGGACGGGCTGGACAACCTTACCCGTGCGCAGGCGCAAAATCGCGGCGTAATGGTCGTTGGCGTGCATTTTATGTCGCTGGAATTGGGAGGCCGGGTAATGGGTCTCTGCCAGCCGATGATGGCGACCTATCGTCCGCATAACAATCCGCTCATGGAGTGGGTGCAGACGCGCGGTCGTATGCGCTCAAATAAAGCGATGATCGGCAGAAACAATCTGCGCGGCATTGTGGGCGCGCTAAAAAAAGGGGAAGCCGTTTGGTTTGCTCCCGACCAGGACTACGGCCCTAAAGGCAGCTCCTTTGCGCCATTTTTCGCGGTTGAAAACGTCGCCACCACCAACGGCACCTATGTACTGTCCAGGCTGTCTGGCGCCGCCATGTTGACCGTTACAATGGTAAGGAAATCCGATAACTCGGGTTATCGTCTGTATATTACCCCTGAAATGGAAGGTTACCCGGCAGATGAAAATCAAGCCGCTGCCTATATGAATAAAATTATTGAGAAAGAGATCATGCGCGCCCCGGAGCAATATCTCTGGATCCATCGCCGTTTCAAGACTCGCCCGTTGGGGGAAGCGTCACTCTACATCTGAAAAAGGCCGCAAGGCCTTTTATTTTGGCATTTCGCATTGCCATAATATTCATATCGTAAATTACTCATTCCTGCTTTTAGCGATAAGTCTCCTGTTTACAGGCGATTTTTTACTGTGTCGGCGGCGTCGCTCAATAGCGATTCATCACTGTCAGAAATTAAACTGTCGCCGATTCCCGACACTTGTAAGTTACTAAAAGTAAATAAGAAAATGCCTCTTGTTTCACCTCATTTTTAGGCGTACATTAGCGCCGTCTGGAGCGATGACGCGCAGAATTCTGAGGTGATGCAGGCGGTCGAAACACGAATAATTCTCAATTTCGTATTGTCCGGCATCAACTCTCTATAATCAGGTAAGTGTAAGTTCATTTAGGCGTACGACAGGTACGCGGAGAGATGAAACGTGAAATATTTCTTTATGGGCATTTCATTTATGGTCATCGTTTGGGCCGGTACTTTCGCCCTGATGATTTAAAAGTACAATGCAAAGAAAAACAGGAGCCATGGGGCTCCTGTTTGCTTTTCTACTCCGTGCTCGCCTCAACGGGTTTTGGATGTGACGGCAGCACGCCATCGGCGCGGAACATCGCTTTAATCCCTCTGACGGCCTGGCGAATGCGGTCGCGATTCTCTATTAATGCAAAGCGTACATGGGTGTCGCCATAGTCACCAAAGCCTATCCCTGGAGAAACGCAAACCTTCGCCTCATTCAGCAGCTTCTTGGCAAACTCAAGCGATCCCATCGCCGCATATTGCTCCGGGATTTTCGCCCAGACGTACATTGAGGCTTTCGGCATTTCAACCATCCAGCCCGCCTCATGCAGCCCCTTCACCAGCACATCGCGACGACGTTTATACTGCTCGGCGATATCGCGCACGCACTGCTGATCGCCTTCCAGAGCGGCGATAGCCGCCACCTGAAGCGGGGTAAAGGTGCCATAATCGTGATAACTTTTAATGCGCGCCAGCGCGCTGACCAGGGTTTTATTGCCCACCATAAACCCAATACGCCAGCCCGCCATATTATAGCTTTTCGACAGTGTGAAAAATTCAACCGCCACGTCGCGCGCGCCGGGCACCTGCATAATGGATGGCGCTTTCCAGCCGTCGTACACGATATCGGCATACGCCAGATCGTGCACCACCAGCACATCATAACGTTTAGCCAGAGCGACCACTTTTTCAAAAAATTCCAGTTCGACGCACTGGGCCGTAGGGTTAGACGGAAAACCCAAAATCATCATTTTCGGTTTCGGATAACTTTCGCGAATAGCGCGCTCCAGCTCGTTGAAGAAATCCACTCCCTCTACCAATGGAACCGAACGCACCTGCGCCCCGGCGATAACGGCGCCATAGATATGAATCGGGTAACTGGGGTTCGGCACCAGAACCGTATCGCCATGATCCAGCGTCGCCAGCATTAAATGCGCCAGTCCCTCTTTGGAACCGATGGTCACAATCGCTTCGGTTTCCGGATCGATATCGACATCATAACGTTCCTGATACCAGTGAGAAATCGCGCGGCGTAAACGCGGTATGCCGCGAGACGTGGAATAACCGTGCGTATCCGGACGCTGCGCGACGGTGCAAAGTTTTTCGACAATGTGGGGAGGGGTTGCGCCATCAGGATTACCCATACTGAAATCAATAATATCTTCGCCGCGCCGACGCGCAGCCATTTTGAGTTCAGCGGTGATGTTAAAAACATAGGGCGGAAGGCGATCGATACGCGTAAAGCGACGTTCAGGGCGGAAGTCAGCCATAATATCCTCAGATTAACGTTAGCGCCCGGACCGTCCGAGCGACGCTGCCACGATGGTGGCTCCTTTAGAAAATAGCCTGAAAATTTTCTTCCTGTCGAGAGGCTAATGAAAATATTTTTAGCGACAAAAAAGAGGAACAAGCGTAAAAACTTACTTTTTAAGCGTGTCAGTTATAGCATCAAACAAATCATATTATTAACAAATTGATATCATTGAATTTACGTAACGTGGCGCAGCCGACGATAATTTCCTGTCAATAAACCTTATCTCAAATAATCCCCTTTTGATTTTGTGGTTTTTCCTCTTTAACCAAAATCCTTATTAATGATAATGGTATTCGATCATGTCATATTGCGGTATTTTTCAGGGACATTTCCCCGAAAATGAGGATCCTTTCCGGCAAGCTGCCGCGATGAAACCGTAAATAAGGCAGCGAACCGGATACGTATAGTAAAATAAATCCCTGTTTTCGCCTGACTAACCGCCATGACATGATGACTCAAAGCGCTGGTGTTTGACCTTTCGCTCAGCAAAAGTAAAGTGAAATAATTCAGTCAGTTGAAGCATTCATGCACAGGAAAGGCAATGAAAAAATCGCGTGAGGCACGCGGTTTGAGACTGACAAGAGAATGTTTAATTGCCTGATGACGCTGCGCTTATCAGGCCTACAGATGACACACTATTGTAGGCCGGATAAGGCGTTTATGCCGCCATCTGACTTATAGAATATGGCCTAATGTCTGGCGCAGATGCGCGCCGGAGCCTAACAAGCCAGGGTTATCATGGACAATCAGATAGACCGGAATACCGTGTACATAATCTTTAAAGCGGCCTTTATCTTCAAAGCCACCACGGAAGCCGGACGCTTTAAAAAATTCCAGGAAGCGCGGGACAATACCGCCAGCGATATAAACGCCGCCAAATGTCCCCATGGTTAACGCCAGATCGCCGCCAAATCGCCCCATGATGACGCAAAAGAGCGACAACGCGCGGCGACAATCGATACAGCTATCCGCCAGGGCGCGTTCGGTAATATCTTTCGGGCGCAGATTTTCCGGCAGACGGTTGTCGGACTTAACAATCGCCCGGTAAAGATTCACCAGCCCCGGGCCAGACAGCACGCGCTCGGCGGAAACGTGGCCAATTTCGGCGCGCAATATTTCCAGAATCATAGCTTCTTCTTCGCTATTAGGCGCAAAATCGACATGCCCGCCTTCGCCCGGAAGGCTAATCCAACGCTTATCCACATGCACCAGATGCGCCACGCCCAAGCCGGTTCCCGCGCCATACACCGCAATAGGTTTGCCGTCTACCGGTTCGCCGCCGCCGAACTGAATTAAATGCTCTTTTTTCAGCATCGGGATCGCCATCGACACGGCGGTGAAATCGTTGATGATTTCCAGATGGCTAAAGCCGAGATTTTTTTTCATTTCCGCAATAGAAAAAGCCCAGGTATGGTTAGTCATCGCTACCCAGTCACCGGTAATCGGGCAGGCTATGGCGATACAACCATCTTCCACGCTGACGCTATGCTCATCGAGATAAACGCGCACCACGGCCTCAAGACTGGGATAATCCAGGCCGGAATACGTTTTGGCCTGCGAGATTTCTCCACTGGCGATATCACACAGGGCAAGACGCGCATTCGTGCCGCCTACATCTCCTACTAAAGCATACTTTGTCATTCTTCTACTGCTCCGCTAAAGTCAAAATAAGTCTTTGTCACACTGTAAATTCATGGGGGCATAACAACAACGGCCATCAGGCTGACTGCCTATAAATATAGATCTTCATCACAGAATTACTTTCTTGTTTCAGCACCAATTGCAGCAATGCCGTCGGGCAGGCTGTGCAAAATAGGTATACGACCCCGTGTAAGGAAGAGATTATGTTCCACCCGCGTGCCCGAACGATGCTGCTGCTGTCGCTCCCCGCGCTGATTATTGGCGTAGCGTCAAGCCTGGTTTTAATCGCTGCGATGAAAGTCGCGTCGGTTTTTCAGCAATTTCTTTGGCAACGACTGCCCACCAGCATCGGCATCGCTTATGATTCGCCGTTCTGGATAGTGGGTATGCTCACGCTAACCGGGATCGTGGTGGGTTTGATTATCCGTTACAGTCCCGAACACGCTGGCCCCGATCCGGCCATCGAACCGTTAATCAGTATGCCGGTCTCGCCATCTGCGCTACCCGGGCTGCTTCTCGCCTTAATCATCGGCCTTGCTGGTGGGGTAAGTTTGGGGCCAGAGCATCCGATAATGACAATAAATATCGCGCTGGCGGCGGCTTTCGGCTCCCGCCTGTTTCCGCGTATTACGGCGTTAGACTGGACGATTCTGGCCTCAGCGGGTACCATCGGCGCGCTGTTCGGCACGCCCGTCGCCGCAGCGCTGATTTTTTCGCAAACGCTTAGCGGCTCTAACGATATTCCCATGTGGGATCGCCTGTTTGCGCCGTTAATGGCGGCAGCGGCGGGGTCACTCACCACCAGTCTGTTCTTTCATCCGCATTTTTCGTTACCCATCGCCCATTACACGCAGATGCGGCTGGTGGACATTGCCAGCGGAGCGATCGTCGCGGCGATCGCCATTGCCGCCGGGATGGTCGCCGTCTGGTGCCTTCCGCGTCTGCATGAGTTGCTGCACCGCCTGAAAAATCCGGTCCTGATTCTCGGCATTGGCGGTTTTATACTGGGTATTCTGGGCGTCATTGGCGGGCCGCTTACCCTGTTTAAAGGCCTGGACGAAATGCAACAAATGGCGTTTAGCCAGACGTTGGGCGCGGGAGATTATTTTACCTTAGCCGTCGTCAAACTCGCCGCGCTGGTCATCGCGGCGGCGAGCGGCTTTCGCGGCGGGCGCATTTTTCCGGCTGTGTTTATCGGCGCGGCGCTGGGGCTCATGCTCCATGCCCATGTTGAGGCCGTACCCGCGGCGATTACCGTCTCCTGCGCGATTCTTGGCTTGGTGCTGGTAGTGACGCGCGACGGCTGGCTCAGTCTGTTTATGGCGGCAGTCGTCGTACCGGATACCAATCTGCTGCCGCTGCTCTGCATTGTGATGCTCCCCGCCTGGCTATTGCTGGCGGGAAAACCGTTGCTGGCCGCCAACCGTCACGAACCCTAATCCGGCGCAGCGGGGGCCATTATCCCCCGTTGCGGGCTTCCAGCGCCCGGGTCACGGTACGCAGTAATTCCGGCAGATCGGCTTTTGGCAACATCACTTCAATAAATGACAGACGTTGTGGGCGCGCCAGACGTTCGAGGACCTCTGCCAGTTGGATAGCCTGCGTCACCCGCCAGCACTCCGCCTGTTGCGCCGCGTTTAGCGCCGGTGGTATCTGCGTCCAGTTCCAGCTCGCGATGTCGTTATACCGCTGGGCCGCGCCGTGAATGGCGCGCTCTACGGTATAGCCGTCATTGTTGAGCAGCAGGATGACCGGCGCCTGCCCGTCGCGTAACATCGAGCCCATCTCCTGAATCGTGAGCTGCGCCGCGCCATCGCCGATAATCAGAATCACCCGCCGATCGGGACAGGCGGTTTGCGCGCCAAACGCGGCGGGCAAGGAATAGCCGATAGACCCCCACAGCGGCTGTACCACAACTTCCGCGCCGTCAGGAAGCGACAGCGCGGCAGCGCCAAAGGCGGCGGTCCCCTGGTCGACAAGGATAATATCGCCGGGTTTGAGATACTGCTGTAAGGTTTGCCAGAAGCTTTCCTGGGTCAGTTCTCCCTTATCAATCCGCACTGGCTGTCCGGCGGAACGCGTCGGCGGCGGCGCAAAAGCGCATTCCAGGCACAGTTCGCGCAGCGTAGACACCGCCTGCGCCATCGGGAGGTTGAACCAGGTTTCGCCGATGCGCGACGCGTAAGGCTGAATCTCCAGCGTGCGTTCCGCCGGTAATTGTTGGGTAAATCCGGCCGTAAGGGTATCGACAAAACGGGTGCCGACGCAGATAACCCTATCGGCGTCCTCTATGGCCTGACGCACTTCTTTGCTGCTGGCGCCAGCGCTATAGGTGCCAACGAAGTTCGGGTGCTGTTCATCAAAAAGCCCCTTCCCCATCAGTAGTGTCGCATGAGCGATGGGCGTTTCCGCCATCCAGCGCTGCAACAGTGGTCGTAAACCAAAACGCCCGGCAAGAAAGTCGGCCAATAGCGCAATGCGCCGACTGTTCATCAGGCACTGACGGGCGTGATAACGAAAGGCCGTCTCCACGCCGCTTTGCGCTTCATGCACGGGCAACGCCAGCGCCTGCGTAGGCGGGATGGCCGTTTTTTTCGCCACGTCGGCGGGCAACATGATGTATCCTGGCCTGCGTGCGGCAAGCATTTCACTCAATACGCGGTCAATCTCGAAGCAGGCGTTCTGTTCATCCAATATTGCGCTGGCAGCGGATATCGCCTGACTCATGCGATAAAAATGACGAAAATCGCCGTCGCCGAGGGTATGGTGCATCAATTCGCCACGCTGCTGCGCAGCGCTACAGGGCGCGCCGACGATATGCAAGACCGGGACATATTCCGCGTAACTGCCCGCGATACCGTTAATAGCGCTAAGTTCTCCCACGCCAAAGGTGGTGAGTAGCGCTCCAGCGCCCGACATGCGTGCATAACCGTCCGCGGCATAAGCGGCGTTCAGCTCATTGGCGCATCCCACCCAACGCAAGGTCGGATGGTCAATCACATGGTCAAGAAACTGCAAGTTATAATCGCCCGGTACGCCAAAAAGATGGCCAATGCCGCATCCTGCCAGTCTGTCCAGCAAATAGTCGGCCACGGTATAGGGGTTTTGCATGACAGCTTTCCTTCTGACGTTGACATTATGTTGAGTATTAAGGAATGCCGATGGCTGTCCAGCACGGCGGGGATGAAAGCCTGGAAAACAATGTTTACAGCGGCAAACAGTAAAAGCCGGATACCGCCTGGCGAGTGTAACCGTATACACTATTTATTCACGCCACAGGGGGAAAGGTCATGATTTATCAGCCCGATGAGAATCGTTATCACACAATGGAGTATCGTCGCTGCGGGCGCAGCGGCGTCAAACTTCCCGCCATTTCGCTGGGGTTATGGCACAACTTCGGCGATGCGACACGGGTAGAAAATAGCCGGGCGCTGCTGCAACGCGCGTTCGATCTGGGCATTACCCACTTTGATCTCGCCAATAATTATGGGCCGCCGCCGGGCTCCGCAGAATGCAATTTTGGCCGCATTCTGCAGGAAGATTTTTTACCGTGGCGTGATGAATTGATCATCTCCACCAAAGCGGGCTACACCATGTGGGATGGCCCTTATGGCGACTGGGGTTCACGGAAATACCTTATCGCCAGCCTCGATCAAAGCCTGAAACGTATGGGGCTGGAGTATGTCGATATCTTTTATCACCATCGTCCCGATCCCGAAACGCCGCTTAAAGAGACGATGAAAGCGTTAGATCACCTTGTGCGCCACGGCAAAGCGTTGTACGTGGGGATCTCTAACTATCCTGCCGATCTGGCCAGACAAGCTATCGATATTCTGGAGGATCTCGGCACGCCTTGCCTGATTCATCAGCCTAAATATTCGCTTTTTGAGCGTTGGGTAGAGGACGGGCTGCTGGCGCTGTTGCAGGAAAAAGGCGTCGGCAGTATTGCCTTCTCGCCGCTGGCGGGCGGGCAGCTCACTGACCGTTATCTGAATGGTATTCCGGAAGATTCCCGCGCGGCGAGCGGAAGCCGTTTCCTTAAACCAGAACAGATTACCGCCGACAAACTGGAAAAAGTTCGCCGGTTGAATGAACTGGCCGCGCGACGGGGCCAAAAATTGTCTCAGATGGCGCTCGCCTGGGTGCTGCGTAACGATAACGTTACCTCGGTACTGATTGGCGCCAGCAAACCGTCGCAAATCGAAGATGCCGTGGGAATGCTGGCCAATCGCCGTTTTTCAGCGGCGGAATGTGCAGAAATTGACGCTATTCTGGAGGGCCGTTTTTAGCAAAAAATGCTCTCCTTCATGATTTAAGAGTTAAGGCGATGAAATAAATCTTTACTGCTTTGTAATATTGCATTAACAGGCCGGCGACGGCTCGATCGTGAAGGAGAGAAAGTATGTTCAGGTCACTGATTCTGGCGGCAGCCTTGCTGGCTTTTACACCGCTTGCCGCGAATGCGGGCGAAATCACCCTGTTGCCCTCAATAAAATTACAGATTGGCGATCGCGATGATTACGGTAACTACTGGGACGGTGGTCGCTGGCGCGACCGTGATTACTGGCACAACCATTATGAATGGCGTAAAAATCGCTGGTGGCGCCATGACAACGGCTATCATCGCGGCTGGGATAAGCGTAAAGCGTATGAACGCGGTTATCGGGAAGGCTGGCGCGATCGCGACGATCATCGCGGGCGAGGCCGGGGTCACAAACATCATCACTAAGCCTCCTGCTGAATAATAGCCCGATGACGCCCACGCATCGGGCCTGCTATCTTTCTGTCTTTATGACAATCCCATCACCGTTCCAACCAGTAACCAGATATTCAGGGCGACGACCAGCACGACAATTATCCAGCCAATCTGTTTTACCCGCCGCGTGTTCACCAGCTCGCCCATTAGCGTAGCGTTACTGGTGAAAATCAGGAGCGGCACCAGCGCCAGCGCAATACCAAAACTCAGCAGCACCTGGCTCATCACCAGAATTCGGGTAGGGTCCAGCCCCATCAAAATCACAATAAATGAGGGCAGCATGGTAATGGTGCGCCGTACCCACAGCGGAATGTGAAAACGGACAAACCCTTGCATCACCACCTGCCCCGCCAGAGTCCCTACCACGGTGGAGGAAAGCCCTGCCGCTACCAGACTAAGACCAAACACCGTTGCCGCCGCATGGCTTAGTAACGGTTCCAGCGTCAGGTATGCCTGATCGAGGTCGGCGATGCCAGTGTGGCCGCTAAAATGAAACGCCGCCGCGGCGGTCGCCATCATTGCCAGATTGACAAAACCGGCAATCGTCATGGCAATAGCGACATCCCATTTCGTTGCTGAGTACCGTTGTTGCCGCGTTCCGCCGTGCAGATGCTGTGTTAATGACGAGTGCAGATAAATCACGTGCGGCATAATCGTCGCGCCAAGCACGCCGGCGGCTAAGAATACGGCTTCCGGGTTCGGTAGCGCCGGGATAACCATTCCTTTGCCGAGCTGCGCCATATCAGGCTGAGAGAAAAACAGTTCCACAATGTAAGCGGCGGCGACAAAAAGCAGTAAACCGCCGATGACTTTTTCAAGCGGTTTTTGACCGCGGCGTTGTAACATTAAAATCAGAAACGTCGCGATACCGGTCAATACCGCGCCCTGTAATAAAGAGACGCCCAGGATCAGCTTAAAACCTATTGCTGCGCCGATAAATTCAGCTAAATCGGTGGCCATCGCGATGATTTCCGCCTGTACCCAGTAAAACCAGACTACCGGGCGCGGATAATGGTCGCGAATTTGCTCCGCCAGGTTCTTGCCCGTGGCGATTCCGAGTTTTGCCGAGAGGATTTGAATCAGCATCGCCATCAGGTTCGCCCAGACCACCACCCAGAGTAGCTGGTAGCCAAAGCTGGCGCCGGCCTGAATATTGGTCGCGAAGTTACCGGGATCGATATAACCAATCGCGGCAATGAACGCAGGTCCCATTAATGCGAGCCTTAGCTTGCGCGCCGCCCGTCCGCTGCTATTCTCTACGCGATTGTCAGTCATCTTTTGCCTCAAAAACATAGCCTTTGCTATGTTTCATGCTATGTTTATTGATAATGATTATCAAGTGCATTTCAATGGGTACGGGTGATTACTTTGATAGTGTGAAACGATAGACCGATACGATGACGACCTGTATCAGAACAGTTTGGCTTAACATTACAAGATTAGCACACTGATATAACTTTTCATTTTCATATTCAGTACAGTAAAAGTGTATTACAGATCACTAATTTTGAATCTCGTCACAGGTCCTTATTATAGTGTGTGTTGGATCTCGTTTTCTTTACGGCTGTTGCATAGAATGTGCACGAAAATTAAACCTGCCTCATATTTGGAGCAAATATGGACCGCGTCCTTCATTTTGTCCTGGCGCTTGCCGTTGTTGCGGTACTCGCACTGCTGGTTAGCAGCGACCGTAAAAAAATTCGCATTCGTTACGTCATTCAGTTACTTGTTATCGAAGTATTACTGGCCTGGTTCTTCCTGAACTCGGATGTTGGCCTTGGCTTCGTAAAAGGTTTCTCCGAGATGTTTGAAAAACTGCTCGGATTTGCCAACGAAGGGACAAACTTCGTCTTTGGCAGTATGAACGATCAAGGTTTGGCGTTCTTCTTCCTGAAAGTATTGTGCCCGATCGTCTTTATTTCCGCGTTGATCGGTATTCTTCAGCATATCCGCGTTCTGCCAGTGGTCATCCGCGCTATTGGTTTTCTGTTGTCCAAAGTAAACGGTATGGGCAAACTGGAGTCTTTTAACGCCGTCAGCTCGCTGATCCTCGGCCAGTCTGAGAACTTTATCGCTTATAAAGATATCCTCGGCAAAATGTCCCGTAACCGCATGTACACCATGGCGGCGACCGCAATGTCTACCGTTTCCATGTCTATCGTGGGCGCGTATATGACCATGCTGGACCCTAAATATGTGGTCGCAGCGCTGGTTCTGAACATGTTCAGCACCTTTATCGTTCTGTCGCTGATCAACCCCTATGTCGTTGATGCCAGCGAAGAAAATATTCAGATGTCGAACCTGCATGAAGGCCAAAGTTTCTTCGAAATGCTGGGCGAGTACATTCTGGCAGGTTTTAAAGTGGCGATTATCGTCGCGGCGATGCTGATCGGTTTCATCGCGCTGATCGCGGCGCTGAACGCGCTGTTCGCAACGGTTACCGGTTGGTTCGGCTACAGCATCTCCTTCCAGGGCATTCTGGGTTACATCTTCTACCCGGTCGCATGGGTAATGGGCGTACCGTCCAGTGAAGCGCTGCAGGTAGGAAGTATCATGGCGACCAAACTGGTTTCCAACGAATTCGTGGCGATGATGGATCTGCAGAAAATCGCCTCTACCCTCTCTCCACGCGCTGAAGGCATTATCTCCGTCTTCCTGGTGTCCTTCGCGAACTTCTCTTCCATCGGTATTATTGCGGGCGCGATTAAAGGCCTGAACGAAGAGCAAGGCAACGTGGTTTCCCGTTTTGGTCTGAAACTGGTTTACGGTTCTACGCTGGTGAGCGTACTGTCCGCCTCTATCGCGGCGCTGGTACTGTAAGTCTGGGTTTAATGTAGAAACCGGGGAGCTATCCCCGGTTTTTTTATGCCGCTTATTTGCCTAACGGGCGCGGGCGGCCAATCAGATATCCCTGCAAACTGTGTACGCCAAGCTGCAATAGCAGATCGCGCTGCGCAGGCGTTTCAACAAACTCAGCCACGACGCTCAACGATTTCGCTTTCGCTAAATCAGTGATGGATTTCACAATCATCGCATCCAGGGAGTCCGTCAGAATATCTTTTACGAAACAACCGTCGATTTTAATGATGTCCGCCTTGAGGCGTTTTAGCCGTTCATAGTTTGCATAACCGGTGCCGAAATCATCAATGGCGATTTTTAGACCAAACTTACGCAGCTGGTTGATATTGTGCATACTGATTTCGGAATCAGAGAAGGCCTGTTCTTCAGTAATTTCGATGATGACCGAAGCAGGCGGGACGCCATAGCGTTTAAAAAGCTGCATAATGCGCGACGCCGTCTCTTTTTGCAGCAGCGTCAGCGGCATCAAATTAACCGAAAAACGCGCCCCCTGCTCCGCCGAAGGATGCGCGGACAACCATTGCAGGAGCGCTTCCATCACCTGCATATCAAACCGTACGCTCAGGTTAAACTGGGCGATAAGCGGAATGAACTGATTCGGCATCATGATACCGTCGTCGCACCGAAGCCGCGTCAGAATCTCGTCATACCCTTTTCCCTGCGCGTCGCGAATGGGTTGCGCATACAAAACCAGCGCGCCACGCTCCAGCGCCTGACGGATTTTCTGCAACCGTAGCACCCGTTCCGTCGTCTGCCCGGAAGCGGCTTCAATACTCTGGGTCAGTGCAAGCACCCGACGATGCGAACAGGATTGCTCCGCCAGCCAGCTTAACTGCCCCAACAGCGGTTGCAAGGTTTCCTGGCGACCATCGAATGTTCCCCACGATGCGCCGTATTCCATGTCCAGACCGGTATTGTTCCAGTAAATTTTGCGGTTATTAAGCACATTAAGCATATATTGCAGGCGGGCTTCCGTCTCCGGTCCCGTCAATACCAGCAATAATTCACTGCCCGGCAGATGGAAAATTTTCTCCTTTTCCAGCAGCAGCGGCTGCAATACGCGAAACACCTCGCGTTCGCAATGCACGCGCATCTGCATACCGTAATGACGGCTCAGAAATTCCAGGTTTTCCATGCGTAGATAACACACGCTTTGCCCGGCATCCTGTAAAAGAAACTGCTCCAGCGCGCGCAGGTTAGGCAGTTGCGTCAACGGATCGGTCAATGCCTGCGAGTGCCATTGTCGATTCAACCATTCGCTGCGTTGATTAATCCGCGCCATGTACAACAAACAAATACTAAAAGAAATGAGAACTGAAAGGATAAATGCCAGCGAATATTCTGAGCCCACGCCCTGCAGAAAATTGCGGTTATAGCTAAGCAGGAATAGCGCAGTGAGAGCCCAACTAAAATTCAACAGCGGATAGCTGATTTTCCCCACGCCGATGGTAAATCCAATGAACAGGACTGGCACCAGATAGCCAGCAATATACTTTGTCTCGAAAGGCGTACACAGCACCGCTAATAGCGTCGCCAGAGTGGCAAACCAGAGAAGCGTAAACAGGCGTTTTTCTTTGGCGAGATAAGGAGCGATATCCCTCCGCCAGAAAATACGAATATAGTGCGGGCTGACTATCATCCGCAGCGGATAATAGAAAAAGAGGGTAAAAATAAGCGCGGCAGAAATCAGACTCAATAAATCAACAATCGAGAAAATAGCGGTGCCGGTGCCAAAGAAGGTAGAGATGGTCACCGGGAAAGCCAGGTAGTGCCCCGCCAGATGCATACTGATTTTTATGCCAAACGGCGTCATTAACCCTAACCAGAAAACGCGTAGCCAGATGCCTTGGTTGGGTATTCCGTAGCGCCAGCGCGCGCCCAGCTGCCAGCGTACGATAGCGCAAACCAGCAACACGGGAAACGTCTGGCAAAATAGCAGCACCATCGCCTGTGGCAGAGGTAAATGAAAATTCCATTCATTAGTCAACATCATTCCGCCTACCATCGGCGCGACGCCACGGCGGCCAAATAAAAACAGCACGGAAAACATGACGCAGAGCGGTAGCCAGGCCAGAAAGATATAGCTGGAATCAATTGTGGCGCGGGGAGAAATGAGACGAGATAGCAGAATAGCCGGAACGGTCAGGCAGAAGGCCAGTAAGAATATTTTTATATTTTTTAATACGTTACACTTATCCGGCATTGCTTTAATGCTCACATCATTATATAAGGCGCATGAATAATAAGTATATTCGCATTATGAAGCAATCTAACAAAAGCTCATATTGACCGCAAAAGCAGCGGCAAACAAACGCACCTGAAGAGCGGATCAGAGGCCATAAATTTTGTGACAAAAAGCAAAAACCCCCGCTTTTCAGCGAGGGTTCGAATATTGGTGGAGCTAAGCGGGATCGAACCGCTGACCTCTTGCATGCCATGCAAGCGCTCTCCCAGCTGAGCTATAGCCCCATAGTGCTTTTACGTATACGCCAAATTTATCGGGAGTAAATTTGGTGGAGCTAAGCGGGATCGAACCGCTGACCTCTTGCATGCCATGCAAGCGCTCTCCCAGCTGAGCTATAGCCCCACTACGTAAAGCTTGTCGAGTTGACGGGCGGCATCATATGAATTCCCTCGGCATGTGTCAACGGCAAAATGAACTTGCCGAATTCAATCGCTGAAAAAGCATTCAAATAAAGGACATTGCGGCACAACTCGCATTCAGTAGTTAAACACGTCACGGTTTCGACTAAAATGGTGCTATAAAATGAACCACTAATTAACCCCACGACTATTCAGGGAATCGTTATGTTCAAGGAACGGATGACGCCAGAAGAACTCGCTAATCTCACCGGTTACAGCCGACAAACCATCAATAAATGGGTACGGAAAGAAGGCTGGGCAACATCGCCCAAACCTGGCGTCCAGGGCGGTAAAGCCCGTCTGGTTCATGTAAACGAACAGGTTCGTGAATATATCCGCAGCGCTGAACGTTCAGTTGACCATCACGCAGACACATTCACGCCTGCCAGCAACGCATCGCTTGAAGCGCTGCTCATGACGCTCGCCAAAGAGATGACCTCATCCGAGCAGAAACAGTTTACCTCTCTCCTCGTGCGTGAAGGGATTACCGGTTTGTTACAACGCTTAGGGATACGCGATAGCAAATAATATGAAAAGATTACGCAGTAAAATGACCACTGAAGAGCTGGCTGAATGCCTCGGCGTGGCCAGACAAACCGTCAATCGCTGGATCAGAGAACAACACTGGAAAACCGAAAAATTTCCCGGCGTCAAAGGCGGACGCGCAAGGCTCATCCATATTGATGCCAGCGTGCGGGAATTTATTCTCAATATTCCGGCTTTTCGCAAACTGCCTGCGTTTTATCAGGCGGAAGAAGCTTTCGCAGAATATGCGAACGCGGCGCACAGTCACGCTTATCGACAAATTATTGATGCCGTTGAAAATATGTCTGCTCAGGAACAGGAAAAACTGGCGCTGTTTTTATCGCGGGAAGGTATTCGCGGATTTCTGACGCGTTTAGGTATCAATGAGGCGGACTAACAAATAATAAACGGCAGGCGTCTGCCCTGCCGTTTATTCTGTTTCAGCTGGCGTTACTGCTGGCTTTCACGCTCGGCGATAAAGCCCAGCGCTTTGTTGATGCGCTCAATGCTGCGGGTTTTACCAATCGCATGTACGGTGACATCCAGCGCAGGCGACTGCCCGGCACCGGTCACAGCCACACGCAGCGGCATCCCCACTTTACCCATCCCCACTTCCAGCTCATCCGCCGTGGCCTGAATCGCGTGGTGGACGTTTTCTGCTGACCAGTCCGTAATCGCCGACAGCTTGTCGCGCACCACTTCCAGCGGCTGACGCGCCACCGGGCGGAGGTGTTTTTTCGCCGCATCGGCGTCAAACTCACTGAAGTCTTCATAGAAGTAGCGGCAGCTCTGCGCCATCTCTTTCAGAGTTTTGCAGCGCTCACCCAGCAACTTCACCAGTTCAGCAAGCTGCGGGCCGTTACGGGTGTCGATATTTTCCTGCTCGATATGCCACTGCAAATGCGTCGCCACATATTCCGGCGCCAGCGTATTGATATAGTGGTGGTTCAGCCACAGCAGTTTATCGGTGTTGAACGCGCTCGCAGACTTGCTCACCGCACCGAGGGAGAACAGCTTGATCATCTCTTCGCGGGTGAAGATTTCCTGATCGCCGCTGGACCAGCCCAGACGCACCAGATAGTTCAGCAACGCTTCCGGCAGATAACCGTCATCGCGATACTGCATCACGCTCACCGCACCGTGGCGTTTAGACAGCTTTTTACCGTCGTCGCCGTTAATCATCGACACATGCGCGTACATCGGCACCGGCGCGTTTAACGCTTTCAGAATGTTAATCTGGCGCGGAGTATTGTTGATATGGTCTTCGCCACGAATCACATGAGTAATTTCCATATCCCAGTCGTCCACCACCACACAGAAGTTGTAGGTCGGCGAACCGTCGGTACGACGAATGATCAGATCGTCCAGCTCCTGATTGCTGAATTCGATCGGCCCACGGATCTGATCATCAAAAATAACGGAACCGTCCTGCGGGTTGGCAAAGCGCACCACGCATGGCTCATCGTCGGCATGATGTTCGTGGCTGTGACGGCAACGCCCGTCATAACGCGGCTTCTCGCCTTTCGCCATCTGATCTTCACGCAGTTGCTCCAGACGCTCTTTAGAGCAGTAGCATTTATAGGCTGTTCCCGCCTCCAGCATCTCGTCAATCACCGCGTTATAGCGATCAAAACGTTTGGTCTGGAAATATGGGCCTTCGTCCCATTCCAGGTTCAGCCAGTTCATACCATCCATGATGGCTTCAATGGCTTCCGGCGTGGAACGCTCAAGATCGGTGTCTTCAATACGCAGCACGAACTCACCGCCGTGGTGACGTGCGAAAAGCCAGGAATAAAGAGCAGTACGCGCGCCGCCGACGTGCAGATAACCTGTCGGGCTAGGCGCGAAGCGAGTTTTGATTTTCATGAAATGGCCTTACGTTTATAAAGATGCCGACAACCGGCAAATCCTGGAAAGATGAATAGCCTTGTATTCTATCACTGTGGCTTGATTCCTCAATGTTGATCCGGTCAGAACGCTGCGCTTTGCTATTTCCGTATAGAAATCATGCAGTGCGGGGTAATTCACGATCGTTTTGTTTAATTTTACGACGAACAAACAAAAACTTTAGAAAATGCGTTGACTCATTTTCAACTCTCCCTATAATGCGACTCCACACAGCGGGGGTGATTAGCTCAGCTGGGAGAGCACCTCCCTTACAAGGAGGGGGTCGGCGGTTCGATCCCGTCATCACCCACCAACTACTTTATGTAGTCTCCGCCGTGTAGATAAGAAATTGAGAAGTGGGTGATTAGCTCAGCTGGGAGAGCACCTCCCTTACAAGGAGGGGGTCGGCGGTTCGATCCCGTCATCACCCACCACTTTCTCGCCAGCTAAATTTCTTATTGTGAAGTACCGAAGTGGGTGATTAGCTCAGCTGGGAGAGCACCTCCCTTACAAGGAGGGGGTCGGCGGTTCGATCCCGTCATCACCCACCACTTCGGGTCGTTAGCTCAGTTGGTAGAGCAGTTGACTTTTAATCAATTGGTCGCAGGTTCGAATCCTGCACGACCCACCAATGTAAAAAAGCGCCCTAAAGGCGCTTTTTTACTATCTGCGATATGGAAGATTCGAACCTGCAGCAGGTTCGGGTCTTGCCTGATGCGCTGCGCTTATCAGGCCTACAGACGACACCGCCGCGTAGGCCGGATAAGACGTTAGTCGCCATCCGGCACAGACATCATACCGTCAACGCCGCCACCAGTTTCTCCAGTGCTGGCGTTGCCTGCTGCTGGTCATACACAATATACAAATCCGCCGGAATACGTTCCTCTAACGGACGGAACACCACACCCGGCCAGCTCATTTGCGCATAGCCATCAGCCATCAACGTAATCCCGATCCCCATACTGATCATCGCCAACACCGTTTGCGGCTCAACCACTTCCCGAATAATCATTGGCGAGAAACCCGCCTGTTGGCATACACGTTGTAAAAATCCCCAATCAGAATGTACGGAAGGCAACGTAACAAAATATTCATTGCGCAACGCCGACAGCGGCACAGAATCTCTGGATGCCAGATCGTGATCTTCCGGAACTGCAACCATGAATGCAGATTCATGCAAACGTATGCTGGTAAAACCGACTGCTGGTTCGATAGCCATACGCCAGATCCCTGCATCAAGTTCCCGACGCTCTAACAACGCCATTTGCATACCTGGAGACTTTTCGCGAAAAAGTACTTCAACATTGGGATTTGCTTTCAAAAAGTGACGCATCGCAGGACGCATTCTTCCCCACAGCGCCGTACCAACCACACCCAGTTCAATGCGCCCCGCTTCACCGCGACCAATCTGCTCCACTCGCGCCAGCGCCTGATTTGCATTGGCTAACAAGCGACGTGACTCCTCCATTAAAACTTTCCCGGCATGGGTTAATGCAACGCTGCGGGAATGACGAATAAACAGCAATGTACCCAGTTGCTGTTCAAGTTCTTTGATATGGATACTCAAGGGAGGTTGTGACATATTTAACCGGGCAGCAGCCCGGCCAAAATGCAATTCTTCTGCAACAGCGAGGAAATAACGTAATAGCTTTAGATCAATACGATGGGCTCGTTCCATCACTATCGCACTCCAGGAATAAGGGATAACGTCTGGAATTTACCATATTACCTAGTAAAAAATAGATTTAACGACAAGATACCCAATATACATAAATACAATAGATAATACCCCGGGTAAAACATTTGGTGCGGGAATAGGTATACGGCATAAAGTAAAAAATGCGCCAATACCAAATCCAATACCGGAGGAGAGAATAATTTCTTTCATGCTGTGTCCTTGTTCATAAAAATGGACTGGCGAACATCCTCTCGCCAGTCAAATAAAATTAATGTGCTAATGATTTGGTCGACAGTTTTTCTGGATGGTGCTGATATTTAAAGAACAATGCAAAAATAACGGCCAATGCCAGAGCGTAGGCGGCAAAGACCAGCCAGATGGTTTGCCAATCTTTTACGCCATCAATAGAAAAATAATCCACGGCCATACCGCTTAAAAGAGACCCAATCCACGCCCCCACGCCGTTAACCATGGTCATAAACAACCCCTGCGCGCTGGCGCGAATACTTGAGTCCACCTCCTGCTCTACAAATATTGACCCTGAGATGTTGAAGAAATCAAATGCGCAGCCATAAACAATCATCGACAGCAGCAATAGCACAAAGCCAAACGGGGATGGATCGCCAAAGGCAAAGAAGCCGAAACGCAGCGTCCACGCCAGCATGCTCATCAGCATTACCGTTTTAATACCAAAGCGTTTAAGGAAGAACGGAATGGTGAGGATAAAGCCCACTTCCGCCATCTGCGAAACTGAAAGCAAGATAGAGGGATACTTCACCACAAAGCTGTCGGCAAACTCAGGATTACGGGCAAAATCATGCAGGAACGGATTACCGAAGACATTGGTAATTTGCAGCACCGCCCCCAACATCATCGCAAACAAAAAGAAGATTGCCATGCGTGGATTTTTAAACAGAACAAAAGCATCCAGTCCGAGCTTACTGGCAAGCGTGGTGTTCGCCTTCTTCTCGGCTACCGGAATTTTCGGTAACGTCAGCGCATACAGGGCCAGCAATAACGATGCGCCAGAAGCGATGTATAATTGCGCACTGCTCAGTTCCAGCCCCATCAGGCTCACCGCCCACATCGCAACAATAAAACCTATTGTGCCGAAAACGCGCACAGGCGGAAATGACGTTACCGGATCCTGACCTGCTTTCGCCAGACAGGAGTACGAAACGCTATTGGATAATGCAATCGTTGGCATATACGCCATCGCATTAACCAACATCACCCAGAACATCGTCTGGGGATCGGTAACGGTGGTGGCGTATAATAACGCCCCCGCGCAAACCAGATGGCAAAGCATATAGGCTCGCTCAGCGCGCAGCCATTTATCAGCAATGATCCCCATAATGCCCGGCATGATAATCGCTGCCAGTCCTTTTGAGCTGTAGACCATACCGACATTCGCGCCGGTAAAATCCAGAGTGTTGATCATGTAAGAGCCCAGGGTAAC
This sequence comes from Salmonella sp. 32010601201800023SM, assembly GCF_017572235.1. Classification (NCBI taxonomy): domain Bacteria; kingdom Pseudomonadati; phylum Pseudomonadota; class Gammaproteobacteria; order Enterobacterales; family Enterobacteriaceae; genus Salmonella; species Salmonella sp. 32010601201800023SM. The sequence continues at coordinate 219,445 of NZ_JAGEQS010000004.1, forward strand.
CAGCCAGCTCCCCCAGATAAAATATTGCAAGAACGACATGACTTTTAAGCGGGACGTAATACCCATTTTTTATTCCTTGCCGTGAGATAAAGCCCCAATACGGGGCCGTAGTCATTGTGTTTAGGCCAGCTTACGTAAAAAGCCGCAAATCAGATTGATAAAGTTCTGCCGGGAAAGTTCAGCCGCCGCCAGCGTTTGCGCATGGGAGAGTTTTACATCGCCCAGCCCTTCCGCCAGATTGGTGATCGCTGAGACGGCAACAACTTTGAGACCACAATGACGTGCGCTAATCACCTCAGGGACAACGGACATTCCGACCACATCGCCGCCAATAATCTGCATCATGCGGATTTCTGCCGCCGTTTCGAAGTTCGGACCCGGATAAGAAACAAATACGCCTTCAGTGAGGGGGAATCCCTCCTCTGCCGCAACGGACTGAAGCATGGCGCGATAATCTGCGTCATAAGCATTAGCCAGCGAGAAGAAGCGATCGCCATAACGATCATCGTTTGGCCCCACCATCGGCGTACCGGGCATCGTATTAATGTGATCGCTAAGCGCAACCAGGCTACCCGGCCCCACTTCCGGACGCAGAGATCCTGCCGCATTGGTGCAGAACAACACTTCACAGCCCAGTAATTTCAACGTGCGAATGGCATCGGTCATCACCGCCATTCCACGCCCTTCATAAAAATGTCCGCGGCCTTTCATACAGGCCACCGGAACACCCGCCAGATGGCCGAGCACCAGTTCACCAGCATGGCCGTGTACGGTACTGACGGGAAATCCCGGCAATTTCTCGTAAGAAATGGCTACCGCATCTTCGATTTGATCCGCCAGAGCACCCAACCCGGAGCCTAAAATAAACGCGACGCGCGGGGTAAATGCCGGTTTATGTGCATGAATAATATCAACACAATACTCAGGATTATGAGAAAAAATAGCGTGAGGCATAAGTTTCCTTGTTCTATCGGATTTAATTTGACTCCTTTTTATAACGACCATCGCCCCTTGCTGACCAATACACTTTTCACGTGTCATCAATAGCCATTTAATATCGATAGATTTAGATCGCTTCTGTATTAATACAGTGGGAAAACAGTATTGGTTTTTGCTTGCACTTCATATTAACAATATGCCGCTTTCATATTTATAAATTGCCTCTTTTTAATTAACCCATTAATAATTATCGGCATAGGGAAATATGCTATGAAAAAAATTCTTACTCTGACGCTTTCTTCTTTACTCATTATTCCCGCACTCACCCATGCGGAATTTAAAGGCGGGTTCGCCGATATCGGCCTCCATTACCTCGACTGGACATCAGACACCACGGAAAAAACCAGTAAAAAATCCCATAAAGATGATTTTGGGTACCTGGAACTGGAAGGCGGAGCGAATTTTAGCTGGGGAGAAATGTACGGGTTCTTCGACTGGGAAAATTTTTACAATGGCCGCCACGCTAAACCAGGCAGCGAACAGCGTTACACCTTTAAAAATACCAACCGTATTTATCTGGGCGATACAGGATTAAACCTCTATCTCCATGCCTACGGGACGTACGGTTCACCTCATCGCGCTAATTTCCATGATGACATGTTTCTCTATGGTTTAGGCTATAACTTCACAGGTAACGGTTACTGGTTTAAACCCTTCTTTGCCAAACGTTATACCGATCAGACCTACTACACAGGCGATAATGGTTATGTATTAGGTTGGGTGGCCGGCTATAGCTTCTCGTTGGGTAGTGAGAAATTCAGCGTAACGAACTGGAATGAGTATGAGTTTGACCGCGATGCGTCCTACGCTGCGGGCAATGGCGGGAAAGATGGCATTAATGGCGCAGTAGCGCTGTGGTGGAATGCGACTCCTCACCTGACCGCAGGAGTACAATATCGTTACGCTGATAATAAGTTAGGAGAATCCTTCCTGCAGGATGGCATTATTTATTCCATCAAATACCTGTTTTAACACACTGCCCTGTCAAAAATGGCAGGGCAAGACCGCACCTCACACACGGACAGATAGATATTTATAGCTGATACAGCGGATCTTTCGCCCTCGCGGCGGTTAATTCGCTGGCCTGAGTACGCACCACGTCCCACAACGCCTGCGCCGCCGTGGAGAGCGATCGGTTTTTTCGCCGCGCCAGCATGAGCTGCCTTTCAACTACGGGCGTCAGCCGTTTAACCTGTAAGTGGCTGCCCTGCGGGAGCGGTAACGCCAGCGCGGGCAGCACGCTGATGCCGATTCCCGCTTCCACCATTGGAAACAGCGTGGCCGGGTGACCAATCTCCTGCACGATATCCGCCTCAATAGCAAAATGGGCCAGCGCCGCATCAATCAGCGGTCGACTGCCGGAAGCATAATCCTGTAAGACCAGCGAGGCCTGTTTAAGATCCTGCCAGCTTACCCATTCCTGATGCGCCAGCGGATGATCCTGGCGACACAACAGTAAAAAAGGCTCTGATAAGATGGCTTCACACTGTAAATCCACCGCTGCGCCGGGATCGATAACGATGCCAAAATCCACTTCACCCTGGCGGATGCTCTCCAGCACCCACTGCTGCGGACGATCGTGCAATACAAAATCAATAGCGGGATAAAGTGAATTACTTTGGGCAATGCATTGCGGAATAAGATGCGCAGAAATGGTTTGGCTCGCGGCAACGCGCACGGTGCCGGTTAATTGTGTCCCTACTCTGCCTGCATCGCGCAGTATGCTGTTCAGTTCATCAAGCACCCGCTCCAGACGCGTCGCCAGTTGTTGCCCCGCCTCGGTCAGCACCACCTCACGCGTGGTGCGATCCAGCAGTCTGACGCCGGTTTGCCGCTCCAGCTCTTTTACGCTATGACTGACCGCAGACTGGCTCAGTCCAATCCTGTCCCCTGCCCGACTGAAACTTTTGGCCTGGGCGACGGTAATAAAAATACGCAGTTGACGCAGTGAATAGTTCATCGACTAGATTCATATATAGATGCAATAAATCAATTTTATTTCTCAAAGCGAAAAACGCAAAATAGCTGCACCGACTTTCAGGAGTTTTTATGAAACTTTTTCGTATCCTTGACCCTTTCACGCTGACACTTATCACCGTGGTACTACTGGCCTCTTTTTTCCCGGCGGAAGGCGGCTTTGTGCCTGTCGTTGAAGGCATTACGACAGCGGCCATCGCTCTGCTGTTTTTTATGCATGGCGCGAAGCTTTCGCGTGAAGCGATCATCGCTGGCGGCAGCCACTGGCGGTTGCATCTGTGGGTCATGTGCAGCACTTTTGTGCTCTTTCCTGTCCTCGGCGTACTGTTTGCCTGGTGGGCGCCTGTCAATGTCGACCCTATGCTCTACAGCGGCTTTCTGTATCTGTGTATTTTGCCCGCCACCGTGCAGTCTGCGATTGCGTTTACTTCACTCGCGGGCGGTAACGTCGCGGCCGCGGTGTGCTCAGCGTCTGCGTCCAGCCTGCTGGGCATTTTCCTGTCGCCGCTGCTGGTCGGTCTGGTAATGAATATTCATGGCGCGCAGGGCAGTCTGGAAGAGGTGGGCAAAATTATGCTGCAACTGCTGCTGCCTTTTGTGCTGGGACACCTGTCTCGCCCGTGGATCGGCAATTGGGTCGCGCGCAACAAAAAGTGGATCGCGAAAACGGATCAGACCTCTATTCTGTTGGTGGTCTACTCGGCGTTCAGCGAAGCGGTGGTCAACGGCATCTGGCACAAAGTCGGCTGGGGATCGCTGCTGTTTATCGTCGTGGTCAGCCTCATACTGCTGGCGATCGTCATAGCCATTAACGTCTTTGTCGCCCGTAAATGCGGCTTCAATAAAGCCGACGAAATCACTATTGTCTTCTGCGGTTCGAAAAAAAGCCTGGCCAACGGGATCCCGATGGCCAATATTCTGTTTCCGACGTCAGTGCTGGGTATGATGGTATTACCGCTGATGATCTTCCACCAGATCCAACTGATGGTCTGCGCAGGGCTGGCGCGGCGCTACAAACGCCAGACCGAGAAGTTACAGGCGCAGCAGGAAAGCCGCGCCGCGAAAGCTTAAAGCGGGCGTTTCAGGGGCTGTACCAGTTGCGTCAGCCCCTCGGTTTTAATCAGCAGCGTGATTTGCATCAACTCCCCTAGTTTACCCGCCGGAAATTGATCTTTACGGGCAAACCACAGCAAATACTCTTCCGGAAGGTCGATCAATCGACGTCCCTGATATTTGCCAAAGGGCATCACGGTGTTGGCGATTTCAACCAGCTGCTCTTTTTCCATCTCAGGCACCCAGTAAGCGGATCATTTCCGCTTCATCAATCACGGTAATACCCAGTTCCTGCGCTTTGGCCAGTTTGGAGCCCGCCGCTTCACCGGCAATCACCAGATCGGTTTTCTTCGATACGCTGCCTGCCACTTTCGCGCCCAGCGCCGCTAAACGCGCTTTAGCGTCATCGCGGGACATCTGGCTCAGGCTACCGGTTAGTACCACGGTTTTACCGGCAAACGGGCTATCGATCTCTTGCACATTAATGACTACCGGCGCGGGCCAGTGAACCCCTTCCGCCAGTAGCTGCACAATCACGTCACGATTACTCTCTTCGGCAAAAAAGTTAAAGACGTGCGTAGCGACCACAATCCCCACGTCGGGTACTTTCTGCAACTCGTCAATGGTGGCAGCCTGCAGCGCCTCCAGCGTGCCGAAATACGCCGCCAGCCCCGCCGCCGTCGCTTCACCCACTTCACGGATGCCCAGCGCATAGAGAAAACGCGCAAAGGTCGTCGCTTTGGCTTTTTCCAGCGCGTTTACAACATTTTGCGCGGACTTTGGCCCCATTCGGTCCAGGCCGGTCAGTTTACCCGCCGTCAGACGGAACAGATCCGCTGGCGTATGGACATACTCCCTTTCCACCAGTTGGTCGATGATCTTATCGCCCATCCCGTCTACATCCATCGCCCGGCGCGACACAAAATGTTTCAGCGACTCTTTACGCTGCGCGCCGCAAATCAGCCCGCCGGTACAACGGGTAACGGCTTCGCCTTCGACGCGCTCTACGTCCGATCCGCACACCGGACAGTGCGTTGGAAACACAATCGGACGCGTCTCTTCAGGGCGTTCGGACAGAACCACGTTGACCACCTGAGGGATCACATCGCCTGCCCGACGGATAACCACCTTATCGCCAATGCGCAAGCCAAGTCGCTCAATTTCATCGGCATTATGCAACGTGGCATTGCTGACCAGCACACCAGCCACCTGAACCGGTTCCAGACGCGCCACCGGCGTAATCGCCCCGGTGCGCCCGACCTGAAACTCAACATCGCGCACAAAAGTCATCTGCTCCTGAGCAGGAAATTTAAACGCCACCGCCCAGCGCGGCGCGCGGGCCACAAAGCCCAGCTGTTCCTGCAAAGCCAGCGAGTTGACCTTAATCACCACGCCGTCGATATCAAAACCGAGCGTGGGGCGATCTTTTTCGACGTTGCGATAAAAATCCAGAACCGCCTGGGGAGAATCGCACAGCGTCACGCGATCGCTGACCGGTAACCCCCACGCTTTAAATTGCAGCAAACGTCCCAGATGCGTATCCGGCAACTCGCCGCCTTCCAGAATACCGACGCCGTAGCAGAAAAATGTTAGCGGTCGCTTCGCCGTAATACGCGGATCGAGCTGACGCAACGAGCCCGCCGCCGCGTTACGCGGGTTAGCAAACACTTTGCCGCCAGTGCGGCGCGCGTCTTCATTGATCTTTTCGAACCCGGCCTGCGGTAAAAATACCTCTCCGCGAACTTCAAGACGCGCCGGAATGTTATCGCCGTGCAGCTTTAACGGAATGGCGCGAATCGTGCGCACGTTTGAAGTGATATCTTCACCGGTGGTGCCGTCGCCACGCGTCGCAGCGCTCACCAGCACGCCGTTTTCATACAGAATGCTGACCGCCAGACCATCCAGCTTTAGCTCGCAGCACCAGATGACATTTTCCGTGCTTTTTAGACGATCCTGCACTCGCTTGTTAAACGCCAGGAAGCTTTCTTCATCAAATACGTTATCGAGCGACAGCATCGGTACTTCATGGCGAATCTGGTTGAATGCCGTCAGCGGCGCCGCGCCAACGCGCTGCGTGGGCGAATCCGGCGTGATAAGGTCCGGACGTTGCGCCTCCAGCTCTCGCAGTTCCCGCATCAGGCGGTCATATTCGGCGTCGGGAATCTCTGGCGCATCCATCACATGATACAGATATTCATGATGGCGAAGCGTGGTTCGCAGTTCTGTCAGTTGTTGTTCGATTGGTTCCATATCACACCATCAATGATAAAAAACCCCCGACAGGCGGGGGTTACGTTAAAAATGTCACACCTGCGTTAACCTCAGGCGTTAGCGTCCATCACCTCGCGGATGCGGTCCTGATATTCGCGCAGTTTCTGCGGCGTCATCATCCGACGCTGGTCATCCAGCACGACGCCACCGACCTCATCAGCGATATGCTGCGCGGATTGCAGCATCAGCTTGAAGTTCTGCAGCGCATCGCCGTAAGACGGTACCTGCATAAAGATAGTGACGCCAGGCGTAGTGAAGTCCGTCATTTCAGGATCGAACGTTCCCGGATTGACCATATTCGCGAGACTGAACAAGGCCGGGCCGCTGCCGTCCGGGCTCAAATGACGATGGAAAATATTCATATCGCCAAATTTAAAGCCTGACTGCTGAATACTGTTCAGTAACACTTCACCATTAAGCTCGCTGCCATGATGGGCCGCGACGTTCATAATGATGACCGCCTCTTTACGCTGCGGTTTTTCCACAACCGGCGCTTCTTCCACTACCGGTTCCGCCTCAACCACAGGTTCCGCAGGCTGGAAGGTTTGCGCTGATGGCGGCGGCGCGGGCTGCGCAACAGGCTGCGGCGCTTGCGACGGCGGTGCAGACTGCTGTTGCGGCGGCTGTACCGGCGGCGCAGATGGCTGAACCTGCTGAGGCTGCGGCGCAGGTTGGACCGGTTGCTGAACCGGCTGTTGCATCGGCGCTTGCGGCTGCGGCGGCGCCGCTGGACGCGGTTGCGCAGACGCATAAGGCGGCTGGTACTGGTGTTGCGGCGACTGACGAGGGGCATCATGCTCCTGCGACTGGCCGGGGGCATGATTTACGCGGTGAACACGAACTTCACCCACGCCTTCGTCTTCTTCGACATCGTCGTCATACGAGTCGTCGTCGCGTTTCGATTTCATGCGTTTTAGTGGACGATCGCGGAACATAGAAGATCGTTCTTTACGGCTGGTCCAGAAACCATGTACCAGTAAAGCGATTATGGCGATCGCGCCAACAATGATTAATATCAGACGCAAATCCTGCATCATTATATTCTCTGTTGTTCTAACACCTTGCCACCACGGCAAACATTTACTCACTAAGAGTATTTGCCGATTACGTCAAGTGCAAGTGTACTGTTGGCTTTCGCAGCATAAAGATGAAGGAAAATGTGCTTTTTGCTGTTTTTTCGAACATTTCCGAACTATCCACCGTCTGATAACCGGGTAAGATATCCCACGTTTACCCAGGGCTTTAAGAAAAAGGAGTATGTCCTGAATATGGTTTCATCATCCACAACCGTACCACGTAGCGGCGTCTATTATTTCTCGCAAGGATGGAAGTTAGTCACCCTACCGGGAATCCGCCGCTTTGTTATTTTACCTTTGCTGGTCAACATTGTGCTGATGGGCGGCGCATTTTGGTGGCTGTTTACCCAACTTGACGCCTGGATACCTTCGTTGATGAGTCATGTGCCGGACTGGCTGCAATGGCTGAGCTATCTGCTGTGGCCGATTGCGGTTATCTCTGTTCTGTTGGTCTTTGGCTATTTTTTCTCTACCCTCGCCAACTGGATCGCCGCGCCGTTTAACGGCCTTTTAGCCGAACAGCTTGAGGCGCGGTTAACCGGCGCCACGCCGCCAGATACAGGCATACTCGGCATCATGAAAGATGTACCGCGCATTATGAAACGTGAATGGCAAAAGCTGGCGTGGTATCTGCCGCGCGCTATTGTGCTGCTGATTCTCTATTTTATTCCTGGCATTGGCCAAACCATCGCGCCGGTGCTGTGGTTTTTGTTCAGCGCCTGGATGCTGGCGATTCAGTATTGCGACTATCCGTTTGATAACCACAAAGTGCCGTTTAAAACGATGCGCGCCGCGTTGCGCACGCAGAAGGTGGCGAATATGCAATTTGGCGCGCTCACCAGCCTCTTTACGATGATTCCGGTGCTTAACCTGTTCATTATGCCTGTCGCCGTCTGTGGCGCGACGGCAATGTGGGTTGATTGCTGGCGTGCTAAGCACGCGTTATGGAAATAACGTAAAAATGTATAAATAAGAGATGGCTTATGCTGTCTCTTATTCCATACTGATAACCATTATTTCCCATCAGCATATAGATATGCGAAATCCTTACTTCCCCATATCTGGCTGGAAGGTATGCTGGGAAGGTATCCCAATTTCATACAGTTAAGGACAGGCCATGAGTAAGATTTATGAAGATAACTCGCTGACTATCGGTCATACGCCGCTGGTTCGACTGAACCGTATCGGTAATGGACGCATTCTGGCGAAGGTGGAGTCGCGCAACCCGAGCTTCAGCGTCAAGTGCCGTATCGGCGCCAATATGATTTGGGATGCCGAAAAGCGTGGCGTACTGAAACCTGGCGTGGAACTGGTGGAGCCGACCAGCGGCAACACCGGTATTGCGCTGGCGTATGTCGCCGCCGCGCGCGGTTACAAACTCACCCTGACCATGCCGGAAACCATGAGCATTGAACGCCGCAAGCTACTCAAAGCATTAGGCGCGAATCTGGTGCTGACCGAAGGGGCGAAAGGGATGAAAGGCGCTATTCAGAAAGCCGAAGAAATTGTCGCCAGCGATCCGCAAAAATATCTCCTGCTCCAGCAGTTCAGCAACCCTGCCAACCCGGAAATCCATGAAAAAACCACCGGCCCGGAAATCTGGGAAGACACCGATGGTCAGGTGGATGTGTTTATCTCCGGCGTCGGCACTGGCGGTACGTTAACCGGCGTCACGCGTTATATCAAAGGGACGAAGGGTAAAACCGATCTTATCACCGTTGCGGTAGAACCCACTGACTCCCCGGTTATTGCCCAGGCGCTGGCTGGTGAAGAGATCAAACCAGGCCCGCATAAAATTCAGGGCATCGGCGCAGGCTTCATCCCGGGCAACCTGGATCTGAAACTGATTGATAAAGTGGTTGGCATCACCAATGAAGAAGCCATTTCTACCGCGCGCCGTCTGATGGAAGAGGAAGGTATTCTGGCAGGAATTTCTTCCGGTGCCGCGGTTGCTGCAGCGCTTAAGCTGCAGGAAGATGAAAGCTTTACCAATAAGAATATTGTGGTTATCCTACCTTCATCAGGTGAGCGTTATCTGAGCACCGCGTTGTTCGCCGATCTCTTTACTGAGAAAGAACTGCAACAGTGATGCCAGCATGTTAAAAACGCGTAAAAAAGCACCTTTTTGGGTGCTTTTTTGTGGCCTGCTTCAAACTTTCACCTCACCTGGCATTGATTCACCCTGCCGGAACTGGTATTTAACCAGACTAATTATTTTGATGCGCGAAATTAATCGTTACAGGAAAAGCGTTAGCTGAATCGATTTTATGATTTGGTTCAACTCTTCCTTTCGCGGCATAATGTTTAATGACGAGCGAAACGTCAGCGGCCATAAGTTGCCAGCAACGGATTGCGTAGAACACCTTTTGTGTCGCGTCCCGTTTACGCCGGCGCTAACAATACAGGCTAAAGTTGAGCCGCCAGGCTAGACTTTAGTTCCACAACACTAAACCTATAAGTTGGGGAAATACAATGTTCCAGCAAGAAGTTACCATTACCGCTCCGAACGGTCTGCACACCCGCCCTGCTGCTCAGTTTGTTAAAGAAGCAAAAGGCTTCACTTCTGAGATTACTGTGACTTCCAACGGCAAAAGCGCCAGCGCGAAAAGCCTGTTTAAACTGCAGACTCTGGGCCTGACTCAAGGCACCGTCGTCACCATCTCCGCAGAAGGTGAAGATGAGCAGAAAGCGGTTGAACATCTGGTCAAACTGATGGCGGAACTCGAGTAAGTTTTTTTCCGGGTTCTTTTAAAAATCAGTCACAAGTAAGGTAGGGTTATGATTTCAGGCATTTTAGCATCCCCGGGTATCGCTTTCGGCAAAGCACTGCTGCTGAAAGAAGACGAAATCGTCATTGACCGGAAAAAAATTTCTGCCGACAAGGTTGATCAGGAAGTTGAACGTTTTCTGAGCGGTCGTGCCAAGGCATCTGCGCAACTGGAAGCGATCAAGACAAAAGCTGGTGAAACGTTCGGTGAAGAAAAAGAAGCCATCTTTGAAGGGCATATTATGCTGCTCGAAGATGAGGAGCTGGAGCAGGAAATCATAGCCCTGATTAAAGATAAGCACATGACGGCTGACGCAGCCGCACATGAAGTTATCGAAGGTCAGGCCACTGCCCTGGAAGAACTGGATGACGAATACCTGAAAGAGCGTGCGGCTGACGTACGTGATATCGGTAAGCGCCTGCTGCGCAACATCCTGGGTCTGGCCATTATCGATCTGAGCGCGATTCAGGAAGAAGTTATCCTGGTTGCCGCTGACCTGACGCCGTCAGAAACCGCGCAGCTGAACCTGCAGAAAGTGCTGGGCTTCATCACCGACGCGGGCGGACGCACGTCTCATACCTCCATCATGGCGCGTTCTCTGGAACTGCCGGCGATCGTAGGTACCGGTAGCGTCACCGCTCAGGTGAAAAACGGCGATTATCTGATTCTGGATGCCGTAAACAACCAGGTTTACGTCAACCCGACCAACGATGTTATTGAGCAACTGCGCGCCGTCCAGGAGCAGGTTGCGACCGAGAAAGCGGAACTGGCTAAACTGAAAGATCTGCCGGCAATCACGCTGGATGGACATCAGGTTGAAGTTTGCGCCAACATCGGTACCGTTCGTGACGTTGAAGGCGCTGAGCGCAACGGCGCGGAAGGCGTTGGTCTGTATCGTACTGAATTCCTGTTCATGGATCGCGACGCGCTGCCGACGGAAGAAGAGCAGTTTGCCGCCTATAAAGCGGTCGCTGAAGCGTGCGGCTCGCAGGCGGTTATCGTCCGTACCATGGACATTGGCGGCGACAAAGAGCTGCCGTACATGAACTTCCCGAAAGAAGAGAACCCGTTCCTGGGCTGGCGCGCCGTGCGTATCGCCATGGATCGCAAAGAGATCCTGCGTGACCAGGTTCGCGCGATTCTGCGTGCCTCCGCTTTCGGTAAATTGCGCATTATGTTCCCGATGATCATCTCTGTTGAAGAAGTTCGCGCGCTGCGCAAAGAGATTGAAATCTACAAACAGGAACTGCGTGACGAAGGTAAAGCATTTGACGAAAGCATTGAGATTGGCGTGATGGTGGAAACACCGGCTGCGGCGACAATTGCGCGTCATTTAGCCAAAGAAGTTGATTTCTTTAGTATCGGCACCAATGATTTAACGCAGTACACCCTGGCAGTTGACCGTGGTAATGATATGATTTCACACCTTTACCAGCCAATGTCACCGTCCGTACTGAACTTGATCAAGCAAGTTATTGATGCTTCTCATGCAGAAGGTAAATGGACTGGCATGTGTGGTGAGCTTGCAGGCGACGAACGTGCTACACTTCTGTTGCTGGGGATGGGTCTGGACGAATTCTCTATGAGCGCCATTTCTATCCCGCGCATTAAGAAGATTATCCGTAACACGAACTTCGAAGATGCGAAGGTGTTAGCAGAGCAGGCTCTTGCTCAACCGACAACGGACGAGTTAATGACGCTGGTTAACAAGTTCATTGAAGAAAAAACAATCTGCTAATCCACGAGATGCGGCCCAATTTACTGCTTAGGAGAAGATCATGGGTTTGTTCGATAAACTAAAATCTCTGGTTTCTGATGATAAGAAAGACACCGGAACTATTGAGATTGTTGCCCCGCTCTCTGGCGAGATCGTCAACATCGAAGACGTGCCGGATGTAGTTTTTGCTGAAAAAATCGTTGGTGATGGCATCGCTATCAAACCAACCGGTAACAAAATGGTCGCCCCTGTTGACGGTACCATCGGCAAAATCTTTGAAACCAACCATGCGTTCTCTATCGAATCCGATAGCGGCATTGAGCTGTTCGTTCACTTCGGTATCGACACCGTTGAGCTGAAAGGCGAAGGCTTCAAGCGTATTGCTGAAGAAGGTCAGCGCGTGAAAGTTGGCGATCCGGTCATCGAGTTCGATCTGCCGTTGCTGGAAGAAAAAGCCAAGTCTACCCTGACTCCGGTTGTTATCTCCAACATGGATGAAATCAAAGAACTGATCAAACTGTCCGGTAGCGTGACCGTGGGTGAAACTCCGGTTATCCGCATTAAGAAGTAATTCTTGCCGCAGTGAAGAATGGCGCCTTTGGGCGCCATTTTTTTGCCTGTAGGCCGGATAAGGCGCTTGCGCCGCCATCCGGCGATGGTGTGGCGCACTGCCTGATGGCGCTACGCTTATCAGGCCTACAAGGTTGCGAACATTTCAGCGCCAATCCACGGGTTACAACTGCGAGGTCACCGGGCGAAAGCACTTCTCGCGCATCAGGATCTTCATCCCATCCGGGCCACTCTCCAGCATCCTGCGTTCGGAATCGGACACTTGCAACTCGCACTGATAGCCGCCAGTGATGCCAAACATCGCCCGCGCTACGCAAATATCTTCCAGCGCGTCCAGCCCGCTCGTTTCAAAATGCCCCACGATACGTCCCTGCTGGCGAACCACCAGCCGATAACTCTTCATCGCGCCTCCCCTGCCGGCGGCAGAATTAACTCATCACAGCCACACTGCTGTGTCCAGGTCATCACCTCCAGCACGCGCTGCGCCGCATCTTTTGCCGCGGTCGTCAGTTTTTTCCCCTGCACAATACCGCTGACCAGCTCGGCGCAGAAGAGATCTCCCGTCCCTTTTAACTCCGTCGCCACCCGCGGATGGGCAAAGACTTCCACGACCTGCGCGGTAACGACGGCAACCGTTATGGTCTCCAGAGATTCGCCCGGCGCGCTGGTGATAACCACCCATTTCAGCGTATCGGAAAGCAGCGATTGCGCCGCTGCCACCGCCTCTTCCAGCGTGCGACACGGTTTACCACTCAGCATCTCCAGCTCAAATACGTTCGGCGTTAGCCCCTGCGCCTGCGGCAACAAATGTGTGCGATAAGCCTGCGGAATTTCCGCCTGCACATACATTCCACTGTCGGTATCGCCAATGACCGGATCAACAAGAATACACACCTCCGGATGCGAAGCCCGGATCGCCATTAGCCACTTCGAAAGCAAGACAATTTGGTCTGCGCTGCCCATGTAACCGGTGGTAATCGCTTTTAATTCACGTAGCGCATCGCGCTCATTCAACGCCGTAAGGTAGCCTGCAAACCACTCGGCGGGAATAATGCCGCCATAAAAGGTTTTATAGTGCGGCGTATTGCTGAACAGCACCGTCGGGACCGCCGTCACGCGTAGTCCCTGCGCTTTAATGGCCGGAACAGCGATGCTGTTGCCTACGCTGCCGTACACGACCTGTGACTGGACGGCGACGATATCGGTCTGTAATGCCCGATGGTTGTCGTCGAAGAGCACTGACTGAATATCACTCTCTTGTCCCATAAAATTTTCCTCTCGCTGGACAGCAGGCTACCGCCTCATTATCATTGTCATATGCTAAAATTCATTTTGTCATAGGTCAATAATGATCGACGGAAAAACCGCTAACGAAATTTTTGACAGTATCCGTCAACACATTATCGCCGGCACGTTACGGGCGGAGGATTCGCTCCCGCCGGTACGGGAGCTGGCAAGCGAATTAAAGGTGAACCGCAATACCGTCGCAGCGGCGTATAAACGGCTGATAACGGCGGGACTGGCGCAAAGTTTAGGCCGCAATGGGACGGTGATTAAAGGCAGTCCGTCTCCCGTAGCGCTGGAAGGCGGCGATCCGCATACGCCTCTGCACGACCTTTCCGGCGGCAATCCCGATCCGCAGCGTCTGCCTGACCTTAGCCGTTATTTTGCCCGTCTCAGCCGCACGCCGCATCTCTACGGCGATGCGCCCGTTTCCCCTGAACTACACGCCTGGGCGGCGCGCTGGCTACGAGATGCCACCCCCGTCGCAGGCGAAATTGATATCACCAGCGGAGCTATCGACGCCATTGAAAGACTGCTTTGCGCGCATCTGCTGCCGGGCGACAGCGTCGCGGTGGAAGATCCCTGTTTTTTAAGCAGTATCAATATGCTGCGCTATGCCGGTTTTAGCGCCAGCCCGGTCAGCGTAGATAGCGAAGGAATGCAGCCTGAAAAGCTGGAACAGGCGCTAAACCAGGGCGCGCGGGCAGTGATCTTAACGCCGCGCGCGCACAACCCTACCGGCTGTAGCCTGAGCGCTCGCCGTGCCGCTGCGCTGCAAAATATACTGGCGCGTTACCCTCAGGTAGTAGTCATTATCGACGATCACTTCGCCCTGCTTTCTTCGTCGCCCTGGCAGCCGGTTATTGCGCAGACAACGCAACACTGGGCGGTGATACGCTCCGTTTCCAAAGCCCTCGGCCCCGATTTACGTCTTGCTATTGTCGCCAGCGACAGCGCGACCTCGGCAAAACTTCGGCTGCGGCTAAATGCCGGTAGTCAGTGGGTCAGCCATCTGTTACAGGATCTGGTCTACGCCTGCCTGACCGACCCTGAGTATCAGCACAGGCTGACGCAAACGCGGCTGTTTTACGCCGTCCGGCAACAAAAACTGGCCCGCGCCCTACAGCAATATGGCATCGCCATTTCTCCCGGCGACGGCGTGAATGCCTGGCTCCCACTGGACACCCATAGCCAGGCTACCGCGTTTACGCTGGCAAAATCCGGCTGGCTGGTACGTGAGGGAGAAGCCTTTGGCGTAAGCGCGCCGTCTCACGGTCTACGTATCACGCTGTCGACATTAAATGACAGCGAGATCAACACGCTGGCGGCTGATGTCCATCAGGCGCTAAATCGCTAACAGGAGAAAATAACGTGCGAGTTCATTTTGTTGTCCATGAGTCGTTTGAATCCGCTGGCGCTTATCTGAAATGGGCTGAAGATCGCGGTTATACCATTTCATGGTCGCGCGTCTATGCCGGAGAAGCGCTACCGCCCAATGCCGATGAGTTCGATATGCTCGTGGTATTTGGCGGTCCGCAGTCGCCGCGCACCACCCGCGAAGAGTGCCCGTACTTTGACTCTCGCGCCGAACAGCACTTAATTAATCAGGCGATTACGGCCCGGCGAATGGTTATCGGCATTTGTCTTGGTTCGCAGCTCATTGGCGAGGCGCTGGGCGCCGCGGTGTGCCAAAGTCCGGAAAAAGAGATTGGCCACTACCCTATTACGCTCACTGAAGCCGGTCTGCGGCATCCGCTTATCGCCCACTTTGGCTCACCGTTAACCGTCGGCCACTGGCACAACGATATGCCAGGACTCACCGATCAGGCGACCGTGCTGGCCGAAAGCGAAGGCTGTCCACGTCAGATAGTGCAGTACGGTAATTTTGTCTACGGTTTCCAGTGCCATATGGAATTTACCGTCGAGGCGGTTGAAGGATTAATCCAACATTCGCAGCAGGAGCTGGCCGACGCGCAAGGGAAGCGTTTTATCCGCTCGGTTGCCGAAATGCGCGCATGGAATTACCAGCAAATGAATGAAAAGCTGTGGCGTTTTCTGGATGAACTCACGCTGGCGCACTCACAAAAATAACCCCACCAGGAGTGCAACTTATTACCCGGCTAACGGTCTGAGGTGCAGTGATTATCGCATGAAAAAGGATTTTACCATGAAGAAAATTGTCTGCGCCGTCGTTGCGCTCCTGCTGACCCTACCCGCCTGGGCGAAGCTAAACGCCCACGAAGAAGCGCGCATTAACGCCATGCTTAATGCGCTGGCGCAGAAAAAGGATCTGACATTCGTTCGTAACGGTGATGCGCATAACTGCGAGGAAGCCGTATCGCACCTGCGCTTAAAACTGGGTAACACACGCAATCGTATCGACACCGCCGAACAGTTTATCGATAAAGTCGCGTCGTCGTCGTCCATCACCGGAAAGCCCTATATCGTTAAAATTCCCGGTAAAGCGGATGAAAATGCACAGCCTTATTTACATGCGCTTATTGCGGAAACGGATAAGAATGTTGAGTAAGAAAAAATCATAATGCCAGGCGTGCTACTGTGGTTTTTTAAAGGCGTTATCGCGCTTCTGTTAGCGTTTGCTGTAGGGTTAACCGTTTACTATTATCTGGAAATTCGTCCCATAGCCCAGACCGCATTACAGAGCGCCTCTTTCTGGTTGTCCGAATCGCCGCAGACGCGTTTTTTGCGCCGCGCTGCGGCCAAAATACATCCCAAATCTTATACTGCCAGATTACTCTATACCCAAGCTGGCGTGGATGGGCATTTCAGGACCGCGATCTGGGTGTTCTGTTTGGACAGCCTGTACCGCGACGACGAGCTGTATGCCATGATGCTGGC
The DNA here is from genome assembly GCF_017572235.1 of Salmonella sp. 32010601201800023SM. NCBI lineage: Bacteria > Pseudomonadati > Pseudomonadota > Gammaproteobacteria > Enterobacterales > Enterobacteriaceae > Salmonella > Salmonella sp. 32010601201800023SM. The sequence continues at coordinate 236,019 of NZ_JAGEQS010000004.1, forward strand.
GCAAGCGTATTATGGCCGGGATTCGCAGGGTAACGCGGTTTACGGTACGAAAAATGCGGCGTTAACGTTATTTCACGTACCAGTGACAGAGATGGCCTGCCAGCAACAAGTACAACTGATTTATATGTTTAAAGCGCCGTCACTTTACCGGCCTGGTTCAGCCAGGCTGGTAGAAAGCAGCAAGCATTACATGACGCTTTGCCAGGAACAAATACAACAATAAGAACAACAGACGAGCTTTTATTATAAAAGACGGCGGTAATGCGCTGGCGCACATAGAAAATCGGCAGGATATTCCCGCTTGTCAAAGGCGCCGTTGCCTGTGTATATCCCAACCAGCTAAACCTGTTAGTTTAAATCCCTGCCCCCTGGCTGAAATGCTCTTCACCAAACACGCCGGTCGAAAGGTAACGGTCGCCGCGATCGCAGATGATCGCCACCACTATCGCGCCGGGCGTGGCTCGTGCGACGCGTAACGCACCCGCTACCGCGCCGCCAGAGCTGACGCCGCAGAAAATGCCTTCACGAACCGCCAGTTCACGCATGGTGTTTTCGGCATCATTCTGATGAATATCCAGCACCTCATCTACCAGCGAGGCGTTAAAAATGCCCGGCATATATTCCGCAGGCCAGCGGCGAATGCCCGGAATACTGCTGCCCTCTTCCGGCTGTAGGCCAACGATGGTGACCGGTTTTTCCTGCTCGCGCAGAAAACGCGACACGCCGGTAATGGTGCCGGTGGTGCCCATGCTGGAGACAAAATGGGTGATGCGACCTGACGTTTGCCGCCAGATTTCCGGGCCGGTGGTGGTGTAGTGCGCATATGGGTTATCGGGGTTATTAAACTGATCGAGCAGTTTACCTTCTCCACGTTCAGACATAGCGAGCGCTAAATCGCGCGCCCCTTCCATTCCCTGCTCTTTAGTGACCAGAATCAGCTCTGCGCCATAGGCCCGCATTGCCGCCCGACGCTCCTGACTCATGTTGTCTGGCATCAACAGCTTCATGCGATAACCTTTCAGCGCGGCGATCATCGCCAGCGCAATGCCCGTGTTGCCGCTGGTCGCTTCAATCAGGACATCGCCCGGTTTAATTTCCCCGCGCTTTTCCGCCTCGACAATCATCGATAGCGCCGCGCGATCTTTCACCGATCCTGCCGGATTATTGCCTTCCAGCTTAACCCAGATTTCACTGCCGTTATCCGGCGCCAGACGTTGTAATTTGACCAGCGGCGTATTGCCGATGGTTTGTTCTAATGTATTCACGTTTTCAGCTCGTAAAAAAGCCCGGTATGCGTAGCGCCACCGGGCGATAACTATACAAATTAACCTATCAGGCCGATTGCGCCAGAGCAAGTTCCTCTTCACGCGTTTCAATACGCTGGTCGCCGTTATACAGACGCGCTTTTTGCAGTCCAACAAACAAACGCTCGCCGCGCTGCGGGACGTCGTCACCCGCCATCACCACCGTCAGCGGATCGTGATACCACCCCAGCGGCTGTACCACTAACTGTGTATAGTGACCTTTCGGGCTGGCCTCAATGACCTGTACTGGTAGCGGAGAATCCAGGCTGGTGCGGCGGCTAATATCCACCTCCCACGGACGCAGGAACAGATCGACCGGCCCCTGGTACGCGGGCGTATAACCCAGCGGCCAGCGATGCGCGCCAACGTGAAACTGCCCGCCGCGGACGGTGCCTGTCAGGCGGTTCACCTCGCCCATAAACTCCAGTACGAAGCGGGTTGCCGGTTCACGCCACACTCGATCCGGCGCATCAGCCTGTTCGATATTGCCCTGACTCATCACCACCACCCGATCCGCCACTTCCGTCGCTTCTTCCTGATCGTGGGTGACAAAGACGCTGGTGAATTTCAGTTCTTCATGTAACTGGCGTAACCAGCGACGTAACTCTTTACGTACCTGGGCATCCAGCGCGCCAAACGGTTCATCCAGCAGTAGAATTTGCGGTTCCACGGCAAGCGCGCGCGCCAGCGCCACGCGCTGTTTTTGTCCGCCGGAAAGCTGGGCGGGGAAGCGATCCGCGAGGTGCGCCAGTTGCACCATCTCCAGCAATTGCGTCACTTTCGTTTTAATCGCCGCCGCAGTTGGGCGGTCGCGTCGCGGCAGCACCGTCAGGCCAAAAGCGATGTTGTCAAACACCGTCATATGGCGAAACAGCGCATAGTGCTGAAACACAAAACCGACTTTACGCTCACGCGCGTGCAGGCGGCTAACGTCCGTACCGTGGAAACGAATATGACCGCTGGACTGATGCTCCAGCCCGGCAATAATGCGCAGCAGCGTCGTTTTGCCGGAACCTGACGGCCCCAACAAGGCAACCATCTGGCCGGAAGGAATATCCAGCGAGATATCATTCAGTACCTGAGTGCGACCAAAGGATTTCTTAATTCTGGCGATCTCAATGCTCATGATTTTCCTCCTGTTGCGCGCGTTTTTCCTGATTCTCCAGACGCCATTGCAACATGCTCTTCAAAAACAGGGTAATAATCGCCATTAGCGTCAACAATGCGGCGGCGGTAAAGGAGCCGACGGTGTTGTAGTCCTGCTCCAGTAATTCAATCTGTAACGGTAGCGATAACGTTTCGCCGCGAATCGAGCCGGACACCACCGACACCGCGCCAAACTCGCCAATCGCGCGGGCGTTGGTTAACACCACGCCGTAAAGTAGCGCCCAGCGAATATTCGGCAACGTCACGCGGCGAAACATTTGCCAGCCGGATGCGCCCAGTAAAATCGCCGCCTCATCTTCCTGACTGCCCTGGCTGAGCATCACTGGCACCAGTTCGCGCACCACAAACGGGCAGGTGACAAAAATAGTGACCAGTACCATCCCCGGCCAGGAGAACATCATTTGCAAATTATGCTCATCCAGCCAGCCGCCCAACGGGCCGTTGGAGCCATAAAACAGCAGATAAACCAGACCGGCCACCACCGGCGAGACGGCAAAGGGAATATCCAGCAGGGTCAGCAGTAGCTGACGGCCGGGGAAGTTAAAGCGCGTCACCAGCCACGCCAGCAGAATGCCGAACACCAGATTCACCGGCACTGCGATCAAGGCAATCAACACCGTCAGCCAGATGGCGTGCAGCATGTCCGGATCGGCCAGATTTTGCAGTACCGGCATTAACCCTTTGCTGAACGCCTGCACGAAGATGTAAATCATCGGCACCAGCAGGATAAACGCCGAAACCAGCATCCCGACGCCAATCAGAAACCATTTTCCCCAGTTAATACGGGGGACGTCGTATCGCTTCAATTGAGTCACTTCCGCCATTAATGACCTACCACACGTCGACCAAAGCGACTTTGCAGAGTGTTAATTGAGAACAGCAGCAGCAAGGATGCCGCAAGGATCACCGAGGCAATGGCGCTGGCGGCGGGGTAATCAAACTCCTGCAAACGCACAAAAATCATCAGCGAGGTCACTTCTGTTTTCCAGGCGATATTTCCGGCGATAAAAATCACCGCGCCAAACTCGCCCAGGCTACGGGTAAAAGAGAGCGCCACGCCGGCAATCAGCGCAGGCGACAGCTCAGGCAGCACGACTTTGCGAAAACTTTGCAGCCGGGTGGCCCCCAGCGTTTGTGCCGCTTCTTCATATTCCGGCCCCAACTCTTCCAGTACCGGCTGGACGGTGCGCACCACAAATGGAATGCTGGTAAAGGCCATCGCCACCGCAATGCCGAGCCAGGTATAGGTCACTTTGATATCAAACTGCGCAAGAAACTGACCGTAGAAACCGTTCACTGAGAACAGCGAGGCCAGCGTTAACCCCGCTACCGCTGTCGGCAGCGCAAACGGCAGATCCATCAGCGCATCCAGCAACGTGCGCCCTGGAAAACGGTAGCGGGTTAAAATCCACGCCATCAGCAGGCCAAACACGCCATTAAAAATCGACGCCACAAATGCCGCCAGCAGCGTCACTTTATAGGCAGCCACCACCTGTGGGTTGGTCACAACATCCCAGTATTGCGACCAGCTCATCTGTGAGAGCTGCATCACCAGTGCGCTCAACGGCAACAGCAGGATCAGGCAGACAAACAGCAAACTGGTGCCGAGGCTTAACGTAAAGCCGGGCAGCACGCGTCGGGAAGAAACGGCAAGCATTACTTACGCCCCGCCGCCAACAGTTTGTCCAGCTCGCCGCCGCTGGCAAAGTGCGTTTTCATCACTTCCGGCCAGGAACCAAACTTTTCTTCCACGCGGAACAGTTCGGTCTGCGGGAATTTATCTGCTTGCTTGCCCATGATTTCCGGGTTATTCACGCGGTAGTAGTAATGGGTGATGATGGTCTGCGCCTGCGGGCTATACAGCCAGTTCAGGTAAGCTTTGGCGGCTTTTTCTGTGCCGTTGGCCTGCACGTTTTTATCTACCCAGGCGACAGGGAATTCAGCAAGAATGTTCGTTTTCGGGATCACCACTTCAAATCCCTGGGCTTCATATTGTTTGCGGATATTGTTCACTTCCGACTCAAAACTAATCAGCACATCGCCCAGACCACGCTCGGCAAAGGTAGTCGTAGCGCCGCGACCGCCGGTATCAAACACTTCGACGTTTTTCAGGAACTGGGTCATAAACTGTTCGGTTTTGGCTTTATCGCCGCCGTCCGCGTTATCCGCCGCGCCCCATGCCGCCAGATACGTGTAACGGGCGTTGCCGGAGGTTTTCGGGTTAGGGAAAATCAGCTTCACGTCGGAACGTACAAGATCGCTCCAGTCGTGAATATTTTTCGGGTTCCCCTTGCGCACCAGGAAGCCCATCGTGGAATAGAATGGCGAACTGTTGTTCGGCAGACGGCTTTGCCAGTCGGCAGGGATCAGTTTGCCTTTATCATGGAGAATCTGTACATCGGTCACCTGATTGTAGGTCACGACGTCTGCCTTCAGTCCCTGCAAAATCGCCAGCGCCTGTTTTGATGACCCGGCATGAGACTGCTTAATCGTCAGCTTATCGCCGCCGGTATCCTTCGCCCATTGTTGCTCAAACGGTGGGTTAAGGGCGGCAAACAGCTCGCGGGAGACATCGTATGAGCTGTTCAGCAGTTCCGTCGCCTGCGCCTGACCTGCCAGTAACAGCATTGCTGCCAGCGTCAGGGGTCTCTTTTTCAGTAAGTTAACGGCCATTGCGCACCCTTATAAATTTAATGACTTTCTTATGGTCATCATATTTATAACCAGCGCTAAAGGAGTAACGGTTTTATATACCGTTTGATGATTTGAAAGTTGAAAAGGGAATAAGAGAATCCCTCCCCACGCGGCGCGGGGAGGAGACCGGCATCAATCAGACGCCTACGCTTACGCTTTCAGGCAGGGTACTGCCGCCATCAATGACGTTTTGCGTTCCGGTAAGATAGCTGGACTCATCGGAAGCCAGAAATGCCGCCAGTTCCCCTACTTCCAGCGGATCGGCAAGACGGCGTAGCGGAATAGCTTTTGCCATTTCCGTTAATACCGACTCCGGATCGTCAGGATTAGACTGACGGGCAATGCTTTCCGCCATCGGCGTTCTTACATAACCGGGGCAAATGGCATTCACACGAATACCGGACTGCGCATACTCTACCGCCAGCGATTTGGTTAAACCGACAATGGCGGCTTTTGACAGCGCATAGGCCGTTTCACCCGGGTCCGCCACCATATCTCCCGTGACGGAAGACATCATCACAATGCGGCCATCTTTACGTTTAATCATCTCCGGCAGGACGGCTTTGGTGACGTTCCAGACACCTTTAATATTAATATCAATGTGGAAATCGCGATCTTCTTCACTCATATCGAGGAAGTTGCCCAGACGGCACACGCCAGCGTTATTCACCAAAATATCAATTCTACCTTCAGTCTCTTTGGCGCGCGCAACCGCCGCCTGCACCGAAGCAAAATCTCTGACGTCAGCCTTAACGGCAGTGCAGCGATGCCCGCGCCCGCCCAGCTCATCCGCCAGCTTTTCAATCTCATCGGAGATATCCAGCAAGATTAAGTTCGCGCCGTGGCGTGCGAATACGCGAGCGATCCCTTCGCCAATGCCCTGCGATGCGCCCGTAATCAATGCTGTCTTGCCCGTGAGTTTACCCATTTTCAATGTCTCCTTTTGAATATGGAGTCTTACACTCCATTAACACTGAAAATACAGTAATAACAAATAAGTGCTGAGGAATAGCTCACTAATTCAGGTAAATATTAGGTAAAAAAATCCCCGCGGAGGCGGGGATGGGCATTTTTATGCTGTTCTGCCTGATGACGCTGCGCTTATCAGGCCTACCAATCGTAGGTCGAATAAAGCGTTTGCGCTGCCATCCGACAGGGTTTTACCTTATAGCGCTAACAGGCGATCCAGCGACGGCGCAAAATAGTAGCCGCCAGTCACCGGTTTGGTGAAGCGCAGCATCGCGTCGCGTTTACCGTCGGTATCGCCGAACATACTCAAAAGCTGCTGTTCGATATTGTGCAGACGTGCGCAGTAAGCGCAGAAATAGAGACCATGAGTACCGCTGGCGGTGCCGTATGGCAGGCTCTGGCGTACAATCTTCAGCCCTTTGCCATCTTCTTTGAGATCGACGCGGCTCAGGTGAGACGTTGCCGGACGCGCATCGCCGTCAATCTCTTCATTGGCTTCTTTGGTACGCCCGATCATCATCTCCTGATCGTGAATACTCATCCGGTTAAGTTGCTTGAGATTGTGTTCCCAACGCTGCACGAACACATAACTGCCGCCGGCATCCACGCCATCTTTGATCACCGCCACTTCACGGCGCGTCTCTTCGCCCGCCGGGTTCTCTGTCCCGTCGACAAAGCCGCTCAGATCGCGTTCTTCCACCCAACGGAAACCGTGAACTTCTTCTTTCACGTCGATACAGTCGCCGAAGGCTTCCATCGCCGCCTGGGCAACAGAAAAATTCACATCGTGGCGCAGGGAAAGGATATGGATCAGCACGTCATACTGCGTGGCCGGCGCCAGCCCTTTACCATAAGGAATAAAATCTTTCAGTTCTTCCGCCCCGACGCCGCCGCTCAGAGCGCGCCAGGTGTTGTTGCCAAACGCCACAACGGCCCCAAGATGGGCGTCCGGAAATTTGACTTCGAAGGTCGCCAGTTTATCGGCAAATGTTCTGCTGGCCGCGCGCAGGGCGTCCAGGTCGCCTTTTACATTGGCTTCAATCCAAATTGCCGCACGGCAATGTTCCGGCAAAATGCCACTTTGAACCTGAGACATGATTCCTCCTGAAAATGAGAATGCCACGCAGTCGTGGCATTAATGGAGGCTATTTTACCTTGTTTTTAAGCGAAGCGGTTTGTTCAGGCGCAAATTAACGACGCCAGATAATTTTGCGCACGTCCCAGTTTTTTAAGACGTCATCAGGAGGCATTAAGCCTTCCGGTCCGCTCCACTCGCCGGAGAAAACATAGCTAATATGCTGACTTCCCTCGGCTTTACACTCGACGCTGGTATGGCTATCGCTGGAAACCGGCTCGCAGTGACCAAACGCTTTGCTGTAAAGGTCGCTAAACGGCGTACCGATTTTGCCCCCCGCGGCGGTTGGGATATCGCTGTCCAGCACATCAATACGGCTCACGGTTCCCTGCTCGCCGTTGATCACCATCGCGACGCTGTCGCCCTTCATCGCTTCGAAAAAGCGCACCACGTTGCCGTTATCGGTTTTCATACCGCTACGCAGGCGATAATCGCCATCTAATGCCTCTACAATAGCCGGCTCTTCCAGCGGCGTGGCGGCGGTCAGCGCCCCCACGCCTTGCTCAGTGACTTCTGTCGAGGAACCAAACCAGTTCCATGGATTTGCGGCAGACCAGTTGACCGAGGAGAGCGTCGAGCAGCCGGTCAGCGCCAGCGGCAGTGCGAGTAAAGTCAAACGCAGCGATTTCATCTCACTTCCTTTCTTTTATTAATTAACGTTGGTTGGAGTGCGGGTTCGCCAAAAAGTGCCGTTATTCTTTCTCAAGGGAAAAACAGGCACGCAAACGTTGATTGGTTAACAGCCAGATCAGCGCGACGATGTCCGCCAGCAGCAGCGCCAGCCCGACGCCGTTGACGGGGTCGCCACCCAGCCACATCACCGGCAGCCAGCACAACGACACCAGTTGAGCAAGAATCAGGAGTCCGCGCAGCCAGCGCCACACACCAGGAAACGCTTCACGCCGCCCGCTGAGCAAAAACGCCACTACCGCCGGAACGCCGGGCAACAGCCCCAGCCAAAAATTGTCATGGTCGGGATAAAAAAAGTTTAACAAAGTATTACCCTGTCCACGGGATGAACCGGCAATGACAAAGAGTACCCAGGCGCGCGCCTGAAGTAGCAGTACGCACCAGAACAGAAACGGCAGGCGTAAACGTCCGTTTACATCATAATCGGCTGGATGAAACTCAGTACTCTTCATCTTCAATCAGGCGTTTACCCAAACTTAGGGCGTCAGAATGCTCATACCCCAGACGTTCATACATGCCCAGCACAACGTCGTTATCATCGCGCACCATAATTTGGATTTTCGGACACCCGCGGGCGATGAGTTTTTTTTCCAGCCGGTTAAGCAACGCATTCGCAATGCCGCGCCCGCGGAACTCCGGGTGAACGCCCAGGTAATACGCCGAGCCGCGATGCCCGTCATAACCGCCCATTACCGTACCGACGACTTCGCCGCTAACTTCCGCAACGAGGAACAAGCTGACATCGTGATTCACCTTGCGTTCAATATCCATTTCAGGATCGTTCCATGGACGCAGCAGGTCGCAACGCTCCCAGAGGGTAATCACCTCTTCGAAATCTTCCTGGCGAAAAACGCGTATTTCCATGGTATTCGTTGCCTTTTCGGGTGGAAAAACCAAGATTATGGCGCAAACATCTGATTCAGCCAATATCTGACGCGATGTAGCGGAAAAAATGGCATAATGGCGATGTGTCACGTATTGAAATGAAAAGTAAAACAATTCTCATCACCAACCGTCGTAACGGATTACGCGATACGATATAACATCTTGAACTTAATTTTCACAACTCAGGCCGTATGAGCACTTTTAAACTCCTAAAAACTCTCACTTCGCGCCGCCAGGTACTCAAAACAGGTCTGGCGGCCCTGACGCTGTCAGGTATGTCGCACGCAATAGCCAAAGAAGAAACGCTAAAAACCAGTAATGGTCACAGCAAACCCAAAACCAAAAAAACCGGCAGTAAACGGCTGGTGATGCTCGACCCCGGACACGGCGGCATCGATACCGGCGCGATTGGCCGCAACGGTTCTCAGGAAAAACACGTCGTACTGGCAATTGCCAAAAACGTACGCGCTATTTTGCGAAATCACGGAATCGATGCGCGTTTAACCCGGACAGGGGATACCTTTATTCCGCTGTACGATCGGGTGGAAATCGCCCATAAGCACGGCGCGGATCTGTTTATGTCCATTCATGCCGATGGTTTTACCAACCCGAAAGCGGCGGGCGCTTCCGTTTTTGCGCTTTCCAACCGCGGGGCCAGTAGCGCCATGGCGAAGTATCTCTCCGAGCGTGAAAACCGCGCGGACGAAGTGGCGGGTAAAAAAGCCACTGACCGGGATCATCTATTACAACAAGTTTTGTTTGATCTGGTGCAAACCGATACGATTAAAAACAGTCTGACGCTGGGTTCGCATATTCTCAAGAAAATCAAACCTATACATAAATTACACAGCCGCACTACCGAACAAGCGGCTTTTGTGGTGCTAAAATCACCGTCAATTCCGTCGGTACTGGTCGAAACCTCGTTTATTACCAATCCGGAAGAAGAACGCCTGCTGGGCACGACGGCGTTTCGCCAGAAAATCGCTACGGCGATCGCCAACGGCATCATCAGTTATTTTCACTGGTTTGATAATCAGAAAGCGCACACGAAGAAACGGTAATCATGAAACCCGATGCACATCACGTAAAACAGTTTCTGCTACGCCTGCAGGATGATATTTGCCAAACGTTATCCGCTGTGGATGGCGCAAACTTTGTCGAAGATAGCTGGCGACGCGAAGCGGGCGGCGGCGGACGCAGCCGGGTATTACGCAACGGCGGGATTTTCGAACAGGCGGGCGTTAATTTCTCTCACGTTCACGGCGATGCAATGCCCGCGTCCGCCACCGCGCATCGGCCAGAACTCGCCGGGCGTAGCTTTGAAGCGATGGGCGTATCGCTGGTGGTGCATCCGCACAATCCGTATATTCCCACCAGCCATGCTAACGTGCGCTTTTTTATTGCCGAAAAACCGGGCGCCGATCCGGTGTGGTGGTTTGGCGGCGGGTTCGATTTAACGCCCTACTACGGCTTTGAAGAGGATGCCGTTCACTGGCACCGCACCGCCCGCAACCTGTGCCAGCCGTTTGGCGACGATGTGTACCCGCGCTATAAAAAGTGGTGCGATGACTACTTTTTCCTCAAGCATCGTAACGAGCAGCGCGGTATCGGCGGCCTGTTTTTTGACGATTTGAATATGCCGGATTTCGACCACTGTTTTGCTTTTATGCAGGCGGTCGGTAACGGCTACACCGAGGCGTATTTACCGATTGTCGAACGACGCAAAGCGATGGTCTGGGGAGAGCGGGAGCGTAATTTTCAACTTTATCGCCGCGGTCGCTACGTGGAGTTCAATCTGGTATGGGACAGAGGCACCCTGTTTGGTCTGCAAACCGGCGGGCGCACTGAATCTATCCTGATGTCGATGCCGCCGCTGGTGCGCTGGGAGTACGACTGGCAGCCGGAAGCGGGTAGCCCGGAAGCGGCGCTGAGCGAGTTTATTCAGGTACGCGACTGGATTTAACTTATTTATAAAGTAAAACAATGCAAACAAATACACGGAAAGTAGTAACCAGTGACGCCAAATGGCATCCCCATCTGGGTATAAGTTTTATTGGCTGCCTGCTTGCCATTACACTAGAAATATATTTTGAAGAAAGAATATTCATCCCTCATAGCGGAGGGGTGAGCTTCGGTCTGATCGTGCTTCTGGTTATCAATATGGTGACCATCCCTGTGGTCATGGCCCTGATAGCATTACTCTGCTTTATTATTCATATTCCGCGTAAAAGCGTTAACTGTATCTTGCTATGCCTACTGTCATGTATTTTGACGATAGCCGGTTTGTTTATCGCCTATCCGGTTGGCCGTTGAATAAAAGCAGGCTCGTAGAAATAAACGAGTTCATTGTAGATAAAGAACTCGGTAATTCGCATTCTGACCTGGTAGCGTTGTACGGCATATAACACCGTTTTCGCCACGGCCGTTCCTAATTCACCCACGACCTTCTCACAGCTCGGCGGCCACCCGGCCTGGGTTCAGGATGCGGAATACCCAACGTGCCCAACGTGCGCGCAAACGATAATGTTCCTCGCACAAATAAGTTATGAAGATATTGAGAAATATGCCAATGGGATGCTTTACGGGCTTATCAGCGGAGGCAAAATTGCGCGCGGTTCCCCGGAGGCGGCGCTGGCGCGCCTTGTCCGGGCTACCAACCACAGACGGCAGCGAATCCGTAGGCCCGGTAAGGCGCCAGCTGCCACCGGGCAATTCCCGACACGCGCACGTTATCAGCAACCGGAGAGCCTCCCCATCAATATCAAGCCCATTGCCGCATCCGTTGATGCAGCGTCAACGACGGTTTTTCGGCAAATAATTGCTGATAATCGGTGGCAAATTGCCCCAGATGCCAGAATCCCCACTGCATCGCGGCATCTTTGACCGTGGCGCTCTGCGACCACGGGCTAATCAGTTCCCGGCGTACTGCGTTTAAGCGAATACGTTTCAGCCACGCATTGGGGCCAATGCCCAAAATGGCGTGAAACGCATTTTGCAGCGTGCGACGGCTTACGTGTAGCTGGTTACATAAGTCGAGCACCGTCAGCGGCTCCGACATATTTTCCAGCACATATTCCCGCGCCCGCGACAGTAGCCTACGATATCCCTGATGGCTGATGCTCTCGGCGCTATGAATCGGCTTCGCCTCTTCCAGCATCGTGCCCATCGCCAGCAACAAATTATCACTCAAGACCTTACGCACCGCAGGTTGATGCAGGGTTTCAGGACTCTCGCTGAAGGTGGCCAGCGCCTGCTGCACAAAGCCCCACAGCGCCGCTTTATGCTGCTCTTTTACCTCCAGCGCTAACTGGTTACGCAGCATATGCAGCACCCTTTCCGGGTTATGCAAAAACGTGGCCTGACGGGAAATAACATCTTCCGAGATAACGACGCCCAGAATGGTGTAATCATCCGGCGTGCTCAGTTCAAACTCGGTGCCTCCCGGTCGGGTGGCAATCTCGGCGCTGCCGAGCCCCTGCGCGCCGATAAATCCCTGTTCGCCGCGCGTCGCCGGAATACCAAACCAGAAAGAGTTTGGCCAAACCAGACACGACTGACGCAGCGCCAGGCCGGTGTATTCACGGAACACCTGAATCTCATCAAGCAGGATTTCCGTGAACTCGCCATGAAATTTACCCGGGTGTAACTGATCGTAGATCTGCTGCCAGGCGGTGATAGTCAGAGCATGTTCATAGACATCCGTCGTCCGTCGCTGATGAACATTGTCCACCTCGACTCTGGGCGTAAGTTTAACGTCTTCGGGTAACGCTTCATGATAAAGATGGTGCAAATTCGCTGTACGGGTCTTTTTCATGATCTTCTATGCCGGACGCCCGCCAGGACGCCCGGCCCTCCGACAGATTAATTTTTGATGCGATAGCGACTACTGCGTTTACGCAACGCTCCGTCAGAAAAGAGTTGTTCCAGCACGTTTCTGGCCTGCTCCAGCGGCCAGCCAAAATGCGCGGCAACCTCTCCCGCCGTCATTCCCTGGCGTACTGATGCCAGCAGCGCCAATAACGCCTCAGCGAACTCAGGCGTTGCGGGTACCTGGGGCGCTTTCTCAGTCGGCGTTGTCGCACGCGCAAACCCGCCAATCAGCCACTGGGTGTCCTCTTCCGGACGACCAATTTCTTTGCGGCTAATCACACGGCCTGTGCGCTGCGCGGCGGCGCTTCCGGCATCCAGCGCCGCACGACACGCCGCCAGATCGCCCTCCACCACCAGCGTTAACCTGCCAGGGTCGAGCACTTGATGACTGAGCAAACGCACGTTGGCCGCTTTCAGCATGGCATCCGCCGCATCGACGGCGGCGACCATTCCGTCCACTTCCAGTAATCCCAGGGCATTGATCATTGGCAGCCTCCGTTACGCACGCTGGACAGGGTTACGGGCGATATCCAGCACGGCGTCGGTAAAGGCGTTGCAGGCGGCTTTACACGCGGCCTGGCTTCCCGTTAAGAACGCGGCCGAATAGTTGGTTTCCGACGGCGGCGGCACGTAAGTCACCAGCTGAACGTCAGCGGATTTCATCGCCGCGTCAATGCCGAATGTCGCTTCCAGCGGCGGCGCCACCAGGTAGGCCATTGGATCGCCCAGCGCGATACCTGCGGTAGACGAGAGGTACGAGCCGGTACGCGAAACCACATGCGCCAGGAACGCGGTATTTTCCGCATCGTTCGCCCACTGGAACGCCGCGCCGTTTTCAATGCTGGCGACCATTGCATCCAGACCGGCGCGCACTTCCGCCGGGTTCGGTCCGCCCAGCATAATCAACACCTCACCGGCGGTAGGCGACGGCCCGTGAGCCGCCCCGGCATAGAGGGAGCGGCCATAGACTACTTCCACCATCGCCTGTTTGGTCGCTTCGTCAGCGGCAATATAGGTCACATCATCAGAATCTGCCGTGATGAGTCCGAGACTACGTATATGTGGCGGTAATTTAAGTTCCCGCGCAAAGCCGTCATTCACGGAGGCAATCACGCGCATGGCAGTCACTGAAGGTCGAATCAAATCTAATGCAGGCATGATGTCTCCTTAACGGGTCATGTTGATGCCGGACGCTTTCTGCTCCAGCATCCGTTTGGCCAAATCCACAATCACGGCGGCAGCTTCTACTGGCGGCGTCCCCCCCTGATGAATGTTTGAAATACAGGTTCTGTCGGCCTCGACGGTGGTCGCCACGCGCGGGGAATAGACGGCGTAGCAGGAGAGGCTTTCCGACTGCCCCAGCCCCGGACGTTCGCCCACCAGCAGGATGACGACCTTCGCGCCGAGAATTTCGCCAATCTGATCTTCAATCTTCACACGGCCATAGCGCACAAAGAACGGCGTGCCGACGTTCAGCCCGGCCTGCTTCAGACCAGCAAGCAGCGGCGGCAGGATCTCTTCATAGTTGGCGGTGATCGCATCCGTAGAGAGGCCATCGGAGACCACTACCTGCACATCCGGGTTCATCACGCACTGTGACTTCAGCGCGTCAATGGCTTCCGGGCTCAGGCGACGCCCCATATCCGGGCGCGTCAGGTACAGGTTTTTGTCGCTGATCTCCGAACGCACTTCCAGCAGCCCTTGCGCTTTTACCCACTCTTCCGGCACCTCTTTGAGCACGGTATCTTTCGAACGGGAGTGATCCGCCAGGAAGCGCAACAGCGCCTGGGTGCGCGGACGCGGCCCGGCACGACCCGTACAGACGCGTGCCGCAGTACTGCGACGCAGTTCGGTCAGCACGTCCGCACGATGCGGGTTCTCGACGCCAATCCAGGCTTTTGCCTCTGCGGAACCTAAATCCAGCGCGCAGCTTTCGGTCACCGTCGGCGCGGCGCACTGCGGCTTTGCGCCTTCCTGCGTTGACGGCGCGACGGGCTGCGGTACGTCCTGTCCCATTGACGCCATCACGCTACGTACAATTTCTTCAATCTGTTTTTGATCCATGGTGTTATCCCCGCGTCATCAGAAGAACAGTGACGGATCGCCCGCCCGTTTGGTCAGACGACCGTTTGCCATAATGCCCATCGTTTCCAGCCAGCGTTCAAACTCCGGCGACGGCCGTAAATTCAGCAACTGACGGACGGTGGCGGTATCGTGGAAAGCGGTGGTCTGGTAGTTGAGCATGATGTCGTCGCCGAGCGGCATCCCCATGATGTAGTTACAGCCGGCAGTGGCGAGCAGAATCATCAGGTTTTCGTTAAGGTTCTGGTCGGCATCGGCATGGTTGGTATAGCAGCAGTCGCAGCCCATCGAGATGCCGCTCAGCTTGCCCATAAAGTGATCTTCGAGACCGGCGCGGATAATCTGCCTGTCGTTGTAGAGATACTCCGGCCCGATAAAGCCCACCACGGTGTTCACCAGGAACGGATCGTAGTGGCGAGCCAGCCCGTAGTTACGCGCTTCCATCGTCACCTGGTCGGCACCAAAGTTCGCGCCAGCCGACAGCGCCGAGCCCTGCCCGGTTTCAAAGTACAGGCAGTTTTCCCCGGCGATACGGTTGAACTCCGCCCCCACAGCCCGCGCTTCGTCGAGCATCGCCAGTTCCACACCGAACTCTTTTAAGCCCTTCTCGCTGCCGCAAATGCTCTGGAAAATCAGTCCGCCCGGCGCGCCGCGGCGAATCGCTTCAATCTGGGTGGTGACATGCGCCAGCACGCAGCCCTGGGTCGGAATATTGAATTTATCGATAACGCCGTAAACGGTGTCGAGCACGCGGGTCAGGTTCTCCACGTCATCGGTCACCGGGTTAACGCCGATCACCGCATCGCCTGCGCCGAAAGAAAGCCCTTCGTAGATTTGCGCGGCGATACTCTGTACATCGTCACGGGTATCGTTCGGCTGCAAACGGCAGCTAAAGGTGCCCGGAATACCGATGGTGGTATTGGCTTTTTTGATCACCGGCATTTTCTTGCCGCCGTAGATCAGGTCAGCGTTGGAGCAGATTTTCGCTACTGCCGCCACCACTTCGGAGGTCAGCCCTTTGCGGGTAAACGCGATGTCGTCCACGGAGGTTTCATCGCTCAGTACGTATTCACGCAGTTCGCTGATGCTCCAGTTTTTAATCCGGTTATAGGCCGTTTCGTTGACGTCATCCTGAATCAGGCGCGTCACGCAGTCCTCTTCATAGGCAATCACCGGATTGTTGCGGATATCCGCCACCGTCATTTCCGACAGTACCTGTTTTGCCGCTACGCGCTCCTGCGAACTTGCCGCGGCAACCCCGGCCAGCACATCCCCCGAACGCAGTTCGTTGGCTTTAGCCAGTACCTCTTTTACATCCTTAAACTGATAAACATTGCCGAACAATGTGGTCTTTAGTTTCATAAGTCGTTCCCTCAGGAAGGAAATGCGAGTGATTTCACCGTCACCGGCACAACCGATCCGCCAAAAAGAGGCGTACCAATGTCGATATAGTCTCCCGCCCGCACGACCACCTCATCGATGACCGCCAGCGGAAGTTGCGGTAACTGTGGGCGCAATAACATGCCCAGCGCTTTACCAAAATCCTGCTCGGCCACCACCAGCAGGGGATGTGGATTGGGATAACGCGCGACAAAAGCCGTCAGCGCGTTGATGACCGTGAGTAATGCGGCGTAACGCACCGGAAGCGTGGCGGGAAGCGCCAGCACGTAAGCGTCGGTTTGCGGGTCGAGATCAAGCTGGAGAAGCGCCTGCCGCCAGGCGTTCACCAGATCGGCGTCATCCTGCGGGATCGCCACCGGCAGGTTGCGCAGCGGCAGTTGGACGTCTTCCAGCCAGATAGTACTGCCGGAAAGCGACAGCGTATGGGCCCCCGCGCCAATCACCGTGGCGCGCACGGTTTGCGCCGGAAACTGCACGTTCATCTCGCGCAGACGCGGGTGCTCATGCAGCGCGGTCGCCAGCAGCGGCCCGATATCAGAAAAGCAGAACGGATCGGCAGGTTGGTTGCGGTAGCATTCACCTACCCCACCGGAAAGGGTGATCACCTCTGGCGTAATATCGGCGGGCAGTAGCCCGGTTTGCATCAGCGATTGCGCCAGCGGCGAGAGCGCGCCGGTGATAACCTCGACGATGAGATCCGCCATCCGCCGCGCCACCTGTCCCAACTGTGCGGCAGCTAAGGCGCGAGCATCAATACCCGAACCGAACACCTCATCGATAATCATCTGCCCCGGCTGATGGGCATAAACCACGCGCCCCTGAGCGTCGGTTTCCAGCAGGCGACCACCGACGTTAAGGCAGGCGGTGCCGCTGACTTTTCCCGCGTCAAACAGCGCGTAGTTAGACGTGCCGCCGCCGATATCAATATTCAGCACCCGGCACATCCGCTGCTCAGACAAGCTTTGCGCTCCGGCGCCGTGACCGGCAATGACCGATTCCAGATGCGGCCCGGCGCTGGCGACCACAAAGTCGCCCAGCGACTGCGAGAGCGCCATGACCGCCGGACGGGCGTTGCGGGTTTTGGCGCTTTCGCCGGTGATAATGATAGCCCCTGAGTCCACCGATTCAGGCGCGATGCCTGCGGCCTGATACTGGGCCAGAATCAGCGCTTTAAGTTCGGCCTCTTTCAGACCGCCCTGCTTATCCACGGGCGTAAAGAAGACCGGGCTTTGCCAGCTAATGTCGCGTTTGATGAATTCGTAGCGCGGCACCTGCGACACCGCCGCACGGTTAACCAACTCCAGGCGCGAGAAGATCACCTGCGTGGTGGTGGTGCCGATATCGATACCGACGCTCAGTAGCTGGCGAGTGTTCACGATTGCGCCTCCGCTTCGGTTTTCACCTGGGCGGCGTCATCTTTCGGCACCAGCATCATCGCCACGCCAATCGCCGTCACGCCGCCGATCAGCTTGCCGACAATCATCGGGAAGATCATGGCGTTCATGTTGGCGGCGGCGAAGCCTAAATGGTCGCCCAGCGCGAACGCCGCAGAGACGGCAAATGCGCAGTTAATCACTTTGCCGCGGGTATCCATCTGCTTCATCATGCCGAACATCGGGATATTGTTCGCCAGGGTCGCCACCATGCCTGCCGCCGCAATGTTATTTACGTTCAGCAGTTTACCGACATTCATCAACGGTTTTTCAAACCAGCGGGTCAGTAATAGCACCATCGGATACGCGCCGAGCAGCACGCAGGAGATAGAGCCGATCACTTCAATGGCGCGCATCACTTCGCCGGGTTTGTCGCCTGGCGCCATAAAGATCGGGTCGAGCCCCGGAATCAACTCCCAGCCCAACAGGAATTTAATCACCGCAGCCGCCAGACCGATGGTGATCAGCGCCACCAGAAATTTGGCGAAAATCTGGAAACCGTTGATCATTTTTTCCGGGATGAACTTCAACCCCAGCGCTACCAGCACCGCGACAATCAATACCGGGATCATGTTCATCAGGATCAGCGCGAAGGTAAACTCCACTGGCTGACCATTGATCTGCACGCCTGAGTACATGGCGATCAATCCCCCCGCAATGCAGCCAATGGGAATGGTGACGATACCCGCGAGTACGCCAAGCGCCAGGTAGCGGCGGTCAGACGGTTCGATAATGCCGAGCGCCACCGGAATGGAGAACACAATGGTCGGCCCCATCATCGACCCAAGTATTAACCCTGAGTATAGCCACGCCGCGACATCACCGCCGGCCAGCTCTTTGGCGAGGAAGAATCCGCCCATATCACAGGCCAGCAACGTACCCGCGAACATGGATGGGTTCGCGCCCAGCATTTCGTATACCGGGATAATAACCGGCCCCAGTACATGCGCCAGCACCGGCGCCAGCGCGGTCATACCGACCATCGCCAGCCCCAGCGCGCCCATCGCCATAAAGCCCTCTTCAAACTGGCCGCCAGACCCCTCGATACTCTTGCCGAATTTACCGAGGAAGCGCGCCGACCCGCCGAACTGCGACAGGATCCTGTCCACGGCGGCAATCAGCATAAAGAACATCATGATGTACATGATGATTTCGTTAATTCCCATAGCCCCTACTCCCTGTCATTTTTGATTTGTAAGCCGGATAAGACGTTTACGTCGCCTCCGGCATTAACGCCGTGTTATTGCCGGATGGCGGTGCGAGCACCTTATCCGGCCTACAGGCATTACCCGGCAGCCGCGTACAGGTCGATAATCTGTGCCTGTGTGGCGGTGCGTGGGTTACTGCGCAGACAAATATCCTCCAGCGCGGCTTGCGCCCACGCGCTGTAGTGTTCGGGTTTGGCGCCAGCGTCAGCCAGCCGTTTGCTCTGCCCCACTTCGGCAATCAGCTCGCTCACCGCCGCAATTGCATCGCGATCGTCCGATTTTTTATTGGTTAACGCCCGACCGATTTGACTGAAGCGCTCGCGGCAAACCATCCGGTTAAAGCCCATGACTGTTGGCAGCAGCATGGCGTTGGCCTGGCCGTGCGGAATATGCAGCGCCGCCCCAGGCTGGTGCGCCATCGCATGACACAGCCCCAAACCGGCGCTGGAAAAGGCCATTCCCGCCATACAGGAGGCCAGCAACATATTTTCACGCGCCGCCAGATCGTGGCCGTAACCCACGGCTTTCGGCAGCGATTTGCCAATCATCGCTATCGCGCCAATCGCCAGGCTGTCGGTAAACGGCGTGGCGTTGAGCGCGCTGTAGGCCTCAATCGCATGCGTCAACGCATCGATACCGGTCATCGCCGTCACGTTTGGCGGAACGCCTTCGGTCACGGCAGCATCAAGAATCGCCACGTCCGGCATTAGTGACGCGTGCGCCAGCACCTGCTTGCGCCCGCTGACCGCGTCGATAATCACCGTCACGTTGGTGGTTTCAGAACCGGTTCCGGCGGTGGTCGGCACCGCAATCAGCGGCAGACGCGGGCGTAATGTACTGCGCTCGGTCATGGCGCTCAGCGTCTGATCAGGGTTAGTCACCAGCAGGGCGACCGCTTTCGCCGCGTCCAGCACCGAACCGCCGCCAAAGGCCACTACGCCGTCGCACGCCGCCTCACGCAGTTGCGCCACCGCCGCGCAGACATCGGTGATGCACGGCTCGCCAGGCGGACACGGCCAGACCGTCATCGCCACGCCTTTCATCGCCAGGCTGCGTACCAGCGGCGCGGTCATTCCCGCCTGATGCAGAAAGCTGTCGACCATCACAAACAAATGGCTTACGCCCCGCGCTTGCGCCTCCTGTCCACAGGCGCCGAGCGCCCCAAGTCCGCACAGCGTGACCGGCGGTACGCTGAACGTTTTCACCCGTTGCAGATTCAGGGTGTCGAATGCCTGAAACAGCGCCGTCTGTAGTTCAGCTTGCATAGAGTCCCTCCGCTTTCGCTCTCCCGCTGTTGGCTATCGCCAGCGGGGTCATAAACAGGCTGTGCTGCGGCAAATGCACCTGTAACTCCGGGAAACGCTGGCGAAATAACGCCTCCACGCCCGGCTGCATACAGGAGCCGCCCGCCAGCCATAAATCAGCAATTCCTTGCCCTTCAATGTGGCGAGCAACGATTTCCGCCATTTTTTCGTACACCGGCTTCACTACCGGCCAAATCTCCTGGGCATTGCTGCGCTTGTACTGTTCCGCCTCTTCCAGGGGAATACGGCGGTTGCCCGCCAGCGTCAGGGAGATATGGTGCCCGCCAGTGGCTTCATCGGCGGAGTAAGTCACCTTGCCCTGTTTGACGATGGCAATGCCGGTAGTGCCGCCGCCAATATCCACCACGCCTGCATTATCAAGTGCCAGCAGATCCGCCACCGCCGTCGGTTCATCCAGTACGTGGCTGACTTCTAACCCGGCAGACTCCAGCACGTTGATCGAAATACGCGGGTCGGTGCCCGGCGGGAACGAGGTCGCCGCGTGGGTAAAGCGGCAGCCAAGCTGCTGTTCAAGGGTGTCGAGATGACGGCGCACGAGGGTGACGGCGCCGAAGAAATCCCAGACGATGCCGTCACGCACAACGTCGGCCCAGTCAAGGCACACCGCCACCGGCTGGGCGTTGCCGTCGACCACCATCGACACCACGTCGCAGGTGCCCAAATCGACGCTCAGCCACAGTGGTGTGTCGCTGGCGGCGGGCGTCTGGTTACACAGGGCCGCCGCTTTTTGCAGTCTTGGAGTGAGCCAGAGTTGTTCGTCGTGCGCCATGAGTCATCCCTTATACAATGCGAAACGCATCCACCAGCACGCATCGACGCAGTCGCACAAAGGTACGCGCGCTGGTCACCCCTTCGCCAGTTGGCGTGGTGATAGTCATGGTGGTCCAGCCTTCACCGCCCAGTCCGAGACCAGCAATGCACGGACCGTTTTTGACGAAAATACTGGTATCAATGGCGTTCGCCATCTGGTTCATATTGTCGATATTGCGCGAGTGCATTGCCGCGGTGTGGTGGCAGCCGCCCTCAAGCTGGACCGCCAGCGCAATGGCTTCTTCAACGTTGGCAACGCGTACGACAGGAAGCACCGGCATCATCAGTTCGGTCACCGCGAACGGATGGTTGGCAGAGGTTTCAACAAACAGCAGGCGCGTTTGATCCGGGACGTTCAGGCCGATGGCTGCGGCGATCTTGCCCGCGTCACGACCGACCCAGTCACGGCTGACGGTGCCTTTACCGCGTTCATCGATATTCTTCAGCAGCACCGGCTGGAGCTGTTCGGCCTGAGCGGCAGTCAGTTTCACCGCGTGCTGACCTTCCATCAGACGCATCAGCTCGTCGGCGACGCTATCCACCACAATCAGCACTTTTTCGTCGGCACAGATGATGTTGTTATCAAACGACGCGCCTTTGACGATGGATTGTGCAGCGCGCGGCAGGTCGGCGGTCTCATCCACCACCACCGGGGGATTACCGGCACCGGCGGCGATCAGGCGTTTATTAGTATGTTTACGCGCCGCGTCCACCACCGCTTCGCCGCCAGTCACCACCAGCAGGCCAATACCGGGATATTTGAACAACCGCTGGGCGGTTTCGATATCCGGGTTCGCCACGGTGACCAGCAAATTTTCCGGGCCACCGGCGGCGACCACCGCCTGATTGAGGAGAGTGATTGCCCGCTGAGAGACCTTTTTCGCCGCCGGATGCGGGGCAAACACGACGCTGTTGCCTGCGGCAATCAGGCTGATGGCGTTATTAATCACCGTCGCCGCCGGATTGGTGGACGGCGTGACCGAGGCCACCACGCCCCACGGCGCATTTTCAATCAGCGTCAGGCCGTTATCGCCGGTCAGCACCTGCGGAGATAAACACTCGACGCCCGGCGTGCCGCGCGCCTGCGCCACGTTTTTGGCAAATTTATCGTCAACGCGTCCCATGCCGGTTTCGCTGACGGCAAGTTCCGCTAATTCTCGGGCGTGTTTTTCGCCCGCTTCGCGAATGGCATGAATGGCAAGCTGGCGCATCGCCACGCTCTTCAGCCCCTGCTGGGCCCGTTTTGCTGCCGCCACTGCGTCATCCAGGGAGGCAAAAACGCCCATCTCATGAACAGTACTGGCCGGCTGGCTGCTGTCTTTCATTTTCAGCAGTACCGCTTTCACCACCTGTTCAATATCCTGTTGATTCATGATGTTCAGTCCTATTTATGGAAAACCACTTTCCCGCCAGCCACCACTTCATCGACGATGCCAATGACGCACAGATCGACCGGTGATAATTCGCTGCGATGCGCCTGGCGTGCGGAACTGCCGCTGACCAGCAGTACCCACTCTCCGGTTCCCGCCCCGATACTGTCGATAGCGACGGCACACTGCCCGTCGGGGTTGCCCTGGGCATCGATCATTTCCACCATCAGCAATTTGTCATGCGCCAGTCCCTGATGGCGGACGGTACATACGATTTGTCCTGTGACGACTGCCAGTTTCATATCCGCCTCCATGGATTGCCCGTTGGGTCGTAGGCCTTGAATCTGCGCACCATCAGGCAATGGCGCGCATTCATGCCGGATGGCGACGCTGCGCGTCTTATCCGGCCTACCATCAAATGTTGCTGTCGCCTTTGAAGCTGATCGGGAACACTTCTTCCAGATCGCCGTGCGGGCGTGGAATCACGTGTACAGAGACCAGCTCGCCAATGCGCTGCGCCGCAGCGGCGCCAGCATCGGTTGCGGCTTTGCACGCCGCCACGTCGCCACGCACCATAGCCGTACACAGGCCACCGCCAATCTGCTTCACGCCGACCAGCTTCACGCGTGCGGCTTTTACCATCGCATCTGAGGCCTCAATCAGCGCAACCAGGCCCCGGGTTTCAATCATTCCTAATGCTTCCATCGTGTTTTCCTCTCATTAAAGGGGTCCAGAACGGGACCGTTCATTCAACCAGTGTGTGTAAGCTGCGTTCGCGGCTCACGTCAGCCTGGCGCGGCACGGCTGCCACCAACGCCAGTTCGATAATTTCCTGCACGCTACAGCCTCGGGAGAGGTCGTGAAGCGGCGCGGCAAGCCCCTGAATTAGCGGCCCAACAGCGCGATAGCCTCCCAGACGCTGAGCGATTTTGTAGCCAATATTGCCCGCCTCCAGCGACGGGAAAATCATCACGTTGGCGCGGCCTTGCAGCGGGCTGTCAGGCGCTTTTTGCGCGGCGACCTCCGGTACAAAAGCGGCGTCAAACTGCAATTCACCGTCCACAAGCAGTTGCGGCGCACGTTCGCGAACGAGCTCTGTCGCCTGCTGCACGTTGGCAACATTGGGGTGACGGGCGCTGCCGTTGCTTGAAAATGACAGCATCGCCACGCGCGGCTCTTCGCCGGTAATGGCCCGCCAGGTGTCGGCGCTGGCGAGAGCGATATCCGCCAGCTGCGCCGCCGTCGGCTGCGGCACTACGCTGCAATCGGCGAACCCTAATGCCGGACCGGCATACTGCGGCAGCATCAGGAAAATAGACGACAATGTTTTGCACCCGGGTTGCAGGCCAATCACCCGCAGCCCTGCGCGCAGCACGTTCGCCGTTGACGACAGGTTGCCTGCGATACACACATCAGCCTCACCGGCGCTCACCATGGCGGCAGCGAACATCAGCGGATCGCTAAGCTTTTCCACTGCGTCCGGCGGCGTTTTTTCTCCGGCACGGGCAAGCCAGCGTTGCGCAAAACGCTGGCGCATACTCAGGTTGCTGTGTGGGTCGATGACCTGAATGCCATCCATCGCCATACGATGACTCAGGGCAAACTGACGCAGCGCAAACGGACTGGCGACCAGAACGGGGCGAGCCAGACCGTACTGTTGCAGGTAATGCGCCGCTTTCAGCACGCGTTCGTCCAGCGCATCAGGAAAGACGACTCTGGCGGGGGCGCGTACCGCCAGTTCGCGGGCGCGTTCAATGATCATGGCTTCTCTCCCAACCGTTGTTGAATTTGGGCGACCGTCAGCGGATGTTTCGCCACGCTCAAAATCATCATCACGTAAACCGTACTGGAGAGACGGTTCAGCGCCTGTAAAATGTCCGGGCGCAAGACCTCAAAACTACGGGTAATAAACACTTGTGCGGCGAGGGTTTCTGTTTCGCGGACTTTGGTTCGCAGCAGATTAAGCAGCGCCGCATCGCGACCGTGGCTGGCCTCCGGCACCAGGTGATCGTGGTCGAGGTAGCGCAGCGGCTGGTGGGAAAGGCGATGCAGCTCATCCTCGTTCAGTCCGACGATAGACTGCGCCGCCAGCGGTTCATCTATAGCGTCGGCGCGCATAATGTTGCCCAGCCGCGAGCGGATATCGAAAAGCCACGGCTGCCAGGGTTCCGCCAGTTCGATTTGTAGCCACACGGTCAGCGCGATGGCGCTGTCGAGCGCGGCGCGAAAGCCGAGGCGCGGGTCGCTTTTGGCGACCATTTTGTCCGCCGTCAGATGGGTCAGCGTATCGGGCTTTTTCACCACCGGCTGGCGGCACAGTTCACAGCAGGCCTGTGGGTGCGTATCGCTACTGGTTAAGCCATGTACCGGCTGCGGCTGCTGTTCGTCATCATCGACAAACAGCCGGCCTTGCGGATCCAGAAACTTAATGCGCAGACGGCGACTTTCCAGCAGTTCCCGGGCCGAGGGCGTCAGTCGTGCGTCAGCGGGCAGATGGATCTCCGATCCTTCGCTGAGCGTATGATTCGCTCTGAGCCACGTTTCGGTGATGAAATCGTTCATACGGATTGCCAGTTTGCAGGCCAGGCGACGTACAGAAAGCGCACGGACGTTGGCGTGCCAAATTCAATGCTGGAGCCTTTAGGGATGAACATCACATCTCCGGCTTTGGCAATCATGGTTTCGCCTTCATGGCGTACGTGCAGTTCGCCTTCCAGCACCATGTCGATTTCGTCGTAGTTCAGCGTCCACGGGAAAAAGGCGTTGTCCCACTGCATAAACCCGGCGGCCATGCTGCTACCATCCTGCTCTGTAACCAGATCGGTTAAGCCGACGCAGTGCGGTTCGGCGCCGTCGAAGCGGCCAAATTTCACGCTGCTGCCGTCAATGACTTTCACGCCGCCTTTACCCGTGACGGAGGTAAAGCTCGGCTGCATCGTCCCCAGTTCCAGCGACTGCTTTTCCTTCAGCACTTTTTCCATCAACTGCGCCACCAGGCTTTCAGTAAACTGCCCTTCCGGGAGCTGCGCGATGATGGCTTCCCGAATGCGCTGGCTTTCGCTTTTACACGCCTGCGCCGATGTGGATGCCGGAACGGACTCGTCGCATTCGGTAATCGTGAAGCCCAGTAGTTCCGCCACTTCGCGAGCCTCCGGGGTAATAATGCTGGCGCGCAGCACTACCGACATCGCCTGTTCGCCGCGGGCGTGGGCCGCACGAATATCGTTAGCTGTGATAAGTTTTTTCACCTGCCTCTTCCTCCTGTTCACTGAGAGCCGCCAGATAATCCACCAACTGCCGCACGCTTTGCGGGTCGTGGCCGTTGAGCTCGAAAATCGGCTCCCGGAATCCAATCTCGCAAAGCAACTGCCGCGTAGCGGCGACGTCGGCATCCGGCATGTCCGTTTTGCTGATAACGGCGATATGTCGTTTACGGGTTCCAACATCCAATAACCCGGCAGGTAAGCGACTTTCTTTATCGTTTGCCGCGTGGACATAAATCAGCGTGTCCACATCCTGCAACGTGGTAATTAAGGCGTGATACCAACGGGGATGGCTAAAATATTCACCCGGCGTATCGATATCGCCATGATCATTAAATTCCACGGCCTGCGTTTTTCTGGCGAGGGAGTAATTTCCCCGTAACGCGTTAAAAAGCGTTGTCTTTCCGGCACCGACCGCGCCGACAAAAGCAATACGTTTCATTACCGCCACCAATTAACTTTTTGTTAACTCACACAGGGTAAAGTTTAATAATCGCCCCAGTCCGCTGACCGTCTGTAATAGCGCTTCTTCTACTGCGCCGACGGTGCCATAAATCACCAGCGCGCCGCTAAATCTGTCGAGAAAACCGATGTGTACATCCGCAGCCTTCATCGCTAAATCGCCAGCGATCATCGCCGTTTCCCCCGGCGTTAAAGTCATAATGCCAATCGCGCCAGCATCGGGAACGCCGATCTTTTTCGCCAGTTCTTCACCAGGGTGCGCAATGAGATGCGCCAGCGTGACCTGTTTGCCCGGCACAAATTCCTGAATAATGCGTTCTTTATTCATTGCTCACCGTCTCCACTGAAACTGCCGTCATCGTGGCAATTTTTTGTCGGAGTAAATAACAAAATTCGGCAAGGTGATGTAAAAGGTGAGGTAGATCACTAAGAGAAAGAAAATAAAAGTGACTTCTGTCGAAGGTGTTAACGATAAATATCGTGGTGCATCACATTTTCAGGCGTCATTCTGAATTTAAGCCTGTTCCGCAATAAATACTCACCGACTATTCTTTGTATTACTACCATTGATAAAAATAATGCGTATCACTCGATTTGTGCATAGTACAGATTCAGTGAAATAAGTAGGGGTAAGCGCAACAGGTTCCAGAATATCTCCACCCGAGCCTTTCATGCCATGGCGAAGCCCAGCGGCGCATAAAAAAAGCGCAGGAGAACCTGCGCCAGAAGAGAGAGTAATGCGTTATTAAAGCGGCGTGGTTTGCGCTTCAACTACCGCTAACGCCACCATATTCACGATACGGCGTACAGAGGCGATCGGCGTTAATACATGTACCGGTTTAGACACGCCCATCAGGACCGGGCCGACCGTGACGCCTTCGGAACTGGAGACGCGGAGTAAGTTGTAACTAATGCGAGCGGCTTCCATATTCGGCATCACCAGAATATTGGCGGCTCCCTTCAGCGGGCTATCCGGCATCCGGTCATTACGAATACTTTCCACCAACGCCGCATCACCGTGCATCTCACCGTCAATCATCAGATCGGGCGCTCGTTCGCGTACCCGCTCAAGGGTTTCGCGCATTTTGCTGGCGGACAGCGAATTTGAGGAACCAAAGTTAGAGTGCGACAACAGCGCGACTTTCGGCTCAATACCAAAGCGGCGAACGGTTTCCGCCGCCATTACGGCGATCTCCGCCAACTGTTCCGGCGTGGGATCTTCGTTAACATAAGTATCGGCGATAAAAGTGTTGCCGCTTGGCAGCAGTAAGGCGTTCATCGCCCCTGCCGTATGCACGCCGTCACGGTAGCCAAAGACGGCTTTCACGACGCTGAAATGCTCATGGTAGTCGCCGATGGTGCCGCAGATCATCGCATCCGCTTCCCCACGCTGCACCATGATCGCGCCAATGGCCGTATGGTTGCCGATCATCGCACGCTGCGCCTGTTCCTGAGTTACCCCGCGACGCTTCATGATCTGGTAATACTCGCTCCAGTACTCTTTGAAGCGCGGATCGGATTCATTATTCACGATCTCGAAATCAACGCCCGCTTTGATCTGTAGCCCCAGTTTTTGGATACGCATTTCGATCACGCTCGGACGTCCGATCAGGATGGGCTTCGCCAGCCCCAGGGTTATCAACTCCTGGGTTGCGTGCAGCACGCGCGCCTCTTCCCCTTCCGGCAGCACTACACGCTTCGGATCTTTGCGTGCCTGCGAGAAGATCGGCTTCATGAACAGGTTGGTTTTGTAGACAAACTCGGTCAGTTTATCGATATAGGCATCAAAGTCAGCAATCGGGCGCGTCGCCACGCCGGAATCCAT
Organism: Salmonella sp. 32010601201800023SM; assembly: GCF_017572235.1. Taxonomy (NCBI): domain Bacteria; kingdom Pseudomonadati; phylum Pseudomonadota; class Gammaproteobacteria; order Enterobacterales; family Enterobacteriaceae; genus Salmonella; species Salmonella sp. 32010601201800023SM. Next base: position 263,912 of record NZ_JAGEQS010000004.1, read on the forward strand.
TGCCGCTTTCGCGACCGCCGGAGCGATTTTGACAATCAGACGCGGGTCAAACGGTTTCGGAATAATGTATTCCGGCCCAAAGCTCAGGTCCTGATCGCCATAGGCCGAGGCCACCACTTCGCTCTGTTCGGCGTGCGCCAGCTCGGCAATCGCACGGACCGCCGCCAGTTTCATCTCTTCGTTGATCGCCGTCGCGCCGACGTCCAGTGCGCCGCGGAAGATAAACGGGAAGCACAATACGTTGTTCACCTGGTTCGGATAGTCGGAACGACCGGTACAGATAATGGCGTCCGGACGCACTTCTTTCGCCAGCGGCGGCAGAATTTCCGGTTCCGGGTTAGCCAGCGCCAGAATCATTGGCGCGCGGGCCATTTTCTTCACCATCTCCTGAGTCAGCACTTTCGGGCCTGAACAGCCGAGGAAAATATCCGCGCCGTCAATGACCTCATCCAGCGTGCGCTTGCCGCTGTCGTCTACCGCATAGGCCGCTTTGGTCTCCGCCATATTCGGCTCACGGCCTTTGTAAATAACGCCCTTAGAGTCGCATACCACGATGTTGTGCTTTTGCATCCCCAACGCGACCAGCAGGTTCATACAAGCGATTGCCGCCGCCCCTGCGCCGGAGACGACCATCCGCACGTCGGAAATATTTTTCTCTACGACTCGCAGGCCATTAAGAATGGCGGCCGTACTGATGATCGCCGTTCCGTGCTGATCGTCATGGAAAACCGGGATGTTCATGCGCTCGCGCAGTTTCTGTTCAATATAGAAACATTCCGGCGCTTTAATGTCTTCGAGGTTAATGCCGCCAAAAGTCGGCTCCAGCGCTGCGACCACGTTGATAAATTTGTCCGGGTCAAGCTCATCGACTTCAATGTCAAACACATCGATGCCGGCGAATTTTTTAAACAGAACGCCTTTGCCTTCCATGACCGGCTTGCCGGCCAGCGCGCCGATGTTGCCTAACCCCAGCACCGCTGTACCGTTGGAAATGACCGCGACAAGGTTGCCGCGCGCGGTGTATTTGTAGGCTGCCAGCGGATCTTTTTCGATTTCCAGGCAGGGCGCCGCCACGCCTGGCGAGTAAGCCAACGCCAGATCGCGTTGGGTGGCAAGGGGCTTAGTCGGAGAAACCTGAATTTTACCGGGTACCGGAAATTCGTGGAAATCAAGGGCGCTTTGTTTTAACTGCTCATCCATCTTGTTGTTCCTTTCACGTATCGTTCAAAAAGTGACGCGGCCTGGTGCGCCGCACATTATCACCGTACTGCGCAACACAAACTTTGAAGGTCTGCAAACTATCACGACGCAGCGCAAGAGTTTGTTATCAACTTATAACGGCCATGTTACCTGCTTATACCAGCAATACCATGCCTGTCTGCTATGCTTTTTGGTTATGTAGTGTATCAATCTTTCAGAAGTGTGAATCAACACACTCATCTAACACTTTACTTTTCAAGGAGTATTTCCTATGAACCAGCTAGACGGCATCAAACAATTCACTACCGTCGTCGCCGACAGCGGCGACATTGAGTCCATCCGCCACTACCAGCCGCAGGATGCCACGACAAATCCCTCTTTACTGTTAAAAGCCGCCGGGCTTGAGCAGTATGGCCATTTGATTGAGGATGCGATTGCCTGGGGAAAAAAACACGGCGGTACGCAGGAACAGCAGGTTGCGGCAGCCAGCGATAAACTGGCGGTTAATTTTGGCGCGGAAATACTGAAAAGTATTCCCGGTCGCGTCTCCACTGAAGTCGACGCGCGGTTATCGTTCGATAAAGAAAAAAGTATCGAGAAAGCACGCAATCTGGTGGATCTCTACCAGCAGCAGGATGTTGATAAATCACGCATTCTGATCAAGCTCGCCGCGACCTGGGAAGGTATTCGCGCCGCCGAACAGCTCGAAAAAGAAGGCATTAATTGCAACCTGACGTTGTTGTTCTCTTTTGCCCAGGCGCGCGCCTGCGCCGAAGCGGGCGTCTATTTAATCTCTCCGTTCGTGGGCCGAATTTACGACTGGTATCAGGCGCGTAGTCCACTGGAGCCGTATGTCGTGGAGGAAGATCCCGGCGTGAAATCGGTACGCAATATCTACGATTACTTTAAACAACATCGCTATGAAACCATCGTGATGGGTGCAAGTTTCCGCCGTACTGAGCAAATCCTCGCGCTAACCGGCTGCGATCGACTGACTATCTCCCCTAACCTGCTTAAAGAGCTGAAAGAAAAAGAAGAACCGGTAATCCGTAAACTGGTGCCTTCCTCGCAGATGTTCCACCGTCCTACGCCAATGACGGAAGCGGAGTTCCGCTGGGAACATAATCAGGACGCGATGGCCGTAGAGAAGCTGTCGGAAGGTATCCGTCTTTTTGCCATTGACCAGCGCAAACTGGAAGACCTGCTTGCCGCCAAACTATAAACCTTGCATGGAGTGATTTATGTCCCGTAAAGACCTTGCCAATGCGATTCGTGCGCTGAGCATGGATGCCGTTCAAAAAGCCAATTCCGGGCACCCCGGCGCGCCGATGGGGATGGCGGATATCGCTGAAGTGCTATGGAACGATTTTCTTAAACATAACCCCACCGATCCGACCTGGTATGACCGTGACCGTTTTATCCTTTCCAACGGTCACGCCTCCATGCTGCTCTATAGTCTGCTGCATTTAACCGGTTATGACCTGCCGCTGGAGGAGTTAAAAAACTTCCGTCAACTGCACTCTAAAACGCCTGGTCACCCGGAGATTGGCTATACGCCCGGCGTTGAAACCACCACCGGGCCGCTGGGCCAGGGGCTGGCGAATGCCGTCGGGCTGGCGATTGCCGAGCGTACGTTAGGCGCACAGTTCAACCGGCCGGACCATGAGATTGTCGACCACTACACCTATGTCTTTATGGGCGACGGCTGTCTGATGGAGGGGATCTCGCATGAGGTGTGTTCGCTGGCTGGTACGCTGGGACTGGGCAAACTGATCGGCTTTTACGATCACAACGGCATCTCCATTGATGGCGAAACCGAAGGCTGGTTTACCGACGATACCGCCAAACGTTTTGAAGCCTACCACTGGCATGTCGTGCATGACATTGACGGGCACGATCCGGAAGCGGTGAAAAAAGCCATTCTCGAAGCCCAGAGCGTAAAAGATAAACCTTCGCTAATTATCTGTCGGACGGTGATAGGTTTTGGCTCGCCGAATAAAGCCGGGAAGGAGGAGTCGCACGGCGCGGCGCTGGGCGAAGAAGAGGTGGCGCTGACCCGCCAGAAGCTGGGATGGCACCATCCGGCGTTTGAGATCCCAAAAGAGATTTACCGCGCGTGGGATGGCCGTGAAAAAGGCGAGAAAGCGCAGCAGCAGTGGCAGGAAAAGTTTGCTGCTTATGAGAAGGCTTATCCTGAGCTGGCCGCAGAGTTTACCCGCCGGATGAGCGGCGGACTGCCGGAGGCATGGGAATCCGCCACGCAAAAATTTATTAACGACTTGCAGGCTAATCCGGCCAAAATCGCCACCCGTAAAGCATCGCAAAATACGCTCAATGCCTATGGTCCCCTGTTGCCGGAACTGTTGGGCGGATCGGCGGATCTGGCGCCGAGCAACCTGACTATCTGGAAAGGTTCGACCTCGTTGAAAGAGGATCCGGCAGGTAATTACATCCACTATGGCGTGCGCGAATTCGGCATGACCGCCATTGCCAACGGCATCGCCCACCACGGCGGCTTTGTACCGTATACCGCCACGTTTCTGATGTTTGTCGAATATGCGCGTAACGCGGCACGTATGGCGGCCTTAATGAAAGCCCGGCAGATTATGGTCTATACCCACGACTCCATCGGTTTGGGCGAAGATGGCCCGACGCACCAGGCCGTGGAACAACTGGCGAGCCTGCGCTTAACGCCAAACTTCAGCACCTGGCGTCCCTGCGATCAGGTTGAGGCGGCGGTCGGCTGGAAGCTGGCCATTGAACGTCACCACGGGCCGACGGCGTTGATTCTCTCGCGGCAGAATCTGGCGCAGGTGGAACGCACGCCGGAACAGGTGAAAGCGATTGCCCGCGGCGGTTATATTCTGAAAGATAGCGGCGGCAAGCCGGATATCATTCTGATCGCTACCGGATCGGAAATGGAAATTACCCTCCAGGCGGCGGAAAAATTGACTGGCGAGGGGCATAACGTTCGCGTGGTGTCGTTGCCTTCAACGGATATTTTCGATGCGCAGGACGAGGCATATCGCGAATCAGTGCTACCGGCGCACGTGACCGCCCGCGTCGCGGTGGAAGCCGGTATAGCCGACTACTGGTATAAATATGTTGGCCTAAAAGGCGCAATTATCGGCATGACGGGATACGGTGAATCCGCCCCGGCTGACAAACTGTTCCCGTATTTTGGCTTTACCGTGGAAAATATTGTAGAAAAAGCCCGCCGGGTGCTGAACATCAAAGGCTAAGGCGAGCGTTAGCAACACAGACTTTGCACAGTCTGCAGACCTGTTCTGTAGGCTGTGCAAAATTACTTCGTAGACTCAGGCGCATCTGACTGCCCGATGACGACCTCATCAATGGATTTATGGCACATCAGGCAAAAGGCCTTTTTTTTATGCGCCTGTAATGTTGAATCCCATGCCGCTGATCCGCCTTCTTTATTCACTTTCTCTCTTATCGCCGCCAGCCGATCTATTTCATAATAAGCGCTCAGGCAGCCACAATGGGGGCATAATACGGGGCCATTATTTATTTTCATACTATTTCCTGCTGTGGTGAGGCTCTCGGGTAAAGTAACAATCCTACCGTAACGTAGCAATCTCTATACCATAAATGAAACCTCAATAGGTGTATCCCTATTCTGAAAAGGGGATAACAACCAGGATTCAACGCGTGATCCACAGCGTAGGCCAGGCATCCGGCCCGTGCCAGTTATCGCAGCTCGGTTCTTCGGCATAACGCACCAGACGAAAACGATCGCCATCATAACGCCAGCGCGTCTGGACACCGCAGTCGGTTAACCCCCGCCCTTTCGCCAACGTCACCAGCTCGCGCGTTTTCTCGTCAAAGAAGGCGTTCATCAACTCCATGTCATTACTTTCGACGCCGCGATTAAACGGCAGCCGCAAACGTACGGCGCGCGAGACGAGCGTTTTTTTGCGTGAAACTACCCAGGCGAGATCAATAGTGTTATAGGCGCCGGCTTCGCAGTTAACAATCAATAACGCTTTATCATCCGTCAACGCGCTGACCTGCGTCTCGCGACGCAGAGGGTCAAGCGAACAACGAATGCCGTTTACCCGCCATGCTGCGTAGTCCAGCAGATCGCCGCGTTCTTCCTCACTCAGCGGTACGGGCGTTGGATTAATCACGGCGATCCCCTTTAATGCCGGTGCCGGGGGCACGCTGAGCGGCGGTTCGTTTCCTTTTTCAATCCAGGCGGTTTCGCTGCCCACACGTTTTTGTTGCGCGTCGATAAACAGTAATGCCGCTTTTAATCCCGCCAGCGAAAGCGTCTGAACGCCGTTTTTTAAGGTGATAGCCTGCGCATCCTGAATCGTCTGTAAAAATGCGGTGATGGTGGCAGGATCGCCGGTCATGAGATGCCAGGGCGACACGCGCCAGTGTGGACTGTTGAACGAAAGCGGTTTGCCATCCAGCAATAAGCGAGGCGCAATTGCGGCTTCTTTAGCGTCGGGCGGCGCCAAACCGCCACGATCGATACGCAGTACCGCATCGGTACGCGCCCCGGCGCTGCGGCTTAATGTCATCACCAGCCCATGATGTTCGCCAGTATTGCGCGCTACGCAAAAATTTTGGTTATTGCAGGTGACCTGCCAGTCGGAAAAAGTCCGTTGCGCTGGCGCAGCCCACAGTAGCTGGACCGGCAACAGGCCAAACAGACAAAAAAGAATAACGCGGTAGCGCATGAACGGAACAACCCCAGATTCAGAACAACACAGCTAAGGCGGTATCTTCCTTGCGCGCATCAGGGTTCTCAATCAGATTTATCGGATTGGTCTTTTTTGTGTAAAGAAATATATTTCTTTTTTTTCAGTCCATTAGATGAGACGTCTGTAAATAGTTAAGCAATAACACGGTCTTACCGTCCCGAATCTCGCCTGAGCGCACCATTTCCAGCGCCCGGGAAAAGGGCAGTTCAAGCACCTCAATCTCTTCGTCCTCCACGCCGCCGCCGATGCTGGCGCGCTCGCTATCATGATATTCGGCAATGAAGAAATGAATCAGCTCCGTGACGCCGCCTGGCGACATATACAGCTCAAATATCTTGCGTACCTCGCCAACGTCATACCCTGTCTCTTCAATGGCCTCTTTACGGATACAGACCTCCGGCTCGTCGTTATCAAGCAGGCCAGCGCAGGTTTCAATTAACATACCGTCTTGATTACCGTTGACCCATGTCGCCACGCGAAACTGGCGAACCAGAAGCACGGTTTTTTTAGTTGAGTTGTAAAGCAGAATGGTTGCGCCATTCCCGCGATCGTAAACCTCACGCTTGTGACGGATAACCTCGCCATTACGACGGGTCAGGTCATAGGTAATGTTGCGCAGAGTAAAATAATTATCAGAAAGAATTTTATCCTTAATAAGCGTAATGGTTTGCGACATGCTGGCTCCAGGGTGTAAAAAGAGCATTAATATTACGCCGTGAGGTCGGTTTTGTCTGCTGAAGGGTTAATCCTTAATGCCGACTGAACGGACGTACAGCCATATTTTTCTGTCACTGCCATGACCATATTCTGCTTCTCCGGGCCGCAGAGTCCATGCTCGCGATATGATTTGACGGCCGGAGTGAGACTGAGGGAATCATCATGAAATTTACTCTCGTTGCGACGGTTCTACTGACGTTTTCCCTTTCAGCTTTTGCCGTTGAGTATCCGGTATTGACCACCGCGAGCCCTGATCAGGTGGGGTTTGATAGCCAAAAACTTCACCGACTTGATGGCTGGATTCAAAATCAAATTGATGCCGGATATCCCAGCATCAATCTTCTGGTGATAAAAGATAATCATATTGTTCTACAAAAAGCCTGGGGCTATGCCAAAAAATATGACGGTTCCACGCTGTTAGCCCATCCCATTCGGGCGACCACTAACACGATGTATGACCTGGCTTCAAACACAAAAATGTATGCCACTAATTTCGCATTGCAAAAACTAGTGTATGAAGGAAAAATAGATGTCAATGATTTGGTATCAAAATATATCCCCGGCTTTAAGGATATGCCTGGGGATAAAATAAAAGGCAAAGATAAACTCCGCATTATTGATATTCTTCATCACGTCGCGGGCTTTCCTGCCGACCCACAATATCCCAATAAAAACGTCGCCGGTAAATTATTTTCACAGAGTAAAAGCACTACTCTGGAGATGATTAAAAAGACACCGCTGGAATATCAACCTGGGTCGAAGCATATCTACAGCGACGTGGATTATATGATTCTTGGTTTTATCATTGAATCGATAACGGCAATGCCATTAGATCGCTACGTCGAAACCACCATTTATAAACCGCTCGGATTAAAACATACCGTCTTTAACCCGCTGATGAAAGGCTTCACGCCGCCGCAAATCGCCGCAACGGAACTACACGGCAATACGCGTGACGGCGTGATTCATTTCCCCAATATTCGCACCAATACACTATGGGGCCAGGTGCATGACGAAAAAGCCTGGTACTCAATGGGCGGCGTTTCAGGACACGCCGGACTGTTTTCTGACACCCATGATATGGCTGTGTTAATGCAAATCATGCTCAATGGGGGCGGCTACGGTAACGTGAAGCTATTCGACGACAAAACGGTTGCGCAGTTTACTCGCCGCTCGCCAGAAGACGCTACCTTTGGTCTGGGGTGGCGCGTTAACGGCAACGCCTCAATGACCCCCACGTTCGGGGTATTAGCCAGTCCGCAAACGTATGGACATACCGGATGGACCGGAACGCTGACGTCTATCGATCCGGTTAATCATATGGCGATTGTGATTTTAGGTAACAGGCCGCACTCGCCGGTAGCAAATCCTAAAGTGAATCCGAATGTTTTTGTCAGTGGATTATTACCTGCGGCGACGTATGGCTGGATTGTTGACCAGATATATGGTTCCTTAAAATAAAAATTAAGAGCCTATCTCTGTAGGCGTTATTGGCGCAGCCAGTTTGGACACGGACAGCGCGCAAAAACCGGAGCGTACACGTAGTACGTGAGGTTTGACTCGCTACGCTCGCCCTTCGGGCCGCCGCAAGCGGCGTTCAAAACGCTAATGCGTTTTGGCGAGCACTGCCCAGGTCCAAAATGGCAAGTAAAATAGCCCTAATGGGATAGGCTCTAAGAAGGGATTCTGATAGCGTCCCTTCCTTCAATTTACACTCTATTTTCAATACTAAGATTGGCCTCATCAGGCCTGTTAAACGTCGACCCGACGGGAAAATGTTTATCGCAGGGCGTTCAGCCCTGCGAGCGTCAACATTTCTGCAAACGGAGTAAGGTTAGCCAATAAGTTTAAGATTTTTTATCACTCAATCATTTAACCGTTCCAGGCCTTAACCGGCCTACAAATACGCTTATTTAGCTAACCAGTCGAGTATCCCCTGTGCGGCATGTCGGCCTTCTGCCATCGCTGTCACCACCAGATCGGCGCCACGCACCGCATCGCCGCCGGCGAAGATTTTCGGGTTGGACGTCTGGTAACGAAACTCGCTCTCGACGCTGGCGGCAATACGTCCCCAGTTATCCACCTTCACGCCATGCGATTCCAGCCACGACATACCATGCGGATGAAAACCAAACGCCATAATGACCGCATCCGCCGGCATCACGAACTCGCTGTCCGGTACAGGTACCGGGCGGCGTCGCCCCTGCCCATCCGGTTCGCCAAGCCGCGTACGCAAAAAGCGAATACCGCTGGCGCGCCCATGCGTATCCAGCACCAACTCAACCGGCTGAACGTTAAATTCAAAGTTCGCGCCCTCTTCCCGCGCGTTTTTCACCTCTTTTTTCGACCCCGGCATATTGGCCTCATCGCGGCGATAAGCGCAGGTGACGTTAGCAGCGCCATGACGCAGCGCCGTACGTACGCAGTCCATTGCGGTGTCACCGCCGCCCAGCACAACCACGTTAAGGCCCGCAGTATCAATAAACGGCTCGTCAGGCAACGCCGGAAGCCCCATCACCTGTTTGGTATTGGCGATGAGGAATGGCAACGCATCATATACCCCCGGCGCGTCTTCATTCGGTAAATCAGCCTTCATGGAACGATAGGTTCCTACCCCGACAAAGACGGCGTCATAACTCTCCAGCAGCGTCTCCAGAGAAATATCTTTCCCTACTTCGCAGTTAAGCTCGAAACGAATCCCCATCGCGCTGAAGATCTCCCGACGGCGCGCCAGCAGAGATTTATCCAGTTTGAAAGCCGGAATACCAAAGGTGAGCAAACCGCCGATTTCCGGATGGCGATCGTAGACGGTGGCGCTTACGCCATGGCGCGCCAGCACGTCAGCGCAGGCAAGACCTGCCGGCCCCGCGCCGATAATCGCCACGCGCTTATCGCTCTTCTGTACGTCCGACAGGTCGGGACGCCAGCCTTTGCTCAGAGCGCGATCGGAGATATAGCGCTCAATGTTGCCGATGGTAACCGCGCCATACTCATCGCGGAGTGTACACGCGCCTTCACATAACCGGTCCTGCGGACAAACGCGCCCGGTAATTTCCGGCAGGCAGTTGGTCTGGTGAGAAAGCTCTACCGCCGCATCAATATCGCCGGCTTTCACCAGTTCGATCCACTGGGGAATATGGTTATGCAGCGGACAGGTCCATTCGCAGATACTGTGTTCCCCGCATGTGAGGCAGCGGGACGCTTCACGCTCGGCCTGCGCGGCGCGAAACGGCAGATAAATTTCCTCAAAGGTGGTTTTACGCGCTTCAATCGCCAGTTTATCCGGTTCGCCGCGCGGCGGCGTCGCCTGCATACGCTCGACTTTGCTGCTTGCTGTCCCACTGTGTTGTGTATCCACGGTATGCCAGGGGCGAATCTCCTGCCGGGCGGTACGCAGCCGTCGCGTTTTAGCCAGACGGGTCAACGAGTCTTCGGTGACCAGTTGCAGCGCATCCGCCGGGCAATTTTCCACACAGGCCGGACCCTGTTCACGTCCCTGACACAGATCGCATTTATGCGCGCTGGCTTTGAACTGGTTTGGCGCGACGGGCGTCAATACCATCTGCATGGTGCCGAATGGGCAGGCGACGACGCAGGATTTACAGCCGATGCACTTCTGCGCATTGACCTGCACGCTGTCGTTAATATGCGCGATCGCGCCGTTCGGACAGCTACGGGCGCAGGGCGCATCTTCGCAATGGTGACATGTGACCGCGCTGCGCTGGTGCTGATGTTTGATGACAGTAATTCGGGGCTGATAGCGCTGTGGCGTCAGGACATGTCGCTCATCATTGTGAGCCATTACGCAGGCGACCTCGCAGGCATGGCATCCCAGACACTGCTGGCTATTGGCCATAATAAAACGATTCATGGCGTCCTTCTGTTTTGGTTGCAAAAACCTTATTCTTTATATGAGCATTGTTATTAACTGACGAAGGCGGGGTCGGCAATGTTCATCTGCCCAGGAAGCACAACTATCTGTCCAGAACCTGTGGCAGATCAATTTATTTCAAAGCAAATGAAATTGCGGTTCAGCTAAATGCGGGGAGTACCAGTGTGACGGTTAAACGCCCGGTCTCGGCCAGTCTGGCTAAGGCTTTTTTCTATATTGTGCTGTTGTCTATTCTGTCCACCGGCAGCGCATTACTGACGCTGACCAGCAGTTTACGGGATGCCGAAGCGATCAATATCGCCGGTTCGCTACGAATGCAGAGCTATCGGCTGGGTTACGATCTGCAAAGCCGTAGCCCGCAGATTAATGCGCATCGTCAACTTTTCCAGCACGCGCTCAACTCGCCGGTACTGCAAAATCTCAACGCCTGGTATGTGCCGCAGGCGGTAAAAACTCGCTACGCGCGCCTGCACGCCAACTGGCTGGAGATGAATAGCCGCCTACAGGACGGCGACATTGCCTGGTATCAGACCAATATCAACAATTACGTCAATCAAATTGATCTCTTCGTTCTGGCATTACAGCATTACGCCGAGCGTAAAGTCATGCTGGTCGTCGCCATATCGCTGGCGGGCGGTATCGGCATATTTACGCTGGTCTTTTTTACCCTACGACGTATTCGCCAGCAGGTCGTTCGCCCGCTGAATCAACTGGTCACCGCCAGTCAGCGAATTGAACATGGTCAGTTCGCCCCGCTGCCGCTGGATACCAGCTTACCCAATGAGCTGGGATTGTTGGCGAAAACGTTTAGCCAGATGTCGAGCGAGCTGCATAAACTTTACCGTTCGCTGGAAGCCTCGGTGGAAGAAAAAACGCACGATCTGCACGAAGCGCATCGCCGCCTGGAGGTGTTATACCAGTGCTCCCAAGCGCTGAATACCAGCCAAATCGATGTCCACTGTTTTCGCCATATTTTGCAAATTGTCCGTGAACATGACGCCGCCTGGTATCTGGAGTTAACCGTGGGCGATAACTGGCGGATTAGCGAAGGCACGCAAAGCCCCGACCTGCCGATGCAAATGCTGCCAGTGACGATGCAGGACACGGTCTATGGCGAACTCCACTGGCAAAGCCCCAACGTTAATGCCTCTACGCCGCTGCTGAACAGCGTCTCCACGATGCTGGGGCGTGGTTTGTACTTTAATCAGGCGCAAAAACACTTCCAGCAACTTTTGTTAATGGAAGAACGCGCGACGATTGCCCGTGAGCTACACGATTCGCTGGCGCAGGTACTTTCTTATTTACGTATTCAGTTAACGCTTTTGAAGCGCGCCATTCCAGAAGATAACGCCGGCGCGCAAAGCATCATGGCGGATTTCTCCAGAGCGCTGAACGACGCCTACCGTCAGCTTCGGGAGTTACTCACCACGTTCCGTCTGACGTTACAGCAGGCCGATTTACCCTCCGCATTGCATGAGATGCTGGAAGATTTACAGAGTCAGACTCCGGCCAAACTCACGTTGGATTGCCGTTTACCCACGCTGGCGCTGGATGCGCAAATGCAGGTGCATTTATTGCAAATTGTGCGTGAAGCGGTCCTGAACGCCATTAAACACGCCAACGCGAGCGAAATCGCCGTGAGCTGCGTCACCGCGCCTGACGGCGATCATACCGTTTATATTCGCGATAATGGCATTGGTATCGGCGAACCGCATGAGCCTGCCGGACACTATGGTCTGAATATAATGCGTGAGCGCGCGGAGCGGCTTGGCGGCACGCTGAATTTTTCGCAACCCTCCGGCGGCGGCACGCTGGTCAGTATCAGTTTTCGCTCCTCCAACAAGGAAGAGAGTCAGTTAACGTAAAGAACGGCAAATCACCGGAAGGCCAGATGTCAGGCTTTCCGGCGTTGGCACAAAAAGTATGCTGTAAAAGCGCATGATAATTTACATTATCTCCTTTATTTCTCCACGTTTGGCTCGTAGCTTGCCGCTACAGTGAAGCAGTTCAAATCTATAACGATATGTAGAAACACGAGGTTCCCCTTTAATGGCGAATTTTTTTATCGATCGCCCCATTTTTGCCTGGGTGCTGGCTATCCTGTTGTGTCTGACAGGGGCGTTAGCCATTTTTTCTTTACCTGTTGAACAATATCCCGATCTGGCGCCGCCCAACGTACGTATTACCGCGAATTATCCGGGAGCGTCAGCGCAAACGCTGGAAAATACCGTAACCCAGGTTATTGAGCAGAATATGACGGGCCTCGATAATCTGATGTACATGTCATCACAAAGCAGCGGAACCGGACAGGCGACCATCACCCTGAGCTTTATTGCGGGAACCGATCCTGATGAGGCGGTTCAGCAGGTGCAAAACCAGTTACAGTCCGCGATGCGTAAACTGCCGCAGGCGGTACAGGATCAAGGCGTCACGGTACGCAAAACGGGCGATACCAATATTTTGACCATCGCTTTCGTCTCTACCGACGGTTCTATGGACAAGCAGGATATCGCCGACTACGTCGCCAGTAATATTCAGGACCCGCTCAGCCGCGTCAACGGCGTGGGCGATATTGACGCTTATGGTTCACAGTACTCTATGCGTATCTGGCTCGATCCGGCCAAATTGAATAGTTTTCAGATGACCACGAAAGACGTGACCGATGCAATTGAGTCGCAGAATGCGCAAATCGCCGTCGGGCAGCTTGGCGGTACGCCTTCGGTCGACAAGCAGGCGCTGAACGCCACCATTAATGCGCAGTCATTGCTGCAAACGCCGCAACAATTTCGCGATATCACCCTGCGCGTTAATCAGGACGGTTCCGAGGTCAAACTGGGCGATGTCGCCACCGTGGAGCTGGGGGCGGAAAAGTATGACTACCTCAGCCGTTTTAACGGCAATCCGGCTTCCGGTCTTGGCGTTAAGCTGGCCTCCGGCGCGAATGAAATGGCGACCGCGAAGCTGGTGCTGGATCGCCTCAACGAGCTGGCGCAGTACTTTCCCCACGGCCTGGAATACAAGATCGCGTATGAAACCACCTCCTTTGTCAAAGCCTCGATTATCGATGTGGTCAAAACGTTGCTGGAGGCTATCGCTCTGGTTTTCCTGGTGATGTACCTGTTCCTGCAAAACTTTCGCGCCACGCTGATTCCGACGATCGCCGTGCCGGTAGTATTAATGGGCACCTTCTCCGTGCTTTACGCGTTTGGCTACAGTATTAACACATTAACCATGTTCGCGATGGTGCTGGCAATCGGGCTCCTGGTCGACGATGCCATCGTGGTGGTGGAAAACGTCGAACGTATCATGAGCGAAGAAGGACTCACGCCGCGTGAAGCGACGCGCAAATCCATGGGGCAAATCCAGGGGGCGCTGGTCGGTATCGCGATGGTGCTGTCTGCGGTATTCGTGCCGATGGCGTTCTTTGGCGGTACCACCGGGGCGATTTATCGTCAGTTTTCTATCACCATTGTCTCGGCAATGGTGCTGTCGGTGCTGGTCGCCATGATCCTGACGCCAGCGTTGTGCGCAACGTTATTAAAACCGCTGCACAAAGGCGAGCAGCACGGGCAACGCGGATTTTTCGGCTGGTTTAACCGTACCTTCAATCGTAATGCCGAACGTTATGAGAAAGGCGTAGCGAAAATTTTGCATCGCAGCCTGCGCTGGATTCTGATTTATGTTCTGTTGCTTGGCGGCATGGTGTTCCTGTTTTTGCGTCTCCCCACCTCCTTTCTACCGCAAGAAGATCGGGGCATGTTCACTACGTCTATCCAGCTACCGAGCGGTTCTACGCAACAGCAGACCCTGAAAGTCGTTGAAAAGGTTGAAAACTATTACTTCACCCATGAGAAAGACAACATTATGTCGGTCTTCTCGACGGTCGGTTCCGGCCCTGGCGGGAACGGGCAAAACGTCGCGCGCATGTTTGTTCGCTTGAAAGACTGGGACGCGCGCGATCCCACCACCGGCTCCTCGTTCGCCATTATTGAGCGGGCGACAAAAGCATTTAACCAGATTAAAGAAGCTCGCGTCTTCGCCAGCAGCCCGCCGGCAATTAGCGGTCTGGGCAGCTCCGCCGGTTTTGATATGGAATTACAGGATCACGCCGGAGCAGGCCATGACGCGCTGATGGCCGCACGAGATCAACTCATTGAGCTGGCCGGGAAAAACAGTTCCTTGACCCGCGTGCGCCACAACGGCCTGGACGACAGCCCGCAACTGCAAATTGATATTGACCAACGGAAAGCGCAGGCGCTGGGCGTATCGATTGACGATATCAACGACACCCTGCAAACAGCCTGGGGGTCGAGCTACGTCAACGACTTTATGGACCGGGGTCGCGTGAAGAAGGTCTATGTTCAGGCCGCAGCGAAATATCGTATGTTGCCGGATGATATTAATCTTTGGTATGTCCGTAACAAAGACGGCGGCATGGTCCCCTTCTCCGCCTTCGCCACCTCGCGCTGGGAAACCGGATCGCCGCGTCTGGAACGCTATAACGGCTATTCGGCGGTAGAAATTGTCGGAGAGGCCGCGCCGGGGGTCAGTACCGGGACGGCAATGGATGTCATGGAGTCATTGGTGCATCAGCTACCGGGCGGTTTTGGCCTGGAATGGACAGCCATGTCTTACCAGGAACGGCTCTCCGGCGCGCAGGCGCCTGCGCTGTACGCTATTTCGCTATTAGTCGTCTTCCTGTGTCTGGCGGCATTGTATGAAAGCTGGTCGGTGCCCTTCTCGGTGATGCTGGTTGTGCCGCTCGGCGTCATCGGCGCGCTACTCGCTACCTGGATGCGCGGGCTGGAAAACGATGTTTACTTCCAGGTGGGGCTGTTGACCGTTATCGGCCTCTCGGCGAAAAACGCGATTCTGATTGTGGAATTCGCCAACGAAATGAATCAGAAGGGACACGCGCTGTTAGACGCCACGCTGTACGCCAGCCGCCAACGCCTGCGACCGATACTGATGACTTCGCTGGCGTTTATCTTTGGCGTATTGCCGATGGCCACCAGCACCGGGGCAGGCTCGGGTAGCCAACATGCTGTCGGAACCGGCGTGATGGGGGGAATGATCTCAGCAACCGTTCTGGCTATCTTCTTTGTACCCCTGTTTTTCGTGCTGATACGTCGCCGCTTCCCGCTGAAGCCGCGCCCGGAATAAGATCCCGGCCAGCCTGATACGAGGTGCCGGGCACAAAAAAGGCGACTTTCGTTGAGTCGCCTTTTCTTTTCCCCTATGGGAGCGCGGTGCCTTCCAGGCATTTATTTACGAAGCATGACTTCGATAAAATCTTTCCAGTTCCCCAGTTCACGTTCAATCATAATAGCCTCTCTTATTATTATGGGTATTCTACGTAGTTAGCGGTATAGAGAGAAGTTCATTTAACCGATTGTTGCGATATCCTCTGGTTATGCTGTCTATGATATTACTATGGCGCTGTAGCCGTAAATTTTATGTGACTTACTGCAATATTTAGCAACATTAATACCTTTTCTACTACTTTATCAAATCGGATTAAAAAACAAACAATTGCATGTGCGCAAAATAGGATTTTCCTCGCGAATTATAAACAAGCCACATCTGGAACGTTTTGGAATCATTATTCACATTCACTCAACAATGTTATATTGATTGCCGATCAGCGCTGGATAAATAACCATTAACAGCCACACTTATTATCCCGCAGACGATACTATTGATTATTTATTCGAATTTCGCGTTAAAGGATTCAATATGATTACCCTCTATGGCATTAAGAATTGCGACACGATCAAAAAAGCGCGCCGTTGGCTGGAGGAGCATGGCATTGATTATCGTTTTCACGATTACCGTGTGGATGGCATAGACCTCCCTCTTCTTAATACCTTTATTGCCGAACTCGGCTGGCAGCCGTTACTGAATACGCGCGGCACAACATGGCGCAAACTGGATGAAGGCGACCGCAGCGGGATTACCGATGCCGACTCCGCCGCTGCTCTCATGGTTGAACAGCCGGCAATCATCAAACGCCCATTGCTCTGCGCGCCCGGGAAGCCTATGCTGCTTGGTTTCAGTGAATCCCGTTATCAGCAGTTTTTTGATGAGGTGTAGTCTATGTCGTGCCCGGTTATTGAGCTGACACAGCAACTTATTCGTCGCCCCTCCCTGAGTCCGGATGACGCAGGCTGTCAGGCATTAATGATTGAACGCCTGCGTAAAATCGGTTTTACCATTGAGCATATGGATTTTGGCGACACGCAAAATTTTTGGGCATGGCGTGGGCGTGGCGAAACGCTGGCGTTCGCCGGGCATACTGACGTCGTACCGGCAGGCGATGTCGATCGCTGGATCAATCCGCCGTTTGAGCCTACGATTCGCGACGGAATGTTGTTCGGTCGCGGCGCGGCGGATATGAAAGGTTCACTGGCGGCCATGGTGGTGGCTGCTGAACGATTTGTTGCGCAGCATCCTCATCACCGGGGCCGCCTCGCGTTTTTGATTACCTCTGATGAGGAAGCCAGCGCAAAAAATGGCACCGTAAAGGTGGTTGAAGCGCTGATGGCCCGTCACGAGCGGCTGGATTACTGTCTGGTCGGCGAACCCTCCAGTACCGAAATTGTGGGCGATGTCGTCAAAAACGGGCGTCGCGGTTCCCTCACCTGTAACCTCACTATTCATGGCGTTCAGGGGCACGTCGCCTATCCGCATCTGGCGGATAACCCTGTTCATCGCGCTGCGCCTTTTCTTAATGAACTGGTCGCTATCGAGTGGGATCGGGGCAATGACTTTTTCCCGGCCACCAGTATGCAGGTAGCCAATATCCAGGCAGGCACCGGCAGCAATAATGTCATTCCCGGCGAACTGTTCGTGCAGTTTAATTTCCGTTTCAGCACGGAACTGACCGATGAGATGATCAAAGAGCGGGTACATGCGCTGCTTGAGAAGCATCAGCTACGCTATACCGTAGACTGGTGGCTTTCCGGCCAGCCGTTCCTGACCGCACGCGGCAAGCTGGTGGACGCGGTAGTAAACGCCATTGAGCACTATAATGAAATTAAACCGCAATTACTGACGACGGGCGGTACGTCCGACGGACGTTTTATCGCCCGTATGGGAGCGCAGGTGGTAGAACTGGGGCCGGTGAACGCCACCATTCATAAAATTAATGAATGTGTGAATGCCGCCGATCTCCAGCTACTGGCCCGTATGTATCAACGCATTATGGAACAGCTCGTCGCCTGATGAGCGTTCCGGTAAGAGGAAATAAGCATGGACTGGCTGGCAAAATATTGGTGGATTCTGGTATTGGTGTTTCTGGTAGGCGTACTGCTGAATGTGATCAAAGATCTCAAACGCATCGACCATAAGAAATTCCTTGCCAATAAACCTGAGCTGCCCCCGCATCGCGATTTTAACGATAAGTGGGACGATGAAGACGACTGGCCGAAGAAAGATCAGCCGAAAAAGTAACCGGATATCATGCCGGACAGGTATCGCTATCCGGCATGCTCCCCACCGCCGGGCATTACGTCGCGTAAACGCTGCGTTCGTCCGGCATCCAACGCAATCAGCGCCTGCGCCGCCTGCGCACGCTGCAACGCCAGCAGAGCTTTACGGCCTGAAATGCGTAGCCGGGCGCACAGTTCGGCATCGCTGGCTTTTTCCTCCAGCCGCCCTCTCAGCGCCGGTAATGGCAATGCGCTGTATTGCAGTAAACGATGCAGGCAACCTAACGATGTCAGTAGCGGGCGGTGCGCGAACGCAAAGCCGACCAGCTCACGCCAGTCTTCATCATTAAGCGCCTGTTCGTCTAACGCCGCCAGCGGTATCGCCTCGCCGTTCCACTGCGTCAGGATGTCCGCATCGCGGCGCAAACGCCGGTGTTCCTGCTGCGCCAGCCGTTTTCCCGCGTCGCTCAGCGGCAATAACGCCATCGCCGTATAGCAACCGCTGCTCGCCTCCCGATGGTTGCCCATCCGTACCAGTACAAAGCCGCAGCGTTGCCAGAAACGCCACAGCTCCGGCGTATAGCCAAAGCTGACGGAAAGATAATCACACTGCGCCGCCTGTACGCACGCGCAGGCAATCAACTGCTGACCGATGCCTTCGCGCTGGCGGGCAGGGTGCACCGCGATACGGCTTACGCGACGCCCAACCAGCGTCGCGGCTAAAGGGTCGCTACCGTGCGCCGCCAGCGACTGCGCCACCAGATTTCCACGCGGACGCCGGAAACCGCACCATACAGCCTGACTGAGTTCTGCGGATAACCCACCCTCTTCGACCAGCCAGAGGGCGCCCGCCACACGGTTATTCGCCGTAGCCTGCAAGAAATGCTGTCCTGGCGCATCCATCATTCGGCGCAGATCCAGCGGCGAAGTACGATAGTGCGCCCCCGACAGTAACTGATACACAGCCCTCGGCAACGCGGGCGTCTCCCCCCAGGCCTGCTGGTAAAAAGCCGAGATTGCTATCGCGCCATGTGGCGCCTGCGCAAACGCTTCATCGTCGAATATCAGCGCCTCGCTGACGATATTTTCCAGCGGGCATTCTGGCGCCCAGCGGACAGGCTGACGAAGCGTGAAGCGGTGAAGCTGCGGAAAACGGGCGCAAAACTTAAGTAAAAAACCGCGTCCGGTGCCTTCGTAGCCCTGAACGGTGGTGGTGAGTAGTATGCGGGGAAAGCGCGAAACCAGTTGCAGCAGCAGCGGCGCGGGGATTGCCGCCGCCTCGTCAACCACCAGCCAGTCGGCTCTTGCCCCGCTCGCCAGCAACGCATCCGGCGCCATAAAGCAGAACCGCTCACCGGCAAACGCTGCCAGGATATCCGTTGCCGTTTTCGCCGGTGCGGTCACGATAGCCGTGCCCGCCATCCGGGAGATGAATTGCCCGGCCAGCGCCGATTTGCCGCGCCCACGGGGGGCAATCACCGTCGCCACGCCGGGCGGCATTTCACGTAAACGCGATAAGATAGCCGCCTGCTCCGGCTGCGGCTCGCCGGTGGCGGGTCGCCAGCGTCCACGGAAAGGATAAGATGGCCAGCAAAACGGCTGGCGCTGTCGCCAAAGCAGCGTTTGCGGATCGCGGGAAAGAGTCCGTTTAAGATGCTGTGCAAACTGCGGTGTAGGGATAGGCTGCGCGCAGTCGCTCCAGCGCAGTGAATCGGTATCAGGCCGGCTTTCCCACGTCTCGTACGGCGGCATCAGCAGAAGCAGCCAGCTTCCGGCCTGCAAGGTCCCGCTCAGAGCGGCAAACGCTGCGGCGTCAAAGCCCTGCCAGGCATCAAATATCGCATGACGGAATTCACGGCCCAGCAGCGTTTGTAACGCCTGTGGCGTACAGCACGGCTGGGCGGGCGCGTCAGGCGCGACCCACAGCCAGTCACCGGGCAGCGCAGCGCGTATCGCCTCGGCCCGCTCCCGGCACCACGCCGCGTCGCCGCTGATGACCAGTAAACGGCGAATACCTTCCTGTGTCATTTGCGACGTTAACGCCCGTAGCGCATCGATATCAGACATCCCTGCCCCGGTTTATCAAAAGTTTTTGCCAAACGTATTACATTGCGCCGGGTCACCGCTGTCAAATCCACGCTTAAACCAGCTGTAGCGCTGTTCTGAGGTGCCGTGGGTAAAACTATCCGGCACGACGCGCCCCTGCCCCTGTTGTTGTAAGCGATCGTCGCCGATAGCCTGTGCGGCATTGAGCGCCTCTTCCAGATCGCCCGCCTCCAGTACGCCTTGCTGCTGCATACTGTGTCCCCACACGCCGGCAAAGCAATCCGCCTGTAGCTCCATGCGCACCGAAAGGCGATTCACCTCCGTTTGCGACGCGTTTTGCTGCAACTGGCGTACTTTCGGCTCAATACCTAACAGTTTTTGTACGTGGTGGCCGACTTCGTGGGCGATGACATAACCCTGGGCAAAATCACCGTCCGCGCCCAGCTTATTTTTCATATCATCGTAAAATGAGAGATCGATATAAACGGTGCCGTCCGCCGGGCAGTAAAACGGCCCCATCACGGACTGACCCGCACCACAGCCGGTGCGCGTCATACCACGGTACATCACCAGTTTTGGCTGCTGATAGCCGCGCCCCATTTTTTGAAAGAGTTGACCCCAGGTATCTTCGGTCGTCGCCAGAATCACCGAGGTAAATTTTGCCGCTTCATCATCATTGGGGCTTATCGAACGCGTCGACTGCTGCTGCGAAACCGGCTGGCCGGTCAACAGACCGGTTAAATCCACCCCATAGTACCCTGCGACCAACACCACCACCAACAGAATGATGCCGCCTTTTCCGCGCGGAAGACGAAAGCCTGGGCCACCCAGCGAGGGGCCGCCTGGCCGATTACGTCTGTCCTCTACATTGTTACTTTCACGACGCCCTTGCCAGCGCATAATCACCTCATTCTCTCTTTGTTATACAGATGATCGTAGGCGGTCAGGCGCAGGATTACCACAGATAAACGCTATCAGAATGAGGAAAGGATGATACCGGAGAGCGGTTGCCCCCCGGTCAGAAGCGGAATTAATCTAATTTCACGCCCAGGCGATGCGCGACGGCTTCATAGGCTTCAATCAGACCGCCCAGGCTCTGGCGGAAGCGGTCTTTGTCCATTTTGTCCAGCGTCTCTTTATCCCACAGGCGGCTACCGTCCGGCGAAAACTCATCGCCCAGCACCACTTCGCCTTTATACAGGCCAAACTCCAGTTTGAAATCCACCAGGATAAGACCCGCGTCATCAAACAGTTTTTTCAGTACGTCGTTGGCTTTGTAGGTTAGCTCTTTCATACGCGCCAGATTTTCCTGACTTACCCAACCGAACGTTTCACAGTAGGAACTATTCACCATCGGGTCGTGCAGCGCGTCGTTTTTCAGGAACAGATCGAATATCGGCGGGTTAAGCTCCATGCCTTCTTCCACGCCCAGACGCTTGACCAACGACCCAGCCGCACGGTTGCGCACCACACATTCAACCGGCACCATCTCCAGCTTCTTCACCAGACACTCGGTATCAGACAGCAAACGTTCCATCTGGGTCGGGATGCCCGCCTCGGCCAGTTTGGTCATAATGAAATGGTTGAATTTGTTATTTACCATGCCCTTGCGATCAAACTGTTCAATGCGCGCGCCATCCCCTGCTGACGTATCATTGCGGAATTCGAGCACCAACAGGTCCGGGTTTTCCGTGCTGTATACGGTTTTCGCTTTACCACGATACAACTCAGCTTGCTTTTGCATCTTTAACACTCCTGGGTGTGAATTAACGATAAGTATTCATTTCCTGCTACGCCTGCCGGAGACGTCGGCCTGTAATTGTGGTGCGAAATAGCGGTTAAATCGCGTTTTTGTACCGACGCACACGTTTGCGTATCTTATCAGAAAAAAGGGCCGGATTACTCCAGCCCTGTTAAATTACTTGTTGAACGCTGCCTGGAAGACGGCAACCAGCGCGTCGTTCTGGCTTTGCGTCAGAGTATGCCCCTTAGGATCGATAAACTGCAAGCTGCTGCGGTTATCTAAATCGCCGACCTGCAATTTATAGTCTCCGGATGCCAGGCCCGGGTCGCTAGCGCCCAGATCCCGCCAGTCGCTGTCAGACAATGGTTTGTACGTTACCGCCATGCTGCCCTGAGAGCGAGTGCTGTCGGTGACTTTCATGCCCACTTTTTCCAGCGCGGCCGGGAGGCGCTGCCACACGAGGTTGAACGGGCCGCGAACGACCAGCATAGGTAAACCGGTATCATCAGCGGCGCTCTGCACATCCATCGTTGCGGCGGAACGGTTCTGCGCGGCATTTGCCGCATCCGTAGCGGTCTTATCCAGACCGGCGGAAATGACGTTCATCATTTCCGTGCTATAGCGCTGCAGCGACGCCGCGTCAGCGACCGGCTTGCCAGCCTGTTCCAGATTAACCAGTTTTACCGTTACCGCCTGCTGATAGCCCTGCGGCTTCACCGAGATTTGATAACGTCCACGATACTGTTCGTCTTCATCCAGGCGGTTCCAGTTCACCCAATCGGTCGTCAGGGTCTGGCTGGCATCGTCACGTTTTTCAATCGGATAATTTTTCGCCTGAATCACGCTGACGACTTGCGGCCACAGCGTGCTGCTACGACCATTTTCCACCAATAGCGTAGCGGTATCGCCAGAGAACTGGGTACGCGCGCCGCTCACTAACGCTAACGGCTGCGCTGGCGGACGGATATCCAACGCCTTACCAACCGCGCCGCTCCCCTTCGTGACCGGAATAACGTAGTCGCCGGTCGTTATCGGCAGGATCATTCCTGCCGGGGCGTGAAGTTCAGCAAGCGGCGCGGCATCCAGATAGGATTCATCGCCGCTTACCTGGCGCTTGTAGCGCGAATCGGAACTACAGGCAGCGAGCAGCAAAACAAGCGAAACACCCGCAACCTTCGCCAGGCGCGACTTTTGTACTGAGTAAGCCATCAAATCTCCCTAAACTTTACAGCAGGCCAGCATGCTGAAGCGCTGCTTTGACGATGTCACGACCATGGTCTGTGATAGGCGTCATTGGCAGGCGCAGCGTGTCGGTCGCCACAAGACCCAATGCCTTACATGCCCATTTCACCGGGATAGGATTGGGTTCGACAAATAGTTTGTTGTGTAACGGCATCAGACGCTGGTTGATAGCGCGCGCCTCGGCAAATTGCCCTTCCGCCGCCAGTTTGCACATGTCAGCCATATCGCGCGCCGCTACGTTAGCCGTAACGGAAATCACGCCATGACCACCCAGTTGCATAAAGTCCAGCGCAGACGCGTCATCACCGCTAAGCAGAATAAAATCGTCTGAAACCAGCTCTTTGATCTGGTGAACGCGGGTTAAGTTCCCTGTCGCCTCTTTGATAGCGATAATATTTTTTATCTCCGCCAGACGACCCACGGTTTCCGGCAACATGTCGCAACCGGTACGGGACGGCACATTATACAGAATTTGCGGCAAGTCAGTGTGTTCCGCGATGGCTTTGAAATGCTGGAACAAACCTTCCTGCGTGGGGCGATTGTAGTACGGCGTTACCGTCAGGCAGCCAACAATGCCGCTATCGTTAAAACGCTGCGTCAGGCTAATCGCTTCCGCGGTCGCGTTTGCGCCCGTGCCGGCGATAACCGGAATACGTCCGTCAGCCAGTTCCAGCGTCATCATCACGACATCGCCATGTTCATCATGGCTTAGCGTGGCAGACTCGCCGGTAGTGCCAACCGAAACAATCGCCGAGGTACCGTTGGCGACATGATAATCAATGAGTTTTTTCAGGCAAGACCTACTGACGTTACCTTTCTCATCCATCGGCGTAACAAGCGCGACAATACTTCCCGTGAACATGGGCCATCCTCTGTGCAAACAAGTCTCTCAATGGTACGTTTGGTATGGCAATAAAAGCAAGCGACCAAAGCCGTTCTGATTGTTGTATGCAGGTTTTTTTTATGGTTTCCTTAAGATTACCTCACCGCTCAAAGGAATAACTGGTTTGACACCGTCATCACAACACTATTTGGTTATCACTGCGCTGGGCGCCGACAGGCCCGGTATTGTGAATACCATTACTCGCCATGTCAGCAGTTGCGGCTGTAATATCGAAGACAGCCGACTGGCGATGCTGGGCGATGAATTCACGTTTATTATGCTGTTGTCCGGCACGTGGAACGCGATTACCTTGATTGAATCGACATTGCCGTTAAAAGGCGCGGAGCTGGATCTGCTGATTGTGATGAAACGGACGTCCGACCGCCCCCGCCCGGCAATGCCCGCGACGGTATGGGTTCAGGTTGAGGTCGCCGACTCCCCGCATTTAATTGAGCGATTCACCGCGCTGTTTAATAGTCATGAAATGAATATTGCGGAGCTGGTCTCCCGCACGCAGCCGGCTGAAGGTGATAAAGCTGCGCAATTATTTATTCAAATCACCGCACATAGCCCGGCGTCGCAAAATTCCGCAAATATTGAGCAAGCCTTTAAAGCACTATGTACAGAACTCAATGCGCAAGGCAGTATAAACGTCGTCAATTACTCACAACATGATGAACAGGATGGAGTTAAGTAATGAATCCACTGAAAGCCGGTGATATCGCACCGAAATTTAGCTTGCCGGATCAAGACGGGGAACAAGTAAATTTGACCGACTTCCAGGGACAGCGCGTTCTGGTTTATTTCTACCCAAAAGCCATGACACCCGGCTGTACCGTGCAGGCCTGCGGCTTACGCGATAACATGGACGAGCTCAAAAAAGCAGGCGTGGACGTGCTGGGCATCAGCACCGATAAACCTGAAAAACTCTCCCGTTTCGCTGAAAAAGAGCTGCTGAACTTTACCCTTTTGTCCGATGAAAACCATCAGGTGTGTGAACAGTTCGGCGTCTGGGGCGAAAAGTCGTTTATGGGCAAAACGTATGACGGCATTCACCGCATCAGCTTTTTGATTGACGCTGATGGTAAGATTGAACACGTCTTTAATGATTTTAAAACCAGCAATCACCATGATGTGGTGCTGAACTGGCTGAAAGAAAACGCGTAAAAGCCTCAGGCCGCGCTGATGTGCGGCCTGGAAAGGGAATGCGCCGTCAGGCTTGCCGCGCCAGACGCCATATCGCCGCCACATTGCGCGCCGACAGGCTCAGGTTATATTCCGCCTCGTGTAAGGCTTCCGGCAGCGTAACGATATGCGACAAAATCGACAGCGCTGCATCGATACCCTGTTGATACACAACGTGATGATCGTGTTGCAGCCCACCGGCGAGCGCGATAACCGGTTTATGATACCGCTTCGCCACTCTGGCGACGCCAATCGGCGTCTTGCCGCAAATACTTTGGCTGTCCAGCCGCCCTTCTCCGGTAATCACCAGATCGGCATCTTTAACCGCCTGCTCAAGCTGTAGCGTTTCCACGACAATCTCTACGCCGGCGCGTAATTCCGCATTGAGCAACCCTAAAAGCGCGGCGCCCATTCCACCTGCCGCGCCCGCGCCGGGAGCGTTAATCACCTCACGTCCCGTAGCCTGATAAATATGTCGGCCCCAGTTTTCCAGCGCCGCGTCCAGGGTGTTCACCATTTCCGCTGTCGCCCCTTTTTGTGGGCCAAAAATGGCCGATGCGCCCTGGGGACCACACAGCGGATTGTTGACATCGCACGCCACGGTTATCGATACCTTACGCAGCAATGGGTGACAACCGGACAGATCGATAGAGGCCAGCGCCGCCAGCGCCTCGCCGCCCGGAGAAAGCGAGCGCCCCTGTTTATCGCGCAATATAACGCCAAGCGCCTGCATCATCCCCGCGCCGCCGTCATTCGTCGCGCTGCCGCCAATTCCCAGAATAATACGCTTTACGCCACGCTCCAGCGCCGCGACGATTAACTCGCCGGTGCCGTAGCTGGTGGTATTAAGCGGGTTGCGCAATTCAGGCGAAACGTGATGCAGCCCGGATGCCGCCGCCATTTCAATCACGGCGGTATCGCTATCGCCCAGCATTCCCCAGCGCGCGGCCACCGGTTGCCCAAGCGGGCCTTGTACCCACTGGTCGACATAACGCCCGCCGCTGGCCTCCACCATTGATTGTACGGTTCCTTCCCCGCCATCCGCCATGGGCACTTTAACATAGTCGGCGTCAGGATAAATTTCGCGGAACCCCTTTTCTATCGCCTCAGCGACCGCCATTGCGGACAAACTTTCTTTAAATGAATCAGGAGCAATAACAATTTTCATAGGGATTATCCTGCAAAACCAAAGAAACCGAACATCAGAGTAGAAATAAAGGTAATGGCTAACCCCACCAGCGTTTCATACGGCATTAGCTTTAAACGTTCATGAATTTGCATATTGACGCTGCCGCCCGTCGCGTGGAAAAAGCTGCCGTGCGGCAGATGGTCCAGCACCGTGGCGCCCGCATGGATCATAGCGGCTCCCGCCAGGGCGGAAACGCCAAGTTCAAGTAACGTGGGAGAGAAAACGCCGGACGCCACCGCCGTTCCCGCTGTGGTTGAGGCCGTCGCCATTGACATCATGGCGCCAGACACGGGCGCCAGCAGCCAGGACGGCAATCCCGAAGCGGTGAGGCCATGAATCAGGACATCTTTAAGTTCGGAATTAGCGATAATGCCGGCCAGCGTACCGGTTCCCAGCAACATAATAGCGACAGGTGCCATACGCATCAGACCAGCGACCATGTACTGGTTACAGTGGCGCGCGCGTCCCATCAACAGCAGACCGACCAATCCCCCTACGGGCAGGGCAATTAACGGGTCAATGGAAATGCCGGCAAACGGACGGAGAGAAAGCAGGAAAATAGCGACCAGCGGCGCGCTAATCGCCACCAGAAAGCCGGGTCTGGCGACGGAGTCATCATGGTGAGTCACTTCATGATCGGCGACGCCCGCGCCTTTATTATTCAGCCGTTTCGCTAACAGATAGGCGATAATAAGCCCAACGATGCCCGGAACCACGCCCGCCAGCATAATAGAGGTAAGAGGAACATGAAACGCATCAGAGGCGGCAATAGCGTTCGGGTTGGGTGACATCACGTTACCCGCTTTGCCGCCGCCAACCATCGCCAGCAGAATAGCGCTTTTTGACAGGCCTGCATTACGCGCAATCGACAGCGCAATCGGCGCGACGGTAATCACCGCCACATCAATAAATACGCCGACGGCGGTCAAACATAGTGTGGCAATGGCTAATGCCAATAATGCCCGGGTTTCCCCCACTTTGCGGACAATCGTCTCAGCAATCGTATTCGCCGCCCCGGACTCAATTAATACGCCCGCCAGTACGCCTGCGGCCAGAATACGCAATACGGCATTAACGATGCCCTGCGCGCCTGACACCATCAGCGACACGGTTTGCAGAAGATCGGCGCCGCCAATCAAACCGCCGACCAGCGCGCCCGCCATCATGCCGTAGGCTGGCGACACTTTTCTTAAAATTAATACGATGGCCACAACCAATGCGGCAATGGCTCCCAGGGTGGATATCGACGTCATATACTGCGCCTCCTTTAACATGGAGCGCGCAGTATGGAAAAACCCGCCTAAAAATCCGCTGGAGCTTTCAACAAATTTCGATTCGACCTGGCAGCGGTAACTTGTCGGACGGTACAGATTCGGCCTGGAGCTCCATACCGATATAAAGCCAAAGCGTACTTTTTAACTCGTTGATTTTTATGTGCGTAATATCCTCACAGCGCTGTAAGCGATAGCGCAATGTATTCACATGAATATGCAATGCTTTGGCCGTTTGCGTCAGGTCACAATTATGTTCAAACCAAGTCCGCAGCGTCTGTTGCAATACGCCTTTCGCGTCATGTTGCGCCAGTTGCAGCCACAGACGCGATAACTCCTGCACTTGCCAACTTTCAGACAGCCCGCTTAGCAGCGCGGGAAGCGCATGGTCATGATAAAAAATGTACTGGCTGCGCAGCTTTTGTCTTTTCGCCATCGCCTGCGTGGCTCTCGCAGTGAGCAAAGATCGGTGCAATCCCGTCTCGCCGGCAAAATAACCCCCAACCAAAATACGGCTAAAGCCCGATGATGCAGCCCATGATTTAAAAATCTGCAATTCGCCCATTTCCTGGCGGGTATTCCACTTTCCCTCTTTTAACGTGATAGGCTTAATAATGATTAATTCATTAAATTCGGTAAACGTCACCAAATGGTTGCGCGCGTGATTCTCGAAATAATCCATTACATTGCGCAACGCTTCGCGATCCGGCTGGGAAAGTTCAATAATCAGCACCACTCTGGGAACCGCCAGATCAATGCCCAGATAGGCCGCCATGGAGCGCAACGACTCTGTTGAATTTTCTCGCAAAATCAATTGGTTGATCAGCTCTTCGCGATAGCGTTTATCCCACTGTCGCTGTTCGATCAGCACCATATGCTCGATCACCAGCTCCGCCGCCATTTTAACCAGCTCGGCATACGCGCGAACCTCCTCCGGTTCGCCGGTAATGCCGACCACGCCGATAAGCTGTTCATGAAAAGAGATGGGAAGATTAATGCCGGATCGCACGCCTTTTAGCTGATTGGCGGTAGCGGAATCAATTTCTACAATACGGTTTTCCTTCAGCGCCAGAATGGCCCCTTCGTGACGCTGGCGAAGCCGCGAAGGTTCGCCAGACGCGATAATGACGCCATGCTCATCCATGACGTTTACCGAGTAAGGAATAATTTTCATGGCTCGCTGTACAATTTGCCGCGCGGTATACCCTTTCAAGTAATGTTTTCTCAACACACTCATTCCCTGTTTCGTTATCGCTTCACATTAAAAAAACAATCTCGCATCAATGATGTCACTTATTAACGAATTTCTCAGAAGAATGCTTAGGCTAAGTCACCAAATTTTGGCGGCTTTACAGCGAGAATTTTGTAGGTTCCGACAATAAAAATGCCGCAACACGGTGCGGCATTAAAAAAAAGAGCGGCTTTCTAAGCGCTTGTCCCTCATCAGGCGTGCGCAAAATGGCGGCAGGGCACTATGATGTCGTTCACGCTTTACAACTTTTGTACAGACCGCTCAGGATGAGGCATCCGTCACCTGACCATCCGGCCAGGCATGGACAACGGCTTTAATCAGCGTCGCCAATGGAATGGCGAAAAACACCCCCCAGAAACCCCACAGACCGCCGAAAATCACCACTGACAGAATAATCACCAGCGGATGCAAATTCACCGCTTCGGAGAAAAGTACCGGTACCAGCAAATTGCCATCCAGCGCCTGAATAATCAGATAAACGGCAAAACAGCTCCAGAATTCCGTCCCCAGACCAAACTGAAACAGCGCGACGCCCACCACCGGAATTGTCACCACAAAGGCGCCGATATAGGGGATCAGGACCGAAAAGCCCACCAGTACCGCCAGCAGTAGCGAATAGTTGAGGCCAAACAACAAAAAGCCCAGCCAGGTCGCCACGCCCACCACTACCATCTCCAGCACTTTTCCGCGGATATAGTTGGTGATCTGCTGATTCATCTCATTCCACACCTGCCCCGCCAGCCCGCGATTACGCGGCAGCACGCGGCGCACGGCATTCAGCATCTGCTCTTTATCTTTTACCAGGAAAAAGACCATCAGCGGCACCAGCACCAGATATACCGCCAGCGTCAGTAGCCCGACTAACGAAGCCAGCGAATACTTCACCACCGAATCGCCCATGTTAAGCATCCGGGTACGCATGTTTTCCGCCATCGCATCAATAATGCCCGCATCCATCAGCGCCGGATAGCGTCGCGGCAAGGTCGCGGCAAAATCGGACAGTTTATTCAGCATACCGGGCATATCACGAATCAGGTAAATACCCTGCTGCCAGGCAATCGGCATCACCACAAACGCCATTAATAACAGAATGCCGACAAAGAGGATAAGGACAATGGAGGCTGCCCAGCGCCGGGAACAGCCAATCGCCTGCAGGCGCGCCGTCGGCCACTCCAGCAGGTAGGCCAGTACGATTGCGACCAGCAGCGGCGCTAACAGGCCGCTAAAGAAAAAGAGGATGCTAAAACCAGCCACCAGAATGACCAGCAAGGCAATCGCCTCCGGGTCGCTGAAGCGACGGCGATACCATTGCATTAACATTTCGAGCATAAAACCCTTCCCAGAACTCAACTGCGGGATTGTGATGCCGAATTGTATCGAAATGTCACAAAAAAGACTTCGCTTTTTATCGTTGATTCAGGAAACTAAAATAGTGAGTCTGTGCTCATCACAGTTACACTTATGAAGTGTCGGAGCGTGGAACGATATTTCACGACGTTGGTCAAAGGGCTATCTCAAAACAACAGGATAGAGGTTATGTTCAGGCAGTTGAAAAAAAACCTGGTGGCAACCCTCATTGCAGCATTGGCTCTCGGTCAGGTCGCGCCCGCATTTGCCGACCCTGCCGACACGCTGCCCGATATGGGAACCTCGGCAGGAAGCACGCTTTCTATTGGACAAGAGATGCAAATGGGCGACTTTTATGTGCGCCAGCTACGCGGCAGCGCGCCGTTAATCAACGATCCGCTGCTGGTGCAATACATTAACGCGCTGGGTATGCGTCTGGTCTCGCACGCTGACTCCGTCAAAACGCCCTTCCATTTTTTCTTGATCAATAATGACGAAATCAACGCGTTCGCGTTCTTTGGCGGCAATGTGGTGCTGCACTCGGCGCTTTTTCGCTACGCGGATAACGAAAGCCAGCTAGCTTCAGTCATGGCGCATGAAATCTCCCACGTGACGCAGCGCCACCTGGCGCGCGCGATGGAAGATCAAAAGCGCAGCGCGCCGCTTACCTGGGTGGGCGCGCTGGGTTCCATTTTGCTGGCCATGGCCAGCCCACAGGCCGGTATGGCGGCGCTAACCGGTACTCTGGCGGGAACGCGCCAGGGAATGATAAGTTTCACCCAGCAAAATGAGCAAGAAGCCGACCGTATTGGTATTCAGGTACTGCAACGCGCCGGATTTGACCCACAGGCGATGCCCTCTTTCCTCGAAAAACTGCTCGACCAGGCGCGTTACTCCACGCGCCCGCCTGAAATTTTGCTCACTCACCCCTTACCGGAAAGCCGCCTTGCGGATGCCCGCAACCGTGCCAACCAGATGCGCCCGGTCGTGGTGCAATCTTCCGCCGACTTTTATTTCGCCAAAGCGCGCGCCCTGGGAATGTACAATTCCGGACGTAACCAGCTCACCAGCGACCTGCTGGATCAGTGGTCTAAAGGCAACGTGCGTCAGCAACATGCGGCGCAATATGGCCGGGCGTTGCAGGCGATGGAAGCGAGCAAGTACGATGAAGCGCGCAAAACGTTGCAGCCGCTATTAAGCGCGGAACCGAATAATGCCTGGTATCTTGACCTCGCCACCGATATTGACCTGGGGCAGAAAAGAGCCAACGACGCGATTAATCGCCTGAAAAATGCCCGCGATCTGCGCGTTAATCCTGTGCTGCAGTTAAACCTCGCCAATGCGTACCTCCAGGGAGGCCAGCCGAAAGCGGCGGAAACCATTCTGAATCGCTACACCTTTAGCCATAAAGATGACGGTAACGGCTGGGATCTGCTTGCTCAGGCCGAAGCCGCGCTGAACAACCGCGATCAGGAGCTGGCGGCGCGCGCTGAAAGTTATGCGCTGGCGGGACGACTGGATCAGGCAATTTCACTGCTCAGTAGCGCCAGCGCCCAGGCAAAACTGGGTAGCCAGCAACAGGCGCGTTACGATGCGCGTATCGACCAGTTGCGCCAGTTACAGGAACGCTTCAAGCCATACACGAAAATGTAATCGCCGTTTATTAGCCGGATGGCGTCACAAGGAGAACTCATGACCGACACGATTAAAATCTACCATAACCCGCGCTGCTCGAAGAGCCGCGACACGCTGAACCTGCTGAAATCTAACGGCGTGGAACCGGAAGTGGTGCTTTATCTGGATACGCCCGCCGATGCCGCCACCGTGCGTGAACTGCTGCGTATGTTGGGCATGTCCAGCGCGCGCGAACTGATGCGCCAGAAAGAAGATCTCTATAAGACGCTTCACCTGGCGGACAGCCAGCTGAGTGAAGAGGCGTTAATCCAGGCGCTGGTTGAACACCCTAAACTGATGGAGCGCCCCATTGTGGTGGCAAATGGTCAGGCGCGCATTGGCCGACCACCTGAGCAGGTGCTGGACATCCTCGGTTAACCGTTGAACGCCGCCGTCGCGGCGTATTACAGTTTCAGGATCTCTTTGACAAACGGGATCGTCAGTTTTCGCTGGGCAGTGATCGACGCATGATCGAGCTGATCCAGCGTCATAAACAGCGTACGCATTTCGCGATCAAGACGTTTGAGCAAAAACCGCCCGACATCTTCCGGCAGTTCAAACCCCCGTAACCGGGCGCGCAACTGTAGCGCCTGAAGTTTGTCTTCATCGGAAAGAGGCTGGAGTTTATAGATTTGCCCCCAGTCCAGACGGGAAGCGAGATCGGGCAAGCCCAGATTTAACTGTCTTGGCGGACGATCGCCGGTGATCAATAACCGCGTCTTACCGGACTCCAGAATGCGGTTATAGAGATCAAAGATCGCCATCTCCCACAGTTCATCGCCAGCGACACACTCAATGTTATCAATACACACCAGCGAGAGGTGTTCCATACCGTCGAGCACTTCCGGCACGAACCAGGTACGTTTATCGAGCGGGACGTAGCCTACCGCATCTCCACGCTGCGACAGTTCAGCACAGGCGGCGTGCAGTAAATGGCTGCGGCCCGCGCCTTCACGCGCCCAAAGGTAGATATATCCACTATGTTCCTGGCGCAACACGTTTTGTAACGCGGCCAGTAGAGAGGCGTTATCCCCCGGCCAGAAACTTGCGAAAGTTTCGTCGTCAGGAAGATAAAGTGGCAAAGAGAGCTGTGCCGGTGTGTTCAGAGATACCTCAACCCAGGATGACATAAAATCGCGCTGAGTTTACCACATAATTCCCTTGAGATAGAACCGGGCAGCATCGCTGCCCGGCAACCCGTTACTGATGCGGAGACTCCGCATCATTTGCCTCCAGTACCACTTCTTCCGGACGCAACAGGCTAATCAGTTTAAAAATCAGGCTCAGGCAAATCCCGACGATGGTCGCCAGCGCCATCCCTTTCAATTCTGCCGCGCCGATATGCACTTTCGCGCCGCTCACGCCGATGATCAAAATCACCGAGGTGAGGATCAGATTTTGCGCTTTGTTGTAGTCGACTTTCGATTCGATCAAGACGCGAATCCCCGACGCGCCGATAACGCCGTACAACAGCAGCGAGACGCCGCCCATCACGGGTAACGGGATAATCTGAATCGCCGCCGCCAGTTTGCCGACGCAGGAAAGCAGAATGGCGAAAATCGCCGCGCCGCCGATAACCCAGGTACTGTAAACGCGGGTGATCGCCATGACGCCAATATTTTCCCCATAGGTGGTATTCGGCGTGGAGCCGAAGAAACCGGAAATGATCGTCGACAATCCGTTAGCGAACATCGAGCGGTGCAAACCGGGATCGCGCACTAAATCTTTTTTGACGATATTCGCCGTCACCACCAGATGACCGACATGCTCGGCAATCACGACCAACGCCGCGGGCAGAATCGTCAGGATAGCGAACCATTCAAAACGCGGCGTATAGAAGGTCGGCAGCGCAAACCAGTGTGCCTGGGCAATCGGCGTGGTATCGACCACCCCCAGCGCGAATGACAGCGCATAGCCCGCCAGCACGCCGATCAAAATCGGAATGATCGCCAGGAAACCGCGAAACAGTACGGAGCCGAACACCGTCACCGCCAGCGTGACCATGGAGATAATAATTGTTTTCGTGTCCGGCGACTGCCCTTGCGCAGGCAGTAATCCGGCCATCCCCGCCGCGACGCCAGCCAGCTCCAGACCGATGACGGCAACGATTGCGCCCATTGCCGCAGGCGGGAACATCACATCCAGCCAGCCGGTGCCCGCTTTTTTAACGATGAAAGAGACCAGACAGAACAGCACGCCGCACATAATAAAACCGCCCAGCGCCACTTCATAACCCAGCGGCAACAACAGTAGTACCGGGGAAATAAAGGCAAAGCTCGATCCGAGGTAGGCCGGAATTTTACCTTTGCAGATAAAGAGATACAGCAGTGTTCCGATACCGTTAAACAACAGCACCGTCGCGGGGTTGATATGAAACAGAACTGGCACCAGCACGGTCGCGCCAAACATGGCGAAAAGGTGCTGTAAACTAAGCGGGATTGTCTGTAAAAGCGGCGGTCTTTCACTCACCCCGATAGCACGGCGCGTCATAGTGTTTTCCTCTAAGTGTGTTTGTTATGAGTGGTTTTATTCAAAAAAAAGCCGACTCTTAAAGTCGGCTTTTAATTATTTATTCACTTATTTGGTACCAAAAATCTTATCGCCGGCATCGCCAAGCCCCGGAATAATGTATCCGTGCTCGTTAAGCCCCTGATCGATAGAGGCGGTGTACAGTTCAACGTCCGGGTGCGCTTTTTCCAGCGCCGCAATGCCTTCCGGCGCGGCGACCAGCACCAGCACCTTAATGCTGCTACAGCCTGCTTTTTTCAGCAGGTCGATGGTCGCGATGACAGAACCGCCGGTCGCCAGCATCGGGTCGACGATCAGCGCCATGCGCTCATCAATGTTCGATACCAGTTTCTGGAAATAAGGTACTGGCTCAAGCGTCTCTTCGTTACGGTACATCCCGACTACGCTGATACGCGCGCTCGGTACATTTTCCAGAACGCCTTCCATCATGCCCAGACCCGCGCGCAGAATTGGCACAACGGTAATTTTTTTACCTTTGATCTGGTCGATTTCCACCGGGCCATTCCAGCCTTCGATGGTGACTTTTTCCGTTTCCAGGTCGGCTGTCGCTTCATACGTCAGCAGGCTGCCTACTTCTGAGGCGAGTTCACGAAAGCGTTTAGTGCTAATGTCGTTTTCACGCATCAGACCCAGCTTGTGTTTGACGAGTGGGTGTTTGACTTCCACGATCTTCATACTCTTCTCCTATCCTCAGATGACTGGCAACCACAAAAAAAATCGCCGGATTATACCGCTTTTCCTCTCTGACGCAACACAATGTATGCTTGACCTGGATCAACCAAAAGCGCTGATAGCGGAAAAGTGAGTATAAATCACTCACGTTGAAACAGGCGATAAAGGCTAACAACCGTTTGAATATTAGCAATTTTAAGGGTGAATGACCTGTCCCGACCGCCTGTCGTAAACCAAGTGCTGGATATCCTTTTCTTTTTTACCAACAGGGAAATTTTCAAGCAGCGACCGAAACCATGCAAAAAAAATCGCCCGGATAACCAGGGCGCAGACCACGCTCGCAAACGTTTGCTTTCCCTGTTAGAATTGCGCCGAATTTAACTTTTACCGCAAGAAAAAACGTGGGGAACCAGGCAGTGACCGATAAGACCTCTCTTAGCTATAAAGATGCCGGCGTCGATATTGATGCGGGTAACGCTCTGGTTGATCGAATCAAAGGCGTAGTGAAGAAAACTCGCCGCCCGGAGGTTATGGGCGGTCTGGGCGGTTTCGGTGCGCTGTGCGCGTTGCCGCAAAAATATCGTGAACCGGTACTGGTTTCCGGCACTGACGGCGTAGGCACCAAACTTCGCCTGGCGATGGACTTAAAGCGCCACGACGCTATCGGTATTGATCTGGTGGCAATGTGCGTAAACGATCTGGTCGTTCAGGGCGCGGAACCGCTGTTTTTCCTCGATTACTATGCCACGGGTAAACTGGATGTCGATACCGCCGCCAGCGTGATCAACGGTATTGCCGAAGGCTGCCTGCAATCCGGCTGCGCGCTGGTCGGCGGCGAGACGGCGGAAATGCCGGGCATGTATCACGGCGAAGATTACGATGTGGCGGGTTTCTGCGTCGGCGTAGTCGAAAAATCAGAAATCATCGACGGCTCCCGGGTTGCCGAAGGCGACGTGCTGATTGCGCTCGGCTCCAGCGGCCCACATTCGAATGGATATTCGCTGGTGCGGAAAATTATTGACGTTAGCGGCTGCGACCCACAAACCACTCTGCTGGAAGGGAAGCCGCTGGCCGATCATCTGCTTGAACCGACCCGTATCTACGTAAAATCGGTTCTGGAACTGATTGAAAACGTCGATGTACACGCTATCGCCCACCTCACCGGCGGGGGTTTTTGGGAAAATATTCCGCGCGTTCTGCCGGAGAATACCCAGGCGGTAATTAATGAGTCGTCCTGGCAGTGGCCCGCCATCTTTACCTGGCTGCAAACCGCCGGTAATGTCAGCCGACATGAAATGTACCGTACCTTTAACTGCGGCGTCGGCATGGTGATTGCGCTCTCCGCTCCGGAAGCGGACAAAGCGCTTGCTCTGCTAAACGAGAAAGGTGAAAACGCATGGAAAATCGGTATCATCAAAGCCTCTGATTCCGAACAGCGTGTGGTTATTGAATAATGAATATTGTGGTGCTGATTTCCGGCAATGGAAGCAATTTACAGGCGATTATCGATGCCTGCGAAGCGAAGAAAATTAAAGGCACCCTCAGGGCAGTATTCAGCAATAAGGCCGACGCGTTCGGCCTTGAACGCGCCAGAGAAGCCGGTATTCCGGCGCAAGCGCTGACTGCCGATCGGTTTGACAGCCGCGACGCCTTCGATCGCGAGTTGATTCGCAAGATAGACGCGTATGCGCCCGATGTGGTCGTGCTGGCCGGTTTTATGCGTATTCTGAGTCCGATGTTTGTCGCGCATTACTACGGGCGTCTGCTGAACATTCACCCTTCCCTGCTGCCAAAATATCCGGGGTTGCATACCCATCGCCAGGCGCTGGAAAACGGCGATGAGGAGCACGGTACTTCGGTACATTTCGTGACAGACGAACTCGACGGCGGCCCGGTCATTCTCCAGGCGAAGGTGCCGGTTTTTGCCGACGACAGCGAAGATGATATCACCGCACGCGTACAGACTCAGGAACATGCGATTTATCCGCTGGTGATTAGCTGGTTTGCGCAGGGGCGTCTAAAGATGCGCGATAACGCCGCCTGGCTGGACGGGCGTCGTCTGCCGCCGCAAGGTTATGCGTCTGACGAATAATATGTCATCGGACAGGACTGCGTCTGCTTGCCGGATGGCGGCATAAATGCCTATCCGGCCTACTCTTTTCCCTTCCTTTATGCTATCAGTTTATTGTCATATTTTTCTGGCGCAGTTGGACATTAACGCGTAATGCTCGCCATAATTATCAGGCAGTGTCCCGTGAATAAAACGGAGTATAGGTAGTAATGGGTCAGGAAAAGCTATATATCGAGAAAGAACTGAGCTGGTTAGCATTTAACGAACGCGTGTTACAGGAAGCGGCGGACAAATCCAACCCGTTGATTGAGCGGATGCGGTTCCTGGGAATCTATTCTAATAACCTCGACGAGTTCTACAAAGTGCGTTTCGCTGAACTGAAACGACGCATTATTATCAGCGAAGAACAGGGTTCAAATTCTCATTCACGCCATTTGTTAGGCAAAATTCAGTCCCGTGTGTTGAAAGCAGACCAGGAGTTCGACGGCCTGTACAACGAATTACTGCTGGAAATGGCGCGTAATCAAATCTTTCTGATCAACGAGCGTCAGCTCTCGGTGAACCAACAAAGCTGGTTGCGCCACTATTTTAAGCACTATTTGCGCCAGCATATTACCCCGATTCTCATTAACCGGGAGACGGATCTTGTTCAGTTTTTAAAAGATGATTACACCTATCTGGCGGTGGAGATTATCCGCGGCGATACCATCAACTATGCGCTGCTGGAGATACCGTCCGACAAAGTCCCACGCTTCGTTAATCTGCCGCCGGAAACACCGCGCAGACGCAAGCCGATGATCCTGCTGGATAATATTCTGCGCTACTGCCTGGATGACATTTTTAAAGGGTTCTTCGACTATGACGCGCTCAATGCCTATTCGATGAAAATGACCCGCGATGCCGAATATGACCTGGTGCATGAGATGGAATCCAGTTTGATGGAGCTGATGTCTTCCAGCCTGAAGCAGCGCCTGACCGCTGAACCTGTGCGCTTTGTCTATCAACGCGATATGCCCGCCGCGCTGGTCGACGTGCTGCGGGAAAAACTGACGATCTCCCGGTATGACTCAATCGTACCCGGCGGGCGCTACCACAATTTTAAAGACTTTATTAATTTTCCGAATGTCGGTAAAGCCAACCTGGTCAATAAACCGTTACCGCGGTTACGCCATCTTTGGTTTGATAAAGAGAAGTTTCGTAACGGTTTCGACGCGATTCGTGAACGTGATGTGCTGCTCTATTATCCTTATCACACCTTTGAACATGTGCTGGAACTGCTGCGTCAGGCGTCGTTTGACCCAAGCGTGCTGGCGATCAAAATCAATATTTATCGCGTAGCGAAAGACTCGCGCATTATTGACTCGATGATCCATGCCGCCCATAACGGCAAAAAAGTCACCGTGGTGGTGGAGTTGCAGGCGCGCTTCGATGAAGAGGCGAATATTCACTGGGCCAAGCGGTTAACCGAAGCGGGCGTCCACGTTATTTTCTCTGCGCCCGGGCTGAAAATTCACGCCAAACTCTTTCTCATCTCACGAAAAGAGGGCGATGACGTGGTGCGTTATGCGCATATCGGCACCGGTAACTTCAACGAGAAAACGGCGCGGCTGTATACCGATTATTCGCTGCTGACCGCCGATGCGCGCATTACCAATGAAGTGCGTCGGGTCTTTAATTTTATTGAAAACCCCTATCGCCCGGTCACTTTCGATTATTTGATGGTTTCTCCACAAAACTCACGGCGTCTGCTGTATGAGATGATCGATCGTGAAATCGCCAATGCCCAGCAAGGCTTACCGTCAGGGATTACCTTAAAGCTTAACAACCTGGTCGATAAAGGGTTGGTCGACAGGCTATACGCCGCGTCGGGTTCGGGCGTCCAGGTCAATCTGCTGGTGCGCGGTATGTGTTCTCTTATTCCGCAACTGGAAGGCATTAGCGATAATATTCGCGCGATTAGCATCGTGGATCGCTATCTTGAACACGATCGGGTTTATATTTTCGAAAACGGCGGTGATAAGCAAGTTTGGCTCTCTTCAGCTGACTGGATGACGCGTAATATTGACTACCGTATCGAAGTCGCTACGCCTATCCTCGACCCGCGGCTTAAACAACGCGTCCTGGATATCATTGACATTCTGTTTAGCGACACGGTAAAAGCGCGTTTTATCGATAAAGAACTCAGCAACCGCTACGTACCGCGCGGCAATCGCCGTAAAGTCCAGGCGCAGCTGGCAATTTATGACTACATCAAATCACTCGAGCAACCAGACTAACGCTATGCCAATTTACGATAAATCCCCCCGCCCGCAGGAGTTCGCTGCGGTCGATCTCGGCTCAAACAGCTTTCATATGGTTATTGCCCGCGTGGTTGACGGCGCAATGCAGATTATCGGCCGTTTAAAACAGCGCGTCCATCTGGCGGACGGGCTGGGCGCAGATAACAAACTCAGCGAAGAAGCCATGGAACGGGGGCTTAGCTGTCTGTCGCTGTTTGCTGAACGCTTACAAGGTTTCTCCCCTTCCAGCGTCTGTATCGTAGGCACCCATACGTTACGTCAGGCGCAAAATGCCGCTGATTTTCTCAAACGCGCGGAAAAGGTTATTCCCTACCCGATAGAGATTATTTCCGGTAACGAAGAAGCGCGCCTGATTTTTATGGGCGTAGAACATACGCAGCCGGAAAAAGGCCGCAAGCTGGTGATCGATATCGGCGGCGGGTCAACAGAGCTGGTCATTGGCGAAAACTTCGAACCCAGGCTGGTTGAAAGCCGTCGTATGGGCTGCGTGAGCTTCGCGCAGCTCTACTTTCCCGGCGGCGTTATCAATAAAGAAAACTTCCAGCGCGCCCGAATGGCGGCGGCGCAAAAACTGGAAACCTTAACCTGGCAGTATCGTATTCAGGGTTGGAACGTAGCGATGGGCGCTTCCGGTACGATTAAGGCCGCTCATGAAGTTCTCCTGGCGCTGGGTGAGAAAGATGGCTTCATTACGCCGGATCGCCTCGATAAACTGAAGTCAGAAGTGTTGAAGCACCGCTCCTTTAATGCGCTCAGCCTGCCGGGTCTGTCTGAAGAACGAAAAGCGGTCTTTGTGCCGGGCCTGGCGATTCTGTGCGGCGTTTTTGATGCTCTGGCTATCCGCGAGCTTCGCCTTTCCGACGGCGCGTTGCGCGAAGGCGTACTGTATGAAATGGAAGGCCGCTTCCGCCATCAGGATGTTCGCAGCCGTACCGCAAAAAGTCTGGCCAATCAATATAACATTGACAGAGAACAGGCCAGACGCGTGCTGGAAACCACCATGCAGATGTACGAGCAGTGGCAGGCCCAGCAGCCAAAACTGGCGCATCCGCAGCTTGAAGCGTTGCTCCGCTGGGCGGCAATGCTGCATGAGGTTGGACTGAATATTAATCACAGCGGTTTACATCGCCATTCGGCTTATATTCTGCAACACAGCGATTTGCCCGGCTTTAATCAGGAGCAGCAAATGATGATGGCGACGCTGGTGCGTTACCATCGTAAAGCCATAAAACTGGATGATATGCCCCGCTTTACGCTGTTTAAGAAAAAACAGTATCTGCCGTTAATTCAGCTACTTCGTCTGGGCGTATTACTGAACAACCAGCGGCAGGCGACCACTACGCCGCCGACGCTGCGACTAACGACCGATGACAGCCACTGGACGTTATGTTTTCCGCATGACTGGTTCAGCCAGAATGCGCTGGTACTGCTTGATCTGGAAAAAGAACAGCAGTACTGGGAAGCGGTAACTGGCTGGCGTCTCAATATTGAGGAAGAAAGCTCGCCGGAGATCGCCGCGTAAATTGTGGATCAGACGCCGCGCCGCGGCGTCTGTCTTTACTGAATCTCAGATAATAGCTGCGGCTCGCCAATTAAATATCCCTGAAGATAGTCGATCCCCAACGAGAGCACGACGCTTCGTATTTCTTCGCTCTCGACATACTCCGCGACGACCTGCATATTTTTCATTCGCGCTAAATGACAAATAGAAGCCACAATCTGATAATCGAGACTGTTTGACACTATATTGCGAATAAAACTGCCATCAATTTTAAGAATATCGGCGTCAACGTTTTTCAGCCGCGCATAGCTGGCGTAGCCAGTACCGAAATCATCAATCGCTATCTGACAGCCAAACTGCTGTAGCTGTCCCAGCGTCAACTGCGCCTGCTCAGCATTGGTGAGAGAGTTGCTTTCCGTTACCTCAAAAACCAGTTGCCAGGGTTCAACCTGATATTGCGTAAGCAACTGCTTAACTTCTGCAGGGAAACGAGCGCGGCATACCGATGTTGGCGACAGATTAATGGCAAAACGATGCGCGGGCATATATTCCCGGCTGGCCGCCATAAACCGCAGCGTGTTTTCAATCACCCAGAGATCGATAGCGGAAGACAATCCAAACTCATGCGCCACGGGTAAAAAATTGTCCGGGTTGATAACGTCGCCGTTGTCATCCCTGAGTCGCAGTAAAATTTCATGGTAAACGTCCCCACGAACGCCGAAAATAGGCTGCGCCATCAGGAAAAAATGATCGTGCTCCAACGCCTGTTGCAGCCGATTCATCATCGCAATTCTGCCCTTCAAATCGCGCTGCAGGTGCATTGCGCCGCGCCGCTGTAAATCCTCCGGCGCGTTAGTCGTCAACGAAAGATCGGAACTGGTGCTTAATTCGCCCAGCAGAAGATAAAGGTGGCTAACCGGAGAACGCACGCAGCAGTAGCTCACGCCGACAGGCGGCTGTAGCGGCAGTCCGTCCCAGATAAACCGAAACTGCTTAATATGTTTATCCAGCGCTTCAATACGCTGCTGATGCGCCTCTGTATTAAGACGCAGCACCAGGTCGTGCCCTGACATCTGGTAGACGCACTCATTTGAGGCCAACATCGGCGTAATCCAGTGAGAGAGCTTTTGCTTATACTGGATGCGTAGCATGACGCCATAATTTTTACCCAATAGCTCCAGGCCCGGCACGTGTAAAAAACAGATCGTAGACCAGGGCGCATTTTGGAGCGCGCGGTTTAACGCACGTAAATTGGGAAGATGTACAACCGGGTCAAGATAGGCCAGCCGCCGTGCGCGACCACTCACTACGCGCTGACGCGTGGCCAGTACAGACATATAATTAACAATAAAAGAAAAAACCAGATAGCTCGAAGAGGTAATCGCTAATTGCGTATCATAACCTGAATACCAGGGCATATAACGCTGATAATAATGAATCGACGTAATTAACACGACGGCCCAGATAATTGAAATAAACTTATAGCCATAGCGCATCGCGCCCCACAGCATGACCGGCAATAATAACGAAAGCGTATAGTTGGTACTAAATATTGAACTATTATCAGTCAATGGCATACACAGTATAAACATTAGTGTAGTCAATACGGCCAGCCAAATAACGATCTCTTTTTTAGTGGCCTTGCTATCAATCTGTAGCTTTAATTGCTGATAATACCCCCGTAGGTGCAGCGGATTGCGGAGAGTACGAATAATAAAATAGCACAATGGCACGCCGACAAGGTTACCGACCAGTAACGCCTGGTAATTAATCAGCGTGTTGATATTAAAGGGCATTACCCCCATCAGGCTGGCTTTGCTTTCGTACATGCCAACAAAAGCGGCAAACTGGTAAATGACCAGAAATAATGTTGCAGAACAAAATACCTGCCAGAATATTCGTTGAAACAACAGGTGGGCGTCGCCGTGGGAAACATTGTTTCGCCGGGGGGAAAAGACACGATAGCCGCCCCAGCTTAGCACGATAGTGATGATAAAGTGCATCGTCACGGAAAGGGTTTCATACAGCCCTGTCTGCGGGTATCTGCGCCAGAAGATAGCAAGCACAATGCCCGGCAGTGCTGCCCAGCCGAAAAAGAGCATCAGGCTAAGCATAAAAGCTAACGGCAGGTAAAAAAGAACCACATTTCCAGTGCTGGTAAGCGCATAAGTATTTGCGCTACTTAAAACAGGTAGTAAAATCGAAGGAAGGATGAGCGGTAGTCCCCACCATTTATCTCTGATATTTATATAAGTTTTATTTAGTTTCATAGATGCTCAGCAGAACCCCCCAATCCCAAAGGGGCGTTAACAGACAGGCATCCCACCTGACTTTAAATTGATGATGCGATATACATCACACGATAGTCATCGATTGTAATTATTAAACAAAAGTAACATTTGATTTAAGTCAATTATTACCTTTCTCCTGCAGCCTTTATTCGCCTTTTTATTCTTTGTTATCATTAATTTATTATTAATGTAAATACTAAAATTATCTTCCATAACAATATAAGATAAATCAACTGACGCAATTTTACATTAAGAGGAATTGACCATCGGTTCGCAGTATGCCTTAATGTAGAGTGAACGCAGGCTTGTTACGTTCTTCGCCTTGATAATACCCTTGAAGAACCCAGCCTGATCCCGCCCATACCGCTGGGCCAACGTTAAGGAACCCTTTGTGAGTCAGGCCAACAGTATGCGAAAACGACATCGATTTAACACTCGCATGACCCGTATCGTACTGCTTATCAGTTTTCTCTTCTTCTTTGGACGTTTCGTCTACTCTTCTATCGGCGCCTGGCAGCACCATCAGGATAAAAAAGAAGCGCAACAGTCATCGCTTTCTGTCACCACACCGGGACAACGTTAAGCTGTTATCCGTTAAAAAGCCCGCGCAAGAAAAAGAAGCTTTAGCGTTAACGCAAAAAGACAACCCACTCAATGGGTTCAGGCCATGATCAGACGCTTAAAGAGCAACCGCGGGATATCCAGCCTGGGTGATAAGATCACATGCGCGGTTACTAAGATTCCCTCGACTGAATACAAAATCCGATAGCCTTCAGCGTGCCCCTATCATGTACTGCAAAACAACCCCGATGATCTTTTTTTTCAAAGAGGTGAATCGCTTACTACCCCGTAATTATTAGTTAGAACAAAGAGATTAGGTGTTGTATAATTTTTGGTCATGGTTAGAAGGGGTGAGTAAATGGACACTACTGAAACATTGAATGGTACGTACTTCTACGGCGGGTTATCCAACCTGACACCACAACAACTATGGTGGGCTA
This sequence comes from Salmonella sp. 32010601201800023SM, assembly GCF_017572235.1. Taxonomy (NCBI): domain Bacteria; kingdom Pseudomonadati; phylum Pseudomonadota; class Gammaproteobacteria; order Enterobacterales; family Enterobacteriaceae; genus Salmonella; species Salmonella sp. 32010601201800023SM. The sequence continues at coordinate 308,079 of NZ_JAGEQS010000004.1, forward strand.
TCACCATCGCCGTTGTGAGCGATCATCTGGGGATCTCAGCGGTCGATGCTGCACTGGTTATCTCAGGGCAACCAGTTCTACCTACGAGGGGTAAACCTCGTGGGACAACTCCAGGAACATCAATTGCTTCTAAGTACATCAGTAATTGGTTGAACTATAAACTGCCACCTGGGATCAGATTACCAACGTTGACAGGCAAAACCATCAACTCATTACAGCTAAGCTCAACGAATAATTTAGGTCGTTTCGTTGGTCGTAATGTACCCTGGCTCGGTTGGGTTATGACATTCACTACGATTTATGATATCCAGCGTGATATTAAAGATACATTTAATCGTGTGGCGGTTCCTAAAGATCGCATTCAGTGGACGTACTTCTAATGAGAGATATTAAGAAAGAAATTATCGATTTTATCGATCAGGAATATAACACTAAAAAGTACTTTCTCTGTGGGCCAAAGCGAACCATCACGCTTGATACCAGTATTAGGGATGATCTTAAACTCGTTTTTGAAGATAGTGAAGAACTTCTACAAGAGTACTTCAAGCGTTGGAATGTAGATCCAGAAGGATTTGACATACTCAACTATCTGAATCCAGAGTACTTTGGAAGTAAAGAGCCTGATCCGCGTAAGCCACTAACGGTTGGTATGCTCGTTGAAAGTGCTAAAGCTGGACGTTGGTTATATAGTTGAAGAATAAAGTTATTATATTTTAAATACCCCTTATTTGGGCTGAATCGCCACGGATAACCTGGGCACTTCTGAGTCGTTGGTAGATCTTTTTCTTTATCCGTTCACGCTTCAGTAGCTGGAAAAAGCTTTCTGCAACCGCATTGTCATGACAGTTGCCACGACGGCTCATACTGCCCTCCAGTCCGTGCGATTTCAGCCATTCATAGCGGGTGTACTGACCACCCTGATCAGAATGAACCAGCACCTGTTTTTGGGAATGACGTCGCCACACGGCCATCAGAAGCGCATTCAGGACAATATCTTTTGTCATTCGTGGTTGCATTGACCAACCGATAACTTTGCACGAGAACAAATCAACGACCACGGCAAGATACAGCCAACCTTCGTGGGTTCGTAATTACGTCAAATTTGCCGTCAGGAGCTGTGCACTACACAGAAAACTCATCTATGCGCATAAATAAAAACCCTCTGCAAAAACAGAGGGTTAAATTCACTTTTACCTGTTCATGAAAACACAGGAAGGGTTATCGACTTATTCCCACTCAATGGTAGCCGGTGGTTTACCGCTGATGTCATACACCACACGGGAAATCCCGTTGACTTCATTGATGATGCGGTTGGAAACACGACCGAGGAAGTCATACGGCAGGTGCGCCCAGTGCGCGGTCATAAAGTCGATGGTTTCGACGGCACGCAGGGAGACCACCCAATCGTACTTACGACCATCGCCCATCACGCCTACGGAACGGACCGGCAGGAAGACGGTAAACGCCTGACTGACTTTGTCGTACAGATCCGCTTTGCGCAGCTCTTCAATGAAGATAGCGTCCGCGCGACGCAGCAGGTCGCAGTACTCTTTCTTCACTTCGCCCAGTACGCGTACGCCGAGGCCCGGCCCCGGGAACGGGTGACGGTACAGCATGTCGTACGGCAGGCCCAGCTCCAGACCAATCTTACGCACTTCGTCTTTGAACAGCTCTTTCAGCGGTTCAACCAGACCCATCTTCATCTCTTTCGGCAGGCCGCCGACATTGTGGTGAGATTTGATGACGTGCGCTTTACCGGTTGCAGACGCCGCAGATTCGATAACGTCAGGGTAGATGGTGCCCTGCGCCAGCCATTTCACGTCTTCCAGTTTGAGCGCTTCTTCGTCGAACACTTCAACGAAAACGCGGCCGATGATCTTACGCTTGGCTTCCGGATCGTTCTCACCAGCCAGCGCGGACAGGAAGCGCTCTTCCGCCGGAACGTGAACGATATTCAGGCCAAAATGGTCGCCAAACATGTCCATCACCTGCTCGGCTTCGTTGAGACGCAGCAGGCCGTTGTCGACGAATACACAGGTCAGATTTTTACCGATCGCGCGGTGCAGCAGCATCGCGGTGACGGAAGAATCCACACCGCCGGAGAGACCGAGGATCACTTTATCGTCGCCTACCTGCTCGCGAATGCGCGCCACGGCGTCGTCGATGATCTTCGCCGGCGTCCACAACGCTTCACACTGGCAGATATCACGCACAAAACGCTCCAGCATGCGCATCCCCTGGCGGGTGTGAGTCACTTCCGGGTGGAACTGTACGCCGTAGAAGCGTTTTTCTTCGTTAGCCATGATGGCGAACGGGCAGCTCTCGGTGCTGGCGACGGTCACGAAGTCGGACGGAATCGCCGTCACTTTATCGCCGTGGCTCATCCACACGTCCAGCAGCGGTTTGCCGTCGGCGGTCAGGGAATCTTCAATACCGCGAACCAGCGCGCTGTCGGTCAGCACTTCGACCTGCGCGTAACCAAATTCACGCTCATTAGAACCTTCTACATGACCACCAAGCTGCATCGCCATGGTCTGCATCCCGTAGCAGACGCCAAATACCGGCACGCCTGCTTCAAAGACATACTGCGGCGCGCGCGGGCTGTTTTCTTCGGTGGTGCTTTCCGGGCCACCGGAAAGAATAATGCCGCTTGGGTTGAAGTCACGAATTTGTGCTTCTGTCACATCCCACGCCCACAGTTCGCAGTAAACACCCAGCTCACGCACGCGGCGTGCAACCAGTTGAGTGTACTGAGAACCGAAGTCCAAAATGAGGATGCGATGCTTATGAATGTTTTCCGTCATTGACGCTTATTCCGAGGCAAGTGAAACAGATTAAATAAATCGCCCGACGCGAAGGTCGGGCGAAGAAAATCAGGAGCCCAGACGGTAGTTCGGGGACTCTTTGGTGATGGTCACGTCGTGAACGTGGCTTTCCTGGATACCCGCACCGCTGATACGCACAAACTCCGCTTTAGTACGCAGTTCGTCGATGGTAGCACAACCGGTCAGCCCCATACAGGAGCGCAGGCCGCCCATCTGCTGGTGAATGATCTCTTTCAGGCGACCTTTATAGGCTACGCGGCCTTCGATACCTTCCGGCACCAGTTTGTCGGCGGCGTTGTCGCTCTGGAAGTAACGGTCAGAAGAGCCTTTGGACATCGCGCCCAGCGAGCCCATGCCGCGGTAAGATTTGTACGAACGGCCCTGGTAGAGTTCGATTTCGCCCGGCGATTCTTCGGTACCGGCCAGCATAGAGCCCACCATTACCGCGCTCGCGCCTGCGGCGATGGCTTTGGCGATATCGCCGGAGAAACGGATACCGCCGTCAGCGATAACCGGAATTCCGGTGCCTTCCAGCGCTTCCACCGCGTCAGAAACAGCGGTGATCTGCGGAACGCCCACACCAGTCACGATACGAGTCGTACAGATAGAGCCAGGGCCGATACCCACTTTCACCGCGCTGCAACCGGCTTCCGCCAGTGCGCGAGCGCCTGCGCCAGTGGCGACGTTGCCGCCGATGATTTGCAGGTCAGGATATTTAGCACGGGTTTCACGGATACGTTGCAACACGCCTTCAGAGTGACCGTGAGAGGAGTCGATCAGCAGTACGTCAACGCCCGCAGCAACCAGCGCGTCAACACGTTCTTCGTTACCCGCGCCTGCGCCGACCGCCGCGCCGACACGTAAACGGCCCTGCTCATCTTTACAGGAGTTTGGTTTACGTTCCGCTTTCTGGAAATCTTTTACGGTAATCATGCCAAGCAGATGGAAGTTATCATCAACGACCAGCGCTTTTTCTACGCGTTTTTCGTGCATTTTTGCCAGCACGACTTCACGGGCTTCGCCTTCACGAACGGTCACCAGACGCTCTTTCGGCGTCATGTAGACACTCACCGGCTGGTTCAGGTCAGTCACAAAACGCACGTCACGACCGGTGATGATACCCACCAGCTCGTTATCTTCAGTCACCACCGGATAGCCCGCAAAACCGTTACGCTCGGTCAGGGCTTTCACTTCATGCAACGTGGTGGTTGGCAGGACGGTCTGCGGGTCGGTCACTACGCCGGACTCGTGTTTCTTCACGCGGCGAACTTCTTCCGCCTGGCGCTCAATGGACATGTTTTTGTGGATAAAACCAATGCCGCCTTCCTGGGCCAGGGCAATTGCCAGGCGCGCTTCCGTCACGGTGTCCATCGCCGCAGAAAGCATAGGAATATTCAGACGAATAGTTTTCGTCAACTGCGTGCTGAGATCGGCAGTATTCGGCAAAACGGTGGAGTGAGCGGGAACAAGGAGGACGTCGTCAAACGTCAGGGCTTCTTTAGCGATACGTAGCATGGGCAATATCTCACCTGGGAGGTTAATAAATATTGCCGCGGCATTATACAGAACGTAATCGGTTGCATCTACATTTTTTTGCAAATAGTGCTTGCGATCCCCCGTGAGCAGGTTACTATCGATTGAATAACCTGCTGATTTAGAATTTGATCCCGCTCACATGTTATCCTCTCAAACTTCCTCAATTTTTACCGTAAGCCGCCTTAACCAGACGGTTCGTCTGCTGTTAGAACAGGAGATGGGACAGGTATGGATCAGCGGCGAGATTTCTAATTTCACGCAGCCTGCGTCGGGCCACTGGTACTTTACGCTCAAAGACGATACCGCTCAGGTGCGCTGTGCGATGTTCCGTAACAGCAACCGCCGGGTGACGTTCCGTCCGCAGCACGGGCAGCAGGTGCTGGTACGCGCCAACATTACGCTGTACGAGCCGCGCGGCGATTATCAAATCATCGCCGAAAGTATGCAGCCGGCTGGCGAAGGCTTGTTGCAGCAGAAATATGAGCAGCTAAAAGCCAAACTCCAGGCCGAAGGCTTGTTCGATCAGCAGCATAAACAGCCGTTGCCCTCCCCGGCCCACTGCGTGGGGGTGATCACTTCGAAAACCGGCGCGGCGCTGCACGATATTCTCCACGTGCTAAAGCGTCGTGACCCATCCCTGCCCGTTATTATCTATCCAACCGCGGTCCAGGGCGACGACGCGCCGGGGCAGATCGTTCGTGCTATCGAACTGGCGAACGCGCGCGGCGAATGTGATGTACTGATCGTCGGACGCGGCGGCGGTTCGCTGGAAGATTTGTGGAGTTTTAACGACGAACGCGTGGCGCGGGCGATTTTTGCCAGCCGCATTCCGGTGGTCAGCGCCGTCGGTCACGAAACGGACGTCACGATAGCTGATTTTGTCGCCGACCTGCGCGCGCCGACGCCATCAGCAGGGGCAGAAATTGTCAGCCGTAACCAGCAGGAGTTGTTGCGTCAGATCCAGTCCGCCCAGCAGCGTCTGGGCATGGCGATGGACTACTACCTCGCCAACCGCAGCCGCCGTTTCACGCAGATTTTTCACCGTCTGCAACAGCAACATCCGCAACTGCGTCTGGCCCGTCAGCAAACCGCGCTGGAACGTCTACGCCAACGGATGGGATTTGCGCTTGAGGCCAGGATTAAGCAGGCCAATCAACGCCAACAGCGCGTAAGTCAACGCCTGAGCCAGCAAAATCCGCAGCCGCGCATTCACCGCGCGCAGTCGCGCATCCAACAGCTGGAATATCGTCTGACGGAGAATATCCGCTCACGGTTAAGCGAACAGCGCGAGCGTTTTGGCAACGCGGTCACGCATCTGGAAGCGGTCAGCCCGTTAGCCACGCTGGCGCGCGGCTATACGGTTTCGACGACAACGGACGGCAAGGTGCTGAAAAAGATCAAACAGGTCAAAGCAGGCGATATCATGACCACGAGACTGGAGGACGGCTGGCTTGAAAGTGAAGTCAAATCCGTCACGCCGGGCACGTAATCCAACACTCCCCCACCCTTTGCAGCGCGATGTTGGGTTTCGACTTCGCCTCAGCCAACCTACGCGCCACGTCGGATAAGGTGTAGCCATAATCTGACGATCAACCGGTTTGTCATTCGCCTCAAAACCGGGCAGGGAACACCCGCCCGGTTTTGTCTAACTTACCAGTTATAGCGCAGATTGAGGCTACCGTTCAGATCGCCAAAGTCATTGCTGCCAGTCTGCCCGGCAACCTGAGCGCGAACGCTCCACTGCTTATCGATATCTGCCTGCAGACCCACTTTCAGCTCCGCACGGTTAGCCGGAAGATCCTGTTTCACCGTAGCATCATCAAACGATACCGACACATCATCGCTGGTGTGCAGCCAGTTAGCTTCAGCAAACGGCTGGATAACCGTACGGCTGCCTTTGTACAGCTTGCCGTCAACACGCAGACCCAGACGCGTTGTCCAACTGTCGCCATCCTGACCATCGATCCGGGTGCCGTAGTTATCCTTCACGCTATCCGCTGAGTAATTCTGCCAGACAACCTGCGCCTGCGGCGTCAGACTGACAGTATTACCGTTGCTAAGCGCAATATCGTAGCGATAACCGGTTTCCAGCGAGACGGCGTTAGCGGTTGAATCGTAAGATTCAGATCCCGCATCACCGCTCTCTACGCTGTTGTTGTAGAAACCGTATTGATACCAGCTATCGACATACGCGCCGCTATGCGTTTGGGCATCGGCAAACCAGGTGGCATAGACGCCGAGGTTGTAGCCGTCTACGTTGCCGCTACTGGTGAACTGGCTACCGTCCGCGCCACGGTTACCGGTGCTGTCGGTGTCGGCGTTGATGTAGCTCGCCATGACGCCAACGGTAACGCTCTGCTGGCCGTTGCCCCAGGCCAGAATGTCGCCGCCTAACTGGAACTGGGAGTAGTTGCTGTCCATATCGATATTGCCGCTGACAGCCTCGGATTCCGCTTTACCCGCTTTGAAGCGCGCCCATACGCTGCCATCGGCATTACGATACTGGCTGCCCTCGCGGTCATAGAGGGTCTGCATTTGCAGGTTGCGCGCCATCCACTGGTTGCCCATGTACGCGCCGATATCCGCACGGTACTGCGGTGCGACATCGCCGCCATCGTCCGGAGGCGTGACATCGCCGCCGTCGCCGCCGTCGTCCGGAGGCGTGACATTACCGCCATCGCCGCCATCGTCCGGAGGCGTGACATTACCGCCATCGTCACCGCCATCCGAAGGCGTGTCATCACCGCCGCTGTCGTCATCATCAGACTGTGCTTTTGACGCCAGATACCAGTCGTTGTCACTTTCATTCCAGTACAGACGGTAGGTATACAGACTGGCGTTAACTTCATTTTTTAACACAAACGCATCGCTGGTCGATACGCCGCCAACATCCACCACTTCAATACCGTTAGTGGTCTGTGCTCCATCGCCGATGCCGTTGATGTACAGATCGGTGGTGCCGGAGGCATCGCCGGTAATGACTAACTTATCGGTCGCCGAATCATCGTCGCCCAGGACGGTATTCAGGTAAAGCGAGCCGCCGTTACCGGTATAATCGCCGTCAACATAAAGCGTATTGCCCGGCGTGCTGGAGCTGCTGCCACTGGTTATTGTCCCCATGTTGATCAGATCGCCATTGAGGGTGAAGATAGCGCCTGTCTCCTCGCTGTCGCCGAAGACCAGCGTCCCTTCATTGGTCACCTTACCGTTAACGGTTGTACCGTTGCTGCCGCCAAAGGTCGCGTCGGAAGCGACGTTCACCGCCTGCTGGCTGCCCACTTCGCCAATCGTGCCGGCGCCGGTCAGCCACAGCGTGCCTTCCTGTACGTTGGTATCGCCGCTATAGGTGTTCGCGCCGCTCAGCGTCAGTTTACCCGCGCCCAGTTTGGTCAGCGATTTACCGTCCCAGTCGCCGTTGCCGGTTTTATCGCCCAGTACGCTGGTGACTTCAAAACTGTCGCCTGCGCTCAGGGTAAACGTGCCGTGTGCTGGCGTCGCTGACGTGGCGGTCGCATTCCAGCTCAGCCCTTCAGTAAGCAAATATTCTGACGCATCTGCAGGATTGATTGTCCCGGTTACGGTCAGATAGTCCGGCTGGTCAGTGAGGTTCATCGTCAGGCTGGTAAAGTCGCCGCTGATATCGCTGTCCATATCCATCAGTTTAAAGGACTGGAACTCCGCGTCGGAGGCGCGCGCTTGCAGGCTGGCGTCGCTGACGACCAAATCGCCGCCAAGCGTGGCGCTGCCGCCGGTGATCAGCGGTTGCACTGAGTCACTATTCAGCTCAACGTTCAGCGTACTGCCATCTTGCTGAATTAACGCGCTGTCGCCGAGATCCAACGAGGTGCCGAGCGCCAGTTGGGTCGTCGCGCCGCTATGAGTGGTGATGCCGCCCACCGCGCTGACTTCACCGTCTACGTCCAGCACCAGCGTGGCGTTATTGTCTACCAGACCGGTGCCCAGCGCCGTCGTACTGGCGGCGACCAGCGTACCTTCATTGATGGTGGTGCCGCCGCTGTAGTCGTTGTCGCCGGAGAGGATCAGCGTGCCTGCGCCTTCTTTGGTCAGCGATTTACCGTCCCATCTGCTACCCGGATCCAGCGTGTCATCAACGTCTGTCAGTGTAGCCGCAACGTTAAAGCCGCCGTCAGGGTCGCTCAGGGTAAAGGTGCCGTGGGCGTTGGTAGTGGCGTTGTCTCTGTCCGCATACCAGGAGAGGGAGGCCGTCAGATCATAGTGGGTGTTGTCTGCTTCATCGACTTTTCCGTCGATAGTCAGGAAGTCAACATCTTCTCTATTCATTCCCGCGACGGTCAGATCGTCGAAATCGGTCGTAATGGCGCTGTCGCTGCCAATCAGCGTGTAGGTGTATGCCTCAGGCGTCCAGCTGTCTGTAACGCTGCCAATGCCGGTAACATTCAGCGTGCCGCCCAGCGCGACGCTGTCGGCGGTAATCACGGCGTCGTCGGTGGCCGCGCCGAGGTCAATACTTAGCGTACTGCCGTCTTCCTGGGTGAACTGGCCCGCGTCAAGGGTGCTGCCCGCTGCCAGCGCGGTAGTGGCGCCGCTATGGGTGGTGACGTTCGCAAGCTCAAATGCGCCGTTGGCATCCAGTATCAGCGTACCGCTGTTGTCGATATCGCCGCTGCCCAGCGCGTTGACGTTGGCGGCAATCAGCGTACCGCCGGAAATAGTGGTGCCGCCGGAGTAAGTGTTATCGCCGCTTAACGTCAGCTCGCCCGTACCGGTTTTCACCAGCGAGCCGCTGCCGAAAAGCGTATTTTTCAGCTCGCCCTCGCCAACCTGAAGCACGCCGCTGTTGTCGATATCGCCGCTGCCCAGCGCGTTGACGCTGGCGGCAATCAGCGTACCGCCGGTAATGGTGGTGCCGCCGGAGTAATCGTTATCGCCGTTTAACGTCAGCTCGCCCGTGCCGATTTTCACCAGCGAACCGGTGCCGGAAAGCGTATTTTTCAGCTCGCCCTCGCCGACCTGAAGCACGCCGTTGTTGGCAACAGCTCCGGTCCCCAGTGAATCCGCATTGTCAGCAATCAGCACACCGTCGTCAATGGTGGTGCCGCCGGAGTAATCGTTATCGCCGTTTAACGTCAGTTCGCCCGTACCGGTTTTCACCAGCGAGCCGCTGCCGAAAAGTGTATTTTTCAGCTCGCCCTCGCCGACCTGAAGCACGCCGCTGTTGTCGATATCACCGCTGCCCAGCGAATCCGCATGGTCAGCCGTCAGCGTACCGCCGATAATGGTGGTGCCGCCGGAGTAATCGTTGCCGCCGCTTAACGTCAGCTCGCCGGTACCGGTTTTCACCAGCGAACCGCTGCCGGAAAGCGTATTTTCCAGATCGCCTTCGCCCACCTTAAGCACGCCGCTGTTATCGATATCGCCGCTGCCCAGCGAATCCGCATGGTCAGCCGTCAGCGTACCGCCGGTAATGGTGGTGCCGCCACTGTAGCTGTTGTCGCCGCTTAACGTCAGCTCGCCGGTACCGGTTTTCACCAGCGAGCCGCTGCCGGAAAGGATGTTTTCCAGCTCGCCTTCGCCCACCTTAAGCACGCCGCTGTTGTCGATATCGCCGCTGCCCAGCGAATCCGCATGGTCAGCCGTCAGCGTACCGCCGGAAATAGTGGTGCCGCCGCTGTAGTTGTTATCGCCGGTCACGATCAGCTCATCGCTACCGCTTTTGACAATTTGGCCCTCGCCGGTCACGTTGTTATCCAGCGTGCCCTGGCTCAGCGCAAGCGTTGCGCTTTCTGCAATCGTCACATCGCCAGTGCCGAGCGCGGCGGCGTCTTTGGCGGCCAGAATGCCGCCGTCAATTTCAGTATCGCCGTAGTCGTTGCCGGTGTTGCTGAGGATCAGCGTGCCGTCGCCTTGTTTGGTTAGCTTGCTGCCGTTCCAGTTGGAGGTCGCCGTGGTTTCGTCCAGTTCGCTGGTGACGGTAAAGGTACTGCCTGCATCAACGGTAAAAGTGCCATGCGCAGCGCGCGCAGATTTTGCGCCCGCGTACCAACTCAAGCCCGTAGACAGCTCGTAGTTGGTATTATCATTCGCATCAACGCCCGCGTTGATCGTAAGGTAATCCGGCATAGCGGAGGTGTCGGCATCCAGCGTTACGCTGTCAAAATCGGTAGTGATCGCAGTTTGCGAATCAATCAGCGTGATCGATCCAAAGTGTTCGTCGGTTTCGGGCGCGACAAAGGTGGCCGTTGAGCTAAGGTTCAGCGTCCCGTCCAGCGTGACGTTGGCGGCTTTGATAATTGGCGAGCTGTTGGCGGTATCCAGCGTCGCGTTTATCTGGCTGCAGTCCTGCAAGGTCAGGGTATTGTCCACCGTCAGCAGCGTACCTGTCGAACCGCTCGCGTTGCCCAGCGTAATATCGCCGTCGTTGGTCAGATTGCCGACGGTTGACGGGTCGGTCATGTTCCACTGGCTGGTGTCGTCGAGCGACAGCGTAGTAAACATCGCATCTACACTACCGGTTAACGTGGACCCCTGGCTTAAAGAGAGCGATGACGATGACGCGTCAGTCTGGACAATGTTGCCGGTCAGCATCGTTTTTTCGGCCTGAATAGTCGCTTTGCTGCCTAATTTGATCGCGGTCGGCGCCGTAAAGGTGCTGTTGGTGAGCTCAATGGGGTCGTTAATGGTCGTGCTGCCATCAATGTTCAGTGCGACAGTTTTTGAGGTGACGTTTGCGTCGCTGACCGTGAGCGCGTTGAGATCCTCATACGAGGTGCTTCTCTTTTTACTGGTGATAAAGATACCGTCGCCGTCGGCGTTGATGGTGGCGCCGTCGATCCTGGCGTCCGACGCCAGAATATACACGCCCATACCGGCAGAGGTAATGTTGCCGCCTGAAATATCCAGGGTAGTGGCGTTATTGGCCTGTACCGCCGCGCCGCTGGCATTGGTATGTGTTATGGTCGCGTTGGTGAGATTAAGAGCGGCCTTATTGGTACCCTGGATGGTGCTCATCGTACCTGCAGAGCTGACCGAGCTATCAGACAGGTTCAGGGTGGAACCCTCGTCTGTCGCGGTGTTTCCGGCAACAACGTTTATCTGGCCTTGCGCCAGGGTGATTGTGCTACCGTCCAGCACGTTCAGCGTACTGCCTTGTTGCACCTGCGCGCTGCTGCTGTTAGCTGCCTCAACGATGGTACCGTCCAGCGTTGCTTCTGAACCCGTATACAACGTCATTACGCCGAAATTGCCGTCAATCGTTAGCGTACTGTCTGTTAACGTCAGTTTGCTGCCATCCGCTGCGGAAATACCCTGGGTATAAATACCCGTAGTGGTTATCTTCGCGTCGGTAAGCTCAAGGATAGCGTAATGATCCAGCGAAATGGCGTTGGAAACATACTTACCGCCATCCGGATCATCAGCCCCGCCTCCGCTTGTTTCAATGACGAGCCCAGTCCCTGTGACCGTGGTGGGCTGCCAGCCGACGGTGGCGACACCCGAGACATATAGCGCCGAGCCTTCATCGGTGCCCGAATAGCTCATCGGCGGCGTTGACGCATCCAGAACGTGGGGCTGCGCATCAGCATATGATACCTGATTATCGGCCATAGCCAGCGGGCTGAAAAATCCGAGTGCCGCAGCCACGGCGCAAGCCAGCGCCGCGCGCGTTGCTTTTATTATTTGTCCATATTCGGACTTTTGGTTTGGAGAATGGATTTCACTCGCGCATACTTGCGCTTTAACTTTGCTGTGGCCTCGCGCCAATTCTGAAGCCACGACATACATATTTCGCACGGCGCTCCAGACAATACTGTAAGTCCTGTTCAATTTTTAAATTTCCCTTTAATAACGTTCACGAAGCAAACTGGATTTTGATTGGGCTACAAATAGCCTTTAAATGCTACATTATCAATGAGTTAAATAATAAATAACAAAAATACAGCTCTATGAATGGTTGCAATCACCTGAAACAATATATTATCCAAGCCAAATTATTAACTAATTTCAAGGCTTATTTCAATGCCAGGTCAATTTCTGGTTGATTTATAATTGATATAAATAAATTCATCCATTTAATAAATATTTATGTCGTGAATAACATTTAATAACTTCATATATTAAAATAAATAAATGCGTGAAACAAAAAGGTGTGATTATCATGCGACACCTGGCGTTATTTTAAATATACTCGTCATACTTCAAGTTGCATGTGCTGCGGCTGCGTTCCCTCACCCCAGTCACTTACTTTAGTAAGCTCCCGGGGATTCGCTCGCTTGCCGCCTTCCTGCAACTCGAATTATTTAGAGTATATACGTAGCGCCAGATGCCGGGTTGCAGAAGGGAGACGGCGCTTTTACACACGCGTGGCAAACGGTGGTGACGCCAATTAGCAGAACATATACTTTTCAATGAATGCTACTTTCACTTTTTCATGAAGCTCAATTGAATGTGAAAAGCAGATTATTTTCGTGCCAGACGCATAATACGTTACTCCACGCACGTCGCATAACCCGCTGTGCCTGCCGGCTTAATGGCGCAGTTTTGACTCTTGGTATTCTCATCTACGCCGCAATACATGCCGCCGCTCGAGGTTGATTTAGATAAATAGGGATAGCCCAGCGTCGGCCAGCCTAACGAGCTAATTGAATGATACAGCGTCAACAGGTCGTTATTATCCGGTGCTTTGCTAAGGCTACCGCACTGTTTGGCAATATCCCATTTCGTGTTGTCCACCGTATGCGCCATCGCCCAGTACTCGTTATTTGCATGCACTCCGTTGGTAAATACTGGCGTTACGCCTGACAGCATCTCAGCCTGAAGCCACGGACGATGCAGCGTTTTTCCGTTGACGGATGTCGTATCCGACATATTTCCCCAGAACAACGCTTTATCCGTATCCGGGCTGGTAAGTACCATAAAAATCACATCCAGCGATGCGTGAAGAGTCGTATTGTCCGTCACTTTCACCGTGAGTGGCGTTTTCAACCCCAGGCTTTTATCCTGATTAAGCGTAAACGTTGCCGTACCGTCGCTGCCGGTAGTGCCGGTAAAGACAATCCCGGTGGTGGTCATACTTTGGCTGGCGCTTGCGGGAGTCAGCTCTTTAAGCATGAGATCGTCTGCTCCGGCATCCGCTGCCACGTCGCCATCCGTTATCACCATACCTGCCCGATTTTTCGAATCGCCACGTGACAACGTAAAACCGACGTTGGCGACCGGGTTACCGCTGCTATCTTTTACCGTCACCGTTAACGGCATCGCACTTCCCTTCGCCACTACCGCCGCATTTTTCGCGCTGTCCATCGCCGTCGAGGTCAGCGTAATACTGGCAGGAGTAGAAGTACGCGGCTCGACCAGACACACCTGAGCGCCGGTGGCAGTCGATGAACTGGCGGTGCCCTTACCGCCGCTATTCAGGTTTATAAATTGGTAATATCCGGTATTCGGCGCACGATCCGCCGCCCACCAGGATTTGTTCCCCGCCACCGGCCAGCCGTAATTTGTACCGATTGCGCCGTTAGGATTGTCGCTATACAACGTTTGCAGATCGCCCGACAACGGCTGGTATTCCGCATCACAGCCGGTTGCGCCCGCTTTTTCAGTGTTCGCTGCGGTGACTAAGGGCCATGTTTCATTGTTAACCAGGTAAGTACCGCTATTCGACGTCATCTCCGCCGCCAGCAGCGGACGCCGGAACTTCACGCCCGCGCTGTTGGTCACGGTTTCCGGCATGTGTCCCCAGTATTTGGCTTTATCGCTGTCCGGGCTGGTAATGACGGTGAAAATGACGTCCATATCGCTAACTGTCAGCGGATCGTCGATAAGCATCGCCTGCAGCGGTGTTCTCAGGCCACGGGAATCATCCTGCGTCACTTCGAGTTGCGCTTTACCATCCTCATCCGTAATGCCATACCAATAACTTGTGCACGAAGATACCGTGCAGTTAAACGTCATTGAGCCCGTAGACGGCGCAACCGATGTGAGTACCATGCCTCCGCCGGAACTGCCATCAACGACACCCGCCCGGTCTATCGAAAGCGTTCGTCCCAAACGGATAGTGGTATTGGGCTGCGGCGTGCCGGAACCATCCCTCACAGTGACGGTCAACGGCAGGCTCTCGCCCTTCTTCGCCACTGGAGCGCCTTTATCCGCATCCATGGCGCTGGAGGTGAGTTCTATCGACAATTCCCGGCGCTTTGCCAGACAAAGCTGCGCCGTGGCGGTATTGGCTTTGGTTGTCAGCGTATTATTATCGCTGAGTCTGACATACTGGAACTGACTGTCTGAGTGCGTGGCATCCGGTACTGAGTTACCCGCCCCCCAATATTTTCCTGATGCCACCGGTAGGCCAAGCGTTGTCGTGAGTGCGCCATTGGGATAATCGGTATATAGCGTCTGTAAATCATTTACCGTCGGCAACCCCAGCCGATCGCACGGGCTGGCGGAATCCTGATACATATTCGGATAACGGCTCCAGGTATACCAGGTCTCGTTATTTTCCGTATAACCCGACGTGTCCGCCGTTGAAGAAAGTTCAGCGCGCAGCAGCGGTCGCTTAAATTCAACCCCCTTACTGTTGGTAAAGGTTTCCGGCATATGGCCCCAGTATTTGGCCTTATCGCTGTCCGGGCTGGTCACTACGGTAAAGATTGCGTCTTTGCTGTCTGTCAGGTTGCTGCCGTCCATCGTGGCGGCGCTGATAGTGGTTTTTAAACCGGCGGTACTGTCCTGCGCAAGGGTAAATGTCACCTGTCCCTGGGCATCAGTTTGCGCATACAGATATTTCGCCGAGGTATCCAGCAGGTATGTCGCCAGGCCGGACGGCATCACATTACGCAGCGTAATATCGTCTGTGACGCTTGAGGACGATGTGGCGCTGTTGGCGCGATTGTACGAAGATCCGCGGCTGATTTTCACCATCACGTTTTTCATCGGCTGACCTGCGGCGTCTTTCACGTCGATGGTGGCGGCCATCTGCTCGCCCTTCTTCGCCTTTGCGCTTCCGGTGGTTTCATCCTGGCCTGCCAGCGTCAGCGTCAGGCTGGCGGCGGCGCTGCGCGGCGAGGCAAGACAGGTCTGCATGTAGTACATCGAGGTGCTGGTCGTCGTTTTGACATCATTGCCGTCGTTAAACAGGTTGACCGCCGCGTAGAGCGACTTCGTGCCGTCTGACGATATCACGTAATCCCCCGCCCACCAGTAGCGGCTGACGTTGTTGTTGCCTGAACTGGTCATCGGCCAGCCGTTACGGCTGCGCATGGCGTTATCCGGGTATGTCCCGTACAGCGTCTGGAGGTTGGCTACGGTCGGTAGCGTGTCGCGCCCACAGCCGCCACCGGTGCCGTTCCAGGCTTTATCGACGGTTATCATGCCCCAGGTTTCGCCTTTGTCGTAGTAGCCGTTGGCGATGGTCAGCGTTTTGCCGGGCGTAGCGCTAAACTCGCTGGCCAGCAGCGGACGCCTGTACGCCACGCCGCTGCTGTCGGTCAGCGTTTCCGCCATATGGCCCCAGTAGTTGGCCTTCGGCGTGTCCGGACTGGTGACCACGGTAAAGATGACTGGCAGTGGCGCGCTCGTTACGCCGTTGTGCTCTATCGCCGCCGTCAGCGGCGTTTTAAAGCCCGCGCCGCTGTCCTGGCTGATATTCAGCGTCAGCGTGCCGTCGGCGCCCGTGGCGGTGTAATAGTTAGCGCCGCTGCTACGCCCGTCGCTGTGGTTTATCTGTATATCCGCCGCCGCCGAGCTATTCACCTCCTGATTCGCGCGCCCGACGCTGTCGCCGCGCGTAAAGATAACCGGCGTGTCGGCGGCCGGGTTGCCCTGGGCATCCCGCGTGGTGATGATGACCGGGATGGTCTCGCCGACTTTCGCTTTGGCGAATCCGTCGCTGTCGTTATACACAGGCGAAGTGAGCGTTATCTGCGTCGCCGCCGGATGGGCGTTTTGCAGGCAGACAAAATAGAGTTGTTCATTCCACAATAGCGAACCGACGCCGCCGTCGCGCAGATTAATCGACTTAACGTAGCGGTTTTGCGTACTCCGGCTCAAATCGGCGGTGCTGTCCTGGTAGTTTTTACCATCCAGCGGCCAGCCCTGCTGGGTATTCATGGCGCCGCCGGGCCTGGCGTCGTACAGCGATTGCATATCGGCAAGGGTCGGCACGTATCCCGCGCCGCAGGCGTCGTTCGCCATTTCAAAATCGACGATTCCCCACGCTTCGTTGTTTTCCGTATTGTCGCCGTGGGTAACGCCGCTGGCGATTTCAGCCGATAACAGCGGGCGCTTAAACACCTCGCCGTTGGCCGCCGTCGTCGTTTCCGACATATGGCCCCACATTTTGGCTTTGTCGCTGTCCGGGCTGGTGACCACGGTAAAAATAGTATCGATGCTGGCCGTCGCGCTGGCGTTATTGTACAGCGCCGCCGTAATCGCGACTTTCGTCCCGTGGGCATCCGGGCGGGTGACGTTGATGATTTTGCTGCCGTTTTCACCGGTCATACCGCCGATTTGGGTGGCGCTGTCGTTGAGCGAATCGCCGTCAATCACCACCGCCGAGACGATGCCGTCGCCGCTACCGGCGATATGTTTCTCCCCCTGGCGGGTATAGCCGTCGCCGCGGCTTAACACGAACGGCGCTTGCGGCAGCGGATTGCCGCTGGCGTCTTTTACCGTCACTTTAAGCTGGAGCGTATCGCCCTTTTTCACCTTCACCGCGTGTTCGCTGTTTGCGTTATACCACAATGCCGCATCCACCGGCTCAATGGTGATAGACGCCGCCGTCGGATTTTTGCTGACCAGACAGCTCACGTAGTCCGACGCATCGCCGGAAGCGGTATAGCCGCCCGCAGCCAGTGATACCGCCTGCCATGTAGCGGCGCTGGCGAAGGTGGAAGACCAGTAGTCATACGTCGTCGGCCAGCCGGATACGGTGTGGATTTTATTGCCGTCGCTGGAGGCATACAGTGCGGCAAGCTGATCGGCGCGCGGCAGATGGCCGGCCTCGCAGCCCCCGGCGTTGGGGTTATTCAGCGCGTCGGCGTGGCTGACGCGCGCCCAGGTTTCGTTATCCTGCTCCTGGGTACGGGTGGCGGCAGTCGCTTCCGCCGCCAGCTTTGGCCGCTGGAATTCCATACCACCCACGGTGAGCGTGTCCGCCATATGGCCCCACATCTGCGCCTCCGGCGTATCGGGGCTGGTGGGAACGGTAAATTTCACGCTGCGGTTGACGGGCGTGGTAATCAGCGAGTTAACCGGCAGTACGGTCAGCGGCGTCAGCAAGCCCACGCCCTGCGGCTGTTCAATCACCAGCGTGGCGTTGCCCTCGGCATCGGTCATGCCCTGGTACGTCATCGACGCCTGGGAAGAGCCGAAAGGCGTTCCGCCCATCACCAGCGTTCCGTCGCTGGGATCGGTAAAGCCCGTGGTGGCGTTGTCGCGATTTTTGCCGTGCGACATGGTGACGGTAAAGCTGGCGTTGGGCACACTTAACCCGTTCAGCGCATTAACGGAATGGACGTTCATCGTGATTTGTTCGCCGACTTTGGCTACCGCATTACGTAACGACTCATCGCCATTAAAGTAAACGTCCAGACTGGTCACCAACTCATTGCCGGAGCAGGAGAGATAGTTCGGTTCGGCGCCGCTGAACATGCTGTCCGCGCCGGTCGCCAGGTTGACGTGCGCGGTGGTGGAACCATCAGTATCCGCCGCGATATAGCTGTGTTTCTGCGTCGGCCAGCCGTAGGTCGTTTCCATCGCGTTACCGGAATGGGCCTGATACAGCGTATCCAATAGCAGTTGCCCCGGCACCTGGCCGGTACCGCACTGGTTCGTCGCCGCCGTTACCGAGTTAAACGTCGCCCAGTATTCGTTATTCTCAAATTCGGAACCGGTATCCTGCGCGGCCTCTTCTGCCAGCAGCGGGCGTTTGTAGATATTGCCCGCTTCCACCACGCCCTGCATATGGCCCCACATGCGCGCCTGCGCCACGTCCGGGCTGGTGACGACGGTAAAAATCACGTTCTGCGTCGCTTCCGTGCCGTCGAACAGCACCACGCGCACCGGGGTTAATACGCCCGCACCCTTATCCTGAGTCAACACCAGCGAGAACTGGCCGTTGGCGTCGGTCACGCCATGATAGTGGCCGTCGCTGCCTGCCAGATTGGTGATGAGCACCGGTTCATCCGTCCACTGATGGGCGGCGTCAATATCGGCATTCTTTTGATTCTGGCGATTTTGCTCGTCGCCCAGGTAGACGTTAAAGTAGCGATAAGGCAGCGGTTTATTGGTGGCGCTGTCGGTGACGGTGATCTTCATGTTGATCTCCTCGCCCACCTTCACTTTCGCCGCATTGACCGTTGAATCAAAATTGTCGGCGCTAATCACTAATTTCGGCGTGACCGCAGGCGGGGCTTTATCCACGCAGCTAACCAGCGATTGCGTGGCGTCCGGCATCTGCGTGAGGCTGCGGCTGCGCATATCAATGCTGATATGGTCAGTGGCAATCGATCCCTGGGAGGAGGACCAGTACTCTTCGTCACCGGATGTCAGTCCCACCGGCCAGCCGAGGGTGGTGGCCAGATCGCCGCGCGCAATTTTTAACCCTTCCAGTTGGCGCGCATCCGGCAGAATATCGCAGTGCGCGTCGGCGTGGCCCCAGTTGAACTGCGCCCAGGTTTCATTGTTGATGCTGGCGGTGCGGTCTTCACCGTCGGTTTCCGCCGCCAGTTTGGGGCGGTAAAAGGTGTAGCTTGCGCCGTCCACCGTGGCGGTGGACGTCTCTGCCATATGACCGTACATGTTGGCGCTGCTGCTGTCCGGGCTGGTGAGGGTGGTAAAAATCACGTCCACGCTGGCTTTCAGCGCTGGCGCGCTCGACGGGTGCGCTATCAGCGGCGTTTTAACGCCCGGGCCGTTCGCCTGGGTGACGACCACGGTCGCCACGCCCTCGGCGTTGGTCGTACCGTGATATTCCGTGGCGGTGGTGGTCAGTTCGGTGTTGCCGACGCGCACCGGCGCGGCATTGTTTACCACGCCCTGGCGGTTTTGCGCGTCGCCGCGGGTAATTACGAAATCAACGTTGCCCTCCGGTTCGCCGCCGCAGTCTTTGGTCGTTACCGTCAGCATGATGCTTTCGCCCGCTTTGACCTTCGCGGCGTTGAGCGACTCATCCAGATGATCGGCGGCGAGCGTTACCGGGTCGCCCACGGCGGGCGCGATATCCACGGCAAACTTTTGATCAAGCACTTCGACCGCCGTGTTATAAGGCACGCCGGTGCGGGTAAGCAACCACAGCGGCGGTATGGCGGTTGAGGTATCCAGTTGCGACCAGACCACCAGATGGCGGCCCGCCAGATTCTGCGCGCAGAAACTTATATTGCTGACGGGTTGTGGATCAAGCGGCGTGTCCGGCGTGGCGGCGTCGGCCCACACCAGCGTGACGGTGGGCGCGCGTTCAGCCTGCCAGACCAGCGGCGGCACGGCGAAGATATCGCCTTCGGTGTCGTGCGGATTGGTTAAGGTCAGCGCGCTGCCAGCATCACTGGTGCTGAACTGGCTGGGCTTCGCGGAGTAGTCAACAGGATTCGCCGCATCAGAGCGCAACTGCACGCTGCCCTGATATACCGGGATCGTTACACTGTCGGCCTGAGGCGGAGTGCCATTAATAGCCGCAGTTTGCTCAGTGAGTTCCTGCCATGCGCCGCTGCTTCGCACGGCCTGCGCGAAGAAAGGCGTTAAACTGAGGGCGCATAGCAGCAGCCAGGGTAAAAAACCGACACACTTTTTCGATTTCACTGACGTACCTGAGAAAAGTCCATTTCGTTGCAGTTCATTCCATGAATACAAAAACGTAAAAATACATCGCTACCGGAACAGCGCCAGCTACAAGGGATACCCAGGTTGGGCGCCGCAAAGCGTCACCCAACATTCAAACGCGCTCCCGGCCCCATTCCCCATTCACTACGGCACCCGGCACGAGCCTAAGCCCGAGGTCGTCGCTTTTTCACGAGTACAGGTTGTCTGGCCGGTCGTTTCGTTAAATGAACAGTAGTACTTATTGCTTTGACCTTCATCTTGCGACACATAGTCCCAGGATGATGTCGTCGGCCATTGCAACGTGCCGATAACGCTCTGCAACGCTTTCAGATCGTCCAGCGAGGCTATATTTTCCTGCGATCCGCAAAGATGCGTCAACGACGTTTCCACGTGTTCGGACTGATAATAATAGTTCGTCCCCCAGAATTCATTATTAAACGGCCAGGTATCCCGGGGCGCGGCAGAGAGCTCGGCTTTCAGGTACGGGCGGCGCAGCGTAACGCCGTTCACCTGCACGGTATCCGGCATATGACCCCAGTATGACGCATACGGCGTGTCCGGGCTGGTTTGTACCGTAAAGATTGCATCCACGCTCGCCGCCTCATCAAATTGATTCGCAAGCGCCGCCGTGACAGACGTTTTTAACCCCAGCGATTTATCCTGAGTTAACGTAAACCGCAACTTACCGTCATCGCCGGTGAAGCCAGACCATTTTGTGCTGAGGCCATTCTGGTTATTAAACGCCACTGCCGTACCCGCAGGTGCAACCGGCGTCAGCATCATATTCGCAGGCGAAGTTGTAAACGGAACCGGCTCGCCAATCACGCCTGGTTCAATGTATTGCTTATCCACCGCACCGCGCGAATAAGCGTAATCACGCGTCAACAGTACGGCCACCCCGGCCTGCGGCTGCCCGGCGTCGTTAGTCACCGTTACCGTCATCGGTATCGTTTCGCCTTTTTTCGCCACGGCCGCCGATTTATCGGCGTTCCATGCGTCGGAAGAGAGCGCGATATTCAGCCCGCTGCGCGATGTTGTCAGGCAGAGTTGTAAGTAGTAGTTACCCGGGTTTTCCGACATGCTGTAGTTTTTCCCCGTCTTGAGATCTTTATACTGCCAGTAAAGGGTTGAGCCTTTCAGCAGGCTATCCCCCGCCCACCACCGCTTCCCGACGGGCAATCCAATATCGGTCGCCACCTTGCCGCTTGGGTGATCGTTGTACAGCGCAGTGAAATCATCTATCGCAGCCATCTGGTTCATCGGACACCCGCCGTAATTGTCGGTATTAAAACTATTCACCATGATCCAGTTTTCATTGGTTTCGAAATAGGTATCCGTGTGCGCCTCCGATGAGGGCTCGCCTGCCACCAGCGGGCGCTTAAACTCCGCACCGTTGCTGGCGGTGAAGGTCTCCGGCATATGGCCGTACATGTTGGCCTTGTCGCTGTCCGGGCTGGTGAGGACGGTGAACACCACCGGCAGCGATGAGGTCGCCGTCGGCGTATCGTTCAGATTCGCGGTCAGCTGGTTTTTCAACCCTATGCCGCCGGGTTCGGCAAGCGTCAGGGCCAGCGTACCATCCGCGCCGGTGGCGCCGGTCAGAACCGATGTGGCATAGTAAAACTGTTGCTGCGCACCGGTGAGCGGCGTCACCGTCATGTTGGTGCCGTTAGTGGCTACAAATTTATTATAGTCAGGGTTGCGCGCCTTCCCGGCGTCGCGTTTAAGCGAAAAAGTCGCATAAGGCACCGGGTTGCCCATCGCATCGGTAGTGGTGATGAGTAGCGGGATCGACTCGCTGTTTTTCGCCTTCACCGCCTGAATAGCGTCATCCATCGCCTGCGGGGAGGTGAGGGTAATCTGCGTGGCCTGCGGCAGCGGCGTCGTGGCGCAAATTTGATACTGCCAGGCAGTGCTGGTCGCGCTGTTTTCTGACCGACGCGAACCATCAGCCAGATCGACTGCGTAATAGAAGTCAAGTTTTGCCCCGCTGGAAAATGACGTCGAGTTCGATCCGCTCCAGTAAGAATAGTAGACCGGCCAGCCCTGGGCGGTATTTATCGTTCGGCTCGGGTATTTGCTGTAGAGCGAATCCAGCGCCTCAACGGCAGGGTAATAGCCCGCCGCGCAACGGGCCGGATTGGCCCCTTCACTGGCTGGCCCATGAAAAACCGCCCAGGTTTCGTTGGTTTCTTGCTTAGACGCAGTATTGTCCGTACTGGACAGCTCAGCGTACAGCAGCGGGCGCTGGTACACCGCGCCATCCGCCGCCGTCAGCGATGGCGCCATATGCCCCCACATGCGGGCGACGCTGACATCCGGGCTGGTGACGACGGTAAAGATAGTGTCGATGCTGGCACTCACGGCGGCATTTTCATACAGCGTCGCGTTAATCGCGGTGCGGGTGCCGTGGGTGTCCGGGCGGGTGACGCTGATGATACGGGTGCCGTCAGTGCCGGTCTGCGACCCCATTTTGGTGGTGGTCCATGCCAGCGATTCGCCGTCGATCACCACGGGCGTCACGATGCCTTGCAGATCGTCACCGTCCTGAGCGGTATACTTTTCGCCCCGGCGATCGTAACCGTCGCCGCGGGTGAGCACAAACGGCGCTTCCGGGATCGGGTTGCCGCTGGCGTCCTTCACCGTCACCTTGAGCTGCATCGTCTCGCCCTTTTTCACTTTGACCGCGTGGACGTCGCTGCCGTCGTACCACTGCGACGGATTGACCGGTTCAATGGTGATGGACGCCGCCACCGGGTTATCGCTGGCCAGGCAGCTGGCGTAAATCGAGACGTTGCTGTTGGCAAATTCACTGCCGTTCGTCAGCGCGATCAGTTTCCAGGTGGTGGCGCTCTGGTAGGTGGACGACCAGTAGTTAAGATAGGTCGGCCAGCCCTGAATGCTGTGAATCTTGCCGCCGCTGTTGGCGTTATACAGCGCCTCAAGCTGGTCGATGCGCGGCAGGCGGTTCGCCGCGCAGCCGCCCGCATCCGGGTTGCCCACCGCGTCGCTATGGGCCACGCGCGCCCAGGTCTCATTGCTCTCGTCCTGGGTACGCAGCGGGTTGCTCACTTCACCCGCCAGTTTGGGCCGCTCAAAAGTCCAGTCGCCCACGGTAATCGTGTCGGCCATATGGCCCCACATTTTGGCCGCTGGCGTATCCGGGCTGGTGGCGACGGTAAACTTCACGCTGCGGGAAACCGGCGTGCTGATTAATGAATCGACGGGCGCAATATTTAACGGCGTCAGCAGCCCCACGCCCTTTTTCTGGGTGAGGATAATGGTCGCATCGCCGTTAGCGTCGGTGATCCCGTGATAAACCTGCCCGGCAACGTAGCCCACGTCGTCAAACTGCATCTCGCCGTTGCTGGTATCGGTAAAGCCGGTCGTCAGCCCGTCACGCCGCCTGCCGTTCGCCATGGTGATGGTGAAGTCGGTATTGCCGATCGCCATGCCGTTAAGGGCGTTGCGCGAATGGATGTTCATCTTAACCTGTTCACCCACTTTGGCGTCGGCGTTTTTGATCACCGGGTCGTCGTTGAAGTAGACGTCCAGCACCGCCACCATTTCATTGGCCGAGCAGGTCAGGTAGTTGGGCGTATCGGTAAATTTGCCGCTATCGCCGTTTTCGAGGTTGACGTGTACCGTCCCGGAGGCGTCGCTGTCGGCGGCGATGAAATAATCTTCAGTCGGCCAGCCGTGCTCGCTTTCCATCTGTCCGCCCGCATGTTCGCTGTACAAATGCGCCAGCGACGACTGATCCGGCACCTGGCCGACACCGCACTGCGCGGTGGCCGACGCCACGGAGTTAAACGTCGCCCACTCTTCGTTATTTTCGCTGAATTGGCCGTCTTTATGGCTGGCCTCCACCGCCAGCAGCGGACGTTTGTACAGGTTGCCCGCGTCCACCACGCCGCGCATATGGCCCCACATGTTGGCGCCGTCCACGTCCGGGCTGGTGACCACGGTGAAAATTACGCTAAAGGGCAGCTCGACGTTGCCGCCTTCGTCGTCCGGCATCACGATGCGGATGGGCGTTTCGACGCCCAGGCCGCTGTTATGTTTTAACGTCAGGTGCGCCTGGCCGTTGACGTCAGTCACGCCGGTATAGTGCTCCGGCGACGAGGCGCTCATACCTTCGGAATCAACAGTGACCCGCAGGTTATCCCATGCGTCCTGATGTTCCCCTTTGCGGTTTTTCGCCGAGTCGATAAACAGCTCCATGTAGCGGTAAGGCAGCGGTTTTTGCGTGTTCCGGTCAACTACGGTCATCGTCAGATCAATCGACTCCCCCACCTGCGCTTTATACGGCCCTTGTGGGGAGAGAGTAATCTGCGGGTGCGCCGCAGGCTGGGCTTTATCCACACAACTGACCAGCAGCGTGTCGCTGTCGGCGGCCCTGACGACCGATGCGCTGTTCATATGTACGGCAGCGTGGTAGCCGCTCATCTGATCTTTGGTCGACGACCAGTATTCGGCATCGTCCGTCGCCGGCCAGCCGGTGTACGTTGCCAGCGTGCTGTGCTCATGTCGCATCTGCACCAGTTGTTCGGCGTCCGGCAGAATATTGCAATGGTTATCGGCGCCGTTCCAGTCGAACAGCGCCCAGGTTTCGTTGGTATCGACGACGCTTTTGTCAGCGCCGCTCGCTTCCGCCGCCAGCTTCGGGCGGGTAAAAGTGTAGGTTATACCGTTCAGCGTCGCGGTGGTGCTCTCTATCATGTGGCCGTACATACTGGCCTTATCGCTGTCCGGGCTGGTGATGGTGGTGAAAATGACGTCGACATTGTCGGTCAGCGTGGGATAGTTTTGCGAAGAGACGATAAGTCGCGTTTTTACCCCCGGACCGTTCTCTTGCGTTACCACCACCGTGGCGTTGCCCTGCCCGTCCGTTACACCATGATATTCTGTTTGCGCAGTCGTTAACTCGGTATTGCCAACGCGCACCGGGTTAGCGTTATTGACCACACCCTGGCGATTTATTGCATCCTCGCGACGGATCACAAACGGCGCATTGATCGCAGGTTCGCCATCACACGCTTTGGTGGTGACAGTAAGAGTAATACTTTCTCCGACCTTAACTTTCGATGCTTCAAAACTGGCATCGACATGATCGCCGCTCACAGAAACAGGGTCGCTCACCGCTGGTTTGATATTCAGCGCCACTTTCGGGCTTAACAGCGGAATGGTCGCATAATTCGGCACCCCGGTACGCGTAAAGAGCCACAGCGCGGGAACGTTGGTTTCATCTTCCACCTGCGCCCAGGCCACCAGCTGTCGCCCGGCGAGGTTTTGGGCGCAAAAGGTCAGGTTCGGAACCGGCTGCGGCGAGAGCGGCGTGTCGGGCGTGGCGGCATCGGCCCATACCAGGCCCATGGCGGGCGGCTGGCGGTTTTCCCAGGCGATGGTGGGCGGATCGCTAAAGAGATCGCCTTCGGTATCGGTGGAATTGACCGCCCGCATCGAGGTTGAGGTAGCATCCGCGCTAAAATCGCGCGGCATGGCGCTGAATTCAATATCGTGGGTTTTGCTCGGGTCAAGCAGCGTACTTCCCTGGTAAAGGGGGATAATAGCGCCGTCGGCCAGCGGCGCGGTGCCGTTAACCGCACCGGTGACTGAGTTCAGCTCTTGCCAGGTTCCGCCCTTCAATAGCGCCTGCGCAGGTGCGATCGACACTGCAAACATGATCAGTAATGTCAGTAAGAAATGTACAACTTTATTCACTTGCCGATTCCTGTCCATGAGCGATAGCCACCCGTTTTCATTCTCTGTCGTAATTCAACCCACTTTGCTTAGCGCGCGGCTAAGCAAAGTGCGCGGAAAATACCACTCCCCGCGGGGAGTGGTATGTTGAGGACAACTTATTTGCGTTTGTAGTCGATGGACAGACCAAAGCCCTGGACACCGTCGCTACCCACGGTAACGCCGCCGTCTGCTCCCTCGAACGCCATTTTCGCTTCGGCGTTGGTGACAGGGATGACAAGGTCTTTATCGTTCCAGCTTTCGTTGACGATACCGCCGGTACCGGTACCTGCAATTTTACTGGTGCCGACGAATTTCCAGCGGTAGTCATACTGGTCGGTAACGTTTTCACCGGCATCATAGGTACCGTTGCCGTTCTTATCGCTCCACAGCAATACCTGATAGGTGGTATTCGTTTTGAGTGTCGTCCCTGAATTCTTCAACAGGTTGGTATTCGAATCTTTCTCATGAATAACCACATGGACGTTTTCATCCACCACCGGACCTTCCGGAATTTCGTCATCATCCGAACCACCGCCCGCATCGGTCGACAGGTCTTTCAACAGCAGTTCGGTTGCCACGGCAGGGTCACCGGTGGTAGTGGTTGGCGTGATTTTGATACCGATATAACGATCCGCATCAGCGGCCTGGATTTCATAACTGTCACCAGTACCAAGATCTTTGGGGTCGCTGCCATTCTGATCGCTAAAGCTCACCCATTTCACGGTGGCTTTAGTTGCCGTGTTGTCGGTGTCCAGGTCGCCTTCCGTATCGCCAATCGCCCAGTTCACCGTGACCTTATCGCCAACGTGGAACTGCTTATCGCCTTCGGTCACAATTTTACGATCGCCGCGATCGATAGTTACCGTTACGTGATCTTTGTCGGTATCCGCAGTTTTATCCGCCGCACGGGTAATCCACGGCACCGTACCCTGAATGGTGCCCGTCTGTTCAGAGACAATCTGCCACTGCCCCGATTTCAGATTACCGTTTGCCGCCACCGCTGGCGCGGCGCAATACCCGGCAACTACTAATGCTAAAGCGACCTTCGTCAGCCGCCGTTTTACTGTTGCTTGCATTCAGACTCTCCTTTTTCTCAAAATTCAGCGGCTGGCTGGTCAGCCACAACGCTGACGCTATTTCTGACTATACGTAACGCGTATGCCGTAACCCTGAACGCCATCTTCCACATTGGCGGCAAACTTCTGCGCCGCCTCTTTATTGGTTACTGGCAGGACAAGATCTTCATTCATGGTGTTGGCCAGCGCGCCGGTATGTCCGTTTGTACTCTGCCCGGTAAACTCCCACTGGTAGTCGTACAGCGCCATCTCTTCTTCCGTGAGCTGCTCGGACATCTGGAATACGCCGTCTTTATTTTTGTCGCGCCACAGCAGGAAACGGTAAGCATTATTGACCGTAGGGTGCTTATCTTCTTTGCCGATAAGGTTGACAGGGTTGGCGGCTTTGACCTGATAAATCACCGCATTCAGCGCGCTCAGGTTGTCGCCGATAAAAGTGACATCAACGTAGTTACTGTCGCCATAGGCGTCTGCTTTCGCCTTCCAGCGGAAAGTCCCCGGCAGGGTGCTGGAAAGCGTCACCGTCCCCGCTTCTTTGTCACGACTGGCAATAAACACGCAGGGGGTTTCCGTGGTGCAGGGCGTCTGGGCCAGCGTGACTTTTTTATCATTGCTGTCGTACAACACGGGCGTCATGGCATCGTCCACCAGTTCGTTACCATTGCGATCCGTGGAGTCGCCAAAGGAATCGGTGATCAGCAGATCCATCACCACGCCGTCTTCGCCATCGGCCAGCGCGCTGGCTTCATGGCTGTGATCGCTGCGATCGGTATCGGCAATGTTGTCGACGATCAGCTCAATTTTGCGATCCTGCTGGACGGTGATTTCCACCACGCCGGAGTTCTGCTTATTGCCCTTTTCATCTTCCAGCGTCATGCGTACTTTCCAGGTGTTCAGGGCGGTGCGCTGCTCTTCGGTATCGGCATTAACCCAGGCAGGAAGCACCAGATTCCAGCTGTTATTGTTGCCTTCGGTTAACGCATTAGCTTTTACCACCGGCATCACCAGCGTACGGGCGGCGTTGTTTTTCGCCTGCCAGGAGGCAGAAATAATTTTGTAATGGTGGTTAATCAGCGCGTTGACAGTCCATTTGCACTTTTCCAGACCAACAGCGGCCTCAGGCGTATCTTCAATCACGCATTCCGGGTGTTCATTGGTGGCGTCAGCCTTCAGCCACAACGTGACGTCCAGCGGATCTTTCTCGCGATATTCGAGAATGATGAAATTGTTACGATCGACAAAATCGGTGCGACTGCCCATTAAGGAGTGCTGAATTTTAACGTTTTCCGGATCGAGCTGCGCCGCCAGCGGCGTGCCTATCTGGTAGTTCACGGTCGCGTTAACGCTAAAGTCGTTACTATCGCCAGTACCGGCTTTGTAATCCGTACCAACCGTGACCAGCGGTACCGGCGTATATTCCAGCCCCAAAGTGACGGCATGAGGATCTTTTTGCAGATTATCGGTGCCAAACAGCGCTACTTCATCGCCGTAGTACTGTTCGTAAACTAATTTAGCGCCAAGCTGCGGATAAAACGGCAGCCAGCTTTCCATGCGGAAATCCCAGCCGCGCGCGGGTCGTTCTTCATAAAAGTCGAAATCTTCGGAGTCTTTCCAGTCAGAAAGAGGATGGTAATAGTTGCCGGAGAATTTCAGGTAATCCGTCCAGGCTTCGGTTCCCAGACCTAATCGACGGTGACCGCGCGTAAAATCGTAGTCATAGAATGCGTTGCCGCCAAGCAGCCAGTTGCCGACGTTCTGGCGAACGCCAAGCCCAAAGTTACCAATGGTGCGGTCTTCCTTACGCTGAGCCGAAATCTGGCTAAAGAAAAGCGTGCTCTGGTTGTCATACCAGGGAATAAAATAATCCAGCGAACTGCCGTCCAGATCGCCGCCTTCGCCCACGGACAGGCTGGTACGGATCTTGCCATAAGGTGACATTACACCTTCAAGATATGACTGTGCTGAGGAAGTGATTTGGTTTTGCAAATAGCTACGCGCCTGGGATTCCAGCGCTTCCGGGGTGAGATTATCAAAGCCCTGGGTGGCGGAATTAATAAAGTAGTCAGCGCCCTGTTCTTTAAAGGACTTTCCTTTATTTTCCTGTTCTTCTTTTTTCGCGGATTCGCTGGCTAAATCAGGCAGGGAGGAGTGGCTTTCATCATTTGCAGATGCAGAGTTATCTGCGCCAGAAGCCGCAACTGAGACTCCAGACACTAATAGCAAAACCAGAATGCGAATCCTTCGCACCATATGATATCCCTGTCGTTAAATAAACACGCCTCTATGAAAAGATATTATATGGATGATTCAGATGGAATCATAACTAACAGGCCTAAATATATTCCTAAAAAGAAAAGTTTAATATGAAACAGATTTATAATATTGATATAATAAATAAAAAGAAAGCTGTTATTTATTTCTAATATTAATTTTCGGGAATAATATTCCCTATAAATAGTTGAATCAATAAAAAGAATAAAATAACCGCCGGGCAGGATACTATGCTGATATTACGGGAGTATCGAATAACGCTTTTGCCCTTAGCCGGATAAGACGTCGGCGCCTCTGCTCTGCGGCGCAACGTCGACAGCGGTTTTATTGATCGGAAATGACGAAATGAACCCGTTTTTTTGAAATTAAACCATGACCGTTCTGGCAAAAATAGTCCACTGCGCCGCAGGCTTTCAAAACCTGTAACGGCTGGCGGCAGTCAGGACAAAGTGCCTGTAACGAGAAATCTTTAGCGCATGTCTCGCAATGGGCTGTATCGCCATTGCGCTCCAGCGCGTGATGGCAAACAGGGCAGATTATTTCCATAACATTCTCCTCAGGCGCGTGACTCGCTTTTCCTTGAAAGGCCTGATAGCGCTGCGCTTATCAGGCCTGGAATATTACTGAAAAAGCATTACTTGCTTTTCTTGATATGCTTCATCAGACGCTTACGTTTGCGCATTTGCGTTGGCGTCAGTGTGTTACGCTTGTTCGCATACGGGTTCTCCCCTTCTTTAAACTGAATGCGAATCGGCGTCCCCATCACTTCCAACGACTTGCGGAAGTAGTTCATCAGATAGCGCTTATAGGAGTCTGGCAGATCTTTTACCTGGTTACCGTGAATAACCACAATCGGCGGGTTATAGCCGCCAGCGTGGGCATATTTCAGTTTCACACGGCGACCGCGCACCAGCGGCGGCTGATGATCTTCCACCGCCATCGTCATGATACGGGTCAGCATCGCAGTGCTCACCCGGCGAGTGGAACTGTCGTAAGCCTCGCGTACGGACTCAAACAGGTTGCCGACACCGCTGCCGTGTAGCGCAGAGATAAAATGAACGCGGGCAAAATCAATAAAGCCCAGACGGAAATCCAGCGTCTCTTTCACCTGCTCTTTGACTTCCTGGCTCAGGCCATCCCATTTGTTGACTACGATAACGAGTGAGCGCCCACTATTGAGGATAAAGCCCAGCAGAGACAAGTCCTGGTCAGAGATCCCCTCGCGCGCATCGATGACCAACAGTACGACGTTAGCGTCTTCAATCGCCTGCAACGTTTTAATCACCGAGAACTTTTCTACCGCATCGGTGATTTTTCCGCGCTTACGCACCCCTGCCGTGTCAATCAGCACATATTCCCGTTCGTCGCGTTCCATCGGGATATAAATGCTGTCGCGAGTGGTGCCCGGCATGTCGTATACCACCACGCGCTCTTCGCCGAGAATACGGTTAGTGAGTGTGGACTTACCTACGTTCGGGC
The DNA here is from genome assembly GCF_017572235.1 of Salmonella sp. 32010601201800023SM. Classification (NCBI taxonomy): domain Bacteria; kingdom Pseudomonadati; phylum Pseudomonadota; class Gammaproteobacteria; order Enterobacterales; family Enterobacteriaceae; genus Salmonella; species Salmonella sp. 32010601201800023SM. Next base: position 338,803 of record NZ_JAGEQS010000004.1, read on the forward strand.
GACCAACAATCGCCAGCTTTATCGGCAGGCTTTGCGGGTCAAAATCATCTTCCGGCGCTTCTTCGCCATTTTGTTCCGCCTCGAACTGCGCCCAGTATTCCGCGTCTTCATCCACCTCTTCCTGCGGCGCGACATCATCCATCCACGGCAGAAGCACATGTTCCAGCAGGCTCAATACGCCGCGACCATGTGAGGCGGCGATAGGGTAAATTTCGCCTAATCCCAGCGAGTAAAAATCGACAACCGCCTGATCGGGATCGAGACCATCCGTTTTATTCGCCACCAGGAAGGTCGGTTTTTCACGGGAACGCAGATGTTTGGCAATCGCTTCATCCGCCGGCATCAGGCCAGCGCGCGCATCCACCATGAACAACACCACATCCGCTTCTTCAATCGCCAGCAGCGACTGTTCCGCCATCCGCGTTTCGACGCCGTCTTCGGTGCCGTCAATACCGCCGGTGTCGATACAGATAAACTCGCGGCCTTCAACCTCCGCACGACCGTACTTACGGTCACGAGTCAGACCCGGGAAATCCGCAACCAGCGCATCTCGGGTGCGGGTCAGACGGTTAAATAGCGTGGATTTTCCGACGTTAGGGCGCCCGACAAGCGCGACCACAGGTACCATGTTTAAAGCCTCATTAAAAAAATCATCAGACAACGCGCGCATTTTGCGCCATTGTTAAAAACAGGAAAACGGCCCCTACACCAGGAGCCGTTTTTTAAAACGCACAACCGTGACGATTAACGCGTAATCGCGTAGACCGTACCGTCTTTGGCCTGGATGAGCAGTTTACCATCCGCCACCGTCGGTTCGGTCAGGAAACCGGAACTGTCTACTTTTTGTTGGGCCACAAAACGCCCGTCATCAACATTAATCCAGTGCAGATAACCTTCGCTATCGCCGACGACTAAATCACCATTATACAGCACCGGGGAGGTCAGCAAACGGTGCAGCAGATCGCTTTGCGTCCACAGCGTTACGCCGCCGTCAGTGGTCAGCGCCAGCACGCGATCGTTCTGATCGACCAGGTAGATACGGTCGCCGTCGACGATAAAGTCATTGACCGAACCCAGCTCGCGTTTCCACATAATCTGACCGCTGCGCAGATCCAGCGCCGTTAAGTTACCATTATACGCCAACGCGTAAACGACGCCGTTTACCACAACCGGCGTGGTATCAACGTCGCTCAGACGGTCAATTTCCGTTGGGCCAGTGGCCTGGGAGATACGCTGTTGCCAAATCATCTGGCCTTGTTGCATCAACACGGCGCTGACGCGGCCATTGTCGCCACCAACGATAGCCGCGCCGAACGCGGTTGCCGGCGCAGATTCGCCGCGCAGCGACAGCGAAGGCATATCCAGGTTCACCGTCCATTTAATGGCGCCATCCGCCTGATTTAGCGCCTGCAACTGACCGTTGCTGGTATGGATAAGGACAATTCCATCACTGACAACCGGACGAGACAACGCTTCGCCTGCGACCTTCGTCTGCCATGCTGTGGTGCCGTCGCTGGTATTCAGCGCATAAACCTCGGCCTTTTCACTGCCGATATAGACGTGACCGCCCGCGACAGTGACGCCGCCGGACAACAGCGCGGACGAACGAGAGAACCAGCCGTCTTTCTCGCCCAGATTCACAGACCAGATCTCTTTGCCATCATCCGCATTGAGCGCTTTTACCACGCCCGCGCGATCGGCTGCATAGACCACGTTATCTGCCATTACCGGATGAAGGTTAGAATAAAATTCGCCAATTCCGTTACCGACAGAGGTGCTCCAGACAGTGGTCGGGGTAAACTGGTTTTCAACCTGCGGTAATGGAGACATCTTGACGACATCTTCTTCGCCGCTAAACAGTGAACAGCCGCTGAGCAGGGTAACGGAAAGCAACCCTGGCAGAAGTAATTTACGCAATTGCATCGGGTCCCTCTCAGATGGACAAATTATTGATTTTCATCTGCATCATTTCGCTCAACGCCGGAGAAGCATCGCTATTGACGCCCGCTTCCCATGCGCTGCGCGCGCCTTTTTTATCACCCTTACTCAGCAACGCTTCGCCGCGCAAATCAGCGACAATGGCTGTCCATCCTTCGCCTTTAACGGCATCCAGAGTTTTCAGCGCGGCGTCGGCTTGCTTAAGCTGCAACTGAACGCGAGCGAGACGCAGATTAATCACCGCTTTGAGATTTTCATCGCTGGTGGCCGCCAACCCCTGCTGCAACTGGGCTTCGGCTTTTTTAAGTTCATTCTTATCCACAAACTGCTGCGCCAGTTCCATAGACGCCAGCGCACCATAGGTATTTTTATTCTCAGCCGCGAATTTTTCAGCGGCGGGAATGCTATCCGGCTTATCGGCGCTTACCGCCGTCACCGCATTTTGATACGCCAGAGAAGCAGCACGCGCGGACTCCGTCTGATGGCTGCTCCAGTAACGCCAGCCAACCAGCGCGCCAACCCCTAAAATCACTCCGACAGCCAGCGCTTTGCCGTTTTCGGCAAAGAAGCGTTTAATCGCATCCACCTGGTCGTGTTCGTTCTCGTAAATTTCCACGCTGTCCTTCTCCTTAGCCCAATAAAGTGCGCAAATGCGCGGCGACGCTGTCCTGCGCCACTGCCGTTTGCTCACCGGAGCGCAAATCCTTCACTACAACAGTCCCATCGGCGACTTCAGATTCGCCAAGAACCAGTGCAATACGGGCGCCCCACTTATCGGCGCGGGCAAACTGTTTCTTAAAGTTGCCGCCGCCGTGGTTTGTCATTAGCTTCACGCCTGGCATTTCATCGCGCAGCCGCTCCGCCAGCGTCATTGCCGCAGACTGCGTTTGTGCGCCGGCAGCTACCAGGTATATATCGACAACAGGAGAGGCAATAAATTCCGGATTAACTGCCTGAACTAACAAAACAAGTCGTTCCAGGCCCATCGCAAAGCCCACTGCCGGGGTAGCGCGACCGCCCAGTTGTTCCACCAGACCATCATAACGACCACCCGCACAGACGGTACCCTGTGACCCCAGACTGTTTGTTACCCATTCAAATACGGTGCGGTTGTAGTAATCCAGACCGCGTACCAGACGCTGGTTGACGGTGTAGGCAATCCCCGCCGCGTCCAACAATTTACACAGGCCGGCAAAGTGCTCGCGTGAATCGTCATCGAGATAGTCGCCGAGAGCGGGCGCGTCGTTGAGCAGCGCCTGCACGTCCGGATTTTTTGAATCCAGCACGCGCAGCGGATTGGTATACATACGGCGTTTGCAGTCTTCGTCCAGCGTCTCTTGATGCTGTTCGAGGAACGCGACCAGCGCATCGCGATAGTTCGCACGCGCCTCTAAGGAACCAATAGAGTTCAGCTCCAGGCTAACGTGTTCAGCGATGCCCAGCGCGCGCCACCAGCGTGCGGTCAGCATAATCAGTTCCGCGTCGATATCCGGGCCTTGTAAGCCAAAGACTTCGGCACCTAGCTGGTGGAACTGACGGTAGCGGCCTTTTTGCGGACGCTCATGACGGAACATCGGCCCGATATACCACAAACGCTGTTCCTGATTGTACAGGAGACCATGTTCGATGCCGGCGCGTACACAGCCCGCCGTACCTTCAGGGCGCAATGTCAGGCTATCGCCGTTGCGATCCTCAAAGGTGTACATCTCTTTTTCAACCACGTCAGTAACTTCACCGATCGCGCGTTTGAATAACGGAGTCTGCTCTACAATCGGCAAGCGGATTTCACTGTAACCGTAGCTGCCGAGCACGTTTTTGAGTGTGCCTTCAATGCGCTGCCAGATGGCGGTTTCGCCAGGCAGATAATCGTTCATGCCGCGAATGGCTTGAATGTTTTTTGCCACGTTTATTCTCTTTCTGAATATAAAAATGAACCCTCAGCGCTTCCCCGAACGAACCGGGAGCCATGCGGGTTCAATCATACACGGGAAGCGCGCCGCTTCCCATCACGTTCTTATTTTTCAACCTGCAACACGTCAATCCGACGCGCTTCATCAAGTTGACTTGCTTTCGCGCGAATACGGGATTCAAGCTGCGCGATCATATCGTCGTTATCGAGTCTGTCCTTACGCACGCCGTCTTCATACAGGCCGCTTTTCTTATTGCCGCCCGTCACGCCCAGCGTCGATACCAGCGCTTCGCCCGGCCCGTTCACTACGCAACCGATGATCGAGACGTCCATCGGGGTGATGATATCTTCCAGACGCTGCTCCAGCGCGTTCACCGTGCCGATAACGTCGAACTCCTGACGAGAACAGGTCGGGCAGGCGATGAAATTGATGCCGCGCGCGCGAATGCGCAGCGACTTCAGGATATCAAAACCGACTTTGATCTCTTCCACCGGGTCGGCGGCCAACGATACGCGCAGCGTGTCGCCGATGCCTTCCGATAACAGCAGACCTAAACCGATCGCCGACTTGACCGCCCCGCTACGCGCGCCGCCCGCTTCGGTGATCCCCAGATGCAGCGGCTGATCGATCTGTTTAGCCAACAAACGATAAGACTCAACGGCAAGGAATACATCGGACGCTTTTACGCTCACTTTGAACTGATCAAAGTTGAGACGATCGAGATGATCGACATGGCGCATGGCTGATTCCAGCAACGCCTGCGGCGTCGGCTCACCGTATTTTTCCTGCAGATCTTTTTCCAGCGATCCGGCGTTTACGCCGATACGAATAGGGATGTTTTTGTCGCGCGCGCAGTCCACCACCATACGAATACGTTCTTCGTTACCGATATTGCCGGGGTTGATACGCAAGCAGTCAACGCCGTATTCCGCTACTTTCAGCGCAATGCGGTAGTCGAAGTGAATATCGGCAACCAGCGGGACGTTAACCTGCTGTTTGATAAGCTTGAACGCTTCGGCGGCGTCCATTGTCGGTACAGAAACACGAACAATATCTGCGCCAACGCGCTCCAGCGCTTTGATCTGATTAACCGTCGCTTCCACGTCAGTGGTACGCGTGTTAGTCATCGACTGGACGGCGATAGGGGCGCCATCGCCAATCGGCACATTCCCAACGTAAATACGTGTCGATTTTCTACGTTGAATCGGAGCCTGGTTATGCATGAAAAACCTCCCGCGTTACCCGTCTGTTACTGCGCCGGTGTCGGTTCGGCATTAAGGGTCAGACGCGCAACCTGATTAGTTCTGATAAAGCGGCTCAGATCGACAGGTTTTCCTTGATACTGGATCTGCACCGCGGCCGGCGCGCCAATTTTAAGTTTATAAGGCGCCTGACCGGTTAGGTTTAAATTACCATCTTTACGCTGCATACCGCTAAACAGCTTCTTACCCGTGGCGTCAGTGACTTCGAGCCAGCAGTCAGCGGTAAAATTCATCACCAGCGCGTTCGGATCGGCAGCAGGCGCCGCTACGCCAGCCTGACTGGTCGGCAGCGCGGACGGCGTTTCCGTTGCCGCTGGCGCGGCAGATGTCGCAGCCGTATCGACATTCGCCTGCGAAGGCGCGACTACCGTATTTTGCGTTGCCGCCGCCGTTGGCGCTGGCGTTTGCGTCGCCGCCGTCGAATCAACCGGCGTCGCAGGAGCCGGAGCCGTTTGCGCTGGCGTCGTATCCTGGCTTGTCGCGGCACCGGTGTCCAGCGGTACGCTTTGGCCGCTGTCTTTATCTGCGTTCAGTTCAGCCGTGCTTTGATCGGCCATTGTTGTGATCTCTTCCTGCTGCGCCTTGTGGTTCTGCCACCACCAGGCGCCGGTCAGCCCTACGACCACAAACAGTACCAGCCAGGTAAAAGACATTAACCAGCCGTCGCGTTTTTTACGACGCTTTCCTAATGAGAAACTCTGCATCGGGGCGACTTTGGCGGCGCGCAGCGGGGCCTGCTTTTCCAGCCCCGGCAGCAGTTCCTCTTCTGGAACATGCACCAGACGCGCATATGAGCGGATATATCCGCGCAGGAAGGTTGAAGCAAGATCGGACGGCGCCTTATCTTCTTCAATATCGCGTACCGTAGAAACCTTCAGGCAAAGTCGCTCAGCGACAGCCTGCTGGCTGAGTCCGAGTTGTTCACGGGCATTGCGCAGACGAACGCCGGTGGTTTGTGCTTCATTTTGGTCGTGCGTGGCTTCAGTATTCATTCGCTACAGCTACAGGTACGTGTAAATTAGGATTCAGGCGCCGACGAGCCGTAATGCCCGCCCACACCGCGAAACATCAGGTTAGTTAACCTTAGTCAGACAGTATAAGCCTGTCAGGCCGCAGATGACAAAACCGCTAAGACACAAGGCTAAACTCTTGTTGCACCATTACATACTGCCTTAAAGTCGACAAAAACGCACCGTTATTATTGACCAGACAAGTACAACGCCAGACATTATTCAACTGACATTGCGCCACGGTATAATGAATGCCCCGTGGCACAACTGCTATCAAATAGCCTTGATGTCAATCACCTCTCCCTGCATACGCTTACGCAGGGTACGTTTAGTACGGTCAATCACATCGCCTGCCAACTGTCCGCATGCCGCATCAATGTCATCGCCACGCGTCTTGCGTACGATGGTCGTGAAACCATAACTCATCAAAACTTTAGAAAAGCGATCGATACGGCTGTTAGAGCTGCGGCCATACGGCGCGCCAGGGAACGGGTTCCACGGAATCAGATTAATCTTACAAGGCGTCTCTTTTAGTAGCTCCGCCAGTTGATGCGCGTGTTCAGTGCCGTCGTTAACGTGGTCAAGCATTACGTATTCAATCGTCACGCGCCCCTGATTGGCGTTGGATTTCTCCAGATAGCGGCGAACCGCGCCCAGGAACGTTTCGATATTGTATTTTTTGTTGATCGGGACGATTTCGTCGCGAATAGTGTCATTCGGCGCATGTAAGGAGATAGCCAGCGCGACATCTATCATATCGCCCAGTTTATCCAGCGCAGGCACCACGCCTGACGTTGAGAGCGTGACACGACGTTTGGACAGGCCGAAACCAAAGTCATCGAGCATAATTTCCATCGCCGGTACGACATTGGTCAGGTTAAGCAATGGCTCGCCCATCCCCATCATGACCACGTTGGTGATCGGACGCTGGCCGGTGACTTTGGCCGCGCCGACGATTTTCGCCGCACGCCAGACCTGACCGATAATTTCCGATACGCGCAGGTTGCGGTTAAAGCCCTGCTGCGCAGTTGAACAAAACTTGCACTCCAGCGCGCATCCTACCTGTGAAGAGACACACAGCGTAGCGCGGTCATCCTCCGGGATGTAGACCGTTTCAACGCGCTGATCGCCGACAGCAATCGCCCACTTAATGGTGCCGTCTGAGGAACGCTGCTCTTCAACGACCTCCGGCGCGCGGATTTCCGCGACCTCTTTTAATTTGCCGCGCAACACTTTGTTGATGTCGGTCATCTCATCAAAATTATCGCAGCAATAGTGATACATCCATTTCATCACCTGATCGGCGCGGAAAGGCTTTTCACCTAAGTTTTTAAAAAACTCGCGCATCTGCTGACGGTTGAGATCCAGCAGGTTGATTTTTGTTTCGTTGTTAAGAACTACCGGGGTACTGCTTTCAGGTGTGACAATTTGTTCAGACATATGCTATTCCGGCCTCGTTATTACACGTTATGGCCCCTGGAGGGTTGAAAAAAGAAACGCCCCGGTAAGCTTACTGCTCGTCCGGGGGCGCTGCATTGTACAAATTCTGGCGTAAGGATGCCACGTCTGCACGCGGCATTAGCAAAAATAATATTTGAACCGATAATTTATCGCCAACGCATTTGCAGCGTGAAAGACGAAGGAGATTAACGGGTGCGCGGGCACACTTCGCCTTCACCGAAGAAAAAGGCGATTTCGCGCTGCGCGGATTCCAGCGAATCCGAACCGTGGGTGCCGTTTTCAGTTAAGCTATCAGCGTAGTCGGCGCGCAGCGTACCCGCCAACGCGTTCGCCGGATTGGTGGCGCCAAGCAGATCGCGGTGACGCTGCACCGCATTTTCACTTTCCAGCACGGATACCACGATAGGGCCAGAGGTCATGAACTCCACCAGACCGTCAAAGAACGGTTTGCCGTCGTGCTCAGCATAGAAGCCGCGCGCCTGCTCAACGGTCAGGTGCAGCATTTTAGTGCCAACAATTTTGAACCCTGCAGCTTCAAAGCGCGCAAAGATGCTGCCAATAACGTTTTTTGCCACCGCGTTGGGTTTAATGATGGAAAAAGTCCGTTCAATAGCCATGTTTACCTCTGAAATATGTTCTGTTGTTATGTCAGGCGCGGATTATAAAGAGCATCCCATCAATTGCCTATGGATGCAGGTAACATTTTTTTAAAATAAAATGAGCATTAGCAACAAAAGTTAAAGGCGCACAGCAAACTCAGGGGACTGACACAGCACGCAGTGCGTGTGTTCAGGCGTGAGAGCATGGAAAGTACGTTTGCAGCTTTCGCAGGTGAGCGTATACGCCGCACTATGCCGCGTTAAGGCGGGTTCCACGTCAAACCGCAGCCGCAGCGCCTGATGCGGACATACCGCCGCACAGCCGCCGCATCCCGTACAACGCGCCGCCGCTATCGTCAGGGTATTGTCGTCAAACTGGATAACGTTCTCCGGGCAGCTTCGCCAGCAGGCGCCGCACATCCTGCACTCTTGCGGACTGATTTCGGGTACGCATTCGCTGAACGCGGAAAACGCCTGTCTGAGACGCCGTTTCCCCGGCTCGACGGCGCACGGGGTAATGGCGTCGCGCGGAACATGAAACAGAGTGCGCCGCGAGGCGTTAATCTCCGCGCCGACAACGTGTTTGAAAGACCAGCCCGGCTCGCCGTAGCGGCGCAGCGCTAAATTTAGCCCCGCCAGCGCCATCAGCCACTGCGCCGATCGCTCCACCGCAATATCAATAAAGCGAATACCGTACTGGCTGTGCCAGAGAAGCAGTTCATCGACCGTTGGCGCCTGTAGCGAAAACGGCCCCACCAACGTATCCCCCTGCACAAAGCGTTTAACCGGTTTGATACCGGTAATGGCGTCAACAGGACAGACAAACAGACAGTCGCCACAGGCTATGCAGCGTGTCGTATCTATGCTGACCTGCCCCTGCGCCAGCGAAAACGCCTGCGCCGGACAAACATCGGCGCAAGCGCGGCAGGAAGAAAAACGAAAGCGACGACGGACGCAGGCCTGCGTCACGTCTACCGCCGGATCGATCGTCAGGTTAACCATCAGCCAATACTAAAGAAGACGTAGCGCAGCATAATCTCGCCGAGAAGCAGCAATACGCTGCCCGCCACCAGAGTCCCTCTGGCGTTTCGCAGACCGCCTGCGGCAAAGCAGAGCATTCCCGCCGCTGAGACACACCAGCCGAGAAGATAGATGTCGCGCAACTGCGCCAGCGCCTGTAGCGGATGATGCGGGAAAGTGACGACCGTCGTATCCACTGCATTAATATCCGCCAACCATAGCGGCTGCATGATCAGGCGAATCAGCACCATCAGTGCGACCACCACCACAGCGCAGCGCATTGCGGCGCCAGCGTTGCGCAGATAAGCCAGCGCAATGACTACCGAGCCGATAATGCCTGACGTGCCAAAGAACAGCGCCAGCGTGTTGCTATGCTGCCAGGTCGCCACCGAGGCATGGATATAAACCTGCGCCATGCAGAATACATCCACCAGCCCGAACGCTGCCGCCAGCGCCAGCAGCGGCTGCCAGCCTGGCTTTCGGAAAAACAGCAGCACAACCCCTAGCCCCAGCGCCGCCAGATAAAGGCTGGCAAAGACGATTTCGCGACTCAGCCACGAACTGGCGACATGACGTAACGCATTTAGCGCATTCAGGGGATAGCCCATGTGTAGCGCTGAAGCAAGTAGCCCTACGCAGGCCAGTACAAACGCCCCCGCCATCGCGGGAAGCGCGCCGTGTGCAGGCACCCGTCCCTCTACGGCGTACTGGCGGCCCAACGCCAGCCACAGAGTCACACCCACAGACCCTTGCAAACAGAGCGTAAAAATCAGCAGCGGTAACTCATGCATGGCGTTTACCCTCTTTTTCTGCGCCCTGATGCGCTTTGACAACCAGATTAGGTTTGGTTATGGATGAATCTGGCAGCCCGTTAACGTCGCATACGCTACCGTACTTCGCGCGCAGTTCATCAATCGGGCCAAACTTGATGGCCTCCAGCGGACAGGTCGCGACACAGACGGGCGGTTCACCTTTCGCCAGTAAATCAACGCACATGTCGCACTTGGACATTTGGCCGGTCTGCTCGTTAAGCTGCGGCGCGCCATAAGGGCAGGACCAGGCGCAATAGCCACAGCCGACGCATTTGTCGGTATCAACGCGCACAATGCCGTCGCCCGGGCGTTTATGCATAGCGGTAGTCGGGCAATTTTTGGTGCAGACAGGGTCCTCACAGTGGTTGCAGGAAATAGAAAGCGTATAAGCAAATACGTTATTGCTGACCCCGCCCTGCCCGGTCGGGATGAAACTTCCGCCCTTGACTTCATAGACGCGGCGGAAACGACGGCCTACTTCCAGATTATTTTTGTCTTTGCAGGCCACCTGGCAGGCTTTACAACCGGAGCAGCGTGAGGAGTCGATGAAAAATCCCAGTTGTTTATCGCTCACCGGCGGGTAATGTGTAAACTGACTCATGCTTTAGCCACCTCCACCAGCATGGTTTGATGTGAATTCCCCTTCGCCAGGGCGGTAATACGGGCCGAGCTGAGGACGTTCGCACAGCCGCCTTTATCAATACCGTTCTCATCCGGCTGCCACCAGGCGCCGGCCTGCATCGCGACAACGCCGGGAATAATGCGCGGCGTCACTTCCGCCGGGATTTCGCAAATCCCGCGTGAGTTATGAATACGCACCATGTCGCCATGCGCAATGCCGCGCGTTTGCGCGTCCTGCGGGTTGATCCACAATGTCTGCTGCTGCACTTCAATCAGCCACGGGTTAGCGTATTGCGTTGAGTTGGCGCGGTTTTTTCCTTTCCACGTAATTAACTGGAGCGGAAAATCTTTCGCCAGCGCATCCTCCGGGCCTTCATGCGCGGGAACGTAGTGCGATAACGCCGGGATTTCCGGATGCTGCATGTCGTACAGGCGCTTCGAGAAGATCTCTATTTTCCCTGACGGCGTCGGGAACGGATGATTTTCCGGATCGCGAATATTGTCTTCAAAGGCGATAAATGGCGCGCTTTTGAACAGATGCTGACGGGTCTTTTGCAGCGTGGCGAAATCCGGCAGATTTTCGTCCGGCATCGCCAGGCGCGTCTGTTCCCAGATGTGTTCAATCCACGCTTTCTCATCGCGCCCCTGGCTAAATTCATTCTCAATGCCTAATTTCGCCGCCACCTCACGTAGCCAGTCGTAGTCGGAGCGACGCTCAAATTCAGGCTCGATCAGTTTTTCAGAGAGTATCAGGTAGCTTGCCGTGCCCCAGGTTTCACCGATGTTCCAGCGTTCCATAAAGCTGGTTTCCGGCAGCAGTAGATCAGCGTATTTCGCGCTCGGCGTCATAAACAGATCGCTGGCGACAATAAACTGGATCTTTGATTCATCCTCCAGTACGCGTACCGCCTGGTGCAGATCGGGGTTCTGATTCGCCAGATAGTTCCCGGCCAGCGAGAACAGAATACGGATGTTACTGTCCAGCTTATCGGCATCTTTCAGCCCCATATCCGGCGTCACTTTGCTGGCGTCGTCTGCGGCCTGCACCCAGTTCATCACCGAAATTTTGGCTTTTACCGGGTTATCCGGCATCTCCGGACCCGCGGCGAATTTACGGTTAGCGCAGCCGCCGTAACCCGCAGCCCAACCGCCTTTGATGCCGACATTACCGGTAATGGTTGCCAGCAGGGTCGAGCCGCGCGCGGTGCGCTCGCCGCAGTTGTGGCGCTGTGGCCCCCACCCCTGAATCAACGCGGCAGGTTTGGTATTTGCGTAATCACGCGCTAACTGGCGAATGGTTTGCGCCGGCACATGGGTGATCTTTTCTGCCCACTCGGGGGACTTAACGACACCGTCTTTGACGCCAGTCAGATACGCCACCAGCGATTCGTTAGCCGGTACGCCTTCCGGCATTGAGTCTTCGTCAAAACCGATAGCGTAGCGCGCAATAAATGCGCGATCGTGCAGATTCTCGCTGATGATGACGTACATCATCGCGTCCATCAGCGCATTGTCGGTAGTGGGCAGTAGCGGGATCCACTGATCCGCCAGCGACGAAACGGTGTCGGAATAGCGCGGATCGACCACGATAAACCGCGTACCGTTCTGCTTCATCTTCTGCAAGAAATAGTTGGTATGACCAAAAATGGTCTCCGTCGGGTTATGGCCCCACAGAATCACCAGTTTGGTCTCCAAAAGCGTATCCAGCGAACTGCCGCTGGCGGCAATGCCGTAAGTATAAGGCGTCGCGGCCGCCGTGTTGCCCATACTCACCGAATGGTAGCTTTCGAGATAGCCGCCGGTCAGATTCAACAGGCGACGCGCCATTTTATCGCCGGAAAAGGTGCCGCCGGAAACGGCGGTACCAACATGAACATAGCGCGAAGCCGGGCCATATTTTTCAGTAATCGATTTTAAATTATCGGCGATTAAGGTTGTCGCTTCATCCCAGGAAATTCGCTCGAATTTTCCTTCACCGCGTTTTCCTACGCGCTTCATGGGATATTTAAGTCTGTCAGGATGATAAACAAATTTACGGTATGCGCGTCCACGAACACAGGCACGCATCACCGGCATTTGCGCATCCAGCGCATTATCCGGTCGCGTTGAAATTCGCGTCACGATACCGTCACTAACATGCGCCCGAATATCGCATTTGCCCCCGCAGTCAAAAGTGCTGCATGTCTGAACGACTTTTTCCGCAGGCCTGTTTTCAGTTGCCGTCACAGCGCGCGCCTGAGCGGTAGCTGGCGAGGAGACAAACGGTAACGCAATAAGCGCGGAGCTGGCCTGGATAAAGTGGCGGCGAGAAATAGCGGGCTGTTCGCCATTTCCCTGGCTTTTTATATTTTTCATGATCCGACTCGTCAAATAAAAACCCATTCTCACGTTTTTATGCGCTGGTTCTCTTGATATTTATCAAGCTCCCTCATTAAGGGTAATTCCGGAAAAATTAATAATTCTCATTAACTTTAAATTAAATGAAATTCATAATTTATTCTGAAGAGTTGTTAACGTATTAATTCAAAATTAACCGCTGCAACCTGACCGGACTCATCCATTACGACAAGTTGATAACGTCCAGCGATATTGAGTAATAAAGAAAAGCGATTATTTTCGCCATTAACAGGTTCGCCATTTAAAAACCACCAGCGACGCCCTTTACCGCCGGTAGTCGAGACGGGCAGCGTAACGTTTTCCTGGCCTGGCAATTGCCTGATCACCGCGCCATCCCTCACTCCTGACAGCATTAACGGCGCGGCATCATTGCCCTGTAGCGGCGGACAGTGGTCGGACGCCGCGGGCAAGCGGGCGCTACGTCTTTCCGCAGGCGGCAGCCACGGCTCCAGCGGCCGCGGCCAGACGATAAACGTATGCGCACGCGCCTGCGGACAGTCGGCAGCGACACGCCGCCCCGTATCATCCAGCCAGACCGGGAAACGAATACCGTTGATGTCTTCCTGCTCAGGTAACAGCAGCGTGGGCGGCTGGCTGTCATCGAGAAGCCATGTCGCCAGTCGGCGGCGACAGTTGCTGTCTCCGGCAGGCAGAGTCTGTCCGCCCGGCCAGCAAATGACGCCGCGGCTTACCGTCTGCGGACGCGGATCTTCCGGCAGGCGTCCCGTATGCGCCAGTAACAGATTATTGACCTGGTTAAGCAATGGCACCGCGCTGGCAAAACCAAATTGCCCCACCACAGGCGTGCCGTCGGGTCTGCCTGTCCAGATGCCGATGATATAGCGCGCGTTAACGCCAATAGCCCACGCATCGCGATAGCCGTAGCTGGTGCCGGTTTTCCACGCCAACGGCACAATGCGCGGCAGCGCGTTATCCGGCAAGGGTTGCGCTTCATCCGCCATAATCCGTCGAATGATCCACGCCGCTCCCGGCGACATTAATGGTCTTTCCGACAGCGGATCGTCCGGCTGTAACCGTAGTTTCGCCGCTTTCCCATGACGAGCGAACGCGCTGTATGCCGCCGCCATCTCGTCAAGCCGCGCGCCCGCGCCGCCCAGAATCAGCGAAAGATTGGGCGCCGCGCCAGCAGGCAAATATAGCGGCAGGCCGACGTTACGCAGTTTTGCCGCAAATCGTTTCGGCCCATAGGCTTCAAGCACCTGAACGGCAGGCAGATTCAGCGAGCGTACCAGCGCGTCGCTCATGCTGACCGGGCCGTGAAATCCGCTGTCGAAGTTTCCCGGGCGGTAATCTCCGGTGCGGCGCGGAACGTCCTGTAATAATGATGCGGGATGGATCAAGCCGTCATCCAGCGCCAGACCGTACACAAAGGGTTTGAGTACCGATCCCGGCGATCGGATCGCCGTTACCATGTCGACATGACCAAAACGGCTGTCGTCATTAAGGTCTACCGATCCTACCCAGCCGCGCACGCTCATATCGGTATGATCGACGACGATCATCGCCAATGAACTGCGTGCAGGCAGCCGCCCTTTCCATGCCCGCGCCAGATCTTCCAGTTGCCGCTGCAACCCGGCGTCCAGCGTGGTCACAATTTTGTCGCTCCGGCTTTTACTCAACATCATTCGGGCAAAAAGCGGCGCCAGTTGCGGCATTTGACGCGGCGCCAGCCAGACCGGCTCTTCACGCGACTCGCGTACCGTTTCGGCAGGCCAGACGCCCTGCGCCGCCATCCGATCCAGCACTTTATTTCGTGCCGCTTCGGCTCTCGCAGGCCAGCGGTCGGGGCGTAACCGGCTCGGCGCCTGCGGCAATACGGCCAGCAGCGCCGCGTCAGCGTAGCTCAGGCGCGCGGGCGGCTTGCCGAAGTAGGCCCAGCTTGCAGCGCCAATACCCTGTAGCGTGCCGCCGAACGGCGCGCGGTTCAGGTACAGCGTCAGGATATCGCGCTTGGACAAATGCCATTCAAGCTGGAGGGCGCGCCAAAGCTGGCGGATTTTACCGCCGAACGTGCGCGAATGCGGGTCCAGCAGTCTCGCCACCTGCATAGTCAGCGTACTGCCGCCGGAAATAACGCGCCCGGCGGTAAGATCCTGCCATGCCGCGCGCGCGACGGAGAAAGGGTTAACGCCAGGGTGCCGCCAGAACCAGCGATCTTCGTAATTGATTAAGGCCTCCAGGTAGCGGGGAGAGACCTCTTCAATCGTCACCGGATAACGCCAGATCCCCCCGGCGTCGGCAAAGCGCCACAGCGGCGTACCGTCATGGGCTACCACGACCCGCGCAGGATGGACCTCATTGAGCGGCAGCGGCCAGAGTTTATCCGCCGCCCATAACGCCAGGAAAATAAAAAGCGGCGCGCCCGCCAGCCACAGCCAGCGGCCACGTTTACCACGCCAACCGTTCATTTAAGGCGTCACTATCAGCAGCCCCTCGCTCGCGCCGGTTGCCCGCCACTGAGGCACGTACATCGATTCCACCTGCGGTTGCGCAAGCTGGTACGTCCCCGGCGTTACCGCGCGCGCCAGGTAGACCAGCGTCACGGGCTGGCCCTCATTGACGACGACGGCAGCCACAAATCGATCGTCGCGGAATTCCATATACTGAATATCCGCCTGCTGCATCTGATTAAGCAGATTTTGCACTTCGCTACCGCTTTCCGGCAGGCTGGCGCTGCTGTCAGCCAGATTCTGGTTTTCCAGCTCCAGCCCGGCCGGGAGCAGGTCCACCACCAGCGCATCCGGCACATTGCGATCGGCCACTACCGTTAACCAGACCAGCACCAGTTCGCCGCTACGCAACGAGGACAGCGATTTGCGCTGACCATCGGTCCCCAGTATTTGTCGTTCAATCTGCAAAACGTTGCTGGCAGGCTCAGGCGCAGATGAGGGATAGCCGCTGCTATCCAGACGCAGCCATAGCGGCTGGCTACCGGTGTTCGTCACCTCAAGGGCGGCCAGCTGGTCAGCACCCAGATTACGGGTCAACGCCTTGTCGCCCGACAGCGGCTGCGCCTCTAACGAGGTCTGCGCCTGCCAGGCGCCCGCGCTGGCCTGTCGCGAATGCGCGGCGAGGAACAAGGCACTGTTCTCCTGGGTAGAGAGCCAGCGCTGACCGAAGGCCTGCTCAGAAAGCGAGCTTAATAGCGCGTTTTGCGCGTCCGGTCTGAGGTTGTTCTCTTCCAGTAGCGACAACATCAGAGCGTTATCGCGCAGAGAACTGCCGTAATCCGCTATCCATTGCCGTTCGTCCTGACGCGGCGTATTCAGAGCCAGCGTAATGGCCTCTTCGCCGCGTCTGGCATCACCCATCGTTTTTAACGCGATGCCCAATTGCATCAGCGGCAGTCCTGAAGCCGCCTGACTACGACGCTCCCAGATTTCGCGCAGCGCGCCGAGCGGCGCTTTCTGCTGACGCGCCAGTACCAGCGAGGCGTAAGCCTGAGCGGCAAAAGTACTGGCCTGGGTATTATCGCTATAACGAATCAGCATCGTGCCGGGATCCTGCAGATAGCGCAGCAGTCGCTCATTGCCCCGGTTAATGGCCTCCGGCGGGACGCTATATCCCTGCTCGCCCGCGCGAATGAGGAAATCCATCGCGTAGGCCGTTAGCCAGGGCTCTTCCGCCCCATTTTCATCCCATAGCGCAAAACCGCCGTTATCACGCTGCATCTGTAGTATGCGGGAGATGCCGATATCCACCGCGGCGCGCCGTTTTTCATCGCTATCGCCGGTAATACCGAGCGACTGCAATTGAGCGGCATTGGTATACAGCGCCGGGAATAACCCGCTGGTGGTTTGTTCCAGGCACCCGTACGGATATGCTTTCAGCTCGCGAATGTAGCGCGCCAGATTGAGCGGCGGTTTTCCGCTTAACAGCAGTTGTCCCTGTAACGTGGCTGGCGAGAGGTTTGCCAGATGCTGCTCTGGTACATGCCAGCTCTCTCCCGGCGCCAGCGCAATGCCGCTATTTACCGTTTGGGCAGGCCAGGCCGGACGCACGCCGATTTGCCACTGCTTATGCTGCGCGTCGAGGGTTTCTCCCGGCAGATTCAGACCGCTAATGGTCGCCTGGATTTCGCCTTCGCCAAAACCTTCCAGCGCGCGTACCGGAACGAATAAGGTAGTGCGCACGCCCGGCGCCAGGTTGACCGGTTGCGGCTGCTGGCTAAGCAGTTCCAGTAACCCACTGGCGGCGAGCGCAATATTCAGCGTCTGCGGACGGTCGGTCAGATTGGTGACGTCCAGCACCAGTCGCGAAACATCCCCTCCCGCCAGAAAACGCGGCATATTCAGCTCGGCAATCACTGGCGCGGCGACAACGACTTTGCTTTCGCCGCGACCAAAATCGTCCGCTGTCCATGCCTGCGCCATAACCCGCAGTTCGCCGTTAAAGTCGCCAATCGGCAGCGTTACGACCCCTTCGCCCTGCTCATTGAGCGTGATCGGCTGCGCCTGCTGCGCGATGATATTGACATGGTTTACCGGCGGTTTTCCGCCGCGCTTAAGGTCGTCGCCATCGCCGCCAAAACGCAACGCCGCCAGCCGCCCCTGCCCTTCAATGACCTGGCCGTAAATATCGTAGATATCCGCACCGTAGCGTTTTTGACCGAAGAACGCCTGCCACGGGTCCGGCGTCGCGTAATCGGTGATATTCAATACGCCGCTATCGACCGCGGAGACCAGCACGTTGATCTGTTTTGGCATTTCGCCGTGTTTAACGCTGGCTTTCACCCTGACGGTGAGCGGCTGATTCGGGCGCATTTTAGCCGGGCTTTCCAGCGCCAGATCGAGGCGGCGATTTTCATCCCCCAGCGGTAGGTGTAGTAACCCCACGGCACGTTTTGGCGTCGCGGAACGAGATTTATCACCGGGACGCACCACCAGCGTACTGAGATAGAGATCGTGGCGATTCCAGGTTTTATCCACCGGAATCGTGAGCTCCAGCCCCTGCGCCGGCACGTCGATCGCCTGCCACCACAGCGGACCGTCGCTGGATTCCACCATCGCATAACCTTTACCGGCGACCGGCGCGGCGATATGCAATTTCATGGTGTCGCCTGGACGATAATTCGCTTTATCCAGTTTGAGGGTGACGCGATCCGGACGCGCCGCGCCGCTACCGTCGCTGTTATCCTGCCAGCTATAGCCGGCCCAGAAACGAACGCTGCTGACCATCTCATTCGGCGCTTTGACCTCCAGACGGTACGCGCCCCATTCCACCGGGAAGCTGACTTTTCCGGTTTCATCCGCGTTCAGATCCAGCGTCTGCTCACCCTCCACCAGATCTTTTTGATCAAACTGCGACTGCCAGCCTTCGCTTTCCGACCAGTTCCAGTAATAGTCGCGACGCTCGCGGATGAGCCGCACCTGTAAACCGGACACCGCTTTTTTCTCGCCCTGCGCGTTGGCGTAAACAATATCGAATGCGGCGTTGCTGTCTTCGTCGACAATCGGTTGATTAACGGTGGTATCCGTACGGTAGTCGTATACCGCTTTGGCGGTGAACTGTGGACGAATTCCCGGTAACGTATCGGCAGGCCAAATCGGCTGCTCTACGCGACGAGTGACCGGACGACCGCCAGACTCCAGCAGGCTGGCCTGTAGAATTACCTGCAGCGGCGAATGCGCTTCTTGCCACTGGCTGGCAGCACTCACTTCACCACGTCCGCCTTTATCCAACGTCAGTTGAACTTCGTCCAGGCTGCGCGAAAGATTCTCTTCAGCAATATTGCCGAACTGGAAGCCAGGCAATGCCGCGACAGCGTCGCGCAGCGGACGCAGGAAAAGTTGCCCTTGCAGGGTATTGCCGTTAGCAGGCGCGCCATACAAGTAATAGCCGACAACGGAGAATTTCACCTCATCCGCAGGCGCCAGAGGTGTTTTTTGCGCCGTCAGGTTGAGCGCCATCCGCTCCGGCATAAAGTCTTCCACATGGAAATCCCAACTCCGCAGCAAATTATCGCCGGTGTTGGCGCGGACATGCCACAAGCCGGTCGGCGCGTTGATATCCAGCGGATAATTCAAACGGTATAGCCCGTTTTCCGGCTGGCTGACAACGGTACGCATCACCTGTCCGTCTGGTTTTACCACTTCCAGCTTAACGGGTTGATCGGGCAGCGTTTTACCGTCGCTATCGCGCAGTAATCCGTTGAGGATAACCGTTTCGCCCGGTCGGTAGAGATCGCGTGGGCCGAACATAAAGAACTGCTTGCTGTAGCCGGGCGCGCCAGCGACATTAAATTCCGACAGATCCAGAGCCGGAAGCGTGAGATCGAGCAGCGTGGTCTGCCCCTCTTTACGCGCCAGTAATAGCGCCGCCGCTTTATCAGCCTCCAGTTGCACATGCCCCTGCGCGTCGCTCGTCGCCTGCGCCAGCGTCTGCCCTTTATCATTCAGAAGAACGATCTCAATTCCCGACTGCGCCGCGCCGTTTTCCAGGCTTTGCGTAAAGATATCCAGCCGATTATGGTAACGGTGCGCGGACACGCCGATATCGCTAAGGGTAAACAACGTAGCGGCATTACTATAGTTGTAGTGTCCAGCCTGATTCATTACCGCCACATATACGCCCGCCTGTTGCAGCGGCTTAATATCGCTTAATGGCAGCAGCAGTTTCTCACGCGTATTGCGCGCCGGATTAAGATCAAAACGACCGGTATAAACCAGATCCGCCATTTTCAGCAGATTGTCGGACTCCCAGTTAGAGAGAGAACTACGGTACTCCCACTGGCTGACAAATGACGCCAGCGATCCGGGCTTAACGCGGAAAAAGTTCACATCAACGTGGTTGACGTTAAGCGCCATGACCGGCAGTCCTTCCGCGATTTTCCCCGGTAGCAGCGATCCCCGGCTGGCAAATCCGACGCTGGGCTGGACATCACGCGTGGTAATCGTTTTTTCATAAGACTTGCCGAAGGTGGCGTTATTCAGCGCTTTAACGGCGGGATCAACCGTGACCACCAGCACGCGTTCAGGTTCCAGATGACGTAACCTTAGCTCTTTTAAATTTGGCGCCAGCTCCCATGCGCCGTCAACGCTGCCGCTTTTCTTATCAACCACGTGAACCACACGGGAGAAATCCTGTTCAGGATCTAAAGGAATTGAAAACGTCAGCACCAGCGTCGCCGCGCCGTCGAGCTGCGCTTCGGAGGCGTCTAATAGCGTGAGCGCTTTGCCCTGGCTTTGCTGCGCCAGCTTTTGTAGCTGTGCCGGGTCTTGCGCGGGCGAGGGCTGCGCTACGGCTGGCGCTTCGCTTTTAGTCGTCGGGGCAGTTTTATCGTTGTTATCGCATCCCGCCAGCGCCAGCATGATCATGCAGGCCACCACGCGTAAATGTTTCATCTTTCATCCCTGGCCTTAACGGCCTGTCAGCAACGGTTGATGAGATATTATGCGCGAGAAATTTTATTGTGTAAGTCCGTATTACTGTGATGATGCGAAAATTTTACGCAGAAATGTGGTTTCGCCAGCCAAAACAGCCTCTTCTACTTGTCCCTTTTCGGGAAACGTCCGACAATTTGACCATAACCAGGTAACAATGGAGATGCCCATGACCACCGCCTTTTTTGTCGCCGCCGACTGGCTTGCCGAACATATTGATGATCCGGAAATACAGATTCTTGACGCCCGTATGGCGCCGCCAGGACAAGAACATCGTGATATGGCGGGCGAATATCGCGCCGGACATATTCCCGGCGCGCTGTTTTTTGATATTGAAGCGCTCTCCGATCGCGCATCGCCGTTGCCGCATATGATGCCGCGCCCGGAAGCGTTTGCGGTGGCCATGCGTGAACTGGGTGTTCGCCAGGATAAACACCTGGTCATATACGATGAAGGCAATCTGTTCTCCGCTCCGCGGGCATGGTGGATGCTGCGCACGTTCGGTGCCGAGAAAGTGTCCATTCTGGCGGGCGGACTGGCGGGCTGGCAGCGCGACGAATGGCTATTGCGCGAAGGCGAAGAAGCGCATGAAGGAGGCGAGTTTGAGGCGAAATTCGCGCCGCAAGCCGTGGTGCGTCTCACCGACGTATTGCTGGCAAGCCATGAAAAAACCGCGCAAATCGTTGACGCGCGTCCGGCGGCGCGTTTTAACGCTCAGGCTGATGAACCGCGTCCGGGACTGAGGCGCGGACACATTCCTGGCGCGCTAAACGTCCCGTGGACGGAACTGGTGTATGAAGGCGAATTAAAGACCACTGACGAACTGAATGAGGTTTTTTTCAGCCACGGCGTGAGTTTCGACAGACCGATTATCGCCAGCTGCGGTTCCGGCGTGACGGCCGCGGTCGTGGTGCTGGCGCTCGCCACGCTGGATGTGCCTGACGTCACGCTTTACGATGGCGCGTGGAGCGAATGGGGCGCGCGTACCGATTTACCGGTTGAACCCGCTTAATATCCGCCATGCCGGATGGCGCTCACGCTTATCCGGCCTACCGTTCAGGCTGATGTAAAACGATCTACAGACATTGTTTTTATTCCGCTCTTTTCCGCTGTCCTGCAAACGGGCATTATTTTCTCTTAATAAAATCCTATTTTTTATCGGTAAATACTTTACGTCCGGTATAAGGAGTATCATTACCGCTGTTTTTGTTTTCACCGGAAAATAACTCCTGTAAATATAATTTTTTAAGGATGGAAAATGGATATTTCACTCGCTAATTTAATTGAGTTGGTTAAAAAGGTTAACCGTAATAAGGTACCTACTCCTATGTCTGCCGAGGAAATAAGTCGTCTGCGAGTGCGTAAGTATCGCGATCCGCAAAATACGGAAACCACTGAGTTACCTGAAAGCCTGAAGGCGCTACTGGCCTACGACCGCGATCTACTTAGCAATTATAATATGCCTGTGATTGAAACATTACAAAGATCTATTGATAAAGAGGGAGTAATTCATTCTTACTCCCCTGATGAAGAGGCGTATTACGGCGTTGGCATGGATAGCTCAGGTATTGATATTGAAGATCTGATGCCTGTCTGGAGTAACGATCCCCGTCTTCCGGCATTAATTCGTATCGATCATGTCGGCGATCAGGCCATTTTTATCTATATCACAGAACGGGATGCCAACGGCGAATACCCTATTGCCCGCATGGAACGTAATGAATTCTGGCTGGCGGAGTCTTCTCTGGTGGAATATCTCTATAATATTATTTCGGGCGCTAAAGACATTGGCTTTACCGAAGAGGATTTACATCTTCCGCAATGGAAGGCACAGCAAAAAATGAATGAACAACGCGATGCCGCTTTACTTGACCTGGAGGATTATCATGAGGCGTTTTGGGCAAAACTGGATGCGCTCGTCGATTAATCGACATGATGTCGGGTGGCGCTCACGCTTATCCGGCCTACCGTTCAGGCTGATTTAAAACGAATCTACATAAATTCGGTTTAAGCAGGCCACAAAAAAACCGCTCAATTGAGCGGTTTTTTTGTGCTGGTCCGGTTCGCGGCCTTTCCAGCAGGCTTTGTTGCCATAGCAACGCAGGCACACCGTAGGGGATTAATACTCCCTTTTAAGGGAGCAAATGTCAATATAATTTATCAGGAAACTATTCAACATTTGAGGTATTATCTTTCCCGGCCCTTTCCGCCGTCTCGCAAACGGGCGCTGGCTTCAGGAGAGGATAACCCATGGCCGTAAGCGCAGGCACACCGTAGTGCCTGCTATCACGGCATTATCGCCAGCGGTACTGCCGTGATGCGGTCTTCGCAAGGACCGCAACATGAAGGTACGATACTTTTGTGTCGTGCTTCTTGTTTCTGGCACGTTGTGTCTTCACGCAGACAGAAGCCACCCAGGTAGCTCTGTTCCCGTAACGCTCAACGTCCAGAGCAGGTAAGCCAGGAGGCCGCCCTGTTGGGCGGCTTTCTTTTCTTCAGATGATGCGGTTCTGTTTAAAATCGCGCAGGAACCCGCCCCAGCGGCGCTCGTAGAACGGCGCGATATGCTCGGTGATAAAGTGGCTGATACCCTGCTCGCCCTTCCTCACCTGACAAATATCGATCGGTTCGTCACCCGGTAACGTGTCGGTCGCCACATTGCCCGCTGCGTGAATGATCTCTTCAATTTCGCCGTCAGCCTCAATGCCAATCAGCAGATTGGGTTGGGCGTCCGCATGTTCTTTAATCGCGCAGAGAAATGCGCGTTTCACCGGTTTGATGGTTTTAAACAGCGTAGTGAGGGAATCAATCATCTGCGACGGCGGCTCGGCCACTTCGGATAAAATAAGCGACTCGCCACCTTCCAGCACTTCCTGCGTACTTAACGGACTGCCTTCCCCAGCGAGAAGCAGGCTGATTTCACGCGGCATAAACTCTTTGCCGGTCGGCAATTTAGCGTTGAGGAATAGCGTTTCGCCAAGCGTCATTTCAAACAGCGTGCGCGCCGGCATCACCACAAATGCCTGTTCGTCTTCCACGGCCTGCTGCAGCGCCTCCAGAGAAGTAAAGAAGGGAATGACGGTCGTGCCGTCTTCTTTTTCCCAGTGCTGCAAATCCAGAGCACTGTCTTCCACAATCGCCTCGCCTTCGGCAGCGCTGCCCGGCACCCAGACGGTGGACTCCAGTAAGGTACGGAAAAATGCCGGACGATGCGCGGGCTCAGTCGCCGCTTTCTCCATCAAGATTTCTAATTCATTTTTAGTTTCGGACATAGGAATCACAAATTATGTATATGGGTTGTAGGCCTGATAAGACGCACGGCGTCGCCATCAGGCAAAATGCCGGGTGGCGCTTCGCTTACCCGGCCTACAAAAACACCGTTCAGGCGGTCAGCAGATTCGCGATGGTGCGCACACCCAGACCGGTTGCCCCGGCAGCCCACTGCTCAACCGGCGCTTTGCGATAAGTGGCGGAACAGTCAATGTGCAGCCAGCCTTCGCGGTAATTTTCAACAAAGTGCGACAGAAAACCCGCGGCGGTGCTTGCCCCAGCGGGATACGCCGCGCTGCCGGTGTTGTTCAGTTCCGCAAAGTTAGACGGCAGCTGGTTACGGTGGAACTCCGCCAGCGGCAGACGCCAGAACGGTTCATTCTCTTGCGCCGCGCTGGTCAGCAAGCGCCCCGCCAGCGTATCGTCAAAACTGAATAGCGCATGATAGTCGTTACCCAGCGCCGTTTTCGCCGCGCCGGTTAACGTCGCCATATCAATGATTAGCTGCGGGTGTTGCGCGCTGGCGTCAATCAGGCCATCCGCCAGCACCAGTCGCCCTTCCGCATCGGTATTCATGACTTCGACATTCTTGCCATTACGGTAGCGAATAATATCGCCCAGTTTAAACGCATTGCCGCTGATCAGATTATCGGCGCAGCACAGGAACAGTTTTACGCGTTTATTCAGCCCACGGGTAATGGCGAACGCCAGCGCGCCCGTTACTGTCGCCGCGCCGCCCATATCGGATTTCATTGAGTCCATAAAAGCGCTTTGTTTGATACTGTAACCGCCGGAGTCAAAGGTGATACCTTTACCGACCAGGCAGGCGTAAACCGGCGCATCTTTGTCTCCCGTCGGGTTGTAATCCAGCGCCAGCAGCACCGGCGGACGCTCAGAACCACGGCCTACGGTATGCAGCCCCATATAGTTCTGCTCGCGCAGATCTTCGCCTTTGGTGATACGGTAAGTGACGCTATCGCACGCGACGCTGCACAGCAGATCCACCGCGCGCTGCGCCAGTTGCTCCGGCCCAAGCTCTTCCGCCGGAGCATTAATGGTGTCGCGCACCCAGTCAATAATGGTCAGGCGGTTATCCAGTTCCTGACGTTGGGCATCGTCTAAATCCGGCCACATTACGGTACGGACGCCTTTTGGTCCTTTGTAACCCGCCCAGAATGCCCAACAACGCTCGGTATCCCATCCTTCGCCTGTCAGCGCGACCTGTTTTATTCCCAGGCCGTCGATTTTACGCGCCGCACGCTGGATCAATCCCAGATCGTCTTTACCGTTAAGATGCAAGGTAATACCGTCGTTATTAATACTGTAAGTGGCTTTATCGCCCCAGCGCGCATCGGCAGGCTGCGTGGAAAGCGTAATTTTCATGGCTTCTGTCATTGTTATTTTCCTTATTAGCAAACGGGCCGCCGTAGGGCAGCCCGTTATTTGACTTACTCTGCTTCATCCAACCAGACTAGCAGAATCGCCTCCAGAATTTTTTCATTGGATGCGTTAGGGTCGTCGTCAAAATCGTCCAGTTCGCAGATCCACTGATGCAGATCGGTGAAACGAACGGTTTTAGGATCGACATCAGGATATGCGTCGTATAACGCTTCGCCGATCTCGCGGCTATCGGTCCACTTGAGTCCCATACTACCCTCTGTTAATGCTCACGCGCATGGTTGATTGTGTAACGTGGAATTTCGATAACCAGATCGTCGTCGGTAACGCGGGCCTGGCAGCTCAGTCGACTTTCCGGCTCCAGCCCCCACGCTTTATCCAGCATATCGTCTTCTTCTTCCGAACTTTCCGGCAAGGAGTCGAAGCCTTCACGTACAATACAGTGACAGGTGGTGCAGGCGCACGATTTCTCACAGGCGTGTTCAATCTCGATGCCGTTGCGCAGCGCAACGTCAAGAATGGTTTCACCGGTCTCAGCTTCCAGAACTGCGCCATCCGGACAAAGATCCTGATGAGGCAGAATAACAATCTTCGGCATGTTAAACCTCGTCTACGGAATGGCCTTTCAACGCGCGACGAACCGACTGGTCCATGCGGCGAGCGGCAAATTCCTGGGTTTGTTTATCTACGTTTTTAATGGCTTGTTCTATGGCGTCAACATCATCGCCTTGTGCGACCGCGCTTAAATGTGCGGCGGCATCATCAATGCATTGACGTTCTGCGGCGCTTAACAGCGCGGCGTCGGCAGTTAGCGCGCCGGTCAAACTTTCCAGCACGCGCGCGGCTTCGACTTTTTGCTCCGCCAGCATACGCGCTTTCACGTCCTGCTCGGCAAAACTCATGGAATCCTTGATCATCGAGGCGATTTCGCCATCGGTCAGACCATAGGAAGGTTTGACCTGAATGGAGGCCTCGACGCCGGTGGATTTTTCCATTGCGGTGACGCTCAACAGGCCATCGGCGTCTACCTGGAAGGTCACACGAATATGCGCCCCGCCCGCCGGCAGCGGCGGAATCCCGCGCAGCGCAAAGCGCGCCAGCGAGCGGCAGTCCTGCACCAGTTCGCGTTCGCCCTGCATCACATGGATAGACATCGCGGTCTGGCCGTCTTTGAAGGTGGTGAAATCCTGCGCGCGCGCCACCGGGATAGTGGTGTTGCGCGGAATGACTTTTTCCACCAGGCCGCCCATCGTTTCCAGCCCAAGAGAGAGTGGAATCACGTCCAGCAGCAGCATTTCGCTGTCCGGCTTGTTGCCGACCAGAATATCGGCCTGAATCGCTGCGCCGATAGCGACCACTTTATCCGGGTCGATAGCGGTTAACGGCGTGCGGCCAAAAAATTCGCCCACCCGCTCACGCACCAGCGGTACACGGGTCGAACCGCCGACCATGACCACTTCCAGAACGTCCTGGGGCTCCACGCCGGCATCTTTCAATGCGCGACGGCAGGCCAATAGCGTGCGCTTAACCAGCGCGGAAATGAGATCGTTAAATTGCTCGCGAGTGATCTCCCCCTGCCAGCCCGCAACGTTAACGCGAACGGTATCGGCATCGCTTAAGGCGATTTTCGCCGCAATCGCGGCATCCAGCAGTTCGCGCTGAACGCGATTGTCGCTACGATCGGCAATTCCCGCCTGCTCGCGAATATAGTCCGCCAGCAGATGGTCAAAGTCGTCGCCGCCGAGCGCAGAATCACCGCCCGTCGCCAGCACTTCAAACACCCCGCGGCTCAGGCGTAAAATAGAGATATCGAAGGTACCGCCGCCGAGATCGTAAACAGCAATAACGCCTTCTTTGCCTGAGTCCAGACCGTAGGCAATCGCCGCCGCCGTCGGTTCGTTGAGCAGGCGCAGCACATGCAGGCCTGCCAGCCGCGCGGCGTCTTTCGTCCCCTGACGTTGGGCATCATCGAAATAGGCGGGAACGGTAATCACCACGCCATCCAGCTCGCCGGAGAGCGATTCGCTAGCCCGCGCGGCCAGCGCTTTGAGAATATCAGCCGATACGCGTACCGGATTGAGCAATCCAGCCGCCGTGTCAATCATCGGCAGCCCATTAACGCTTGCCTTAAACCGGTAAGGCAGATGCGGATAGCGCGCCTGGATATCCGCCAGCGAGCGTCCCATCATGCGTTTCACAGAGCTGATAGTGTTGGCCGTATCCTGCGCGGCATTGTCGCGCGCAGCGTAACCGACCGTATGGCCCTGCTGCTGATAGTGAACCACTGAAGGCAACAGGTGGCGCCCTTCGTGGTCAGGCAGAGTTTCCGCCTGGCCGCTGCGAACCGTCGCAACCAGAGAGTTGGTAGTGCCTAAGTCGATGCCCGCCGCCAGACGACGCTGATGCGGCGCGGCGCTCAGACCAGGCTCACTAATTTGTAATAAGGCCATGTTAGATTCCAGTTAAAAATCGAGCAGCTTTTCTTCGAGTTGTTCTGCGCTGCTTCGCAGTTTATCGAGAAACCGCAGTTTGCGCACCGTATCCGCCGCCGCGTCCCACGCGGCGTTGTCCAACTGTTCCACCATTTGCTGAAGGCGAGCGTCAAACATCTTTTGTACGCGTTTGATGAAGCTTTCCAGCCGCACGTCGTCTTTTGATTGTTCGATATCGTCCAGCTCTTCGCGAAGCGTGAGTTGTTCCATCAGAAACGCGGTGTCGCGTACCGTATGCTGCTCGCTGGCCAGATCGAACCCGTGTAAGGAGAGCAGATACTCCGCGCGCGTCAAAGGGTGACGCAGCGTTTGCCAGGCCTGGTTGATCGTGGCGGATTGCTGGACGGCGGCAAGCTGCTGCGCCTGGGTGCCGTTGGCAAATTTGTCAGGGTGATACTGGCGTTGCAGATCCTGAAAACGAAGGCTCAGCGCCTGGGTGTCAATCTGATAACGGGCTGGTAAGCCAAAGAGGGTGAAGTAATCCATAACATTCTCAGGGATAGCCTGTCAGAACAAACCCCACACGCAGGCGACCACGGTGGGGTTATACCTTCTTACTTCGCGCCGCAGATGCGTTGTCTGCGCGGGTTCCCCCAGTCATTTACTCAAGTAAGCGCCTGGGGATTCACTCGCTTGCCGCTTTTCTGCAGCACGAATGCTCGGTATAACAGCGGAACACGGTTACACGTGGAAGCTTTCGCCGCAACCACACTCATCTTTCACATTCGGGTTGGAGAATTTAAACCCTTCGTTCAGACCTTCTTTTACGAAGTCCAGCTGTGTACCGTCCAGAAATTGCAGGCTCTTGCCGTCAACCACTACCTTAACGCCTTTGTCTTCAAACACGGTGTCTTCCGCCGTTGGCTCGTCAACAAATTCCAGTACATAAGCCATACCTGAGCAGCCGGAGGTTCTCACGCCCAGACGCAGACCAAACCCTTTACCACGGTTGGCCAGGAAGGTATTAACTCGCGCTGCTGCACTGTCGCTAAGTGTAATCGACATAACAAAACCTCAATGTTAACGTTCTATTTTATTTCGCTTCGCGTTTGCTTTTGTAATCCGCAATAGCGGCTTTAATCGCGTCTTCCGCCAGAATAGAGCAGTGAATTTTCACCGGCGGCAGCTCCAGTTCGTCTGCAATGTCGGTGTTTTTAATCGCCTGCGCTTCGTCCAGGGATTTTCCTTTCACCCACTCCGTTACCAGAGAACTGGAGGCGATAGCGGAACCGCAAC
The DNA here is from genome assembly GCF_017572235.1 of Salmonella sp. 32010601201800023SM. Lineage (NCBI taxonomy): Bacteria > Pseudomonadati > Pseudomonadota > Gammaproteobacteria > Enterobacterales > Enterobacteriaceae > Salmonella > Salmonella sp. 32010601201800023SM. The sequence goes on from NZ_JAGEQS010000004.1 coordinate 367,632, forward strand.
CGTAAGTCTTGAAGCGCGCGTCTTCAATGATACCTTCATCGTTAACTTTAATCTGCAACTTCATAACGTCGCCGCAGGCCGGAGCGCCAACCATGCCGCTTCCCACGTTATCGTCGTTGTTGTCAAACGACCCTACGTTACGCGGGTTCTCATAGTGATCGATTACTTTTTCGCTGTAAGCCATTATAAATTCTCCTGATTCCGATACCGATTAATGATGTGCCCATTCGATGCTGTTCAGATCCACACCCTGCTTGTACATTTCCCACAGTGGAGAAAGGTCACGCAGACGGCCAATGGATTTACGAACCAGATCAATGGTGTAGTCGATCTCTTCTTCAGTGGTAAAACGACCTAAAGAGAAACGGATAGAGCTATGCGCCAGCTCGTCATTCATGCCCAACGCGCGCAGCACGTAGGACGGTTCCAGACTGGCGGAGGTGCAGGCGGAACCGGAAGAGACCGCCAGGTCTTTCAGCGCCATGATCAGCGACTCGCCTTCAACGTAGTTAAAGCTCACGTTGAGAATGTTTGGCGCGCCCTGCTCAAGGTCGCCGTTCAGGTAAACTTCTTCAATATCTTTGATGCCGTTCCACAGACGGTTACGCAGACCGCGCAGACGGGCCATTTCGGTCTCCATCTCTTCTTTCGCGATACGGTAAGCTTCGCCCATGCCGACAATCTGGTGGACAGGCAGAGTACCAGAGCGCATACCGCGCTCGTGCCCGCCGCCATGCATCTGCGCTTCAATGCGAATACGCGGCTTACGACGCACATACAGCGCGCCAATGCCTTTCGGACCATAAATTTTATGACCGGAGAAGGACATCAGATCCACTTTCAGTTGGCTCAGGTCGATAGGCAGTTTGCCCACGCTCTGGGTGGCGTCAACGTGGTAGATGATACCGCGCGCGCGGCACATTTCGCCGATGGTCGCGATATCCTGCACCACGCCGATTTCGTTGTTCACGTGCATGATGGAAACCAGAATGGTGTCGTCACGCATCGCTGCTTCGAGCTCGTTGAGATCGATGATGCCGTTGCGCTGCGGCGCCAGGTAGGTCACTTCAAACCCTTCGCGCTCAAGCTGACGGCAGGTGTCCAGCACCGCTTTGTGCTCGGTCTTGCTGGTGATGATGTGCTTGCCTTTTTTCTGATAAAAGTTGGCAGCGCCTTTGATCGCCAGGTTATCGGACTCCGTCGCCCCTGAGGTAAAGACGATTTCACGCGGGTCGGCGCCGACCAGTTCAGCAATCTGGTTGCGGGCGATATCGACGGCTTCTTCAGCCTGCCAGCCGAAACGGTGTGAACGAGACGCCGGGTTCCCAAAGGTTCCGTCCAGGGTCAGAAACTGCATCATTTTCTCGGCAACACGCGGGTCCACCGGCGTGGTTGCGGAGTAGTCGAGATAAATCGGTAATTTCATTGCTCTTAAACTCCGTACATCACTCAATGCAAGGAATCAGGCAACCGGCTGGATGTACGACCGTGTTGACGGGACGTCCGCGTCCCGGCCTGATTCTGAATTCTTTTTTACACTTCATCCTTCAGACGACCGCGGCATTCACCGCATGAGGCCGCCAGAAGAGATGGCGTAATATTTTAATTAAGCGCGTAATTTAACGTCGATAGCGTCCTGCGCACGACCGCTGGCGCGCGGCGCGTCATGCGTGTGCTGGCGACCAGACACATCCAGAACTTCCTGGTTATTCACCAGCTCGCCTAAGGTAATATTGTTGAGAAAGCCGGTCAGGCGATCGCTTAAATCACGCCACAGCGCATGGGTCAGGCATTTATCGCCGCCCTGACAGCCGCCTTTCCCCTGGCAACGGGTCGCGTCAACGGATTCATCAACCGCGCTGATCACTTCGCCGACCGCGATACTGCCAGCATCTTTACCCAACAGATAACCGCCGCCCGGCCCGCGTACGCTGGAAACCAGACCGTTTTTACGTAAACGGGAAAATAGCTGTTCCAGATAAGAAAGGGAAATCCCCTGACGTTCAGAAATATCAGCCAACGGTACCGGGCCCGCTTCGGAGTTGAGCGCAACGTCTAACATTGCGGTCACGGCATAACGCCCTTTAGATGTCAGTCTCATGTCTTACTTAACCTCAAACTCGCCCCTGCCCGGGGTTTTTTATTGTAAAATGGGGGTATTGCATAGCAGGGACAAGTCTGACATTCCCGAGTAATTTGGTCAACTATTTACTTGAGTAAATTAGTCAGGTATTTAGCGTTCCGTGCGATATTGATGCGGTTACTTGCCTTTATTCTGCTGCTCAATAGACGCCAGAATCCCACGCAGAATATTCAACTCCTGGCTTTCCGGGCGGGCGCGGGTAAACAGACGGCGCAATTTATTCATCACCTGCCCCGGATGGTTTTCGCGAATAAAGCCAGTGGAGAGCAACGTCTGCTCCAGATGGCCGTAGAAGCGTTCAAGATCGTCCACCAGCGGATACGGCGTCTCTTCATGATCTGCCACGTCGCCGTTTTCCTGCGTCGCCAGCCAGGCCATGCGGACTTCATACGCGATGACCTGTACCGCCATCGCCAGATTCAATGAGCTGTACTCCGGGTTAGCGGCAATAGCGACGTGATAATGGCATTTTTGCAACTCATCGTTAGTCAGCCCGACACGCTCACGACCAAAAACCAGCGCAACCGGCGTATTTGCCGCTTCCGCCACGCTTTTTAAGCCGCACTCGCGCGGATCAAGCATCGGCCACGGCAAAGTGCGGGAACGGGCGCTGGTGCCGACCACCAGGCTACAGCCAGCCAACGCTTCATCCAGCGTATCGACGATCTGCGCATTACCGATCACATCGCTGGCGCCTGCCGCCAGGGCGATGGCCTGGGAGTCCGGTTTCACCAACGGGTTTACCAGCCACAGGTTAGTTAAGCCCATGGTTTTCATAGCGCGAGCCACGGAGCCCATATTGCCGGTGTGGGAGGTTTCCACCAGCACAATTCGAATGTTTTGCAGCATTGTCTTTCTTCAGCTAAAGATTATTCTGACATCTTACCATAAAACCAAGACAGATTCCGATCTCGCTGCTATACTCTGCGCCGTTTTCCCGTTCTTTAACATCCAGTGAGAGAGACCGATGCATCCGATGCTGACCATCGCCGTGCGCGCAGCGCGCAAGGCGGGTAATGTAATTGCCAAAAACTATGAAACTCCGGACGCTGTAGAAGCGAGCCAAAAAGGCAGTAACGATTTTGTGACCAATGTAGATAAGGCCGCTGAAGCGGTGATTATCGACACCATTCGCAAATCTTACCCGCAACACACTATTATCACCGAAGAAAGCGGTGAGCACGTTGGCACAGATCAGGATGTTCAATGGGTTATCGATCCGCTGGATGGCACCACCAACTTCATCAAACGTCTGCCACACTTCGCTGTTTCCATTGCTGTACGCATTAAAGGCCGTACTGAAGTGGCTGTCGTGTACGATCCGATGCGTAACGAACTGTTCACCGCCACCCGCGGTCAGGGCGCGCAGCTGAACGGCTACCGTCTGCGCGGCAGTACCGCTCGCGATCTGGACGGCACTATCCTCGCTACTGGCTTCCCGTTCAAAGCCAAACAATACGCGACCACCTACATTAATATTATCGGCAAGCTGTTCACCGAATGCGCCGATTTCCGCCGCACCGGTTCCGCCGCGCTGGATCTGGCCTATGTGGCTGCAGGTCGTGTCGATGGTTTCTTTGAAATTGGCCTTCGTCCGTGGGATTTCGCCGCGGGCGAACTGCTGGTTCGTGAAGCGGGCGGTATCGTCAGCGATTTCACCGGCGGTCATAACTACATGATGACCGGTAATATCGTGGCGGGGAATCCGCGCGTCGTTAAAGCCATGCTGGCGAATATGCGCGACGAACTGAGCGATGCGCTGAAGCGCTAAGTCTCTTCGGCGGATGGGGCCACTCATCCGCCGTGCCTTTTCAGGCGTTTTTCCTAAACACAGCCTCATCGCTTTACTTGCCTGCATGTTTTTGTACGATCGCTCCCTGCTCCGCTATTGGCATAAAGCGGCAAGGAAGCGAACATGACCCTTCAACATACCCGACGCATCGTCAAATCCCTTTTTATTCTGTTTATCATTGTGGTCTGTATTTATCTGCTACCCCGCGTAGCGATCAATGCCTTTTATTACCCGGACAATAAAGTCTATGGGCCAACCCCTGCCGAAGCTGAATCCATTACCTTTACCGCCAAAGATGGCACGCATCTGCACGGCTGGTTTATTCCCACTGCTTTCGGCAGGCCGGAAAACGCCGTCGCGACGGTGATTCATGTCCATGGCAACGCCGGAAATATGTCGGCGCACTGGCCGTTAGTCAGTTGGCTGCCAGAACGCAACGTAAACCTGTTTATGTTTGATTACCGTGGTTTTGGCGAATCTGAGGGTACCCCATCACAAGAGGGGCTACTGGACGATACGAAAAGCGCGATAGATTATGTGCGGCATCGCGCCGACGTTAACCCCGAGCGCCTGGTACTGCTGGGGCAGAGCCTGGGCGGCAATAATGTACTGGCCGCCGTAGGCCACTGCGTAGGCTGCGCAAATATGCGCTACGCCGACCAGGCGGGCATACGTGCGATTATCCTTGACTCAACGTTTTTATCCTATTCCTCCATCGCCAACCAGATGATCCCGGGCAGCGGCTATTTGCTTGATGACCGCTATAGCGCGGATCGCAATATTGCCAGCGTCAGCCCCATTCCGGTATTGATTCTTCATGGCACGGCAGACCATGTTATTCCCTGGCAGGACAGTGAGAAATTGTATGCCCTCGCCCGGGAGCCCAAACAAAAAATCTTCATTCCTGACGGCGATCACATTGATGCTTTTTCCGGACGTTATGCAAACCTTTACCGTGATGCAATGATTAAATTTATTCAGACCGCGCTATCCGCTAAATAGCGCGACGCTGTATATATGCATATTTTATGATTAAGAATATATTTATTATACCGATAGTAAAAACCATTTTTTCCCGTTAGCGAAGGCGATGGATTAGCGCTAGCGTAACAGTAATATTCAACTGATTTTTATAACAATTTATTTTCATTTGTTTTTCCTGAATATTACTGTGGAGTATGTGATGGCTATCAAAATTACGCCTGACGAGTTTAGTTTGCTTATCCAGCGATTAAACAAAAAATGGCGCGTGTTTGCCCCGTCCGCAGAGTTTCGCGGCGGACGTTTTTCCGACACTGACAACATTATTTATCAACGGATTAGCGGCTGGCGCGATCTCATCTGGCACGAGAAATCGCACATGTCGCCGAATACCATTATCGCCCCTATCACCGAAACGCTCTTTTATTTCGATAAAGACACCATTCAAATTGCCGAGACAGACATTTCCCCGATAATCATCTTTGCCCGCGCCTGCGACATTAACGCCATGTCGCGGCTGGATTATATGTATTTATCAAATGGGAATAATTCCGATTACAGTTATCAACTGCTACGGGAGCATATTCGTTTCGTCCTTATTGAGTGTGAAGAAAGCTTCGAAAATTGTTTCTGCGTCTCAATGGGTACTAATAAAACTGACTGTTATAGCGCCGCCATGCGTTTTAGCGATGAGGGCGCGCTTGTCAGCATCCGCGATCCCTTTATCGAGGCGGCGATACAAGGGCTGGGGCAGGAGGCTGACTATACCCCCTCTTTCGTCAGCGAAAACCGGGAAACCGTCGTCACGCCGGACAGCGTTTGCCACGATCCGCAAAAAATTCGCGACATTCTCACCCACCATCCGCTATGGGACGCCTACGACAGCCGCTGCATCAGTTGTGGCCGCTGCACTACCGGGTGCCCAACCTGTACCTGCTATAGCGTCTTTGACGTCGCCTATGATGAAAATCCGCAGCGCGGCGAACGCCGTCGCCAGTGGGCAAGCTGCATGGTGCCGGGCTTTAGCGACATGGCCGGCGGTCATGGTTTTCGCGAAAAACCCGGCGAGCGTCTGCGCTACCGCGCCCTGCATAAGGTCAATGACTACAAAGCGCGCAACGGCATTGAACATATGTGCGTCGGCTGCGGCCGCTGCGACGATCGCTGCCCGCAATACATCAAATTTTCTTTGATTATCAACAAAATGACCGCTGCCGTTCGGCAGGCGCTGGCAGAGGAGGCATAACGCATGTCACATTGTTCCTGTCATGATAAACCGCAGCACAGTTTGCTGCCTGCGGCGTACCGCATCCTCAGTATTACTCGCCACACGCCGCTGGAGTGGAATTTCCGCGTGGCCGTCGATTTTCCCGCGCACTGGGGGCAATTTGTTGAGGTGTCGCTGCCGCGCGTCGGCGAAGCGCCCATCTCCGTTTCCGACTACGGCGACGGCTGGATAGATCTGCTGATTCGTAATGTCGGAAAAGTGACCAGCGCCCTCTTTACGCTGAAAGAAGGCGACAACGTGTGGCTACGCGGCTGCTATGGCAATGGCTATCCGGTCGATACGCTGCGCCATAAGCCCTTACTGGTTGTCGCAGGCGGTACGGGCGTCGCGCCGGTGAAAGGCTTAATGCGCTATTTCGTTGAGAATCCCCAGGAAATTGGTCAACTGGATATGATTCTCGGCTATAAAAATCGCGATTGCGTGCTGTACAAAGAAGAAATGGCGACGTGGCGCGGCAAACATAATCTGGTACTCACGCTGGATGAAGGCGAGGCTGATGACCGTTACCAGATTGGCCGGGTGACCGATCGGCTTGCCGACATGACGCTTAGCGATATCGACACTATGCAGGCCATCGTCGTTGGGCCGCCAATAATGATTACCTTTACCGTAAAAATGCTGCTGCAAAAAGGGCTCAAGCCGGAGCAAATCTGGGTGGACTACGAACGCCGGATGGCCTGCTCCGTCGGGAAGTGCGGCCACTGCCGTATGGGCGAAGTGTATGTCTGCACCGACGGTCCGATATTTAACTACGCCGTCGCGCAACGTTTTGCCGATTAAGGAGAACATCATGAGCATTGATATTGATATCATTAAAGCCCGTGCGAAAAACGAATATCGCCTGTCAAAAGTGCGCGGCGAAGCCATGATCAGCGTCCGCATTCCCGGCGGTATTTTGCCCGCGCATTTGCTAACGGTGGCGCGTGACATCGCCGAAACCTGGGGCAACGGACAAATTCACCTCACTACCCGCCAGAAGCTGGCGATGCCGGGTATCCGTTACGAAGATATCGACAACGTGAACGCTGCGCTGGAGCCGTTTCTTCGCGAGATTGAAATAGAACTGTGCGACGTCCAGGTTGAGGATACCAAAGCGGGCTATCTCGCTATTGGCGGGCGAAATATTGTCGCCTGTCAGGGGAACCGCATTTGCCAGAAAGCCAACACTGACACGACCGGTCTGTCCCGTCGTCTTGAAAAACTGGTCTATCCCAGCCCTTATCATCTCAAAACGGTCATTGTTGGCTGCCCGAATGATTGCGCGAAGGCGTCAATGGCCGATCTGGGAATTATTGGCGTGGCGAAAATGCGCTTCACTGCCGATCGCTGTATCGGCTGCGGCGCCTGCGTGAAGGTCTGTAGTCACCACGCGGTAGGCTGCCTGGCGCTGAAGAACGGCAAAGCGGTCAAAGAAGAGTCCGCCTGTATCGGCTGCGGCGAGTGCGTGCTGGCCTGTCCGACGCTGGCCTGGCAACGTAAGCCGGATCAGCTCTGGCAAGTCCGTCTGGGCGGACGCACCAGTAAAAAGACGCCGCGCGTCGGCAAGCTCTTCCTCAACTGGGTGACTGAAGATGTGATAAAGCAGGTGATCGTTAACCTGTATGAATTTGAAAAAGAGATGCTCGGCGGAAAACCGATCTATCTACATATGGGCCATCTGATCGACAAAGGCGGCTATCTGCGTTTTAAAGAACGGGTACTGCGCGGCGTTCAGCTCAATCCGGAAGCGATGGTCGCCGAACGCATTTACTGGGCAGAAGACGAATCCGTCGCGCGGATGCATCTCAAACCCGCCGGGCACTAATCAACCACGCCATGGCCGCAGCCCGCCCACAGGCTGCGGCACGCTAAACCACATGACCAGCGCCGCGACAAGCAGTATGACCCCTCCGGCCAGCGCCAGCGTTGACCAGCCTACCTGCCGCCATAACGCTGGCGCTTTGTTTCCACTGAGCTTCACCGCCAGAGCACGAAAAGTGTGTACCAGCAACGCCAGCGAGGTAATCGTTAGCGAGGTTCCCGCCGCCATCGCCAGTACCGACGCCATTCCCCAGCTAAAAACGCCAATCACTTTACTGAATAACAGCACCATTATCGCGCCGGAACAGGGCCGCATCCCCATAGACAGTACGATCATGAATCGCGCGCGCCAGTCATCGCCGCTATGCAATTGTTCCTGCGTCGGTAGATGCTGATGTCCGCAGCCGCATTTTTCATGGTGAACATGGCGCGGCGTAAAAGCGATAAAGACAGGTTTACGTAGCAGCGCGCGTAACCTTTTTATGGCCCGCCAGCACAGCAAAATGCCCAGCCCGCCAACTAACGCATAGCTCCCCTTTTCCAGCCAGAAGCCGCTCAGATGGAGCTGCCTGGCCGGAAGTTGCAATACGGTCAGCACGCCCACCACCAACCCGATAGCCACGAGCCCCTGTAATAACGCGGCGGCGAGGGTTAACACGATACTCGATTTCAACTTCGAAGGATGCGTCGCCAGCCATGTCGCGATCACCACTTTGCCGTGTCCCGGCCCCAGCGCATGAAGCACGCCATACATAAAACTCAGCAGAAGCAACGATCCGCCCGCCCGCTCAGGATGCGTCGCCACCGCGTTAAGCAGCGCGCTCAACTGCTGATTCACGTCCCGCTGCCAAAGAGCGCTTTTCAACATCACCTGCGGCCAGGCCTGCCACATCCACAGACCGCCAACCAGCATCAGCAGCAGGAATAACGCCAATGGCCACAGCGAGAGCCAGCGCCGCCCCGGAGTGCGTTGAGAAAAAATTACTGACATTGCAAGGTCACCGTTTGGGCAAACTGTTTACCTAAATCCATATCCTCCGGCGGCGCGTCCTCTTTATCCAGCGACTGGGCGAAACGTAGCGTCTCTTCGCCGGGCGCAGGAGTATAAACCTGAATCCGACACTTTTCGCGCAGCGGTTCCGGCATCGTGATATCGCTGTCCTGGTCATAATGCATATCGACATAATAAGAGGGATCAAACGTTGAAAAGGTATAAGTCTGTCCGCTTAACGGCTGCGGTTCAGCCAGCGGTAGCGTAAAGGTCAATACCGCCTGATGCGCGTCACGCGTCATACCGTATTCTGTCGGCCTGTTTTTAAACTTCACTTTCGCGCCATTGCGCCACACTTCTGTAAAGTAGTGCTGCCCAAGTACGTTAGCCATCACTTCCGCCGCCAACTTTTTCCATATTTCTGACCCCGGTGCCGCGTTTCCGGCGTCATACAGCAGATCTGCGGACGTCAGCGCGTCCATTGTCCAGCGCATTTTTAACGCCACAAATTGCTCATTTTCACTGACCACCTGCGTTTGCAGACGGATGAAGCTGTGCGGATGCGCCGCCGCCACGAAAGATAAAACGGCAAGAAATAGTGTTAAGGCGCTGCGTTTCACTGGCTTCATCTGTTCCTCGCGATAAAAATTCTGTGACACTCCTCAGCATTCCTGGCCTAAAAGCACGCTTATCACATTTTTCACACGCAAACTTTAGCTATCCTTACCAGACAAACTAACGGGAGACCTGACAGATGATGCCGACAATTGCCCCACCATCTGTACTTTCCGCTCCCCAGCGCCGCTGTCAGGTATTGCTGACGCTTTTCCAGCCGGAGCCAATTGCCACGGTGGAAATCTTCAGCGCGCTTAATGGCGTTGATGATGATACTGCCCGTGAGGATATCACTGAGACAAGCCTGGAGATCCAGCGCTATCATCGCCTTGCCATCACAACATGCCAGAACGGTTGCTATCGGATCGAAGGTACAGCACTCGATCAGCGCCTTTGCCTTTTACACTGGCTCAGGCGCGGCCTGCGTTTATGCCCGACCTTCGTCACGCAACAGTTTACCCCGGCCTTAAAAAACGCGCTAAAGCAGCGCGGTATCGCGCGTCCGCTGTATGACGATATTAATCTGCACGCGCTCATCAATCTGTGCGCCCGCCGGTTGCAAAAACCATTTGAACATCGCGACGTGCAGTTCCTGCGTCTCTTTTTACAGTATTGTCTGCTACAACACCATGCCGGCATCACCCCGGAGTTCAACCCTGTACAGCAGATTTGGGCGCAGTCGTGCGCGGAATATCCACTCGCCCAGGAAATTGGTCGTCACTGGCAGCGCCACGTGATGCAGGCCGCACCGCTCAATGAAGCGCTGTTTATGGCGTTACTGTTTTCAATGATTCGCCTCCCCGACCCGATTCGCGACACGCATCAACGGGCGCAGCAACTGCGACTGGAGGTGGCGCGGCTGGTGCTGCGCTTTCGAGAAAAAGGGAACGTACGCTTCAGCGACGAACAAGGGCTTAACGATCAGCTGTATGTCCATCTCGCCCAGGCGCTGAACCGAAGTTTATTCACGATTGGCATCGATAATACGCTTCCGGAAGAGTTCAACCGTCTTTATCCGCGTCTGGTTCGCACCACACGTGAGGCGCTCGCCGGGTTTGAAGCCGAATATGGTATCCACTTTTCCGAGGAAGAGACGGGGCTGGTGGCAGTGATTTTCGGCGCCTGGCTAATGCAGGATAACGATTTGCATGAGAGACAGATCGTATTGTTAGCGGATAAAAATGATGCGCTGGAGACGCATATTGAGCAGCAACTGCGTGAACTGACCCTGTTGCCGCTGAATATCAGACGGCTATCGCTCCAGGCATTTCAAAAAGAGGGATGCCCGCGCGGCGTAGCGCTGATTGTTACCCCTTACGCCACGCCGCTACCGCTCTTCTCACCGCCATTAATTCATGCGGATCGCACCCTCACAGAGCACCAACAGCAGCAGATCCGCAAGATCCTGGAATCATGACGCGGCAACCACTTTGGGCCGAAGGAAGATAGCGGGCAATGCCACCAGCGCCATAATCCAGAACACGCCGCCGCCCAGATGTTGATACAGAAAACCGGCAAATACCGTCATAATCGCGATGCTGCCGCCCATCGCCACAGCGGAATAGACGGCCTGCAAACGAATCACCTCGCTTCCCTGACGCGCAGCGATATAGCGCATGGCGGCCAGATGGCAAACGGTAAACGTGCCACAGTGCAGGATTTGTATCACAATCAGCCACGGCAACGCCGTACTCCAGCCCATCAGTCCCCAGCGTACCACGCCGCACACAGCGGAAAGCAACAGCAAGTCGCGGGCGCTAAACCGGCGAAATAGCTTTTTACTCAGGGCGAAAATGATCACTTCCGCCACCACGCCCAACGACCATAAATAGCCGACCGCCGATGCTGAATAGCCAGCCCCCTGCCAGTAGATGGCGCTAAAACCGTAGTAGGCGGCGTGCGCCCCTTGCAGCAAACAGACGCAGGCGAGAAAACGCCAACTTTGTGCCACCAGCGTACGCCAGGCGGGCCAGCCTGCGCTCTCCTGCTGACGGCTTTCCCCTTGCGGCGGCACGCTGGGACGTAACAACATACCCAGCAACATCGAGGCGACGCCGAGCGTCAGTAGCGCCAGAATCGCTTGGTAATCGTATAAACTCACCAGCTTACCGGTCAGCGCCGACCCTATCACGAAGGCGATGGACCCCCACAGCCGCACCCGACCATAGTCCAGGGTAATTTGCTTTTGCCAGGTATTGGCCAGCGCATCGGTCAGCGGCACCAGTGGTGAAAAGAAGAGGTTAAACCCAACCATCACCACCATTAGCCACGCGACATGCGTTCCTGCCCAAAATGCCAGCGCAAATACCAGCGTCAGCAATGCCAGTACGCGCAGCGCGGAGATCAACCGCGAAGGATCGCTTACGCGAGGCGCAATGAGCAGACTACCGAGAAAACGCGCGACCAGACCCACGCCCAGCAGAAGACCGATGGTTTCCGGCGTTAGCCCAAGACCTTTGAGCCAGACGCTCCAGAAGGGCAGAAAAATACCGTAACTAAAGAAGTAGGTGAAATAACTGAGCGCCAGCCAGCGCGTGGAATGCAATGCCATGATTCCCTCCCGTTTGGAGGCGATAGTCTGGCGGTAAACGGTTGCGCTGGCAAGGGTAACATAAGATTAACAAGCGGAGGGAGAAGTTCAAACGGCAACGCCGCCGGATAATGACTTCCGGCGGCGTCACGTTATGGCGCATAAGTAATGCCCGACAGACGCAGCGCCATCGGGCCATTTTCACAGCATAAGCGCTTACGCGTAAACCGGGAAGCGGGCGCAGATATCCAGTACTTTCGCTTTCACGCGTTCAATGGTGGCTTCATCATTGATGTTGTCCAGCACGTCACACATCCAGCCAGCCAGCTCTTTCACTTCCGCTTCTTTGAAGCCGCGACGAGTGACCGCTGGAGAACCGATGCGGATACCGGAAGTCACGAACGGGCTCTTAGGATCGTTCGGCACGCTGTTTTTGTTCACGGTGATGTTAGCACGGCCCAGCGCGGCGTCAGCTTCTTTACCGGTCAGGTTTTTATCCACCAGGTCCAGCAGGAACAGGTGGTTCTCAGTGCCGCCAGACACCACTTTGTAGCCGCGGTTCAGGAACACTTCCACCATCGCTTTGGCGTTTTTCGCCACCTGCTGCTGGTAAACTTTGAACTCCGGCTCCATCGCTTCTTTCAGTGCTACCGCTTTACCCGCGATCACGTGCATCAGCGGGCCGCCCTGCGCGCTTGGGAACACGGCGGAGTTCAGTTTTTTGTACAGCTCTTCATCGCCGCCCTTCGCCAGGATCAGGCCGCCGCGCGGACCCGCCAGGGTTTTGTGGGTGGTGGTGGTGACAACGTGAGCATGGGGAACCGGGTTCGGGTAAACGCCTGCGGCAATCAGGCCCGCCACGTGCGCCATGTCGACAAACAGGTATGCGCCGATGCTGTCAGCGATTTCACGCATTTTTGCCCAGTCAACCACGCCGGAGTAGGCAGAGAAGCCACCGATAATCATCTTCGGCTTGTGCTCTTTGGCCAGCTTCGCCATCTCGTCATAGTCAATTTTACCGGACTCATCGATTCCGTAAGGTACGATGTTGTACAGTTTACCGGAGAAGTTAACCGGGGAGCCGTGAGTCAGGTGGCCGCCCTGCGCCAGGTTCATACCCAGAACGGTATCGCCCGGCTGCAGCAGCGCGGTGTAAACAGCGAAGTTAGCCTGAGAACCGGAGTGCGGCTGCACGTTAGCGTAGTCGGCGCCGAACAGTTCTTTCGCGCGGTCGATAGCCAGTTGCTCTACGACATCAACGTATTCGCAACCGCCGTAGTAGCGCTTGCCCGGATAACCTTCAGCGTATTTGTTGGTCAGCTGAGACCCCTGCGCCTGCATCACGCGCGGGCTGGTGTAGTTTTCGGAGGCGATCAGTTCGATGTGCTCTTCCTGACGTACTTTTTCCTGCTCCATAGCCTGCCACAATTCGGCATCATAATCGGCAATGTTCATTTCACGCTTTAACATCCGCATCTCCTGACTCAGCTAACAATAAAATTTGTGCCTGAAAAGGCAGTCCGTGGGACTTCGGCCAACAGTATAACCGAATCATTCTTCGATAACAGGTCTTGACAAAGGTTTTTACGCAAACGATTACCTATGCGTCAGATAAGGGTTTCCTGAACGAGAGCCTGACGAATTTCAACGGATTTCTTTTCAGCTTTGTGATGCAGATTTTTCACGTTGTTACCTCCATAACGTAAAGCAGAGAAGATCCATTTACAATGCAAGGGTATTTTTATAAGATGCATTTGATATACATCATTAGATTTTCACATAAAGGAAGCACGTATGCTTGACGCACAAACCATCGCTACAGTAAAGGCCACCATTCCCCTGCTGGTTGAAACAGGACCGAAACTGACCGCCCACTTCTACGACCGTATGTTTACGCATAACCCGGAGCTCAAAGAAATCTTCAATATGAGCAACCAGCGTAACGGCGATCAGCGTGAAGCCCTGTTTAATGCTATCGCGGCCTACGCCAGCAATATCGAAAATTTACCGGCGTTGCTGCCGGCGGTAGAAAAAATCGCGCAGAAGCACACCAGCTTCCAGATTAAGCCGGAGCAGTACAACATCGTCGGGACGCATCTGCTGGCGACGCTGGACGAAATGTTCAACCCGGGCCAGGAAGTGCTGGACGCGTGGGGCAAAGCCTATGGCGTACTGGCTAACGTCTTTATTCATCGGGAAGCCGAGATTTATCACGAGAACGCCAGCAAAGACGGCGGCTGGGAAGGCACGCGCCCCTTCCGCATCGTTGCGAAAACCCCGCGTAGCGCACTGATCACCAGCTTTGAGTTTGAACCGGTCGACGGCGGTACGGTGGCGGAATACCGTCCCGGGCAGTATCTGGGCGTCTGGCTGAAGCCGGAAGGTTTTGCGCATCAGGAGATCCGCCAATATTCACTGACCCGTAAACCCGATGGCAAAGGGTACCGTATTGCCGTGAAGCGTGAAGACGGCGGCCAGGTATCAAACTGGTTACACCATCACGCCAGCGTAGGCGATGTGGTACATCTGGCTGCGCCGGCAGGTGACTTCTTTATGAATGTCGCCGCTGATACCCCCGTTTCGCTGATTTCCGCTGGCGTCGGCCAGACGCCGATGTTAGCGATGCTCGATACGCTGGCGAAAGAACAGCATACCGCGCAGGTGAACTGGTTCCACGCGGCGGAGAACGGCGACGTCCATGCGTTTGCCGACGAAGTGAGCGAGCTGGGCCGTACACTGCCGCGTTTCACTGCCCATACCTGGTACCGCGAGCCGACTGAGGCCGATCGCGCCCAACGCCTCTTCGACAACGAAGGGCTGATGGATTTAAGCAAACTGGAAGCCGCGATCAGCGATCCGGCAATGCAGTTCTATCTTTGCGGCCCGGTAGGCTTTATGCAGTTTGCCGCAAAACAACTGGTTTCACTTGGCGTGAATAACGAAAACATTCATTACGAATGCTTCGGCCCGCATAAGGTGCTGTAATTGCAAGAAATCCTCTGAAAAAACGGGCGTTATCGTTAAGGCGAACGCCCGTTTTCCTCCCCGTTCCCCTGCTTATTGCGCTGCTTTTTATGCCTTTCTTTTACAAAAAAGGGGAATAAAAAAAGTCTGTGCAAATCGTGTTATTATTAACGTTTGACTTAGCTCGTTAGGGCATCTTTTTATGCAGCAACCTGTTGTACGCATTGGAGAGTGGCTGGTTACACCTTCTGTTAATCAGATCAGTCGTCAGGGACGCCAGATTACTCTTGAACCACGGCTGATCGATCTTCTGATGTATTTTGCGCATCATCCGGATGAAGTGTTAAGCCGGGATAACATTATTGATCATGTCTGGATGCGCACCATCGTGACCAACCATGTTGTCACCCAAAGCATTTCTGAACTACGCAAATCATTAAGAGATGGCGGAGACAGCAATGCTGAATACATCGTTACCGTACCTAAACGCGGCTATAAGCTGACGGCGCCGGTTATCTGGTGCGAAGAAAATAGCGATGAGATCGATAATTCATCAACGTCGCCGCCGCCGCCGATCGCAGCGACGAATGCAGAACCGACGGAGGGGGTTACTGCCGCTACGCCTGTGCCGCCCGCCTCTTTGCAAACGCCGACTAAAAAGGCGAAAAAGCCGCGTATTGCCGCTTTCTGGACGTGGGTGATGTTCCTGCTCTCGCTGGCGACGCTGGTGGTGTTTATCGTGATGTCGGTGGTAGATCATAATGCCGCGGTAACAAAAACGCGGTTATTACTTAACCCACGAGATATAGATGTTCGTTTTGAAGGCGGCAATTCCTGTAATAACTGGGTCTCGCAGGAGTCCTACGCCATCGGTCTGGGTGGCTTAATCACCGACCTGCTGAACACCTACTCGACTTTTATGGTGCACGATAAAACCAATTACCGGGTCAATGAGCCAAGCAGCTCCGGTAAGACGTTAACCATTCAGTTTGTCAATCAGCGCCACTATCGGGCGCAGCAGTGCTTTATGTCTGTAGTGCTCATTGATAACGCCGATGGTTCAACCATGCTGGATAAGCGTTATTTCGTCACCAATACTAACCAGTTGTCCATCCAGGATGATCTGTTTAATAGCCTGTCTTTCGTTTTAACACAGCCCTGGCCTAATCGTATGCGAGAACAACTGGCCCTGTTCAGAACGCCGCAAAATACCGCGCTGATGCGTTTTTATGAGGCGCGCCAGCTTATTCTGAGCGGCGATGCGCAGGCGCTAGGTAAAGCCAGCGATATTCTGAATGGCATTATTAAGGAAACGCCTGATTTCAACTATGCCTATGAATATAAAGTGCTGGTAGATGTATTACGGCAATCACAGCAGCCGTTTGATAAAGAACAAGTGGCCGCACTGAACGAAGAGTTTAAAAAAATAGATCAAATTCCGGGCGTTGAGAAAACGTCTGTTTATTATAAAATCAAGACCGTTGATCTTTTGGGCAAAGGTGATATCGATGCAGCGTATGAGGAAATCAATAAAAGCATCGAGCTTGAAATGTCGTGGTTTAACTATGTCCTGTTGGGGAAAGTTTACGAAATGAAAGGTGAGAATCGTCTGGCCGCTGATGCCTATCTGACCGCCTTTAATTTACGTCCAGGTGAAAACACGCTGTACTGGATCGAAAATGGCGTATTTCAGACATCCGTTCAGAAAATTGTCCCTTATCTGAATAGTTTTCTGGCAGAAGATTAAATTTAACGCTGAACCATGACAAATAAAAGCGAAAAGATATTAAATTTTTCGCTTTTATTTTGTGAAAAACATGTTGCCAAAAATAGCTTATGTTAATTTTGGCAACATATTCATTGCAAAGATATGTAAATATAACTCTTTGTAATTAAACGATGTTTATCCTTTCATGATATTTTTCATGATATTTATATGTTAATTCAAAAAAATCAATCTATCAGTTTTTTCATGTTTGTGTTTATTTCACTTTTTCTTTAGGACTTATCTCAACCCAATCGTTAATCTTATCGACAGTTGAACGGGCACGCAGCATATATGAAGCATAAGCCCGGTTCTTAAAAATACAGCTCAGGAGAAATGAACATGAGTTCTGTCAAAAAGATCGGGCTATTTGCCTGTACTGGCGTCGTTGCCGGTAATATGATGGGGAGCGGGATTGCATTATTACCCGCCAACCTTGCCAGTATTGGTGGCATTGCCATCTGGGGCTGGGTAATTTCTATTATTGGGGCAATGTCGCTGGCTTATGTTTATGCGAGGCTGGCAACCAAAAACCCTCAACAGGGTGGTCCTATCGCTTATGCTGGGGAAATATCTCCGGCGTTTGGTTTCCAGACCGGCGTTCTTTATTATCACGCAAACTGGATTGGTAACTTAGCCATCGGTATTACCGCGGTTTCTTATCTTTCTACGTTCTTCCCGGCGTTAAATAATCCAATACCGGCAGGTATTGCCTGTATTGCTATCGTCTGGCTGTTCACCTTTATTAATATGCTGGGCGGGGCCTGGGTCAGCCGTTTGACAACGATTGGCCTATTCCTGGTGCTGATCCCGGTAGTCTTGACCGCAGTCGCCGGCTGGCATTGGTTCGATATCGCGACCTATCACGCGAACTGGAACACGTCTACGACGACCGACTCTCACGCCATTGTTAAAAGTATTCTGCTCTGCCTGTGGGCGTTCGTTGGCGTTGAGTCTGCCGCCGTCAGCACCGGCATGGTGAAAAACCCGAAACGCACCGTACCGCTGGCAACCATGCTGGGTACCGCGCTGGCAGGCATCATCTATATCGCCGCGACTCAGGTTATCGCCGGGATGTTCCCAGCTTCCGTTATGGCCTCTTCCGGCGCGCCGTTCGCTATCAGTACCTCCACGATTCTGGGTGGCTGGGCTGCGCCGCTGGTTTCCGCCTTTACCGCTTTCGCCTGCCTGACGTCTCTGGGCTCCTGGATGATGCTGGTCGGCCAGGCTGGGGTTCGCGCCGCCAACGACGGCAACTTCCCGAAAATTTACGGTGAAATGGATAAAAACAGTATTCCGAAAAAAGGTCTGCTGTTGGCTGCGGTGAAAATGACGGCGCTGATGATTCTGATCACCATCATGAACTCCAGCGGCGGTAAAGCGTCCGACCTGTTCGGCGAACTGACCGGGATTGCCGTACTGCTTACCATGCTGCCGTACTTCTACTCCTGTGTTGACCTGATTCGCTTCGAAGGGTTCAACATCCGTAACTCGGTAAGCCTGATTTGTTCTGTACTGGGCTGCGCATTTTGCTTCATCGCACTGATGGGCGCCAGCTCCTTCGAACTCTCCGGCACCTTTATCGTCAGTCTGATCATCCTGATGTTCTACGGTCGCAAAATGCACCAGCGCCAGAACAACGACAGCGACAACAATACGGCTGAAGCGCTTTAACCGCTAACTCCTTTTTCTCAAAGCCCCTTTCGTCACCTGCTATAGCGTAGCGGGAGGGGCCCACTTTACCAGGAACAAGACTATGAACGTTATTGCTATCATGAACCACATGGGCGTCTACTTTAAAGAAGAGCCTATTCGTGAACTGCATCGTGCACTGGAAGGTTTAAATTTCCGTATCGTCTATCCAAACGACCGAGAAGACCTGCTGAAGCTGATTGAAAATAACTCCCGCCTTTGCGGCGTCATTTTCGACTGGGATAAATATAACCTTGAGCTTTGCGAAGAGATTAGCAAGCTGAACGAGTATATGCCGCTGTACGCCTTCGCCAACAGCTACTCTACGCTGGACGTCAGCCTCAACGATCTGAGAATGCAGGTTCGCTTCTTTGAATATGCTTTAGGCGCCGCAGCCGATATCGCGGCGAAAATTCGCCAGAATACCGATGAATACATCGACAATATTCTGCCGCCGCTGACAAAAGCGTTGTTCAAATATGTGCGCGAAGGGAAATATACTTTCTGTACGCCTGGCCACATGGGCGGGACCGCTTTCCAGAAAAGCCCCGTCGGCAGCATCTTTTATGATTTCTTCGGCCCGAACACGATGAAATCCGATATTTCGATTTCCGTTTCCGAACTGGGTTCGCTGCTGGACCACTCCGGCCCGCATAAAGAAGCGGAAGAGTATATCGCCCGCGTCTTTAACGCCGAACGTAGCTACATGGTGACGAACGGCACCTCTACGGCGAACAAAATCGTCGGTATGTACTCCGCGCCGGCAGGCAGCACGGTACTGATTGACCGTAACTGCCATAAATCGCTGACCCATCTGATGATGATGAGCGACATTACGCCGATTTATTTCCGCCCAACCCGTAACGCCTACGGTATTCTTGGCGGTATTCCGCAAAGCGAGTTCCAGCACGCCACTATCGCTAAACGGGTAAAAGAGACGCCTAACGCAACCTGGCCGGTCCATGCTGTTATTACTAACTCAACCTATGACGGTCTGTTGTATAACACTGACTACATCAAGAAAACTCTGGATGTGAAGTCCATTCATTTTGACTCCGCCTGGGTGCCTTATACCAATTTCTCCCCTATTTATCAGGGTAAATGCGGTATGAGCGGCGACCGTGTGGAAGGCAAAATCATTTATGAAACCCAGTCCACGCATAAACTGCTGGCGGCGTTTTCACAGGCATCCATGATTCATGTTAAAGGCGACATTAACGAAGAAACCTTTAACGAAGCCTACATGATGCATACCACCACTTCTCCGCACTACGGTATCGTAGCGTCTACTGAAACCGCAGCGGCGATGATGAAAGGTAATGCGGGTAAACGCCTGATTAACGGCTCTATTGAACGTGCGATTAAATTCCGTAAAGAAATTAAACGCCTGAAAAGCGAATCTGACGGCTGGTTCTTTGACGTATGGCAGCCGGAACATATCGATGGAGCTGAGTGCTGGCCGCTGCGTTCAGATAGCGCATGGCATGGCTTCAAAAATATCGATAACGAACACATGTACCTCGACCCGATCAAAGTCACTATCCTGACGCCGGGGATGAAGAAAGACGGTACGATGGATGAGTTCGGTATTCCGGCAAGTCTGGTCGCCAAATATCTCGATGAACGCGGCATCATCGTAGAAAAAACCGGTCCATACAACCTGCTGTTCCTGTTCAGCATTGGTATCGACAAAACCAAAGCTCTGAGCCTGCTGCGCGCGCTCACTGAATTTAAACGCGCCTTTGACCTGAACCTGCGCGTCAAAAACATTCTGCCGGCACTGTACCGCGAAGCGCCTGAGTTTTATGAAAATATGCGCATCCAGGAACTGGCGCAGAATATTCATAAACTGGTCGAACATCATAATCTGCCGGACTTAATGTACCGTGCGTTTGAAGTGCTGCCGAAAATGGTGATGACGCCGTATACTGCGTTCCAGAAAGAGCTGCATGGCGAAACGGAAGAGGTGTATCTTGAAGAGATGGTTGGACGCGTCAACGCCAACATGATCCTTCCTTACCCTCCGGGAGTGCCGCTGGTGATGCCTGGTGAAATGATCACCGAGGAAAGCCGTCCGGTACTGGAATTCCTGCAAATGCTGTGCGAAATCGGCGCCCACTATCCGGGCTTCGAAACCGATATCCACGGCGCCTATCGTCAGGCAGACGGACGTTACACCGTTAAGGTGCTGAAAGAAAATACGAAATAAGTACCAAAGGGAAGTGGCTTGCCACTTCCCTTTTTTCACGCAGCAAGGAGACTTTATGAAAACACCCTCACAACCGCGCGCGATTTTTTACATCGTGGCGATTCAAATTTGGGAATACTTCAGCTTTTACGGCATGCGTGCCTTACTCATCCTTTATCTTACCCACCAGCTTGGTTTTAATGACAGCCACGCGATCAACCTCTTCAGCGCCTACGCCTCTTTAGTTTACGTTACCCCTATTCTTGGCGGCTGGCTTGCCGACCGCCTGCTTGGCAACCGCGTGGCGGTTATCACCGGCGCCTTATTGATGACGCTGGGTCATGTGGTATTGGGCTTAGAATCTGATTCAACGCTGAGTTTATATGCGGCGCTCGCCATTATTATCTGCGGCTACGGCTTGTTTAAATCCAATATTAGCTGTCTGCTGGGCGAACTTTACGCCCCTGATGACAACCGCCGCGACGGGGGATTCTCGCTGCTCTACGCCGCCGGGAATATTGGATCGATAGCCGCGCCGATCGCCTGTGGTCTGGCGGCGCAGTGGTATGGCTGGCATGTCGGCTTTGCGCTGGCGGGCGTGGGAATGTTCATCGGCCTGCTCATCTTTTTAAGCGGTCATCGCCACTTTCAGCAGACGCGCGGTGTTAATCGCCCCGCGCTGCGGGCGGTTAAATTCGCCCTTCCAACCTGGGGTTGGCTGGTATTAATGCTGTGTATCGCACCGGTATTCTTCACCCTCCTGCTGGAAAATAACTGGTCTGGCTATGTGCTGGCCATTGTCTGCGTCTTCGCGGCGCAACTTATCGCCCGTATTATGGTTAAATTTCCCGAACACCGTCGCGCCTTGTGGCAAATCGTTCTGTTAATGATCACCGGCACTCTCTTCTGGGTTCTGGCGCAGCAGGGCGGAAGTTCGATCAGTTTATTCATCGACCGTTTTGTCAACCGCCACTGGCTAAACATGACCGTCCCCACCGCATTGTTCCAGTCGGTCAATGCGATTGCGGTGATGGCGGCGGGCGTGGTGCTGGCGTGGCTGAGCAGCCCGAAAGAGAGCGCCCGCTCGGTGCTGCGCGTCTGGCTTAAATTTGCCGTGGGGCTGGTATTGATGGGCGGCGGTTTTATGCTGCTGGCGCTAAACGCGCATCAGGCCCGGTTAGACGGGCAGGCATCAATGGGAATGATGATCGCAGGGCTGGCGCTGATGGGCTTTGCGGAACTGTTTATTGATCCGGTCGCGATGGCGCAAATTACCCGCCTCAACCTGCCTGGCGTCACGGGCGTACTGACCGGTATTTATATGCTGGCGACCGGCGCGGTCGCTAACTGGCTGGCTGGCGTGGTCGCGCAACAAACCACGGAATCGCAAATTAGTGATACGGCGGTAGCCGCCTACGGACACTTTTTCTCGCAAATGGGCGAGTGGACGCTAAGTTGCGTGGCGCTGATCGTCGCCATTGTCGGCCTGAGATGGGTTTGCACCCGGACTACATCGGCGCTACCGCAGGGCGATTAAACGGTGGTTCGCTGCCCACAAGGAGGAGACGGGCAGCGAATCGGCACATCAGATAGCCGCGTCGTCTTCTTCGCCAGTACGGATACGAATAACGCGGGCGACATCAAAGACAAAGATCTTACCGTCGCCGATTTTCCCCGTCTGCGCGGTACGAATGATGGTATCAACACAGGTATCCACGATGTCGTCAGGCACAACGATTTCAATTTTTACCTTCGGCAGAAAATCCACCATATATTCCGCGCCGCGATACAGCTCGGTGTGGCCTTTTTGACGGCCAAAACCTTTGACTTCAGTGACCGTCATGCCGGTAATACCTACCTCGGCCAGCGCTTCACGGACATCGTCCAGCTTGAAGGGTTTAATAATCGCATCAATCTTTTTCATGCTATTCCTTGAAAAGGTCGCCTGTGTTTTGATCGGTTAAACGTAACATATTTCGCGCTACTTTACGGCATGAAAACTACTCTTTGAAATCATTCGCATCCAGTTCGTGACGGGAGAGTAGCTTATAGAATTCCGTGCGGTTGCGCCCCGCCATCCTTGCCGCGTGCGTCACGTTACCTTTGGTAATTTGCAGTAACTTGCGCAGATAGTTCAGTTCAAATTGGTTTCGCGCTTCGGCAAAAGTTGGCAGCGCGGTGTTTTCGCCTTCCAGCGCCTGCTCGACCAACGCATCGCTGATCACCGGCGAAGAAGTTAACGCCACGCATTGTTCAATGACGTTGACCAGTTGGCGCACGTTGCCCGGCCAGCTTGCCGTCATCAGCCGTTTCATTGCATCAGTAGAAAAGGCGCGAACAAACGGTTTATGCCGCTGTGCCGACTGTCTGAGCAGATGATTAGCCAGCAGCGGAATATCCTCGGTACGCTCCGCCAGCGCCGGAATTTTCAGGCTCACGACATTCAGCCGGTAGTACAAATCTTCACGAAATTCGCCCCGCGCCATCGCCTTCGGCAGATCGCGGTGCGTCGCGGAAATAATTCGCACGTCGATATCAATATCGCGATTGCTGCCCAGCGGCCTGACTTTGCGCTCCTGTAACACCCGCAGCAGCTTCACCTGTAACGGCGCGGGCATATCGCCAATTTCATCCAGAAACAGCGTGCCGCCTTCCGCCGCCTGGAACAACCCTTCACGATTGCTCACTGCGCCGGTAAAGGCGCCGCGCGCATGGCCGAATAATTCGGACTCCAGCAACTGTTCCGGTAACGCGCCGCAGTTAATGGCGACAAACGGCTTGTTACTGCGCGGGCTGGCATTATGAATCGCCTGTGCGAAAATCTCTTTCCCGGTGCCGCTTTGTCCGTTAATCAATACGCTGACATCCGACTGCGCGACCATGCGCGCCTGTTCAAGCAGTCGCAGCATCAGCGGGCTACGGGTAACGATAGCGTTGCGCCAGCTATCGTCCGTCGCGGGAGCGGACTGCTCCAGCGCTTCATCTATCGCTTTATATAACGCGTCTCTGTCGATCGGCTTCGTCAAAAAGCTGAATACGCCTTTCTGGGTAGCGGCCACCGCATCCGGAATAGAACCATGCGCCGTCAGAATGATAACCGGCATTCCCGGCTGTACTTTCTGAATTTCTGTGAACAGTTGCATACCATCCATTTCGTCCATGCGCAGGTCGCTTATTACCAGATCCACTTTTTCCCGATGTAGTACCCGTAGTCCTTCCTGGCCGCTCTCTGCGGTCACGACGCTGTATCCTTCACTGGTCAGGCGCATACCGAGCAATTTCAGTAATCCGGGATCGTCATCGACCAGCAGCAGGTGCGCCGGTTTACGGCTTATCATGGCGTTACCTCATCTTGTGACGGCGACGGCGCCGCGCCATCTTCAGACGTCGCGGGTTTGTCATTCGTATGCGGCGTATCGGCGTTGTAATTCCCTGCCGGTTTTCGTGTCGAAAGCTGGCGCTCAATATCGGTTAAACTCTCCAGCTTACGGGTGGTAAGATCGAGCTGCGTTTGCAAGGCCTGTTGCTGCTGGCGCAGCGCATCCAGCTCACTATCTGACGTTTGCTGGAGTTTGCTATAACGCTGACGTTCGGCAGAAAGTGCTAATTGCAGCGCCTGACCGTCATGCCAGATTTGGTAGACGGGCCGTACCTGAGCCGGTATTTGCGCGCTTAACGCCTCCAGACGGGTCACTATGGCGCGCCGCTCCGGCGGCGTAATTTTTGCATCCGCCAGTAAGATCCCGCGCCTGAAGGCATTTTGCCAGTTATCATCCGTCAACGCGCGCGCCTCTGCGCGCGACTGAACCGGCATCAGACGATCGGCGCAGTCAATCGTGCGTAGCCAGTACAGCGGATTCGTCTCCACCGCCTGCCCGCGTAGCGACCAGATATCCGCGCACGCCGTCGGGAGATAATCCGCCAGTTGATAATGGGGGAGCGTGTCCTGCGCTGCGCTACCGGGCAGTTGCTGTGAAGCATGGGGAACACATGCGGTCAGCGCCAGACACGATATGCCCACCGGTATTCCCCACCGCAAAAGGCATCGTTTAATAGTTTGGACGAAAACGTGTGACATACGCACCAGGCTTAAATTCATATTAGTGTTTGTCAGATGCAGGCAATGGCAGCGAGATGCGAAAACAAACTTCCTGCGCGTTGTCATCCACCAGTTGGATCTCTCCCTGCATTCGACGAATACAATCTCTGGCGATACTCAGCCCTAACCCACTGCCTTTTACCGCCCCTTTTCGCTGGTGGCTTCCCTGGAAAAAAGGCTCAAAAATCATTTCTCTTTCGGTTTGCGGAATCGGTTCGCCGCTATTAACCACATCGATATAAACCGTGGAGCCCTGAGAGCGACTACGGATACAAATGTTACCGGATTCAGCGCCATAGTGCACCGCGTTGGAATAGAGATTATCCAGCACGCTCATCAGCAACATGGGCTCTGCTATGCAGCGTTCGGCCTCCAGGTCGACATCGGTATGCATCATTTTAGCGCGGGCAGGCAAACTGTGGGCGGAAACCACCATATCCACAAGCGGCGCGATATCGACCGCTTCCAGCTCTGTGGCACTGTCTACCAGTTTCCGGTTGTAATCAAGCAATTGCTCAATCAATTTTTGTAAATTACGACTGCTGTCATCCAGAATATCGACCACCTCTTTTTGCTCCGGCGTCAGCGGCCCAACCACCTGATCGGCCAGCAGCTCTGTCCCCTCGCGCATACTGGCCAGCGGAGTTTTCAGCTCATGGGACAAGTGACGTAGAAACTGATGGCGTTGGGATTCCAGCCACGCCAGACGCTCACTCAGCCAGATAATGCGCTGCCCCACCGATCGTAATTCACGCGGACCGGTAAAGGTGACGGTATTCCCCAAAGAACGGCCTTCGCCTAGGCGATTAATCATCCGTTCAATTCCTTTCACCGGCCCGATAATCATGCGGGTAAAAAGTAGCACCATCGCCAGACTCACCAGAAATAGCACCAGCGCCTGCCAGCCGAAAAATTGTCCGCGCTCGGCGATTTCTTGTTGTAACTGCTGCCCGCGCGAGTAAACCACAGTACGCGTCGCCTGCACCATTTCCGTATTAGCGTTGGCAAAGGCCTCCAGACGCGCGGCCGCTGCCGCTTCCGGGCCGCTATCTTTACACTGCAATTGCGCCAGCGCGTTTAAATCCTGGCGTAACGCCTGATACAACTTATCATCCGGCAATACGCCGGCATGGGCATCCAGCATATCGCTATAGCGCTTACGCTGGCTTTGATACACTTTTGCCAGCGTCGGATCGTCAAGCACGCAATACTGTCGGTAGCTTCGCTCCATCTCCAGCGCGACGTTGGTCATCGCCTCGCTGCGCCGGGCGTCAATAAGCGTGCTGCGGTTAGTCACCGCAGCCTGATCGCTTAACGCGTTAAGGCTTTGCCACGCCTGCCAGGCCAGAACCAGCAACGGCAGCAGGATCAGCAAAAAGGCCAGCATGACCAATTGTCGTAAAGAACGGGGGAAAACAGACCAGCGCTTCAACGTGTCGCTCACATAAAAGAAGAATAAAAAAGATGCTAACCGAGGGAAGCGCCAGATACAACAAAGCCGGGCTAAACCCGGCTTTGTTATGGAATAAGGCGGTGCCTAACTCGACGTTTCGCCCGGAGGTTGATAAAGCTACGCTATTATCAGAAGTTGGACGGCAGGCACCTTGTTGTGCGTCATTCGAAGTTTATGTAGCGCGTCCCTAAGGGGCTGACATAAGAAGGTGAATGAGCCACTGGTTATCATTATGCAGTAATTGTGCCAACATTCAAAAGACTTTGTTAACACAATGATAGATATGAAAAATATCGTTATTCATGCTAAAAATGGCTCTGTCTGTTTTTTGCCCTTTCTGTCGCCAATCAGCAACACCTGCAACACCTAAAAATAAAACAATTTAAAATCAAATAGTTAAATGTCTCTTTTTGGCGACAACCTATCCCCCACTCATGTCGGGATTTCCCGACACTTTAATCTTGCGGCATAAGCACTAGTTTATTGCCGGATGGCGGCGTAAACGCCTTATCCGGCCTACCGCTTGACGTTCAAGACGGTAGCTACAACCACGCTTCCCCGTGGGCCTGATAAGCGCCGTCTACAAAAAAGCCCCTCGTGAAGAGGGGCTTAATGGCTATCGGGCTAATTAACCAAGCTGCTTACGCGCATTACGGAAGATACGCATCCACGGGCTATCCTCGCCCCAGTTTTCCGGGTGCCAGGAGTTGGCGACGGTGCGGAATACGCGCTCCGGATGCGGCATCATAATCGTCACCCGACCATTTTCGGTCGTCACCGCCGTGATGCCGTTCGGCGAACCGTTCGGGTTAGCCGGATAGGTTTCGGTCACCTTACCAAAGTTATCAACGTAGCGCAGGGCGACCAGGCCTTTGCTCTCAAGCGCGGCAAGATGCGCATCGTCACGCACCTCAACGCGCCCTTCCCCATGGGAAACCGCAATCGGCATCTGTGAGCCTACCATTCCTTGCAGCAGCAGCGATGGGCTTTGCGTCACTTCTACCAGGCTGAAGCGGGCTTCGAAGCGGTCAGAATGGTTACGTACAAAACGCGGCCACAGTTCGCTGCCCGGGATCAGCTCGCGCAGATTCGACATCATCTGGCAACCGTTGCACACGCCCAGCGCCAGCGTCTGCGGACGATGGAAGAAGGTTTCGAATTCGTCGCGCACCCGATGGTTAAACAGAATGGATTTCGCCCAGCCTTCGCCCGCCCCCAGCACGTCGCCGTAGGAAAAGCCGCCGCAAGCCACCAGCGCATGGAAGTTGCCCAGACCGATACGACCGCCCAGCAGGTCGCTCATATGGACGTCAATCGCGTCAAAGCCCGCACGATGGAACGCCGCCGCCATCTCCACATGAGAGTTCACCCCCTGCTCGCGCAGTACAGCGACTTTCGGTCGTGCGCCTGTCGCAATGTACGGCGCGGCGATATCTTCATTAATATCAAACGACAGCTTCACGTTGAGGCCCGGATCGGCATCATTCGCTTTCGCCTCGTGTTCCTGGTCGGCACATTGCGGATTGTCGCGCAGACGCTGCATCTGCCAGGTGGTTTCCGCCCACCAGACACGCAGCGTAGTGCGGCTTTCGCTGAATACCGTCTGGTCATTAGCGGTAATCACAAAGCGATCGCCAGCCAGGGCCTGACCAAGGTAGTGGACGCAGTCAGCAAGGCCGTACTGCGCCAACAGCGTTTCGACCGCGTCTCTGTCTTCAGCGCGTACCTGAATCACGCCGCCCAGCTCCTCGTTGAACAGTGCGGCCAGATGGTCATCGCCCAGCGCGGCGATATCGACCTGCACGCCGCAGTGGCCGGCAAAGGCCATCTCGGCCAGCGTCACCAGCAGACCGCCGTCGGAACGGTCGTGCCAGGCCAGTAATTTACGCGCAGCGACCAGCGCCTGCATGGCGTCATAGAAGCCTTTCAGTTGCGCGACGTCACGCACGTCCGCGGGTTTGTCGCCAAGCTGACGATAGACCTGCGCCAGCGCCGTTGCGCCCAGCGCGTTGTGGCCCTTGCCAAGATCGATCAGCAACAAGGCGTTATCTTCCGTTGACAGCTGCGGCGTAAGGGTGTGACGCACATCTTCCACGCGGGCAAACGCGGAAATCACCAGCGACAGCGGCGAGGTCATTTCGCGCTGTTCGTTGCCTTCCTGCCAGCGGGTTTTCATCGACATCGAATCTTTGCCCACCGGAATCGTCAGGCCAAGCTGCGGACAGAGTTCCTCTCCCACCGCTTTAACCGCGTCATACAAACCGGCATCTTCGCCAGGATGACCGGCTGCCGCCATCCAGTTAGCGGAAAGCTTAATGCGCTTGATATCGCCAATCTGCGTCGCGGCAATGTTAGTCAACGCCTCACCGACGGCCAGACGGGCGGAGGCGGCAAAGTCCAGCAGCGCCACCGGCGCGCGCTCGCCAATCGACATCGCTTCGCCGTAGTAGCTGTCGAGGCTGGCGGTAGTGACCGCGCAGTCAGCTACCGGGATCTGCCACGGGCCAACCATCTGGTCACGCGCCACCATACCGGTGACGGTACGGTCGCCAATAGTGACAAGGAAGGTTTTTTCCGCCACGGTCGGCAGATGCAGAACACGATTTACCGCGTCGGCAATCGTGATATCCGCGCGGTTCAGCGCATCGCCTTTCGCCTTCAATGTTTGCACATCGCGGGTCATTTTCGGCGTTTTGCCCAGCAGGACATCCAGCGGCAGGTCGATCGGCTGATTGTCGAAATGGCTATCATGCAACGAGAGATGCTGTTCTTCGGTAGCGTCGCCAATGACCGCATACGGCGCGCGTTCGCGCTTACACAGTTCATCGAACAGCGGCAACTGGTCAGCCGCGACTGCCAGTACGTAGCGCTCCTGGGATTCGTTACACCAGATTTCCAGCGGGCTCATGCCCGGCTCGTCGCTAAGAATGTCGCGCAGTTCGAATTTCCCGCCGCGCCCGCCGTCGCTCACCAGCTCCGGCATGGCGTTGGAGAGACCGCCCGCGCCCACATCATGGATAAACAGGATTGGGTTGGCGTCGCCCAACTGCCAGCAGCGGTCGATCACTTCCTGGCAGCGGCGTTCCATTTCCGGGTTGTCGCGCTGAACAGAGGCAAAATCGAGATCCGCATCAGACTGGCCGGAAGCCATTGACGATGCCGCGCCGCCGCCGAGGCCGATATTCATCGCCGGGCCGCCAAGGACGATCAGCTTCGCGCCGACGACGATCTCGCCTTTCTGCACGTGATCGGCGCGGATATTACCGATCCCGCCCGCCAGCATGATCGGCTTGTGATAGCCGCGCAGCTCTTCGCCATTGTGGCTGTTCACTTTCTCTTCATAAGTACGGAAGTAGCCGGTCAGCGCCGGGCGACCAAATTCGTTGTTAAACGCCGCGCCGCCCAGCGGACCTTCGGTCATGATATCCAGCGCGGTGACAATACGTTCCGGCTTGCCAAAATCCTCTTCCCACGGCTGTTCAAAGCCCGGAATACGCAGGTTGGAAACGGAGAAGCCCACCAGCCCGGCTTTTGGTTTCGCGCCACGCCCGGTGGCGCCTTCATCACGAATTTCGCCGCCGGAACCGGTCGCCGCCCCCGGCCACGGAGAGATGGCGGTTGGGTGGTTATGCGTTTCGACCTTCATCAGAATGTGCGCGGGCTCCTGATGAAAATCGTAACGGCCGGTATTGTGGTCGGCGAAGTAGCGCCCCACCGCAGATCCTTCCATCACCGCGGCATTGTCTTTATAGGCAGAGAGCACATAGTCCGGCGTGGTTTCGAAGGTGTTTTTAATCATTTTAAACAGCGACTTCGGCTGCGGTTTACCGTCGATAATCCAGTCGGCGTTAAAAATCTTGTGGCGGCAGTGCTCGGAGTTCGCCTGGGCGAACATGTACAGTTCGATATCGTTCGGGTTGCGTCCCAGTTTGGTAAACGCCTCCTGCAAATAGTCGATTTCATCTTCCGCCAGCGCCAGACCGAGACGCAGGTTGGCGTCAATTAACGCCTGACGGCCTTCTCCCAGCAGATCGACACTGGAAACCGGCGCAGGCTGATGGTGGATAAACAGTTTTTCCGCATCGGTTAAAGAAGAGAACACCGTCTCCATCATACGGTCGTGCAGCTCTGCGGCCACTTGTCGCCACTGTTCCGCCGTCAACGTCGAAGCCTCGATATAGTACGCTACGCCGCGCTCCAGACGATCAACCTGTTGCAGGCCGCAGTTGTGGGCGATATCCGTTGCTTTTGAAGACCAGGGGGAGATGGTACCAGGACGCGGTGTGACCAACAGGAGTTTACCCGCCGGCGTATGGCTGCTAAGCGCCGGGCCGTATTGCAGCAGACGGGTAAGCTGCGCCTGCTCGCTATCATTTAACGGGGCGTTCAGGTCAGCAAAATGGACATACTCAGCGTATATATTGTGGACCTGGAGGTTGGCAGCCTGAAAGCGCGCCAGCAGTTTATTGATACGGAATGCAGACAGTGCAGGCGAACCACGCAGAATTTCCATCATAAGTCTCTCGTCTTCTAAGCTTCGGTGTGCGCAAGGGGGGAAACGGCCGTCATTATAAAGAATCTGGCGCGCTGACGAAACCGTTTGCGTAGAAATAAAATCACCGCTTTTTCTTGTCATACGGTGCGGCTATCGTTGCGAATAAGTTGCCAACTGGCGCATTGTTACGCAAAATGCCGCTCATTAATGACTTATCTATTGCAGCAAAACATCTTTTTCAGCCCGAGGCAACGCACGATCCAGAGAATTAACTAATTGAAAAAATTAAAGATTAATTATCTGTTCATCGGCATATTGACGCTGCTGCTGGCAGCAGCCCTTTGGCCCTCAATCCCCTGGTTCGGTAAAACCGAAAACCATATCGCCGCGATTCAAGCCCGGGGGATACTGCGCGTCAGTACGATCGACTCGCCATTAACCTATTCCGTTATCAACGGTAAAAAATATGGTCTGGACTATGAACTGGCGCAGCAGTTCGCCAACTATCTCGGCGTGAAGCTGAAAGTGACGGTGCGCCAGAATATCAGCCAGTTGTTTGACGATCTCGATAACGGCAATGCCGACCTGCTCGCGGCAGGGCTGGTCTACGACAGCGCGCGCGTTAAAAACTATCAGCCTGGTCCCATGTATTATTCGGTTTCGCAACAGCTCGTCTACCGGGTCGGACAATATCGCCCACGTTCGCTGGCGACCGTTAACGAGAA
This sequence comes from Salmonella sp. 32010601201800023SM, assembly GCF_017572235.1. Classification (NCBI taxonomy): domain Bacteria; kingdom Pseudomonadati; phylum Pseudomonadota; class Gammaproteobacteria; order Enterobacterales; family Enterobacteriaceae; genus Salmonella; species Salmonella sp. 32010601201800023SM. The sequence continues at coordinate 399,153 of NZ_JAGEQS010000004.1, forward strand.
TCAGCTTACCATTGCGCCAGGGCACGTCGTGGTCAATGACTTACAGCGTTTAAAAGAGACAAAGTTTCCCGACCTGAGCTGGAAAGTGGATGATAAAAAAGGCTCGACGACGCTGCTGGAAGAGGTCATCAGCGGCAAACTGGATTACACCATTGCCGATTCAGTGGCGATCAGTCTGTTTCAGCGCGTTCATCCCGAGCTGGCCGTGGCGCTGGATGTCACGGATGAACAGCCCGTGACCTGGTTTAGCCGACTGGACGACGATAATACGCTCTCCGCCGCGCTGCTCGATTTTTTCAATTCGATCAATGAAGACGGTTCTCTGGCGCGGATCGAAGAGAAATATCTGGGACATGGCGATGATTTCGACTACGTTGATACCCGCTCTTTCCTGCGAGCGGTGGATAACGTCCTGCCGGAGCTGGAACCGTTATTTAAAAAATATGCCAAAGAGATAGACTGGCGCCTGCTGGCGGCGATTTCTTATCAGGAATCACACTGGGACCCGCTGGCGACCTCGCCAACCGGCGTGCGCGGCCTGATGATGCTGACTAAAAATACCGCCCAAAGTCTGGGGCTGACCGACCGTACCGATGCGGAGCAAAGCATCAGCGGCGGCGCTCGCTATCTTGAAGATATGATGGCTAAAGTTCCCGAAACCGTTCCGGAAGACGAGCGTATCTGGTTTGCTTTAGCCGCCTACAATATGGGTTATGCGCACATGCTCGATGCCAGATCGCTGACGGTAAAAACCAAAGGCAATCCGGATAGCTGGACCGATGTGAAGCAGCGTTTGCCTCTGTTAAGCCAAAAACCGTATTACAGTAAGCTAACCTACGGTTACGCGCGTGGACATGAGGCTTATGCTTATGTGGAAAATATCCGTAAATACCAGATAAGTTTGGTGGGGTATTTGCAGGAAAAAGAAAAGCAGGAAGCGGAAGCTATGAAACTGGCGCAGGATTACCCGGCGGTGTCGCCGGAGGAGCTGAATAAAGCGCCCTTCCCCCTCCTGTCGTTTTTATCGCAGTCATCAGGCTACCTGACGCATTCGCCGTCTTTACTGTTTACGCCGCAGAAGAAAGAAGAAAAATAGCGCGGTGGTCTTATCGGATGGCGACGCGTAACCTCTTATCCGGCATTGCGCTATACTGTCGGCCCCGCGCCTTGCGCACGGTCGGCTTTCTTCAGGGCTTTAATTTCCTGACGACGCATACGGAAAAAATCACTGAGCAGCGTCGCACATTCATCGCGCAGCACCCCTTCAATAATGTCGACCCGGTGATTCATTCCCGGATGGTGCAGCACATCAATTAGCGATCCGGCCGCGCCGGTTTTTGCATCGCGCGCGCCAAAGACAACGCGTCCAATGCGGCTATGCACCATAGCGCCTGCGCACATCACACAGGGTTCCAGTGTGACATACAGCGTGGTATCCAGTAACCGGTAATTCTGCAATACCAGACCGCCCTGACGCAGCGCCATTATTTCAGCGTGCGCAGTAGGATCGTGGCGGCCAATGGGTCGGTTCCAGCCTTCGCCAATGACGCGATGGTTATGCACCAATACCGCGCCAACCGGAACCTCGCGTTCGTCCCAGGCGCGTTTCGCCAGCGTCAGCGCGTGGCGCATCCAGTATTCGTGATCTAATTCGACATCAGACAAAGAGGTAACTCCGGTAATGAAAGCGGGCGGCATTATACACAGACGCTATGCGTTTCACTATTCGAGCTGCTGCAACTCGCCGTGCGGCGTCACCCGCCAGCGATGCTGGCAAAAATAAAGCAGCGGGTTATCCTGTTTGCTGTCGCTGTAGCCGCTATAAAGACGCAACGGCGTACCGATTTTACGTTCCAGTTGCGCGACTTTTTCATGGCCCAGACAGCGCACGGTTAATACCCAGCCGCCATACCGTCGCGCCATCTGGCTGGCGATGAGGTTAACGCGCGGCAACCACGGCGTATCAAAATAGACTTGCTCTACCAATGATTGCGGAGAACCGGTAATAAGCCAGATATCCGCGTCAGAGCTCAATAGATAGGTGGTCAGACGCTCCTGTACGACCGGAAACGCCGTGACGTTAGCGCGAAACCAACGGACAAAATCCGCCTGATGCGCCTGCAAACGCGTTTCGCTATGGCCAAAAGTACAGCCCCACAACAACAGAGTCATCGGCCAGCGGGCCGCACGCCCTTTTACCAGTAAACCGATACCGATAATGGGCAACAACGGCAGTACGAGCAGCGCATTTAGCGGCTGACGGCGCAGCAAATAACGCAGAAAACTGCCGAACATATCCTGTTGATGTAACGTTCCATCCAAATCAAAAAAGACGACACGACGCTCGTGGCTGACCAAACCTTACTCCTCTGGATCATTGAACCCCAGCAGCCAGGTAAAAATAAACCCGGCAATTACCGCTATTAAATAGCCTAACAGATAGAACAGGACTTTTCCGGCAACAATTGTTAATGCCAGCGGCAAACCGGAAATACCAAAGGTAATTACCGTCGCCACTTTCCAGTAGCTGATCAACGCCCCGCCTACCGCGCCGCCGAGGCAAGCGCCAATAAATGGCTTACCCAATGGCAGCGTGACGCCAAAAATCAGCGGCTCGCCAATCCCCAGCAGTCCGACCGGAAGCGCGCCTTTAATCACCTTTTTGAGCCGCGCATTGCGGGTTTTCATCAGTACGGCAATGGCCGCGCCTATCTGACCAACCCCCGCCATCGCCAGGATGGGAAACAGCGCGTTATAGCCGTGCGCTTGCACCAGCTCCACATGAATAGGCACCAGCCCCTGATGCAGCCCGGTCAGTACCAACGGCAGGAAGGTTCCGGCTAACACCGCGCCCACCAGAAAACCGCCGCGATCGATAGCCCAGGACGCGCCGTGAGCGATAGCGTCTGAAATCCAGCCGCCAAGCGGTTGCAGAGCGACAATCGCTACCGCGCCGGTGATAACAGTCGTCAATAAAGGGTTAAGAATTAACTCCAGCGACCCCGGCAGCAGCTTACGGAACTGGCGCTCAATCCAGCACATTAACGCCACCACCAGCAGGACGGCGATAACGCCGCCCCGTCCCGGCTGAAGCGCCTCGCCAAAGAGCGTAATCTGCGCCAGTTGCGGGCTGGAAAGGATCCCCGCCATCACGCCGCCTAACGCCTGCGATCCGCCAAAGACTTTCGCGGTATTGACGCCAACCAGAATGTTCATGATAGCGAACACCGCGCTACCAAATATCCCCATCAGGCCCAGCAGGTTAGGATAGTGGACGGCAACATCGCCGACGATATCCGGACGTTTAAGAATATTGATAATGCCGGTAATCAAGCCGGATGCGATAAAGGCGGGAATAAGCGGAATAAAAACATTCGCCAGCTTACGCAACGCATCGCTCATCGGCGCTTTATACTTCGCTTTCGCCTCGGATTTGGTACGCGCCATAGCATCGTCCGGCTTTACACCACCTGCGGCAATCTGCACGCGCATCGCATCAACCACCTGTGCAGCCTTCCCCGGCCCAACGATCAGCTGATGTTGCTCCCCTTGCTTTACGTATCCACTGACGCCAGGCAACGCTTTTAAGCGCGGAATATCCAGTTGGCTGTCGTCCTGTACCTCCACTCTGACTCGCGTCATACAGTTTTCCAGGCGCAGAATATTTTGCTCTCCGCCGATACCACGTAAAATGTCGCTGGCGAGCGCTGCCGTCTTATCCATACACACCTCTTTAGTGTTCTAACGCCGCCCTTAAAAAGCCCTGATGAGCGGCGAGTTTTTCCCTGGCGGCTGCAGCATCCAGCCCCGTAAGCGCCATCAAAATGGCGGGCTTAACCTCAAAATCGGTCTGTTTCAGCAACGCTTCTGCTTCTTCACGACCTATCCCGGTCGCTTCAACGACCATCCGACACGCGCGATCGACCAGTTTGACGTTGGTGGCTTTCATATCCACCATCAGGTTTTGATAGACCTTGCCGAATTTCACCATCGCGCCGGTAGAAATCATATTGAGCACCATTTTCTGCGCGGTGCCGGATTTCAGCCGCGTGGAGCCGGTAAGCGCTTCCGGCCCGACAACGGGCGAAATAGCGATATTAGCCTCCCGCGCAATAGGCGAATCTGGATTACAGGAGACGGCAACAGTGGTACAACCGGACTGTCGCGCATAGCGCAGGCCGCCAATCACATAGGGTGTACGACCCGACGCCGCGAGCCCCACGACCAGATCCTGTTCTTGCAGATTTAGCGCGACAAGATCGTCTTCGCCTGCCTGTTGGCTGTCTTCCGCGCCTTCGACCGCCTTCAGCAACGCGCCCGGCCCACCGGCAATCAGCCCGACGACCAGACCGTGCGGAACGCCAAACGTCGGGGGGCATTCTGAGGCATCCAGTACGCCAAGCCGACCACTGGTGCCCGCGCCCATATAGATGATACGTCCGCCAGACTTCAGCGCCGCCGCAGCGGCATCCACCGCACGCGCGACGTCAGGCAAAGTGGCTTTTACTGCTTCCGCTACCCGCGTATCCTGTTCATTAAAACGCTTAACTAATTCAGGAGTAGGCAACGCATCCAGATCCATCGTTTGCGGGTTACGGGTTTCAGACACTAAGGTACCAAGATTCATTTTTGTCCCTCTGGAATTTTTAATTCATAATAAGCGTCCATGATGGAATAGAATATTCCCCCAGGCGAGTGAAATTTCGTTTTGTCGTCGCCATCACGTTTCGCAGGAGCTGCCCATGAACTGTTTGATTCGTATTCGCCAGCGTTATCCGGATCTCGCGCAAAGCGACAGGAAACTGGCGGATTATCTGCTCGCGCAACCGGATACGGCGCGGCATCTGAGCTCGCAGCAACTGGCGGCTGAAGCGGGCGTCAGCCAATCCAGCGTAGTCAAGTTCGCGCAAAAACTGGGGTTTAAAGGGTTTCCGGCGTTGAAACTGGCTCTCAGCGAAGCGTTGGCCAGCAATCCTAATCCGCATTCCGTTCCCGTTCATAACCAGATTCGCGGCGACGATCCGATGCGCCTGGTCGGGGAAAAATTAATTAAAGAGAATGTGGCGGCGATGCACGCCACGCTGGACGTTAACAGTGAAGAAAAGCTGTTAGAAAGCGTCACGATGCTGCGCCACGCCCGCCGTATTGTGATCACCGGGATTGGCGCCTCTGGGCTGGTGGCGCAAAATTTTGCCTGGAAGCTACTGAAGATTGGCATTAACGCGGTGGTTGAGCGCGATATGCACGCCCTGCTGGCGACGGTGCAGGCGCTGGCGCCGGAGGATCTGCTGCTGGCGATCTCTTATTCCGGGGAGCGGCGCGAGCTGAACCTGGCGGCGGACGAAACATTACGCGCAGGCGCGAAAATCCTGGCCATTACCGGTTTTTCTCCCAACGCCTTGCAGCAGCGCGCCACTCACTGTCTGTATACGATTGCTGAAGAGCAGGCGACGCGCAGCGCCGCTATCTCTTCGACACATGCGCAAATGATGTTGACCGACTTACTGTTTATGGCGCTGGTACAACAGGATTTAGAGCGGGCGCCGGAGCGTATTCGCCATAGCGAGGCGCTGGTAAAAAAACTGGTATGAAAATGGCTCTTCCGCCTCATGCAGAAGAGCCATCAAGTTTATTGCGCTTCTTTAGCGTGAATCAATTGCGTCAGGAGTTTGTTAACCGGTACGGCAATATTGTTCTGAGCGCCGATTCGCGCAATCGCACCATTTAAATAGTCGATTTCAGTCAGTCGGCCTTTATGTAAATCCTGATGCATAGAAGGATAGTGGTGGCCGCTCTCACGCGGATCGAACACTTTCTTCACCGTATTCATCACCATTTGCTCAGTCAACGGAATATTCTGGCTGGCAGCAACCAATACAAACTCATCAACTACCGCTTGCGCTAAATCTAAAGCACCAGGCCGCTGACCAAATCCGCCGACATTACAATCCAGTAGCGCGCAATAGGTGTTCATTACGCTATTAAAGGCTGCTTTCTTCCAGATCGATAATAATACGTCAGGGCTTATTTCAGCATTCAATCCAGCGCTATTAAGGGTGGCAATGACCTTAGCCTCTTGAGCCGAATCCTGGCTGGCTATCGGCTGCAGTTCAATCGTTCCGGTACCGGTGGCCATAATATGCCCAGCCCCCTCCAGTTCGCTGGACCATAACGTCACACCCGCATAGATTTTCTGCCGATCGACATATTTCTCCAGCGTTTCGATATTTCCCAGGCCGTTAGATAAAATCATCACGACCTTCGCGGCTGGCAGTAATGGCTTGATACGCTGTAACATGCTATCCAGCTGCATGGCTTTGGTAAACAGAATAACCAGCTCAAACTCCCCCTGGGATTCATCGGCCAACATAGCAGGGATGGGGTAATACTTCTGAGTCGTTTCCGTTTCGACAAACAACCCCTTGCTACGAATAGCGTCGACATGCTCCTGCCAGCTATCGATAAGCGTCACGTCGTGCCCGGCCTCCAGCAGCATATAGCCAAAACGACATCCCATAGCGCCTGCACCTGCGATTGCAATTTTCATTTTTATTTCCTTATTATCTGATTAATGAATTTTGGCTAAAACCGTTGCGACATATTTTTTCGTTATCAGGGTCAACACGACTCCAATAAGCAATAGCACCGTTGTCAAAATAAATACTGTATTGTAGCTTCCGGTATATTTTGCAATGGCGGACGTGACGTAAGGAGCAATAACCGCACCGACGGCAAAACCAAAATACATAAAGCCGTAGTTTAGTCCCTGGTTGCGCATGCCAAAATTCTGGCTGGTCAAGCCAGGGAAGATAACTAATATACCGGCATAAGCAAAGCCCACGCCCAGAGCGCTGAAATAAAATACCGAAGTATTGCCATTGAAGAAAAATAACAGCAGCATACACAAGCAAGTAAAGAGGTAAACAATAACCAGCGTATTATAGCCGCCTAATTTATCGGTTAACCCTCCCCAGAACAGGCGACCAATTGAGTTAAATATCGAGACCAGGCTAACGACTAATGCACCGGACAGTAAACCGTACTGCGTCATACCAATTTGCGCAGAACTTGAGCTAATTACCATCCCAGAGAACACGCCCAGCGCCAGAATCATAAACAGCAGCCAGAAGCGCAGATCTTTCAGCATGTGCCGATAGTCTTTATCCAGTGGCGACGCTTTAATTCCTCCGCTATCTTTTGCTGGCGCGCTACGAATAAAGAACTGGACGATAAAAATAACCACCAGATAAACAATACCCAGATATAACAACGCCCGACTAACATCGTGAGTTTGCGCCATAAAATATTCGGCCAGGCGGGTGCAAAGTAGCGTCCCGACGCCAACACCCGCCAGTACGATACCGCTGGCCAGACCGCGACGGTCAGGGAAAAATTTCAGAATATTATTAAGATTACCCGTAAAAGCCAGGCCCGATCCCAACCCGGCAATGACGCCGTAGGTTAAAAACAGCATGGGCAAATTATCCACAAACCCGGACAAGATAAAACCTAAAGAAAACAGGATACCGCCGATAACTATCGCCTGCTTTCCTTTACCATTGTCGATCATTCTCCCGCCCCAAATCATCGGTAAAGGAATGATCCCCATGTTGATAGAGAATGCTAACGCCAGCGTAGCCGGATCCCAGTGATATTGCGCCATGAGTGGTGTTTTGAAATAGCTAAATGCGTAGACGCCCCCGAGCACAAAATTGATGCACACGTGAGCGGCAAGCATTCCCCAGCGGTTGATTGATGCCGACATAATTTTCCCTTTTTAAAATGCACTGATCACAGTTTAAAAAAAGCAAAATAGGCAAACAATTTGGTATTTTTTATAATCGTTATAACAAAACCCAATCGATTGGCATTAAATTTTAATGAATATCAAACAACTACACTCCTTCCTGATATTGTGTGATGAATTACATTATGGTCGGGCAGCCAGTCGCCTGTTTATCACTCAGCCATCATTAAGTCAGCAAATCAAACAACTTGAGTCATCACTTAAAACAATATTATTTAAGCGAAAAGGCAGAGGAATTAAATTAACAAAAGCAGGCATTATTTTGCAACGACACGCTAACAAAATAATGCTGGATTTAAAAAATGCCGAAAATGAACTTCTTCCCTATCAGGATCAACAGCGCGATACTATTTCAATCGGGGTGTCAGGCAGCTACCTGGTCCTGCCCGCTTTTCGCAACTTTATGGCACACCATCCGGAAATATCTTTAAATGTTAAAGAGTTCTCAACTGAGCAAACCATTAAAAAGCTGACGGATAGCGCCGTTGATATTGGCATTGTTTATCGAACAGCGCTCCCTGCCCAGCTAAGCTCGACCATGCTGTTTGAAGATGAAATTATCGCTGCAATCCCACTTTCTCATCCTCTGGCGACACGCGAACGTCTGCATTTAAAAGATTTAAACGACCAGCCCATTATCGTGCTTAATGACTCTCTGCTATTAAGAGGGATCATCACCACAGAATTTAATAACCGCAAAGTCGTTCCTAACGTCATCTGCGAACTGGATAACCACTACTCATGCCTTGGGTATGCCGAAGCGCAGATTGGCATCGCATTTATTACCCGCTCGCTAACCCATTTATCGACACCCAAAAATGTTCGCCTGGTTTCACTGGGCATCCCCGCATTCTTTATTCCTGTCATGCTGGTGCACAGTAATGACCTTTCACTGGATAACGCAACCATCTGCCTGCTCAAGCAGATCAAAAATTTTTACACTGTAGATAACAAATCAGCGCCAGAAAAGAGCTGGCCCGAGCAGAAAATAGGCGTATAATGCCCGCCCGATTTATGTTGTTTCTGAGAATTTCCTGATGGCGCTGTTAATCACCAAAAAATGTATCAATTGCGATATGTGCGAGCCGGAGTGCCCGAATGAGGCGATTTCAATGGGCGACAGCATTTATGAGATTAACAGCGACAAATGCACCGAGTGTGTAGGCCATTACGAAACGCCGACCTGTCAGAAAGTCTGCCCGATCCCCAATACGATTTTGCAGGATCCCGCCCATGTCGAAACCGAAGAACAGTTGTGGGATAAGTTTGTTCTGATGCATCACGCAGATAAACTGTAAGCGGGTTAACGCACTTCCAACGCAACAATGCCTGATGGTGCTATGCTTATCAGGCCGACAATATATCGGCCTGTAGGTCAGATAACGTGTTTACGCCGCCATCCGGCAAATCTAACTTTCCAGAATGACCGTAGCGCAGGCGTAATGGCGTTCATCGGCCAACGTGACATGCATGTGCGCCACACCGAGTTTTTCCGCCAGCGTTAACGCCTCGCCCCACAGCCGTAAACGTGGTTTTCCCAGCTCATCGTTAAACACTTCGAACTGATTAAACGCCAGACCGTTGCGGATGCCGGTGCCAAAAGCTTTCGCTGCCGCCTCTTTGACCGCAAAACGCTTGGCGAGAAAACGCACCGGCTGCTGATGCGTCTCCCAGATAGCCCACTCGTTGTCACTGAGCACACGCCTTGCCAGACGTTCGCCGGAACGGGAGATCACTGCCTCAATGCGGGCAATCTCTACAATATCCGTTCCCAGGCCGAGAATCGCCATTAGCCGCGCGCTTCCAGCATCAAACGTTTCATTTCAGCCACCGCCTCTTTCAGCCCCGTCATCACCGCCCGACCAATAATGGCATGACCGATATTGAGCTCGTGCATTTCCGGCAGTGCGGCAATAGCTTTGACGTTATGGTAGGTCAGGCCATGACCCGCATTTACTTTTAGCCCCAGACGGGCCGCCAGGGTCGCGGCGCTGGCAATACGCGCCAGCTCTTTTGCCTGTTCCGCATCGGTTTCTGCGTTGGCGTAGCAGCCGGTATGGATTTCGATAAACGGCGCGCCGACTTCCGCCGCCGCGTTGATTTGCGCTTCATCGGCATCGATAAAGAGCGAAACCTGGATGCCAGCCGCCGCCAGGCGCGCACAGGCATCACGCATTTTATCGCGCTGTCCGGCCACATCCAGGCCGCCTTCGGTGGTGACTTCCTGGCGTTTTTCCGGTACCAGACAACAGAAATGCGGCCTGGTTTCTACGGCGATCGCCAGCATCTCTTCGGTCACCGCCATCTCCAGATTCATACGCGTATGCAGCGTCTGACGCAGAATGCGCACATCGCGATCGGTAATGTGGCGACGATCTTCGCGCAGGTGTACGGTAATGCCGTCCGCGCCTGCCTGTTCAGCAATAAACGCCGCCTGTACCGGATCCGGATAGTCGGTGCCGCGCGCATTACGTAACGTGGCAATGTGGTCAATATTGACGCCTAACAGTAATTCAGCCATGACAATCCTCGTTAATCTTTCTTCATTTTTACTGTGCGTTTGGGCATAAATTGCCGGAACAGCTCCCGGCTTTTTAACGGTTTTCCCCCAAGATACGGCTTTAATGCCATACGGGTAAAGCGTTTAGCGGCACGCAGGGTATCTACATCCGGAAATTCCCGCTCCTCCAACGCTTTCAGGTGCCGTCCGGTAAAGGTGTTGTTATCGATGACGACGCTGGCGAAAAAGCCTTTTTCTTCGCGGTAACGGTAGGTCATGGTGTCATCCACCCGTTCGCCGCTGCCTGCACAGTGGGTGAAATTGACGCCATACCCCAGATGACCCAGCAACGCCAGTTCGAAACGTCGCAACGCCGGTTCAGGCGAGCCGGTGGTTCCCGCCAGCGCCTGAATACAGTTCAGATAATCAAAAAAGAGTTCGGAGAAGCGCGTTTCATATTCCAGTACGCGAGAGAGGAGTTCGTTGATATACAGGCCGCTATAGAGCGTAATACCGCTTAACGGCAGCGCCAGAGAAACTGCCTCGGCGCTGCGCAGGGTTTTCACCTCGCCGCGTCCGCTGTAGCGTAGCAATAACGGCGTAAAAGGCTGTAACGCGCCTTTCAGATTGGAACGTTTAGATCGCGCGCCTTTGGCGACAAGGCGCACGCGCCCCGATTCTTCCGTGAAGACGTCCAGCATCAGGCTGGTTTCGCTCCAGGGGCGACTGTGCAGGACAAATGCGCGCTGCCACCCTTCCACGCTGTGTTAACTCACAGATCGTCTACGTAACCGAGACTGCGCAGAGCGCGTTCGTCATCGGCCCAGCCGGATTTCACTTTCACCCACAGTTCCAGGTGTACCGGCGCTTCGAACATCTCCTGCATGTCTTTACGCGCTTCAATACCAATGGTTTTGATTTTGGCGCCTTTGTTGCCAATCACCATCTTCTTCTGCCCTTCGCGCTCGACGAGGATTAACCCGTTGATATCATAGCCGCCGCGTTCGTTGGTAACAAAACGTTCAATCTCAACGGTAACGGAATACGGCAGCTCGGCGCCGAGAAAACGCATCAGCTTTTCACGGATGATTTCAGACGCCATAAAGCGCTGAGAGCGATCGGTGATGTAATCTTCCGGGAAGTGGTGAATCGCTTCCGGTAAATGTTTACGCACGATACCGGCAATGGTATCGACGTTCATACCCGTTTCAGCAGAGATGGGTACGATATCAAGAAAGTTCATCTGGCTTGCCAGGAACTGGAGGTGCGGCAGCAAATCGGCTTTTTCCTGCACGTTATCCACCTTGTTAACGGCGAGAATAACCGGTGCTTTGCCATCGCGCAGTTTGTTCAGGACCATTTCGTCGTCCGGCGTCCAACGGGTGCCTTCCACAACGAAAATCACCAGCTCAACGTCGCCAATCGAACTGCTCGCCGCCTTATTCATCAAACGGTTAATGGCGCGCTTTTCTTCCATATGCAGTCCCGGGGTATCGACATAAATTGCCTGATACGGGCCTTCGGTATGAATACCGACAATGCGGTGGCGCGTGGTCTGCGCTTTACGGGAAGTGATCGAAATCTTCTGCCCGAGCAGTTTGTTCAGCAAGGTGGATTTGCCAACGTTCGGACGTCCGACGATGGCAATAAATCCGCAGTAAGTTTTGTCAGTGCTCATTCCAACTCCAGTTTTTTCAGCGCCTGTTCGGCGGCAGCCTGCTCCGCCTTACGACGGCTGGAACCCGTGCCAACCACCGGTTCGCTCAGGCCGCTGACCTGGCAGTGGATAGTAAATTCCTGATCGTGCGCCTCGCCGCGTACCTGCACAACCAGGTAAGATGGCAGCGGCAGATGGCGACCCTGCAAATACTCCTGCAAGCGCGTTTTAGGATCTTTTTGTTTATCGCCCGGACTTATCTCATCCAGACGGGTTTTATACCAGTTAAGGATTAACTGCTCGACGGTCTGGATATTACTATCGAGAAATACTCCGCCGATTAACGCTTCAACGGTGTCCGCCAGAATGGACTCTCGACGAAATCCGCCGCTTTTTAATTCGCCCGGCCCTAAACGCAGGCACTCGCCTAAATCAAATTCACGGGCTAATTCCGCCAGCGTATTGCCACGTACCAACGTGGCGCGCATACGGCTCATATCTCCCTCATCCACCCGTGGAAAACGGTGATAAAGCGCGTTAGCGATAACGAAGCTCAGGATTGAATCGCCTAAAAATTCCAGGCGTTCGTTATGTTTACTGCTGGCGCTGCGGTGAGTTAATGCCTGCTGCAACAGCTCCTGATGATTAAAAGTGTAGCCCAGCTTCCGTTGAAGCCGATTAATTACGATGGGGTTCATGCGATACCAATAAATGAATGCGTCAACAATCCAGCACACGAAACAGACCTGATACACGTCATCTGTCCTGCCGCATCGCTGCAGCGGAAAGAAGGTTGTCTATAACCAACGCTGTTTCGTGTGCCGTGGCGACCAAACGGCGCCAACCTAAAACTTCGGGGGAATATTCTATACACAACGACAGGGGATGTCGTTAGTCTGAGGGAATTTATCCAGGAAATAATTCACGCTGCCGCTAAAAAGACGGCAGCGTGAACGATCATTTCGTCACAGTTAGTGAATACCGCCGATACGACTCAGGCGTACGCCTGTCGGCCACTCCCCTTCCTGCTTGTCAAAGCTCATCCAGATAGCGACCGCTTTACCGACCAGATTCGCTTCCGGAACAAATCCCCAGTAACGGCTATCCGCGCTGTTATCGCGGTTGTCGCCCATCATGAAATATTGTCCCGGTGGTACAACCCAGGTCGCCAGCGGTTGTCCTGGCTGTTGGTAATACATGCCCAACTGATCCTGGGCTATCGGCACCATCAGGATGCGGTGGGTTACATCGCCTAACGTCTCTTTACGTTCGGTCAGGCGAATGCCGTTTTCTTTTGTCTCGTTTAGCGGAACCTCAAAGAAACCGCTGGTCGCTTCTCCGCCGTTACGGCGGGCAAAGGTCTGTACAAAATCGCTCGGCTCAACGTTAGAGTAGGTAACCGGCAGCGCATTTTCGCACGCCTGACCGGAGCTACAGCCAGGCTGAATCGTCACCTCTTTCGCAACCGGATCATAAGTGATTTTATCGCCCGGCAAACCGACGGCGCGTTTGATGTAATCTAACTTAGGATCTTCCGGATATTTAAATACCACAATATCCCCGCGCTTTGGATGACCGGTCTCAATCAGGGTTTTCTGGTAGATCGGATCTTTAATGCCGTAGGCAAATTTTTCCACCAGAATAAAATCGCCGATAAGCAGTGTCGGCATCATTGAGCCTGACGGGATCTGAAAGGGTTCATAAAGAAATGAACGAACGATCAGAACGATCGCCAGAACCGGGAAAACCGACGCCCCGGTCTCCAGCCAGCCCGGCTTAGGCGCCACTTTATTGAGCGTAGCGTTATCCAGCGCATCTCCCGACGCCGTTTGCGCGGCAGCCTGGCGCGCCCGACGTTTTGGCGCGAAAACAAACTTATCAACGCACCATAAAATGCCCGTCACCAGTGTGGCTATCACCAGAATCAGGGCAAACATGTTCGCCATGCCAACTCCTTAGGGATTATTTATTGTCTTTACCGACATGCAGAATGGCGAGGAACGCTTCCTGAGGCAGCTCGACGTTACCGATCTGCTTCATGCGTTTCTTACCTTCTTTCTGTTTCTGCAGCAGTTTTTTCTTACGACTGATATCGCCGCCGTAGCACTTCGCCAGCACGTTTTTACGTAACTGTTTTACCGTCGAACGGGCAATAATATGCGTACCAATCGCCGCCTGAATCGCGATATCAAACTGCTGGCGTGGGATCAAATCTTTCATCTTCTCCACCAGCTCGCGACCACGGCTTTGCGAGTTATCACGGTGCGTGATCAGCGCCAGCGCATCGACACGCTCGTTGTTGATTAACACATCAACACGCACCATATCGGAAGCCTGGAAGCGCTTGAAGTTATAATCCAGAGACGCATAGCCGCGCGACGTTGATTTCAGACGGTCAAAGAAGTCGAGCACCACTTCCGCCATCGGGATTTCATAGGTCAACGCGACCTGGTTACCGTGATACACCATGTTAGTTTGTACGCCGCGTTTCTCAATACACAGCGTAATAACGTTACCTAAATAGGCTTGTGGTAACAGCATATGACACTCGGCGATAGGCTCGCGCAGTTCATAAATGTTATTCAACGGCGGCAGCTTGGAGGGGCTATCAACATAGATAGTCTCTTTCGCCGTTGTTTCTACTTCATAAACCACGGTCGGCGCAGTGGTGATCAGATCCAGATCGTATTCGCGTTCCAGACGCTCCTGAATGATCTCCATGTGCAACAGGCCGAGGAAGCCGCAGCGGAAGCCAAAGCCCAGCGCCGAGGAGCTTTCCGGTTCATAAAACAGTGAGGCATCGTTCAGGCTCAGCTTGCCGAGCGCGTCGCGGAAACTTTCATAATCGTCGGAGCTGACCGGAAACAGACCTGCATAGACCTGCGGTTTCACCTTCTTAAAGCCTGGCAACGCTTTTTCCGCTGGGTTACGCGCTGAGGTTAAGGTATCGCCAACCGGCGCGCCGAGGATATCTTTAATGGCGCAGACCAGCCAGCCTACTTCGCCGCACTTCAGCTCGGTACGATCAACCTGTTTCGGCGTGAAAATCCCCAGGCGGTCAGCGTTGTAGGTCTGCCCGGTGCTCATCACTTTAATTTTGTCGCCTTTACGCATGGTGCCGTTTTTAATACGCACCAGCGATACCACGCCCAGGTAGTTATCGAACCAGGAGTCAATAATCAGCGCCTGCAGCGGGCCGTCCGGATCGCCTTGCGGCGGCGGGATATCGCGCACCAGGCGTTCCAGAACATCCGTCACGCCGACACCCGTTTTGGCGGAGCAGCGTACCGCATCCGTCGCATCGATGCCGACAATGTCTTCAATTTCTTCCGCCACACGCTCCGGATCGGCGGCCGGCAGGTCAATCTTGTTAAGCACCGGCACCACTTCAAGATCCATTTCCATCGCGGTGTAGCAGTTCGCCAACGTTTGCGCTTCTACGCCCTGGCCGGCATCCACCACCAGCAGCGCGCCCTCGCAGGCGGCTAACGAACGGGAAACTTCATAGGAAAAGTCAACGTGTCCCGGCGTGTCGATAAAGTTCAGTTGATAAGTTTCACCATCAGACGCTTTAAAATCCAGCGTCACACTCTGGGCTTTAATAGTAATACCGCGCTCACGCTCAAGATCCATCGAATCAAGTACCTGAGCTTCCATTTCACGGTCAGACAGGCCACCGCAGATTTGGATAATACGGTCAGACAGCGTCGATTTACCGTGGTCAATGTGAGCAATGATCGAAAAGTTACGTATGTTCTTCATAGAGATAAATTATTATGCCTTACGCCTGGTTGACCAGACTTTAGAGGTCGCTGTTCTGAGCTTAACGTCTGTTTTAACTGAAACGCCGCATTCTACACTACAACGCTAAGGCGAGGAAATGTTCATAGTGTAAGGAGAGCGGGAACTGGAAAACGCCTCGCTTTTTTCCTGTAAAACACCGCAACGCAGGAAAAGCGCATGCTTATCGGGACAACAACCCAACGCGGCAGGTGTACCGTTGGGCAAAACGTTTACTGGCGCGTTTCGATTGAGGTAGTTTCGACGCGAACAAGGTCAGGCGGGAGGGCAACGTTTAAAATCACCGGCTGCCAGGCGTCGCGCTCCGCCAGTTTTCGGGAATAACCGCGGGCAACCAGAAAACCGCCCACGCCGCCCAGCACGGCCCCGCTTAATGCGGCAAGGTCAGATCCAAACAGCATCTGAAAAAGCGCCGCACAAAGAAATAGCCCCGCTAAAGGCGACATATAGACCAGCAACGCCGAACCTAAAAGGCTTTTTTCGGCGATGCCCAACTCGACTTTCTGCCCCGGCGCCAGCGGCTCCGCGCTTGGCACAACAATGGTATGCGTGGTTTGCGGCCCTAATTTATTCAGCACGCGACTGCCGCATCCCGCACGGGAGGCGCAGCTGCTGCATGACGCTTTAACGTCGCAGCTCACCACCGCCTGACCATTCTGCCAGGAGACAACGGTTGCCCACTCTTTAATCATTGTACTGCCCTGAATTTGATACTGTCGGCAATGCGCTTCGCCGTTTGCGGCGGAAGCTCGCCGACAATGGTGATTTCCGCGTTGTCGCGAACGCTGCTATAAACCGTTCGGCGCCCGGTGCGCAGCATCTGATCGCTGCTGTTTTGCGTCGCCCGGTTCACATTGACGGAAAAGCTAAACAGACCGTCAGAATAAAGCCGCGATTCGATAGGCAGGTTATCCATCGTCGGCAACGGACGACGGCTGCTGGAAACTTCGCTAAAGCCTTGCGGCACCCAGGATGGACTCCAGTTAAATTTCGTTTTTTCGCCACCGGGAACAGAAAGCAGCGGCGGCAGATTCGCCTTCGCCAGCGCCTGCATGTTGCTGCCGATATCCTGGCTCACCGTGAACGCAATAACGCGGAACTGCTCCAGCGTCTCGCCATCGCGATCCAGCAGATCAACGCGCATCGGCAGTTTGGTGTCCATGTCCATCCAGACGATATAGCTGTAACGCGTACCATCGCGCGCCACAACGCGGATAACTTCGCACAATCTGTCTGCGATACGGGTGCGTCCGACAGAAATAAAGTCGTAGTAAGGCGCCAGGCGCTTAAAGTCGGTGTAAATCAGGGAAGGCAGAGAATCGACAATATAATCACCGTTCAGGGTGAACGGCTCAAGGCCCGGTTCAAAATAACTGATTTCATTACCACGCTGTACGACCTCCCGGCGGGGACCGTCCAACTGTAGCAATTGCGCAAGCGGGCGACCATCCAGGCGTGCGTGTCGATAACGCAGAGATTCAACGCCTTGTTTCGTGATGCTGACGAATGACAGCTCGTAATTCAGTGACTGACTGGCGATGTTCATCTGCTGCAATAACGCCCCGGACGCAGGGTCGGCCGAGGCGTTTGCTGAGAAGAACAGGCTAGCCGCCACAAGGGACATGGCAAACCAAAGTTGCTTCATTACTGCGATTGCGTTCCTAAAGTTTGGATTCCTGGCACCTGTACCGCGGCTTGCTGGGTTTGCGCCTGCTCAAACTGAAGCTGTTCGGAGTGCAGTCGGCGCTGCAGTTCATAGTCCTGCAACATGGCATTAATGCGACGACGCTGCTCCTGTACCTGCTGTTGCTGACTGCCGACAGGCGCTGCTTCAGAAGGCACTCCCAGACTTACCGGGCTGGCTTTCCCCATCATAGGCAGGGTATTGAAAACCGGCGTTTCAGGTTGTTGGGATGTTTCAGATTGCCCATTATAGTGCTGGACACCGACGATAACTGCAAGTGAAACGCACGCCGCCACGCCCATTTGGGTAAGCTGCGCCGCCCACGGACGCACTTTTTTCCAGAACGGCATTTTCTGCCATTGCTGCGGAGCGGGTTGGGCCTCAGGGATTAATGGCGACACCTGACGTACTGGCTCGTTTTCAATAGCGGCCATCACGCGAGCGGATATATCGAAATGGAGAACGTCAGGCGTATCCCCCCGCATTGAATCGCGGATCAGGTGATAACTCTCCCAGGTTTTCTGCATTTCCGGGTCGTGCGTAAGCGCTTTGAGCAGCTCACTATCCAACGTTTCGCCATCCATCAAAGCGGAAAGTTTTTCTTTCTGCATGCCTAATACCTTTTCCAGTATCCCGCTATCGTCAACGCCTGATAAGCGGTTGAACTTTATTATCAATAGCTTCCCGCGCCCGGAAGATACGTGAACGCACCGTCCCCACCGGACAATCCATGATAGCCGCTATCTCTTCATAGCTCAGGCCATCCAGCTCCCGTAAGGTGATTGCCATACGTAAATCTTCCGGGAGGGACTCAATAGTTCGGAAAACTATCTGTCTCAGTTCTTCTGACAACATTAAGTTCTCAGGGTTCGAAATTTCTTTCAGCGCGCCGCCGCTTTCAAAGTTTTCTGCTTCAATCGCGTCTACATCACTGGAAGGCGGACGACGCCCCTGCGCAACCAGGTAGTTCTTCGCGGTATTGACCGCAATACGATACAACCAGGTATAAAAAGCACTATCCCCCCGGAAAGAATCCAGCGCGCGATAGGCCTTAATAAATGATTCCTGTACGACATCGGGAACGTCGCCCGATGGCACATAGCGGGAAACCAGACTCGCCACTTTATGCTGGTAGCGCACTACCAGTAAGTTAAAGGCTTTCTGATCTCCCTTCTGGACCCGTTCAACCAGGACCTGGTCCGTTAACTGCTCGCTCATCCGAGGTAATGTCTCCCCAAACCAAATTTCCACGCGCTTTCGAAACGCCACTCCATAAGCCGCACTATGAGCAAGCAACAGGTTAGAGTGTCTATGTTTCGTAAAGTTCCGTTACGCATTTGTTTTTGTTTGTCATGTTGTAGACAGGTCTTATCTTCCATTATAAGTCTACAGATGCTGAACAACGCACTATCTGTACAGAAATGCCCATTTCGTCGTTTGCAGAGTAACCTAACAGCATCTTTATTTCACTACAAAATCCGACGCTAACACCCTGCCCTATAAAATATTTTTTGCCGTTTATCTCTCGCCGTATTTTTATTTTATGTTTAATAAGCACAACACCAGCGAAATCATAACGTGCTTTTTAGCGCCATATAGTGCTAATCTGCCGCAACCATGTTTAGTAAATTAAACAAGAACCATGATGACAACTCCTGAACTGTCCTGTGATGTGTTAATTATCGGCAGCGGCGCGGCCGGACTCTCGCTGGCGCTGCGTCTGGCTGAAAAGCATAAGGTTATCGTCCTGAGTAAAGGGCCGGTGAGCGAGGGCTCCACGTTTTATGCGCAGGGCGGTATTGCCGCCGTGTTTGATGAAACCGACAGTATTGCGTCGCATGTCGAAGATACGCTGATTGCCGGCGCCGGAATTTGCGATCGCCACGCGGTGGAGTTTGTCGCCAGCAACGCCCGTACCTGCGTGCAGTGGCTTATCGATCAGGGCGTCCTGTTTGATACGCATGTCCAGCCAAACGGCAAGGAGAGCTATCATCTCACGCGTGAAGGCGGCCATAGTCATCGCCGTATCCTTCATGCCGCCGACGCTACCGGAAAGGAAGTCGAAACCACGTTGGTCAGTCGGGCGCAAAATCATCCTAATATTCAGGTGCTGGAACGCAGCAACGCCGTTGATTTAATTATCTCCGATAAAATGGGTCTGCCGGGGCCTCGCCGGGTCGTCGGCGCCTGGATCTGGAATCGCAATAAAGAGTGGGTTGAAACCTGTCATGCGAAGTCGGTGGTGCTGGCGACCGGCGGCGCCTCAAAGGTTTATCAATATACCACTAACCCGGATATTTCCTCCGGTGACGGTATCGCGATGGCCTGGCGCGCAGGCTGTCGGGTCGCTAATCTGGAATTTAACCAGTTTCATCCCACCGCCCTTTATCACCCGCAGGCGCGTAATTTTCTCCTTACCGAAGCGCTGCGTGGCGAAGGCGCATACCTTAAACGTCCGGACGGTTCACGGTTTATGCCGGACGTTGACGAACGCGGGGAACTGGCGCCGCGCGATATTGTCGCCCGCGCTATTGACCATGAGATGAAACAACTCGGCGCAGACTGTATGTTTCTCGATATCAGCCACAAGCCTGACGATTTTGTCCGCCAGCACTTCCCGATGATCTATGCGAAACTGCTTGATTTGGGGATGGATTTAACCAAAGAACCGATTCCCGTTGTTCCTGCCGCACACTATACCTGCGGCGGCGTGGTCGTCGATGATTATGGTCGTACCGATGTAGACGGCTTATATGCCATTGGCGAAGTCAGTTACACCGGCCTGCACGGCGCTAACCGTATGGCGTCCAACTCGTTGCTGGAATGCTTAGTGTACGGCTGGTCCGCAGCAATGGATATCGACAGGCGAATGCCTTCTGTCCACAGCGTTGACGCCCTTCCCGCCTGGGATGAAAGCCGCGTGGAAAACGCCGATGAGCGGGTGGTGATTCAGCATAACTGGCATGAACTGCGCCTGCTGATGTGGGACTATGTGGGCATTGTGCGCACGACGAAACGGCTGGAGCGCGCCCTACGGCGTATTACCATGTTGCAACAAGAGATTGACGAATATTACGCCAACTTTCGCGTCTCGAATAATTTACTGGAGCTGCGCAATCTGGTGCAAGTGGCCGAACTGATTGTGCGTTGTGCGATGATGCGTAAAGAGAGTCGGGGGCTGCACTTTACGCTGGATTATCCGCAACAACTGGCTGAATCAGGCCCATCGATCCTTTCGCCGTTAACGCCTCACATAAATAGATAAAATGCCTGGGTCAGCGCCGTATAACTTTCAGAATAATGCTGGTCTGACCCGCGAATTACTAATCTGTCGCTAAAGCACTCCCCGGCTTGCGGGGAGAATGCGAGCAAAACCCGGTGCGGCAAGCGCGCTTCGTTTTCCGCAACGTCAGTACGTAGCCGCAAATGCCATCCCATGTTGAGCGCTTGCTGCGTAAAAGCGTTACCTATTTGTTCCGGCAAGACTACGCAAAAAAAGCCATCTTCGGTAATACAATCCGCCGCAATAGCCAATAACGTCTGGTGATCCAGCGTAGCG
Organism: Salmonella sp. 32010601201800023SM; assembly: GCF_017572235.1. Classification (NCBI taxonomy): domain Bacteria; kingdom Pseudomonadati; phylum Pseudomonadota; class Gammaproteobacteria; order Enterobacterales; family Enterobacteriaceae; genus Salmonella; species Salmonella sp. 32010601201800023SM. Next base: position 420,161 of record NZ_JAGEQS010000004.1, read on the forward strand.
GTGTAACGCGCCTGCTCCCGCTGCGGCGTGGCGCATTCCACACCGGGTTCGTAATAAGGCGGGTTGCTGATAATAAGATCAAAGCGTACCGTCTGGCGAGGCGCCCAACGCTGAATATCGTCAGTATGCACCGTTATTCGATGCGGCCAGGGAGAGTGAGCCACGTTTTCCTGCGCTTGCATGGCAGCCCCGGCATCCAGTTCCACGGCGTCAATAGGCACATTGTCATCCGTCCGCTGCGCCAGCATTAACGCCAGCAGACCGCTTCCAGTACCGATATCCAGAATTCGCTTTACATCCGCGACCGGCGCCCACGCCCCGAGTAAAATACCGTCAGTTCCCACTTTCATCGCACACCGATCGTGTGCGACAAAAAACTGTTTAAACGTAAATCCGTTACGACGAAGAACGGAGCCAGACTGAGACATGTAAAAACAACCTTGCAAAAAAACGGCGACAGCGCCGGGTGAAAACAATACCTGAGAAGGGATATCCATACAAACAGATGAAGATTGCGGCCGTAACGTCTATAATCAGCGCCCCACACAGAGGTAGAACATGACTGTAACGACTTTTTCCGAACTTGAACTCGACGAAAGCCTGCTGGATGCCCTCCAGGATAAAGGTTTCACTCGCCCGACCGCCATTCAGGCTGCCGCCATTCCGCCTGCGCTCGATGGCCGTGATGTACTCGGTTCTGCGCCGACAGGCACCGGTAAAACGGCGGCATATCTGCTGCCGGCGTTGCAGCACCTGCTCGACTTTCCGCGTAAAAAATCGGGGCCGCCGCGCATTCTGATCCTGACGCCAACCCGCGAACTGGCAATGCAGGTTGCCGATCACGCTCGTGAACTGGCTAAGCATACTCATCTGGATATCGCCACGATTACCGGCGGCGTGGCCTATATGAACCATGCTGAAGTGTTTAGCGAAAACCAGGATATCGTGGTCGCCACGACGGGCCGTCTGCTGCAATATATAAAAGAAGAGAACTTTGACTGCCGGGCGGTTGAAACACTGATCCTTGACGAAGCTGACCGGATGCTCGACATGGGCTTCGCTCAGGACATTGAACATATCGCTGGTGAGACCCGCTGGCGTAAACAAACGATGCTGTTCTCCGCCACGCTGGAAGGCGATGCGATTAAAGATTTTGCCGAGCGCCTGCTGGAAGACCCGGTTGAGGTTTCTGCCAATCCGTCAACCCGCGAGCGTAAGAAAATTCACCAGTGGTACTACCGTGCCGACAATTTCGAACATAAAGTTGCGCTGTTGAAGCACCTGCTAAAACAAGACGATGCAACCCGTTCTATCGTGTTTGTACGTAAACGTGAACGCGTCCATGAATTGGCTGAAACGCTGCGTCTGGCAGGGATCAACAATTGCTATCTTGAAGGTGAGATGGCGCAGATCAAACGTAACGAAGGTATTAAGCGTCTCACCGACGGTCGCGTTAACGTGCTGGTCGCGACCGACGTCGCGGCACGCGGGATTGATATTCCTGACGTCAGCCACGTCATTAACTTCGACATGCCGCGCAGTGGCGATACCTATCTGCATCGCATTGGTCGTACAGGCCGTGCTGGCCGCAAAGGCACTGCAATCTCGCTGGTAGAAGCCCACGACCATCTGTTGCTGCTGAAAATCGGTCGCTACATCGAAGAGCCGCTAAAAGCGCGCGTCATTGATGAGCTTCGCCCGACCACGCGTGCGCCTAGCGAAAAGTTGACCGGCAAACCGTCGAAAAAAGTGCTGGCGAAACGCGCCGAGAAGAAAAAAGAGAAAGAAAAAGAGAAGCCGCGCGTGAAGAAACGTCACCGCGATACAAAAAATATCGGTAAGCGCCGCAAGCCAAGCGGTACGAAAATGCAGGAGCAATCCAGCGAAGAGTGATGATAATGCCGGGTTCGTTAACCCGGCATTTTTTTATCTTCCACGGTAAAACACGCCTCCATACACTGCATAAATATCTGCATTGCCGGGCTGACCGCTTTCCCGGCATGATGGGCGCACAGCGCCATGATCGATAGCGACGGCGCGCCAAACGGCAGCTCTTTCAACTGACCGGTACTAAGTTCTCGTTCAACGGCAAAACGTGGTAAAAAGCTGATGCCCAGGTTAGCAGCCACACACTGTTTAATACTTTCAATACTCCACAGTTCAATGGTGTTTTCCAGCGTAATCCGCCTCTGCCGTAGCGTACTTTCAAACAGCTGGCGGAAGACACATTGCGGTTCATTGATGATGAAACTACAGGGGATATGCTGATCTGGCTGCGTAAAATCAGCATCCTGTAGCAGTGGAGAGGCCACCAGCGCCAGCGACTGCTCCCCCAGTTGCTGCATCGTGAGCGCGTCATCATTACCTACGCGATAAAAAACGCCCAGATCGACTTCGTCATTCAGCAACGCATCACGTATCACATAGCAATTCAGCGACTGTAGCGACAATCTGACATTCGGCGCTCGCAGCTTAAAACGTTGTAAAACCTGCGGCATTTTGTACGCCAGTAAGGTTTCACCTGTCGCCACGCGCAGCTCTCCGCCGGGTTCCGCATCCTGTCTTGCGGCTTCACGAATCGACTCCATCACACGCGTCAGTTCATGGATATGCGGCATCAGCTTTTTCCCCTCATTGGTCAGGCACATTCGACGCCCTATTTTCTCGAACAGTTGCAGGGAAAACTCACGTTCAAGCTGTTGAATATGAAAAGTTACCGTCGACTGAGTGCAGCACAGCTTTTGCGAAGCCCGCAGAAACGAGCCCTCTTCCACTACCGTTTTCAGCGTAATAAACCGACGCAGATCCATAACCACCAACCTATCGAAAATCTCGAATTCAGAATTAAAAAACATTCATTTTTTTAAATATTTCATATCGGGTACTGTCTGCTAAAACAGAGGAGATGACAAGTGACACCGATGCTTTTAAGCGCTTTCTGGACTTATACATTAATCACCGCCCTTACCCCCGGCCCTAACAATATTCTCGCGCTTAGCGCAGCAACTGCACATGGTTTTCGGCAGAGTATTCGTGTACTGGCAGGTATGAGTCTGGGATTTTTGGTCGTCATGCTGCTGTGCGCCGGGATCGCGTTTTCCCTTGCGGTTATCGATCCGGCAATCATTCATTTGCTCAGTTGGGTGGGGGCTGCGTATATCCTGTGGCTGGCGTGGAAAATTGCTACCAGTCCAGCGGCGGATGAGAACGCCAGACCAAAACCGGTTGGCTTTTGGGTAAGCTTTGGTCTGCAGTTTGTGAACGTCAAAATTATTCTGTACGGCATTACCGCTCTGTCTACATTTGTTTTACCGCAAACGCAGGCGCTGAATTGGGTCATCGGCGTCAGTATATTGCTGGCATTGATCGGCACGTTCGGTAATGTGTGTTGGGCGCTGGCGGGACATCTGTTTCAGCGGGCGTTTCGCCATTATGGTCGCCAGTTAAATATCATTCTGGCGTTACTGCTGGTGTACTGCGCGGTGCGGATTTTTTACTGACCCAAATAAAACAAAAGCGGAAAAGGCCCGGCCTCTTCCGCTTGTTATTACCGGATAAGCCTTACAGGCTTTCGGTAAAGGTACGAGCGATAACGTCGCGCTGCTGTTCCGGCGTCAGGGAGTTAAAACGCACCGCATAACCAGAAACACGAATAGTCAGTTGCGGGTATTTTTCCGGATGCTTAACCGCATCTTCCAGAGTTTCACGACGCAGAACGTTAACGTTCAGATGCTGACCGCCTTCAACGCGTACTTCCGGTTTAACTTCCATCGGAATTTCACGGTATTCAATCTCGCCCAGTTTGCTGACAGCCACAACTTCATCTTCAGCAAAGCCGGATTTTGCAACGATGCAGCGCGCTTCGCCTTTTTCGCTGTCCAGCAGCCAGAAGGAATTCAGCAGGTCGTCGTTAGCGGCTTTAGTAATCTGGATACCTGTAATCATGTGATGCCTCCCCAGGCAAAATTATTTGATTTCGGTCGGCCTAATCCCGGCCAATTGGTAAAACCATTGTTGCTTGAGTGTATATATACCCTTCGATCACCCTTCATTCTTTGATTTAAATCAATAAAAACCACACCATAAAAAGGGTGATGAAGGGAATTTATTGTTTTACATCAACTTACACCATTCAGACCTATAAACTTTTTACATAAATTTTCAACTATCTTTTGTAGGTAACCGTTTTTGTAGCACGCAGGATTTTGCACTGCAGAAAGAAGCAGTTAAGCTAAGGGAACTGGAAATTCGCAGGAGAGCGAGATGGCGACTGAGTTAACCTGGCACGATGTGCTGGCTGATGAGAAACAGCAACCTTACTTTATCAATACGCTTCACACTGTTGCTGGCGAGCGTCAGTCGGGTATCACGGTCTACCCGCCGCAAAAAGATGTGTTTAACGCCTTTCGCTTCACGGAACTGGGCGACGTTAAGGTGGTGATCCTGGGACAAGATCCTTACCATGGCCCCGGCCAGGCACATGGTCTGGCGTTTTCCGTGCGTCCTGGGATCGCTCCCCCGCCGTCATTAGTGAATATGTACAAAGAGCTGGAAGCCTCCATTCCCGGCTTTGTTCGCCCCGCGCACGGTTATCTGGAAAGCTGGGCACGCCAGGGCGTACTGTTACTGAATACGGTGCTCACGGTACGGGCAGGCCAGGCGCACTCTCATGCCAGCCTGGGGTGGGAAACCTTTACGGATAAAGTGATAAGCCTGATTAACCAACACCGCGAAGGGGTCGTCTTCCTGCTGTGGGGCTCGCACGCCCAGAAGAAAGGCGCGATTATTGATCCACAGCGCCACCATATTCTGAAAGCTCCGCATCCCTCGCCACTCTCTGCGCACCGCGGATTTTTTGGCTGTAACCATTTTGCGCTAACGAACCAATGGCTGGAACAACACGGCGAGAAAACTATCGACTGGACGCCAGTATTACCGGCTGAGAGTGAATAACGTTGGCGGCTCGCCGTTTTATCGCCCGGATAACAGCGCGAAAGCGCCTTGTCTGACCGGGCGGTAGGAAGTACATAATCGGCCCGGCGCGCGTTGCGTCACCGGGCTGCAGCCCTTACGCTTTATTCTGTCGCCACCACTCGGCGAGCAGCACGCCTGTCGCAACCGACACATTCAGGCTTTCCACGTTCCCGGTGCCGTTAATTTTCACGCACAGATCGTCGGGTTCGCGCGCCGCTTCCGGCAGGTAGTCATATTCACGGCCTAAGACCAGCACCATCTTTTCCGGCAGGGTCGTACTAAAGAGCGCCTGACCGCGATCGCTGGACGTCGTCACCACGGTGTACCCCGCCTGACGAAAATCATCCAGTACGTCAACAATGCTTTCACCAGTAATCGGCTGGACATGCTCCGCCCCGCCTTCCGCAGTACGAATCGCCGCGCCGGACTCCAGCAACGCCGCATCCTGTACCACCACGCCCTTCACGCCGAAGTGCGCGCAGCTACGCATCATGCCGCCCAGATTATGCGGGTTAGCGACATCTTCCAACGCCAGCACGCAGTCTTGATCCGCCGCCTGCTTTACCCATTGCTTAACGGTCGTACCGTTACGCTTTTTAATCAGGAAACACACGCCACCGTGGTGCTCAGTCCCGGAAGCTTTTGCCAGTTCGGCTTCATCCACCACATGGTAGGCTTTACGATTCGCCGCCATCCAGCGCAGCGCCTCTTTAAAACGCGGCGTTACGCTTTGGATAAACCATGCGCGCACGATGGCGTCAGGACGGCTCTGGAATAGCGCCTGGCAGGCATTTTCGCCGTAGACGCGCGTCTCTTCCGCACGCTGGCGACGCAAAACTTCAGGGTCGATAAAACTTTTACCGCTAATACCACCATGATCGACTTTCTCAGGCGTTTCATCGCCTGGCGCGCGGGACACGGTGCGCCACGGCGAAGTTTCATGTTTACGGTCACGGCTCTGATTATTTCGCTCATCACGGGCGGGGCGACGTCCACCGTCAGTGCGAGACTTTGCTGGGCGGCCTCCCCCTTTCCCGGTACGCGGGTTATGGGTGCGTTTATCAGAGTCATCATCACTACGGACATACATCACTTTGACTTTGCCGCTTTTGTTTTTTAATTCATCGTTCATGCTTTTCTCCACCAGCGCTGCGCGAAGCGCGAAGATTACCCGATGTGCATCCGGTTAGCCATGATTTCGTTTAAAAGCTTGCGACTATTGTACTCATTGAATAAAACACATTGTTGTTTAGCACAGACTCCTCGATAATATGTAACATTATAGAAACATCCCGCGCGTAGCGGGACGTCTTCCGACGTATTCAGAGGTTAGCTATGAACACCGTTTGTACCCATTGTCAGGCCATTAACCGCATCCCCGACGATCGGCTTCAGGACGCGGCAAAATGTGGACGCTGCGGTCATGAGTTGTTTGACGGAGAAGTCATTAATGCGACCGGCGAAACGCTGGACAAACTGTTGAAGGACGATCTTCCAGTGGTGATCGACTTTTGGGCCCCCTGGTGCGGCCCTTGCCGTAACTTTGCGCCAATCTTCGAGGATGTCGCAGAAGAGCGCAGCGGTAAAGTCCGTTTCGTCAAAGTGAATACCGAGGCGGAACGGGAACTCAGCGCCCGTTTCGGTATTCGCAGCATCCCGACGATTATGATTTTTAAACATGGACAGGTGGTCGATATGCTTAATGGCGCAGTGCCTAAAGCGCCTTTCGACAGCTGGCTGAACGAAGCGCTGTAAACGCCACGGGGCGCATCTTGTGCCCCGTTTTCACCTCTGCCACAATAGCGTTTTTCTCCGCAAACGCTTTCTATGACCAATAACGCTGTCCTTCAGTTACGCGCCGAACGGCTTGCGCGCGCTACTCGCCCTTTTCTTGCCAGAGGCAATCGGGTTCGCCGCTGTCAACGCTGCCTGCTGCCGCTAAAATCTTGCCTGTGTGATACGTTAACGCCTTCTCAGGCGAAAAGCCGTTTTTGTCTGGTCATGTTTGACACTGAACCGATGAAACCCAGCAATACCGGCCGGCTGATAGCCGATATTTTACCGGATACCGCGGCGTTTCAGTGGTCGCGTACCGAGCCGCCGCAGGCGTTGCTGGAGCTGGTACAGCATCCGGATTATCAGCCGATAGTGGTCTTTCCTGCGTCCTACGCCGGCGAAGCGCGCGAGGTCATTTCCACCCCGCCCGCCGGGAAACCGCCGCTGTTTATCATGCTGGACGGCACCTGGCCCGAAGCACGTAAAATGTTTCGTAAAAGCCCTTATCTGGATCATCTGCCGGTCATTTCCGTCGATTTATCGCGTCTTTCAGCTTATCGTCTGCGTGAAATCCATGCCGAAGGGCAATATTGTACCGCCGAAGTCGCCATAGCGTTGTTAGATCTGGCGGGAGATACCGAGGCGGCAACCAGTTTAGGTGAACATTTTACCCGTTTTAAAACGCGCTATCTGGCAGGAAAAACGCAACATCCGGGAAACGTCACAGCATAAAATAGCGAAAGCGTTTAAAATTATCCGGTCACTTCTGTGTAAGGGAAACCGGTATGAGCCAGCAAGGACTGGAAGCGCTACTGCGGCCAAAATCGATCGCGGTGATTGGCGCATCAATGAAGCCCCACCGCGCGGGTTACCTGATGATGCGTAACTTGTTGGCGGGCGGATTCAATGGCCCCGTCCTTCCCGTGACGCCCGCCTGGAAAGCCGTTTTAGGCGTCATGGCCTGGCCGGATATCGCCAGTCTTCCTTTCACCCCCGATCTGGCTATTTTATGCACTAACGCCAGCCGTAACCTGGCGTTACTGGACGCGCTTGGCGCGAAAGGTTGTAAAACGTGCATTATCCTTTCTGCTCCCACGTCGCAACATGAAGAACTTCTTGCCTGTGCCCGGCATTATAAAATGCGTCTGCTGGGTCCAAACAGTCTTGGGCTCCTCGCGCCGTGGCAAGGGCTGAATGCCAGCTTTTCTCCCGTCCCGATTAAACAGGGCAAGCTCGCTTTTATTTCCCAGTCTGCCGCCGTTTCCAATACTATTCTTGACTGGGCGCAACAGCGTGAAATGGGCTTTTCCTACTTTATCGCGCTGGGCGATAGCCTGGATATTGATGTCGATGAACTACTGGACTATCTGGCGCGCGACAGCAAGACCAGCGCGATTTTGCTCTATCTGGAACAGTTAAGCGACGCCCGCCGTTTTGTTTCCGCCGCCCGTAGCGCTTCACGTAACAAACCGATTCTGGTGATTAAAAGCGGCCGAAGCCCGGCAGCCCAGCGTTTACTTAATACCAGCGCGGGAATGGACCCTGCGTGGGATGCGGCCATCCAGCGCGCAGGCCTGCTGCGAGTCCAGGATACGCACGAGCTTTTTTCCGCCGTCGAAACACTGAGCCATATGCGTCCGCTACGCGGCGATAGACTGATGATCATCAGCAATGGCGCCGCGCCTGCCGCGCTGGCGTTAGATGAGTTGTGGTCGCGTAACGGCAAGCTGGCGACATTGAGCGAAGAGACCTGCCTGCAACTACGGCAGGCGCTTCCCGCGCACATTAATATTGCCAATCCGCTGGATCTGTGTGATGACGCCAGCAGCGAACATTACGTCAAAACGCTGGATATCCTGCTCGCCAGTCAGGATTTTGACGCGCTTATGGTTATCCATTCTCCCAGCGCTGCCGCGCCGGGTACGGAAAGCGCCCATGCTCTGATCGAGACGATTAAGCGCCACCCCAGAGGCAAGTTTGTTACGCTGCTGACAAACTGGTGCGGCGAGTTCTCGTCTCAGGAAGCAAGACGGCTATTCAGCGAAGCCGGGTTACCAACCTACCGCACGCCGGAAGGCACGATTACCGCGTTTATGCATATGGTGGAATACCGGCGTAACCAGAAGCAACTGCGGGAAACGCCAGCGTTGCCGAGTAACCTGATGTCCAATACCGCTGAGGCGCATAATCTGTTACAGCGGGCGATTGCGGAAGGCGCCACCTCCCTGGATACCCATGAAGTACAGCCGATTTTACACGCCTATGGGCTGCACACGCTCCCAACCTGGATTGCCAGCGACAGCGCTGAAGCGGTGCATATCGCCGAACAGATAGGCTATCCGGTAGCTCTCAAGCTGCGCTCACCCGACATTCCGCATAAATCTGAAGTTCAGGGGGTCATGCTTTACCTGCGGACCGCAAGCGAGGTACAACAGGCCGCGAACGCCATTTTCGATCGTGTAAAGATGGCCTGGCCGCAGGCGCGGATTCACGGTTTGCTGGTACAAAGCATGGCTAACCGCGCCGGCGCGCAGGAGCTTCGTGTGGTGGTCGAGCACGATCCGGTGTTTGGTCCTTTGATTATGTTGGGTGAAGGCGGCGTAGAGTGGCGTCCGGAAGAGCAGGCTGTCGTCGCGCTGCCGCCGCTCAACATGAACCTGGCGCGCTATCTGGTGATTCAGGGCATTAAACAGCGGAAAATTCGCGCCCGTAGCGCGCTGCGTCCGCTGGATATTGTCGGTTTAAGCCAATTGCTGGTCCAGGTTTCAAACCTGATTGTCGACTGCCCGGAAATTCAGCGTCTGGATATCCATCCGCTGCTGGCTTCCGCCAGTGAGTTTACCGCGCTGGATGTGACGCTGGATATTGCCCCGTTTGATGGCGATAACGAAAGTCGACTTGCGGTACGCCCCTATCCCCACCAGCTTGAAGAGTGGGTGGAGATGAAAAACGGCGATCGCTGCCTGTTCCGTCCGATCCTGCCGGAAGATGAGCCCCAACTACGACAATTCATCGCACAGGTCACCAAAGAGGATCTTTACTACCGTTATTTCAGCGAGATCAACGAATTCACCCATGAAGATTTAGCCAACATGACGCAGATCGACTACGATCGAGAAATGGCCTTTGTGGCCGTGAGGCGGATGGACAACGCTGAAGAGATCCTCGGCGTAACGCGCGCGATCTCCGATCCTGACAACGTAGATGCCGAATTTGCCGTATTGGTGCGTTCAGATCTCAAAGGGCTGGGTTTAGGACGCCGTTTAATGGAGAAATTGATTGCCTATACTCGCGATCACGGATTGAAGCGGCTGAACGGTATTACGATGCCGAACAATCGCGGCATGGTCGCGTTGGCCAGAAAACTGGGATTTCAGGTCGATATCCAGCTCGAAGAGGGCATCGTGGGATTGACGCTGAATCTGGCCAAATGTGATGAATCGTGAGTAATGTACTGGAAATGTTGACCACTTTAACGGGTACTGATGTTATTATTGCTCGCTTATGTCGTCTGCATAGCACAGAGGACCCTTCAATGAACAGAGAAGAAATGCACTGTGATGTTGTCAAAATTTAAGCGTAATAAACATCAACAACACCTTGCCCAACTCCCTAAGATTTCTCAGTCAGTTGATGATGTAGATTTCTTTTATACTCCTGCTACTTTTCGGGAGACACTGCTGGAGAAAATCGCCAGCGCGACGCAGCGTATTTGTATCGTTGCCCTGTATCTGGAACAGGACGATGGGGGTAAAGGTATACTCGACGCGCTCTATGCGGCTAAACGGCAGCGTCCTGAACTGGACGTGAGGGTGCTGGTCGACTGGCATCGCGCGCAACGCGGGCGCATTGGCGCAGCGGCCTCGAATACCAATGCAGACTGGTATTGCCGACTGGCGCAGGAAAACCCCGGCATTGATGTCCCGGTTTACGGCGTACCGATTAATACGCGAGAAGCGCTTGGCGTACTGCATTTTAAAGGCTTTATCATTGATGATAGCGTCCTGTACAGCGGCGCCAGCCTGAACGATGTCTATCTCCATCAGCATGACAAATATCGCTACGATCGCTACCAGCTGATTCGCAATCGGCAAATGGCAGACATCATGTTTGACTGGGTGACGCAAAATCTGATGAATGGCCGTGGTGTGAATCGTCTGGATAATACCCAGCGGCCGAAAAGCCCGGAGATTAAAAACGATATCCGCTTATACCGTCAGGAGCTGCGTGATGCGTCATATCATTTTCAGGGTGACGCTAATGACGAGCAGCTCTCCGTTACGCCGCTGGTCGGGCTTGGAAAGTCCAGTCTGTTGAACAAAACCATTTTCCATCTCATGCCCTGTGCGGAGCATAAGCTCACCATTTGTACCCCTTACTTCAATCTACCAGCGGTACTGGTGCGGAATATTATTCAGCTACTGCGCGACGGAAAGAAAGTCGAAATCATTGTTGGCGATAAAACCGCGAATGATTTTTACATTCCGGAAGATGAACCGTTCAAGATCATTGGCGCGCTGCCCTATCTCTATGAGATTAACCTGCGCCGCTTCCTGAGCCGTTTACAGTATTACGTCAATACCGATCAGCTTGTGGTGCGTCTGTGGAAAGATGACGACAATACCTATCATCTGAAAGGGATGTGGGTAGATGATAAATGGATGCTACTCACCGGCAACAACCTGAATCCCCGCGCCTGGCGTCTGGATCTGGAAAACGCCATTTTGATCCACGATCCTAAGCAGGAGCTTGCCCCTCAGCGGGAAAAAGAGCTGGAACTTATCCGAACGCACACAACCATCGTAAAACATTATCGTGACCTGCAGAGCATTGCCGACTATCCGATAAAAGTGCGTAAATTGATTCGCCGTCTGCGCCGGATCCGCATCGACAGATTAATTAGCCGTATCCTGTAATCGAAGCCCCGTCCTGTACGGGGTTTTCTCTTAGGAGTGAACTGGTGCGCGTGTTGATTCCTTTTACGGTGTTGTTTCTCTCCGGGTGCAGCCATCTGGCTAACGACCACTGGAGCGGTCAGGATAAAGCCCAGCATTTTATGGCATCAGCGATGCTATCGGCAGCCGGTAATGAGTATGCGCGCCACCAGGGAGTAAGCCCTGACCGCAGCGCAGCGATAGGGCTGATGTTTTCTTTGAGTCTCGGAGCCTCAAAAGAACTCTGGGACAGCCGCCCGGAAGGCAGCGGCTGGAGCTGGAAAGATTTTGTCTGGGATGTCGCTGGCGCGACAACCGGTTACGCTATCTGGCAAATGGCGCGATACTAAAGGCGTAAGCCCTTTCCTTTACGGTGCAACATCAGCGAAACCAGGAAAGCCAGAACGGCCATCGCGGTAACATACCAGAAGAACGAACTCTCCATACCGACAGATTTTAGCGACAGCGCGACATATTCCGCAGAGCCGCCAAATAACGCATTTGCTACCGCGTAAGATAAACCGACGCCCAGGGCGCGAACCTGCGCCGGAAACATCTCCGCTTTCAGGATCCCGCTAATCGAGGTATAGAAACTCACAATCAATAGCGCGCACATCACTAAAGCAAATGCGACATAAGGCGACGTCACATTCTGCAACGCGGAGAGAATTGGAACGGTGAAAAGCGTCGCAAGCGCGCCAAAACATAGCATAGAAGTGCGCCTGCCAATCTTATCGGATAACGCGCCGAATAACGGCTGCACCAACATGAAAACACACAGCGCGACCGTCATAATGCCGCTGGCGACATTGGCATGCATACCTGCTGTATTTACCAGATATTTCTGCATATAGGTGGTGAAGGTATAAAAGCACAGCGAGCCTGCCGCGGTGAAACCAAGCACCATCAAAAAGGCTTTGCGATTACGCCACAAACCTTTCAACGAACCGGCTTCTTTTAATGCGCGAGTCTCATGCTTCGAGGTTTCATCCAGCTGGCGACGTAGCCATAACGCCACAACCGCCAGCACGGCGCCCAGCGCAAAGGGAATACGCCATCCCCAGGCACGAAGTTCAGCATCTTCCAGAACCTGCTGCAAAATCACAACGACCAGCAATGCCAGTAGTTGGCCACCGATAAGCGTAACATACTGAAATGAGGCGAAAAATCCCTTACGACCTTCAAGCGCAACTTCACTCATATATGTCGCGCTGGTCCCATACTCTCCCCCTACCGAGAGCCCCTGAAATAACCTTGCAATAAGTAGCAGCGCCGGTGCCCAGGTGCCGATGGTATCGTAACCAGGTAAGCAGGCAATCACCAGCGACCCCATGCACATCATGCACACCGAAATCAACATTGAGGCTTTGCGCCCGCGTCGATCGGCAATGCGTCCAAACAGCCAACCACCGATAGGTCGCATTAAAAAACCGGCGGCAAAGACGCCTGCCGTTTGCAAAAGCTGAGTAGTGGTATTACCAGAAGGAAAGAAGATATGTGCAAAATAGAGCGAGCAGAAAGAGTAGACGTAGAAATCAAACCATTCCACTAAGTTTCCGGAAGAGGCCCCCACGATAGCCCATATGCGTCGCCGCATCTCCGGAGCCTCAGCGTTGTTTTTATCTATACGCTGAATAATTTCTGCCATACTGTTCTCCTTGTTGCCAGGCTTAATCGGCCTTTTATTTTGGAGATTCAGATTACGCGAGACCCAAAAGTAAATAAAGTGTTAATTATTTGTTTGCTAATTTTTATCCCCACCGTGCCTGATGCTGGCGTTTCCGTTTCAGATAGTCTTCGTCCTGACGGATTTTATCCCACCAACCTTTGAAAACCGTTGCCGCCGCGGCCTTAATAGGATCATTACCCCGTGTATTCAGGCTGCCGTCTTCTGCATACTTTTTACCGCCTTTATAGTTAGCGTATCGCCTGGCGCGGGTGTATCCCATCTGAATAAATTTACGCGCCATGTCCATACCAACGAAATCATCCTGCTGCCGGTAAGCTTCGAACAACTGGTAGATCTGTTCTGCGGATTTCATCGCCGATGCTTCATCTTTATAGCGCCAGAAAGGAAGAATTTCGCTTTTGTAGGGTTCAACCAGTAGCACCCCCTGCTCGCCTCGTCCCACCTGATACAATTCAGGCTGCTGGCGGAAGTCGATGCTGGAAAAGTCTTGCTGGTAGTTAAAAGGTTTGATAGCCAATGAAAATCCTCACTGCTTATATAAGCACGTGTAAAGGATAGTTCATCGTTAACGATTGGGTGGGTTGTGCTCTTATCGGTTCTACAAGAGCACCAGCTTCGTAGGCGGGATAATTCCTGTAGGCCGGATAAGGCGGAGCCGCCATCCGGCGGTGCAGGTTGCCTGATGGCGCTGCGCTTATCAGGCCTACATTTTTACAGTTACCACACACGCAAAGAAGCCCGTCCAGACGGACGGGCTTCTTCACTTGTCTGATGCCTGGCAGTTTATGGCGGGCGTCCTGCCCGCCCCCCTCCGGGCCGTTGCTGCGCAACGTTCAAATCCGCTCCCGGCGGATTTGTCCTCCTCAGGAGAGTGCTCACCGGCAGACTACAGATAAAACAAAAGGCCCTGTCTTCCGACAGGGCCCTTCGTTTTATTTGATGCCTGGCAGTTCCCTACTCTCGCATGGGGAGACCCCACACTACCATCGGCGCTACGGCGTTTCACTTCTGAGTT